>JALHDB010000006.1 GCA_022840825.1 Negativicutes bacterium | reverse complement strand
TCAAAGCTTATGAACTGTCGGAAAAATACCGTACACCGGTAATTATGCTGATGGACGAAATCGTCGGCCATATGCGGGAAAAAATCGAGCTGCCTGACAGCTATGACAATATTGCCAAACCGGTTCGCAAGGCACCGGTCGCAGCGGCGCAGGACTATAAAGCCTACCGCGCGGACGAGGACCTAGTACCGCCGATGGCGGCCTTCGGCAGCGGCTACCGCTACCATGTAACCGGCTTGGTGCATGATGAAACAGGCTTCCCTAAAGGTACGCCTGATGCCACCGTTACGCTGACCAATCGACTGCATGACAAAATATATAACAACCTGGCCGATATTTCACTATACGAAAATTACCGCACCGATGATGCCGAAACAGTCGTCATAGCTTACGGCGGAACCGCCCGTACCGCCTATGCCGCTGTCGATATGGCCCGTGAGCAAGGCATAAAAGCCGGCTTATTCCGGCCGATTACCATCTGGCCGTTTGCCCAAAAGCAAGTTAAAGAGCTGGCTGATAAAGCCCGTCAGATCATTGTAGCTGAAATGAACTACGGCCAACTGGTCGGGGAAGTGGAAAAAGCCGTAAAGGGCAAAATTCCGGTTACCTTGCATGCCAAATACAATAACGAAGCAATAACTCCCCAGGAATTGCTGGCGACAATTATGAAAGTAAAATAAACTTTCGCTTGAAAGGAGGAGATTACTAATGGAAATGGAACAATTGATTGAAAAATATGTACGTCCCGGACGGTTACCGCATATGTGGTGTCCCGGCTGTGGCAACGGAGTTGTCACCGGCGCCATCATTAAAGCGATTGATAAAGTTGGCTTAAATCAAGATGAAACAGTAGTTGTATCCGGAATCGGCTGTTCATCCCGCGCTTCCGGCTATCTGGACTTTAACACCGTACATTCGGCACATGGCCGGGCCCTGCCGGTTGCCACCGGCATAAAACTATCCGAACCGCGGCTGAAAGTTATTGTCGTTACCGGCGACGGCGATGCCACGGCTATCGGCGGCAACCACTTTATTCATGCCGCCAGAAGAAACATTGATTTAACGGTTGTCCTCTATAACAACAGTATCTACGGCATGACCGGCGGACAATATTCGCCGCTTACGCCTGCCAATCATAAAGCGACCACCGCTCCTTACGGCACCATCGAACGCAACTTTGACATCAGCGAACTGGCCAAAGCGGCCGGGGCCACCTTTGTCGGGCGCTCGACATCCTTTCATACTCAGCTGCTGGTAGATATAATCGCTCAGGGTATCCGGCACGAAGGATTCAGCCTAATTGAAGCCGTAACCGCCTGCCCAATATCTTTTGGGCGGCAAAACAAAATGGGCAGCCCAGCCGACATGATGAAATGGCAGCGGGACCATGGTGTAATGCTGGCGGCGTTTGACAAACTCTCAGCTGAGCAACAGCAGGAAAAATTCCCGATTGGTGTACTCTATCAGAGCCAAGCGCCGGAATATACCAAAGAATATGATAAGCTGATTGCCGCTGCTCAAGCGAAAGGAGCGAGGTAACAATGCAACAATTACGTTTATCAGGTACCGGTGGCCAAGGTCTGATCTTAGCCGGTATCATCTTAGCCGAAGCAGCGCTGTTGGATGGCAAATTGGCTATCCAGTCCCAATCCTATGGTCCGGAAGCCCGGGGCGGCTCCAGTAAATCGGAAGTGTTGATTTCCGACCAGGTAATTCATTACCCCAAAGTTACCGAGCCGGATGCTGTGTTGGCCATGAGCCAGGAAGCCTGCAACAAATACACTAAAGACCTGTCGTCCGGCGGCATTTTGATTACCGACAGCTTATTCGTCGCCGAACTTCCTGATTTTAAAGGAACCATCTATCAGTTGCCGATTACCCATAGAACTGGGCAAGACATTGTTCTCCAACATTGTAGCTTTGGGGGCAATTGTTAAAATCACCGGTGTAGTATCGGTTGAATCTCTGACCAAAGCCGTATTGGCCAAAGTACCTAAAGGTACTGAAGCGCTTAATGAAAAAGCTATTCAACTAGGTATAGATTTAGTCAAATAGCACCTAAAAATCCTGTATATGTAATTTTAAGCTCCCGGCACAAGCAAATCAGCTTGTGCCGGGAGCTCTTCATTGGTTATAATGCCCGCCAGGCAATATCTTTACGATAATGCATACCGGTAAAATTTATTTCATGTACTGCTTTATAAGCAGCCTGCTGAGCTGAGGCAATAGTATCCCCGACTGCGGTTACGCCCAGTACCCGCCCTCCATTGGTTACAAGCTGTCCACCCAATTTGGCAGTACCGGCATGAAATACGATAGCGCCGGTTGCTTCCGCGGCCTCAATACCGTAAATTTCTTCACCCTTATTATATCCAACCGGATAACCTCCGGCTGCAGTTACTACGCATACAGCAGCGCCTGAATCCCATTCTACTGTCAGGTCATCTAGTTGACCACCGGCACAGGCCAGCATTATATCAACTAAATCTGTTTTTAATAATGGTAAGACTACTTGGGTTTCCGGGTCACCAAAACGGGCATTAAACTCAATTACTTTTGGTCCTTGGTCGGTAATCATTAAGCCGGCATACAAGCAGCCGCGATACTCACAGCCCTCACGGGCCATAGCATCAACAACCGGTTGTAAAATGGTTTGTAATATTTGTTCATACAATTCGCCCGTAACTACCGGTGCAGGTGCATAAGCACCCATTCCGCCGGTATTAGGTCCTTGATCTTGGTCATATACTCGCTTGTGGTCCTGCGCCGCCAGCATCGGCACAACCTTTTTGCCATCCACAAACGCCAGCAGAGATGCTTCCGGACCTTCCAAATACTCTTCAATAACCACTTTCACGCCGGCACTGCCAAATACCGCATCTTCCATAATCTGTTCCACTGCTTTACAGGCTTCTGCTTCAGTCATAGCTACGATTACACCTTTACCGGCGGCAAGACCGTCAGCCTTAACTACTATTGGCGCACCTTTCCGTCGGATATATTCTTTTGCTTCGGCACTGGATGTACACACTTGATAATAGGCGGTCGGAATTTGATACTTAGCCATCAGATCTTTAGCAAACGATTTTGATCCTTCAATTTGTGCCGCTGCCTTGCTTGGGCCAAACACCACCAAGCCATGCCGGCGAAATTTATCAGTCAGCCCCTGCACCAGCGGAAGTTCCGGACCTACTACCGTTAAGTCAATTTTTTTCTGCTGGGCAAACCTGCACAGCGCCTCTTGATCTTCAATATCAATTGCCGTACATTCTGCATATGCCGCTATTCCCGGGTTCCCGGGAATAGCGTAAATTTTATCCACTTTTTTACTTTGAGCTAACTTCCAAACCATTGCATGTTCACGCCCGCCGCTGCCAATTACAAGTATTTGCATAATGATTTCTCCTTTTTTAATGTTTAAAATGGCGCATACCGGTAAAAATCATTGCAATACCATGCTCATCAGCAGCCTGAATTGACTCAGCATCACGTACTGAACCACCTGGCTGAATAATCGCGGTTACGCCAGCTTTGGCCGCAGCATCGATGGTGTCCCGAAACGGGAAGAAAGCATCGGAAGCCATAACCGAATTTACCGTCTTCTCTCCGGCCTGACGGATGGCGATTTCAGCGGCGCCGACACGATTCATCTGGCCGGCGCCGACACCAACAGTCTGATTATTTTTAGCTAACACAATGGCGTTAGATTTTACATGTTTTACAACCCGCCAGGCAAATAGCAGCTGCTGATATTCATCATCGGTCGGCGTGCGCTTGGTTACCACTTTCATCGCCTTTTCCGGAAATAACTCGGTATCACAATTTTGCACTACGATGCCGCCGGATACGCGTTTAATATCAACACAATGCGCAGATTTTTCCAACAGCGGCGCTTCCAGCAACCGCACATTCTTGCGTTGTGATAAAATATCAACAGCTTGTTGCGTAAATGAAGGAGCAATAATCACTTCGACAAAAATCTTATTGATCTCATCAGCTGTAGCGGCATCAACTTCACGATTCAAGGCGATAATTCCGCCAAAGGCAGATACCGGGTCACACTCATAAGCCTTGCAGTAAGCTTCGCTAATGGTTTTACCGGTACCGGTTCCGCAAGGGTTGGTATGCTTTATAACGGCAGCTGCCGGAACCTCGAAATCGGCTACAATCGCATAAGCTGCCTCAGTATCAACTATATTATTAAATGATAATTCCTTACCATGCAGTTGCCGGGCACCGGCAACACCCTCAATAGTATCTTTAATTCGATAAAATGCTGCCTGTTGATGTGGATTTTCACCATAACGAAGATCCTGAATTTTTTCATAGACTAAATGAAGGTTGGCGGGAAATAAATTTTCCTCATTCCGGCGTGCCAAGTAATCTGTAATACACGCATCATACTCTGCTGTATGCGCAAAAGCTTCACAAGCGAGTTCCATCCGCGTAGCAGCCGATACTTCACCGTTATCTTGGATTTCCTTTAATATGACGTCATACTTAGCCGGATTTACTACCACTGTAACAAATGAAAAGTTTTTGGCCGCCGCCCGAATCATGGCCGGCCCGCCAATATCAATATTTTCAATTGCCTCCGCAAGAGTTACATCGGTTTTACTGATAGTCTGTTTAAATGGATACAAATTTACAACCACCAAATCAATTGGCTGGATGTTATGCTCTTTCATTTGTTGCTGATGAGCCTGATTATCACGTAAAGCTAAGATACCGCCATGAATAAAAGGATTAAGCGTTTTTACCCGGCCGTCCATAATCTCTGGAAAACCGGTAACATCGCTGACATAAGTAACCGGTATATTAGCGGCAGCCAAAGCCTTTTTGGTACCGCCGGTGGATATTATTTCTACGCCGGCTTCATGAAGCTTTTTGGCAAACTCTACAATACCGGTTTTATTTGATACACTTATTAAAGCCCTCTTAATCATCATTTATCCCCCTTATACTCAGGCAAAATTATGACTTTCCGTCCTTTAATATGTAACCTGCCTTCAATATACAGTTGAATTGCCTGAGGATAAATTATATGTTCTTGTCTTAGAATTCGTTGTGCTAAAGTGTCCACAGTATCTTCACTATATACCGGAACAGCTTGCTGAAGAATGATCGGTCCGGTATCCATCCCTTCATCAACGAAATGGACCGTACAGCCCGATAACTTTGCTCCATATTCTATAGCCTGCTGCTGGGCATTTAGCCCTGGAAATGCCGGTAGCAGAGCCGGATGAATATTCATAATTTTCCCCGCAAACGAATGGATAAAATATGAACTCAAAATCCGCATGAAGCCGGCAAGTACAATCAATTCCGCGTTATACCGCTGCAATTCGCAGATAATTGCCTGCTCAAAGGCTTGCTTGTCAGCGAATTTTTTGCGCTCAATACAGACAGTTGGAATGTTATATTTTTGGACGCGTTGCAAAGCGGCAGCTTCCGGATTATCACTGATTACAACCCCGATCTTAGCGGATATTCTATTCTGCTCAATGGCATCGATAATGGCCTGCAAATTGCTTCCTCTTCCCGATACCAAAACGCCCAACACGGTATCATGCACCAAAGACGCCTCCTTTGAGCACTACTTCCCGATTGCCGGTTGTTACCTGCCCAATTTGGTAAGACGGTTCATTGCGATCAGCTAAGTTTTGTTGTACTTGGGCTGCCTGCTCTGGTGGAACAACTAAAATCATCCCGATTCCCATATTGAAAGTCCGGAACATTTCCCGCCAAGCTACATTTCCCCAGTCTTGCAATAAATCAAAAATCGGCTGACGCGGCCATTTGTTCACATCAATTTCAACCCCACAGCCATCCGGCAATACGCGGGGAATGTTATCGTAAAAACCGCCGCCCGTAATATGAACCATTCCTTTGATCTCAAATAAATCAAATAACGGCAAACAAGCCTGCGGATATAACTTAGTCGGAACAAGCAGTTCTTCCCCTAAAGTTTTATCAAGCACCGCCATAAACTGTTTTAAATCGGCCTGTTTAATATCCAAGCATATTTTTCTAACCAGGGAGAAACCGTTGGAGTGCAAACCGCTTGACGGCAGTCCGATAAGAACATCACCGGGTGCAATTGCCGCCCCGGTAATAATCTTAGACTTTTCGACGACGCCAACTGCAAATCCCGCAATATCATATTCACCTACCGGATAAAAACCGGACATTTCGGCAGTTTCTCCGCCAATCAAAGCACACCCGGATTCTTTACAGGCTCTGGCAACACCGGCTACAATTGCGGCAACTTGTCCGGCATCTAACTTTCCTACCGCCAGATAATCAAGGAAAAATAACGGCTCGGCGCCCTGTACTAAAATGTCGTTAACGCACATTGCCACTGCATCCTGCCCAATGGTATCGTGATTATTTAATAAAAATGCTAATCGTAGTTTGGTCCCAACCCCGTCGGTACCGGATACCAGTACCGGCTGCCGGTACTTTGCACTATTAAGCGCAAATAATCCGCCAAACCCGCCGATATCACCCATAACCTCCGGTCGATAAGTCGATTGCACGCTGTTTTTCATTAGCTCGACTGCCCGGTTGCCGGCATCGATATCAACACCGGCATCACGATAAGTTACTCCTATCTTTTCTTGGCTGCTCATTAACAAATCCTCCAAATTATTCTCATTACGTTCCATGTGTTTGCTCAAATACATATTTGTTAGAATCGCATTGTCCTTGACAAGGTATTTGGGCAGGATAGTCTGAGTTAAAACAAGCGTAACACATATTACCGTAATTAACGTTCTGTATTGATTTATGCAAGCCTTCCAATGACAAATAATACAGCGAATCAGCACCGATAAATTCTCTGATCTGTTCAACGTTTTTGCTGGCAGCAATTAACTCTTTGCGGACTGATGTATCGATACCATAATAACATGGAAAGCCGATCGGCGGTGAACTAACACACATGTGCACTGCTTTGGCCCCTGCCTCTTTAAGCATTTTGACAATCTTACCGCTGGTAGTGCCGCGTACAATTGAATCATCGACCATAATAATTGATTTATCTTTTACCACCGAACGCACGGCATTTAACTTGATACGAACACCCAAATCCCGATTTTTTTGTTCGGGTTGAATAAAAGTCCGGCCAATATAGCGATTCTTCATTAGCCCCTCAGCAAAAGGAATGCCGGATTCGTAACTAAACCCGATGGCCGCCGGCGTACCCGAATCCGGTACCGATATTACCAAATCGGCCTTAAACCCGCTTTCTCTGGCTAGTTGCCGCCCCATTTGAACTCTGGCCTGATACACACTCTGACCGTCAATAATACTGTCCGGCCGGGAAAAATATATATATTCAAAAATACACAATGCCAGACGGTTGTCTGGAGCGTACTTAATTGAACGCAAACCAGAATCATCAATTACTACCATCTCACCGGGTTCAATATCACGGATCAATTCCGCTCCCACCGTATCAAGCGCACAAGATTCTGAGGCCAATACCCAGCCGCCGTTTAACTTACCCAAACATAAGGGTCTGAAGCCATGCGGATCGCGAACACCTATTAATTTATCTTGGGACATTACAACCAGACAATAGGCTCCCTCAACCTTATCTAATGTTTCAATAACCCGGTCTTCAATAGTTGATTTGGCTGACCGGGCAATTAAGTTGACAAGAACTTCACTATCAATCGAAGTTTGAAACACACTGCCCATTTTCTCCAACTCCGACCGCAGTTTATGAGCATTAGTCAAGTTGCCGTTATGAGCCAGACTCAATTTACCGCCAGAATAAGAAACCATTAGCGGCTGGGTGTTGATCAACAAGCTGGAGCCTGTCGTTGAATAACGAACATGTCCGATCCCAATATGTCCAGGCAAAGACGGCAATTCCGCACGAAAAACTTCATTAACCAATCCCATTCCCCGCTGGATAACCATTTCCCGGCCATCCGTTACAGCAATACCGGCACTTTCCTGTCCTCTGTGCTGAAGAGCATACAGTCCCCAATAAGTTGACAAGGCAACATTATTGCCACGGGAGTATATACCATAGATACCGCATTCTTCTTTCAGCTTGTCCGCATGTATATCAAACAACACGATTTATCTCCTTCCAAATGTAAAGAATTGGCACCTACAGTGATTCTCCTGTTAACCGATACAAAACTTCCTTATAGGCATCTTCCACATTACCTAAATCACGGCGGAAGCGATCTTTATCCAATTTTTCGTGGGTTTCACTATCCCAGAACCGGCAAGTATCAGGTGATATCTCATCGCCGAGAATGATTTCTCCCTTATAAACACCAAACTCCAATTTAAAATCAATCAGTTCTATTTTCTTAGCAGCCAAATAATCCGATAAAATATTGTTGATTTGCAGCGCATATTTTTCCATCGTTGCAACTTGTTCTTCCGTAGCGATACCCATAGCCTTGATATGATAGTCATTCACTAATGGGTCGCCAAGATCGTCATTCTTATAATACAATTCAACAACCGTGGAGGGCATTTTTTTGCCTTCTTCCCAACCTATACGCTTAGCTAAACTGCCGGCGGCAATATTTCGCACAACGACTTCAACCGGTACAATAGTAAGTCTTTTTACCAACATTTCACGGTCACTGATTGTTTTTACAAGATGATGGGGAATGCCGTTTTCACCAAGCAATTTGAAGAAGAATGTTGAAATTTTGTTATTGAAAACCCCTTTATTAATAATAGTACCCTTCTTCAAACCATTAAAAGCAGTAGCATCGTCTTTAAAGTATACCAATAATTCATCTTGGTGTTCTGTTTCAAATATTTGTTTGGCCTTTCCTTCATAAATCGGTTGTTTACTCATGACTGTTCCTCCCGGAGAATAGATTTCAATTTATTATCCTTAGTTTCAACTTCCTGTTTCATCGTCTGGCGATATTCACTTAACCGGTTCGCCAATTCAGCATTTGCTAATGCCAATATCGCAATAGCGAATAAGGCAGCGTTTTTAGCACCATTTACTGCCATTGTTGCGACAGGAATACCTGACGGCATTTGCGCAATACTTAGCAAACCGTCAATTCCGCCTAACGAAGTACTGTTCACAGGTACTCCTATTACCGGCAAATCAGTAAAGGCTGCAACTACTCCCGGTAGATGAGCCGCTCCCCCGGCTGCGGCAATTACTACTCCCACGCCGCGATTCTTAGCCGTGACGGCAAACTCATGAACTTTATCCGGAGTACGATGTGCTGATGCAACAAGTACTTCTGTTTCAACCTTAAAATCCTTCAGCAACTGATAAGCAGGAGACATTACCGACCAATCAGAATCACTGCCCATAATGATAGCAACTTTCATAAAACTCCACCCTTCCGATAATATCGAAAAAACATACACATAACAAATAATAGATTCTTGCCGTCAAGCAGTCAAAAATGCAAACCGCGCAAGGACCAATACCGCTAAAACATAAATAACCCAATGAACTTCACGTCCTCGGCCGGCTATTAACTTTAACAATGGATACATAATAATACCGGCCGAAATACCATTGGCAATACTATACGTAAACGGCATTAAAGCTATTGTTAAAAACGCCGGTATCGATTCGGTCAAATCAGTGAAATCTATATGCCGCACCGATTCCATCATCAACGCGCCAACAATAATCAAAGCCGGAGATGTCGCCGCATCAGGAATTAATCCAACAAGCGGTGAGAAGAACAAAGCTATGAAAAATAGCAGCCCGGTAACTACTGCGGTGAGGCCGGTTCGCCCACCGGCACCGATACCGGCAGTACTTTCCACGTAAGAGGTAATAGTGCTTGTCCCAATCACAGCCCCAAAACAAGTTCCTACAGCATCTACCAGCATTGCTTTGCCGATACCGGGGAAGTTACCTTTTTTATCCATCAAACCGGCTTTAGTCGCCGTTCCAACTAAAGTGCCCATAGTATCAAATAAATCGACAAAGGTAAAAGCAAAAATAATTGTCAGCAATCCCATATTTAAGGCACCTTTTATATCCAACGCCAGAAAGGCATTACGGCTAAAATCCGGGATAGCAACCGGACTAAATCCGGCCGGAACTTGGATTATCCCGACAACTATTCCAATTAAAGCAGTTACAACGATACCAATTAAAATCGAGCCTTTTATTTGCCTAACCATCAATATACTAATCAGCAACAAACCGGCTAAAGCTACTAAAATATCCGGTTTAATCACCTTTCCCATTTCAATGATCGTCTCAAAGTACAGCGGAGTTCCATTACCGTTACCAGCCACAATTTTTTCTAATGTCGGCGGAATTAATGACAGCCGAATAGACATAATGCCGGAAATTTTCAAACCGATAATGGTAATAAACAAGCCAATACCGACGGTTATAGCATATTTCAAGGAAGCGGGCATCGCCTCAACCAGCAGCTGCCGGACATTTGTAACCGTCAGTAATATAAATACCAGACCGGAAATAAATACCGCTCCCAACGCCGTCTGCCAGGGAACTCCCATACCAATTACAATAGTAAACGTATAAAATGCATTTAATCCCATGCCCGGTGCCAGAGCAATCGGATAATTAACAAACAATCCCATCATAATACTGACAGTACCGGCACCAATTGCCGTTGCCAATAACACTGCATTTTTGTCCATTCCGGCTACACCCAGCACACTTGGATTTACAAACAAAATATAGGCCATAGTCATAAAAGTTGTAATGCCGGCAATAACTTCGGTTCTTACATCAGTATTGCGCGCCCGTAACTGAAAGTATTTTTCTAACATCACTTATCCCCTTTGATTAATTATCAGGAAAATAAACAAAGCCCCGCGGGAATGCTTTATCTCAATTGAGCAAAACTTCCCCGCCTGGGCTTTTAATCCATCGGTGTGACGTTATTAAAACGTTTGTACCGCTCGGTCACAAACCATGACGATACGAGCAAACATGAGCAGCATCGGTCATGTGGAACCCTAGGTACACTTTCACTCGTAGTCAAGCAATTTACGGTTGCCTGGTAGATACTCCTGAGCCATATTCTCAGCTTTATACGAGCCATTTATTCTATTACTTTAATCATTGTACCAGTGCCGACAATTTAATGTCAATATAAAAGTGAACTTTATCTCACTTTTAAGTATAATTGTTCGGATTATTCCCATTCAATGGTAGATGGCGGTTTGGATGTAATGTCATACACAATGCGATTAACATCCTTTACTTCATTTACTATGCGCCGTGAAATTGTATCCAGAACTTCATATGGCATGCGGACCCAGTCAGCAGTCATACCATCTTCACTTGATACGATTCTCAACCCGATAGTATAGGCATATGTTCGCTCATCACCCATAACTCCAACACTCTTCATGGCCGGCAATACCGCAAACGATTGCCAAACCTTACGGTACAGTCCGGCAATTTTAATTTCCTGATAGACGATCGCATCTGCTTCCCGCAAGATATCCAGGCGTTCTTGAGTGATCTCACCGATGATTCGAATGGCTAGACCAGGCCCGGGGAAAGGCTGCCGCCATACGATTTCCTCCGGCAAATTAAGTTCACGGGCCAACACCCTGACCTCATCTTTAAACAAATCCCGCAATGGTTCAACCAACTCAAACTGCATGTCCTCCGGCAAACCGCCGACATTATGATGGCTTTTGATTACAGCAGCTGTTTCCGTACCACTTTCAATTACATCCGGGTACAGCGTTCCCTGAACAAGAAAATCGATATCTCCTAGTTTGGCAGCCTCGGCTTCAAAGACCCGGATAAACTCATTACCGATTATCTTACGTTTAGTTTCAGGCTCAGTTACACCGTTTAGTTTTTCCAGAAAGCGTTCGCTGGCATCAACATAAACCAAATTCATTTTAAACCCGTCGCGAAAAGTCTTAACAACCTGTTCCGGTTCGCCTTTGCGTAAGAATCCATGATTGACGAATACACAGGTCAGTTGATCCTGCACCGCACGGTGAACCAAAACAGCGGCCACCGAGGAATCGATTCCACCGCTTAACGCACACAAAACGCGCTTATTGCCTACCTTGGCCTTAATCGACGCAATTGCTTGGTCAACAAAAGATCCCATATCCCAATCGCCGCTGCAACCACAAATTGAAAATAAAAAGTTTCTAATCATCTTCATACCTTCGGGTGTATGAACGACTTCCGGATGGAACTGAACACCGTAAATAAGACGCTGGGTATCCTGAATAGCCGCAACCGGCGTATTATTGGTATGCGCAGTAATCTCAAAGCCGGACGGCGGTGCCGAAATGTAATCGCCATGACTCATCCAAACTTGAGTTTCAACTTCAATCTGATCAAACAAGCCTTGCAATCCATCAATGTATAACCTAGTATTGCCATATTCACGCGATGTGGCATGTGACACTACACCACCCAGCATATGCGCAGTCAATTGCATACCATAACATATACCTAAGATCGGAATCCCTAAAGAAAATACTCGTTGGTCGCAGCGCGGAGCACTTTCAGCATAGACGCTGGACGGTCCACCGGAAAAGACAATACCTTTAGGATTCAAGGCCTGAATTTTTTCTACGGACATACTATAAGGAACAATTTCGCAATAAACTTTACATTCCCGAATCCGCCTAGCTATCAATTGGCTGTATTGACCGCCGAAATCCATAACCAGTACTAATTCTCGTTTTTCATTGACCATTCTTAAAACCAATCCTCCTTGTTACTTCTATAGATTTTGTAATATACCATATACAACTACTGTTGGTAAACACTTTTGTTAAATATCTTACCTTATTGATATCGGCATTACAAGCACTGTAATACATTTCTATAGCCGTTTTCTGAATCCTTTCAAGAACTCATATTCAACTAAATCGTTGCAACTTATCATGTAATAATATAATGGTACTAAAAAAATAATAATGGTAAACAGCACCGCCAAGTAAAACCAAATCGAAAACACATCGGTAAGCATGTAGCCAATCATATTGTAGGCCAGCGCACCCGGTACAATCCCGATGGCAGTTGCTAAAGCATAATCCCGAAAACGGATATTGGCTAAACCGGCCAAAAAACTGACGGGATCATAAGGAAAGATTGGTACTATTCTCATAATCAGTACAGTTCGAAATCCATAGGTCACGGAACTATTATTCCACTTTTCCCACCATGAATAGTGTCCCCAAATCTGGTTTATTTTTTCACGGCCTAATATCCGGGCTACGATAAAACACAAGCAAGCACCTAATGTTCCGCCCAATACAACTAAGCATGTCCCCCATAATGGACCAAACGCTAATCCGCCGGCCAGCGTTAAAATAATTGCCGGAAACAAAATCAGCGGACGAAACGTATATAGCAAAATGTAGACGATGGGACCCCAGATTCCGCAAGAGGCTATATAACTTTGAATAGCTACCGGCGTCCAGCTTGTATTTCCCATCCGCCATGATAAACCTGCTGCAATCATTGCCGCTAATATTATAGCAGCAGCAGACCACTTATGTATTCTCATTTTGATCATTATTCTCCTAATTCCCAAAGGTTCATACAACATAAATCCAATTATAACGTCACAGCTATATCATGTAAAGAAAAAAAACGCCAGCACTAGTGGCGTTCCCAACCTCTTTCACTATAGTCTTTTAACAACTCCGACACCGTTACAATCTTATACCCTTGCTCTTTGATCTTATCAAGCAATATCGGCAATGCGTCTGCCGTCTGTACCGGCGTATCCGAAGCATGAAGTAAAATAATTCCCCCTGGTTTTAGCCTTTTCACTACTCGATTGATAATTGCATCCCGTCCGGGATTTTTCCAGTCTAGTGAATCAATATTCCAAATAATCGTCTTATAGCCAAGTTCTTCGGTCACTTTTAGCGACTGATTGCTATAATGGCCGTTTGGTGGCCGTATTAACGTTGGTTCTACTCCGGTAATTTCTTTAATTAAATCGTGAGCCTTCTTAATATCTTCCCGAACCCACTCAGGAGTGCGGTCACCATAATTTTCATGTAAATAACCATGACTCCCTATTTCATGGCCATCGGCGGCAATTCTTTTGGCAACTTCAGGAAATTTTCTGGCCCACGGTCCCATAATGAAGAAGGTTACCTTGGTATCGTTTTTTTTCAAAGTATCTAAAATTGACGATGTGAATTTATTTCCCCATGAATGATCAAAAGTCATTGCAACCACTTTTTGTTCAGTCTTAGTTCCGGCAATAGCTATCGGACTTGTCATCAGCATTTCTGTAACCTGGACATATAATGATCCGATTGCAATCAAGCCAATTAAACTATAAAACAAATGCCGGCGATGAAAAAAACGCCGTAAGTCAATAACCATATTACCCCTCTTTTCTCAAGAGATACAGTAATAGGTATGCATCGATTACGACAAATATACCTGGGCATGGTTTTACACTATATGCGGATAGGTATTAACTTAGTTGATACAGATATAGGTCCAAATAAATTTACATAATTTTAGTTATGTTGCAGGAAAATCGTGTCGATTTGTGGTAACTTTCAGTGAACTATATCATTTTATAAGGGAGATGTTGTTATGGAGCTTATCGCCTGGTTATTTCTACTAGTTGTCAGCGCATGGGTCTACAGCGATGCAAAGGAACGAGGGTCTAACAGTCCCGCTATGTGGGCAATCGGAACATTTCTATTTTTGATAATTGTCTTGCCGATATGGCTAATTAAACGCAAACCTAAAGTGCAGAGAATGGTTCAAGTCCAAGCACCACCGCCAATACCAAGCCCGGCTCAAGCCAAATTATGCCCGCATTGTGGTAAGTACTACGAAGGGACACCAATTTTCTGTCCGAACTGTGGAACAAGAATACAAATGGCTTGATTAGTAATTCATGCCGTATTATATCGTCGCATTCTTTATAAGACTAAAAGAGGCCGTCCACAAGCGTTACTTGTAGACAACCTCTTTATTTTTATGATATTCAGTTACATAATACAGACATCTCACGGGATTAACAGAACCTCAGCCCTCGAAAGTCAAAGGCTTACCGGCAGATATTACATCATGCCGCCCATAAGGTTACAAGCTGTAACATCGTGCATTATAGTTGACTAAGGTGCGGAAAACCTGGGTTTGGTGCACATGCATGCTGTAACATCTTGCACGCTAATGTACCAGGTTTACTTAGTGGCGTGGTCAAAATGTGGTCATATTTCTTTTGAGAGAACACAAGTGAGATGAAATCTGCTCAGTCGATACTAATGCCTGAACAGTAATGACTATAGCTCTTAATCCGTCCGCTGGAATCGAACTTGTGCACCCGGCTCCGGCTGACTCGGGGCCTACCGCCCAAAAAACCGCGTACTTACTCGACTCGCAGCACTTTTTCGCCCAAAAACTCCTGTTAACACGCTGTTCCGGTTAAGAAAATCATAACTCACTTTTTGCCAATTATCAAAGTATTAAGTCCACAACTGTTACACGGTTACTCCCTGATCTTCTAGCAAAGTCATTATGAATGCTATTTCAGCCTTGCATTGCGCAATTCCCATAGTCATAGTCTTGATAGCCTGCACATCATCACTCAGAAGGGAAAGAGTAGTATAGCCGATGTCCATACCAACATCTTCTTCATCCATGGCCTTTAATAATGGTTGAATATCATCAAACACTAGAAATCTATGCTTGGTCTTGTTATAAACCCGGACAGATATTCCACGACTTGGCGGACGTCTAGGTGGTCGGTCCTTATCAACAGTATCAAAAATAATATAGACTACCTCATCTGGATTGGGGGCTGCACTTTGCCCCCTCCCCATGTTTCTAAAGAAGAAAGCTGCACCTTTAATTTGTCTTGTGCATTTATCGTAGGCTTTTTCAAGGGCCTCGTACACATCCGGCGGTATCTTATCCTTTAACTCATTAAGATACGGTATATCTAAAACTTCAGCCAAGTCACTTATAGCATCGGCATTAGCAATTATCTCCTCAAAAAAATCGTTCGGTTCATCAAAACTTATTGCATATGCTTTAAAAATACTCTTATTCTTCCTATCGCGAATCGCATAGCAAAGGGCCCCTAAATCCTCGATGCTACCAATAAACTCAGCAAAAATTTTAGCAACTACAATCTCTTGAATCCTGCCGCTAGTTTTTCCTGCTTTCTTTATCGCAGCTTCATCGGATAAAACCTCCACTTCGCGATGTACTAAGCCAGCAACTCTTTTAGGGCTAGCCCCTGCATCATACAGCGCCTGCGACGCAACTGCATGGCCCATGTGTGTAAAATGAACCATATTTTCTAAGAATACTCTGTCGGCTTTCCGCACCACTATCACCCCTTGCTGTTATATCTGAACCTTACACGCCGCTGACGCACCAGGCCAAAGATCTTCAGGTGAGTACCAAGAGTCGACCCATTCATATATTTTCGCTATCAATTTATAGCCGTCTAGAATTGCTGTAGGATCATCTGTCGAAAACTGTTTACCATGAAAAATTGGATTCCGCACTTTACTATAAAACTGACTTGTAGTCTTCCATAATTCACTGTCATATTTGATTAAGGTGATATCTTTACTCACTAACTCTGGCAACTGGTTGTAGTATTTTTGTGGAACTGATCCTTTACCTGGTAGGGAATAAGGATTCTTAATATATTGCAAATGTTCTTCCGTTTTCCATTTACGTGAATACACTAATACCGTCCAGACAGCATTGGGAACGTACGACTCCAAACCAACGATGCCACGTTGCATAAGAAGGGTTAAAAAATCTGAAGGCATTCCTCCCCAAATCATTTGCTTAGTCCGTATTGGTTGATGTGGGACACTGAAATAAACATAGTTATCTGGGTCAGAGAGAAAATTATAATTGTCTCTAAACTCAAACCTGAGGTTTATTAATGGTATATTAGACAGCGGAGTTGCGAGAATTTTTGCGCCTATCTTATCAGTCATAATATCAACTCCCTAAAATCGAACATTGTCCATAAATACCCTTGTATCCGAAGCAACTAATTGTGTATAAATCAACGTCTTCCCCAAGTCAGCGTGTCCAAGCCAATTCTGCACCGTCGTTATTGGCACCCCTTGGGTAAGACAATTAACAGCAAAACTATGGCGGAAAGTGTGTGGATGGTTACGTTCATCACCCGGGAATGCATTCTTACAAGCAAATGCTACCCAGTTGTAGCCAGTCTTGCGATCGATATCGAACAGTTTATCAGCGCGCTCCAAATGATGCTGGTTAATCCAAATAGCAATCTCGCCGATAAACTCTGTTTGGAGCGGTACAAAACGCACATGATTCTTTCTCTTTAACGTATGAATACGAACCACCTTATTCACTAAATCAAGATCGGCCACGGTCACATTCAGCGCTTCGCTAATCCTGCAGCCTGTCCTCCATAAAAACAGACATAAAAAATAGGCGTTGTAGTGCTTTACACGCAAACTGTCACAGAGAACCATCCTTACTTCATTACTTGTGAAGTACTTCGGCAGTTCAGCAGCGGCAGCGACGGAAAGCGCCAACGCCTTTTTGCTTGATTGGATTACAGGCACTCGACCTACTCTTGCTGGTAGCAATACATTCACCCTTCCCCATTTGGCGTCCTTATGGGTAAATTTTACCACTGACAATGATAAACGGTCAACGAATGAATGCATCTTCATAGGTCATGCCTTCATGCAAAATTCCCCAAAATGACACGTTTTGAGAAATAAATAAGCTGTACATATTTCTTGAACATCTGGCAAAGGTTGGGCTAAAATAATAATGAATGATGTGCTGTGCCCCCCCACCCGGTGAGCAATGTGCGATCCGAATTTGTGATGGACTATAGGCAGAGAGAAAGGCGAAGCCGCTACGAAGGGCTTCGCCTTTCTCTTTGTGCGAACTCGATAGCTAAACCTACTAAGTCCAACTCAGAAAAATCTTCAAAGTTCAGTTACCTTGCCTTTAACGGTAACTGATTAAGCTGCTCACTGATCTGAGTCAGTAAATCTCGCATTTTATCTCGCGGTTCTCGTGTTCCAGCATCTGCTAATAGACTGTAAAGCCAATGCAGTAGACAATAGGTTAATCCGCAGTGAATTTCTTAATGTATTCACGCATCCCTATTTCGAATGGCGCCGCATCTTCTAAGATTGTAACAGAAGGTGCTTGTCCGCAAAATAAGCCAGGCCCGTGTACGCCGAACTGTATCACGAGCGTATCCCCCTCAACCTGCAGTAAAAATCCAACTACATCAGTATCACCCATGCCAAAGGCAAACTCGTCTTCTTCCTCATATTCGTCGTCATCTTCGTCATCTTCATCATCTTCTTCGTCTTCTTCCTCGCCAGAACTCCCGCCATACAAATTACCATCGGCGCAAGGAATCGGCTCACCAACATTGACATCGCTAAAGGGGAAAAAGACCTTCTTGCCTTCCCTTACAAGCTCAGCGTTAATGTCACGGTCAGGGATGTCATCACCCCATTCTGGTGTGAATCCCCTTTCGTTGACAACAGAAATAACGCACCTTGGATCAGGGTCGCCTATGCCTTGCTCAGTATGGAAGCGAATGATGTCAGCTACGAAACCTTGGAGATCAAATTTGTTCAGCGATACTTGGATTTTGTTCATTCCGTTTTCCCCCAATTAATTAATAAACTACCTATTGATAATCGGATGTACTTTCAGCCGCCTTAGAATATCCATAAGCTGCAGGCTGTTCGTACATAACCTGATTCCCGCACATAAGCTCTGCCTGTTCCATTACCGTCTTAACCGCTTGTTCTTGCTTGTCTGGCGGATAACCATATTTCTTCAGGAGCTTTTTCACTGTCAGGCGCATCTTGGCTCGTACCGTTTCGCGGATGGCCCAATCAACCCCAAGATTGTTTCTGATGGTATTGGTCAAATCCCGGGCGATTTGCTTCAGGATATCATCACCCATGATCATGACGGCGGCATCGTTGCTGCCAAGGGCATCATAGAAGGCTAGTTCGTCAGAGGATAGCCCTGTCGCTTCACCGCGCTTATGCATTTCGTTCATTTCTTTGGCCAGTTCGATTAGCTCCATGATGACCTGTGTTGTCTCAATAGTCCGATTTTGATATTTCTTCAGGGCGTTTTCGAGCATTTCGGAAAACTTCTTCGACTGCACCAGGTTGTTGCGGGAGACAGCCTTTACTTTCCCTGCCAAGAGCCGCTTTAACAGCTCTACTGCCAGGTTTTTCTGTGGCAGGCCACGTACTTCTTCCAGAAACTCATCTGACAGTATGGCTATATTCGGCTTATCCAGGCCGACAGCACTGAAGATATCGACGACTTCTTCGGAGATAATGGACTTGCTGATCAGCTGATTGAGCTGCTGGTCAATTTGAGCCGGTGTCTTCTTATTCTGGCCTGCCGGGATCAGCTTTATAATACCTGCCTTGACTGCCTTAAAGAAGCCGATCTCGACATTGAGCGCCTCGGCTTGCTGGGTGGTAGAGCAGAGGGCAAAGGCCTTCGCCAGTTCGGTAACATATGTGATAAATTCTTTTTTCCCCTTTTCGCCCAGACCCAAAACATAGTCGATTGTCGCAACAATGGTTTGCATCCGCTGGGCGGCACTGCCGCTGGCAAAGCCGCTGTAATCAAAGCCATGGAGCAGATCCTGAATAAGCTGATATTTTTCTAACAGAATATCTACCGCTTGGTCCGTATCGATACCGGTATTTTCCCGGTCCGATACGGTGTACTGCGAAAGCGCCCGCTTCAAGCTCTCGGCAATACCAATGTAGTCAACCACTAAACCACCGGGTTTATCTCGGAATACCCGGTTTACCCTGGCAATGGCCTGCATGAGGTTGTGTCCTGACATGGGCTTATCCACATACATGGTATGCATACAAGGCACATCAAAACCGGTCAGCCACATATCCCGCACAATAACGATTTTGAGCGGATCATTTTCGTCTTTCATTCGCTTGGCCAAAAGCTTACGGCGCGCCTTATTGCCTATATGCTTTTGCCAGTCCTGCGGGTCAGACGCCGAACCGGTCATAACAATTTTAATGACGCCTTCGTTATCGCTGTCACTGTGCCATTCTGGGCGCAATGCTATAATCTCGTTATATAAATCCACCGCTATCCGCCGGGACATTACAACAGCCATGGCTTTGCCAAAGGCGGCTTCCTGCCGCTTTTCATAATGCTCCACAATATCTTTGGCAATCAGCTTAACACGCTTTTCCGCACCGACAATGGCCTCCAGGCGCGACCACTTGCTCTTCTGTTTTTCTTTGTATGTTTCTTCTTGGTATTCGGTAATTTCCTCAAACTCGGCATCAATCTTTGGCCGCTCCGATTCCGGCAATTCCAGTTTGGCAATGCGGCTTTCGTAGAAAATCTTAACCGTTGTGCCGTCTTCCACCGCCCGGGTCATGTCGTAAATATCGATATAGTCACCAAACACAGCCGGTGTATTCTTATCCGTCAATTCGACCGGCGTACCGGTAAAGCCGATAAAGGATGCATAGGGCAGCGCCTCTCGCATGTACTTGGCATAGCCATACTTGACTTCCGCTCCCTGGTCACGGGTAGATACTTTCGCATCGAAGCCGTATTGGGACCGATGGGCCTCATCGGCTATAACGATAATATTTCGGCGGTCATTAAGGAGCGGTTCGGCATCACCATCTTCACCCGGAGCGAATTTCTGGATGGTGGTAAAAATGACGCCGCCCGACTGGCGCTCCCTGAGCATCTGGCGAAGTTCTGCCCGGCTGTCGGCTTGAACAGGTGACTGTCGCAAAAACTCCTGAGAGCGGCTAAAGGTAGTAAAGAGCTGCTCATCTAGATCATTGCGGTCGGTAACAACGATAATGGTCGGATTGTTCATGGTCATAACCAGTTGTCCGGCATAAAAGACCATGGAGAAACTCTTGCCTGAGCCCTGGGTATGCCAGATGACGCCGATACGACGGTCGCCGCCTTCCTGGGTGGCCCGCTCAGTACAGGCGACTGCCGTTTTGACGGCATGGTATTGATGATAGCCAGCCAAAATTTTATAGATTTCCCGGCCATCGGTCTGGAATAAGATAAAGTTCTTACTAATATCCAAGAAACGCCGCTTGTCAAACATGCCCTTAATTAGCACTTCTAATTGGGGCATCGTAACAGGAGCCACGTCGTCGCCGTCAATGGTCCGCCATAGCATAAACCGGTCTTCATCCGCCGTCAGCGTGCCTGCCTTGGCATTGAGTCCGTCACTGATAACCAGGAAGGAGTTATAGGTAAGCAGTGTCGGAATCTCGGCTTTGTAGGTTTGCAGTTGATGATAGGCTTCGGTAATGCCTACATTTTCATCGGATGAGCTTTTCAGTTCAATCACGGCCAGCGGAATACCGTTCACAAAAACCGTGAGATCCGGCCGCCGGTTGTGACGGTGCTCTATCACGGTAAACTGGTTGACCACCAGCCAGTCGTTGTTGTCCGCCTTGCCCTCGGCGAAATCAAACAACCACACCTTATCAGTCTTGACAGAGCCGTCCGGCCGCCTGATTTCTACATCAACGCCCTCGGTAATGAGCCGGTAAAACTCCTTATTATTAACGATAAGGCTGGGGCTTTTGGTAATGGCAACCTTACGATAGGCCTCTTCTAGCGCCTCCTCTGGCATCTTAGGATTAATCCGCCGCAGCGCATCCATGAGCCGTTCCTTCAGGATAACCTCATCATACTCCTCCCGTTCCGGATAATCCCCGCCAGGTGATATTTCCGGGCCGTAGGCTACGTTGTAGTATAACTCCTGGAACCATTCCATCACCGCCTGTTCCAGTTCAGCTTCGTTGAAATTATACACTCTGTGGCACCTCCTCTACGGGTACGCGGATCTCGCCGGACATGAGTTTGGGGAGAAGGGAGTCGCGGATGTCGGCAAGGGTTCTATTTTCCAATTTCCCAGTGATGATTTTATCAATTATTGGTTGCATAACTAAATCCATATACACTAAGGTTTTCTTTTCAGGTAGTAATACCTTTGCCTCTTTAAGATGTTTCCTCTGAATGTGTCCCATTGTCGTCGCTTTATCTTGTGCAATAGCTATGAATTTTTCCAGATGATACGAGGTCCATAAGTAATAAAGCCACTTTTTATAGTTAGTCGAAGTAACTTTAAACAGATGCTGATTTAATCCGCACTTTCCACCGCACCAAATATCAACCAAAAGACTTCCTGACCACGAAAAAATAACATCACCATCATTTACTATATAAGACCTATCAATGTTCTCAGAGCACCTATTACTGGTTTCATCTAATTGCCCTTGTCTAAGCTCTCTAATTTTTAATACAGCTAGCCCTTTTTCTGAATCATCTGGAGGGTACTTCTGCATAGCAAGCCCATTTAAAAAATTAGCAATATTATCTAATGACTCTACCTTCCACCCCTTCGGTATCAGCCCCAGCTCACTTTCTTCCATCTCCCCGCCGGAGGATTTATAGGGCTGGCCGTTTTCATCGGGGAAGTCAAAATCGACAAACCACTGCTTAAAAATAGCCTGCGCCATTTCTTCCAGGGTTTTGTTGATGCGGTTGTTGATTTCGATTTTGTCGTCGAGAGTATATAATATATCTACTACTCGCTTTTGCTCGTTGAGCTCAGGGAACCGGAACTTGAATTGAGCTAGCGCTTTTGCGTTGGCTCCTGGTTGGGCCGACCCACCGATGATACCAGTTATAAATCCTTTGTATTCATTAGTTTTCAAGGCATAGCTAACATAAAATGGGTTGGCCTTCTTTTTATCTACCTTAAATCTTATTAGATAAGAGGCAAATACAGCATCAACTTTTTCTTGGATTATAGAGTTATAGCCAGTTGTCGCACCAGTTCGCGCAATTACTATATCTCCGATTTCTAGCTGATACTTTTTCTTCTGTTTTTCATCTATGCTACAATAAGGTACATTTGACCAATTAACAAAATATGGTACGATGTCTGTTATTCTTAGAAACTTTGGGCCAATTGGTTCTACCGAAGCACTAGCAGTGTATCCATATGAAATATCTATGCATACATCACCAAGACTAACTACATTATCGAAACTCACCCTCTCACCCCCACCTCTACCTCTTCTTTTCCAGCTTCTTAGCCGTCTGCTCAATACTACTCAGAAAATGCTGCTCCACCGGCGACAATTCATTCTTCGTCCGTTCCCGATACTTCGTTAGCTCCTGGCTGGCTTTCAGCTTAGCCACTTCATGAGATACCGTTCCGGCATGAGTCAATATATCTCTATCGGATATCTTCATAAATTCATCCAGTTTCTTCAACCAGTCGGCCATGTACATAGGCTTACGGTTTTTCGCCTGGAGTTCTGCAAAATCCAAATACATACTGACGATACGGTTCAGTGTATCGATTTCCTCTTCGGTCAGATAGTTCTTGGCAGACTCCACATCGGACTTTTTCGGCGCCAGCCCTGTCCAGGAGATTAGTCCCATAAACGGCTTATCAGCATCAGCCCGCTCATAAATCACCTCGGCTGCTGTTTTGCCATGGGCCGCATAGTGCATCTTGTTTTGCACGGTCTTGAAAAACCGCTGAGTCATTTCCGCCCGCGGGTCATAGTCAATACTGGTGGCGTAGATTTCCAGCACCTTACGGTAAAACACCTTTTCCGATGACCGGATATCTCGGATGCGGGCCAAGAGTTCATCAAAATAATTCCCGCCGCCCCCTTGCTTTAAGAGGTCATCGTTCATGGTAAAGCCTTTAATGATGTATTCCTTCAGCCGCTGGGTCGCCCATATGCGAAACTGGGTGCCACGGTGGGATTTTACCCGATAGCCGACCGAGATGATAACGTCAAGGCTATAGCATTTTACCGGTTTGTCTGAATTTGGAAAGTGCAAAAATTGCACGTTACCGGACTCTGTAAGCTCACCTTCTTTAAAAATATTATTTATATGTTTGGTGATCACCGTTCGATCTTTCTGAAATAATTCAGCCATTTCCGCTTGCGTAAGCCAAACTGTTTCATTCTCAATTCGCACATCGACTTTGGTCTGTCCGTCTTCGGTTTGATAGATCAGGATCTCGCTGTTGTCATTAAAACTCACCCTATCGCCCCCAGCATTATCTATACTTCTTTCCTCCCAACTTCTTCGCGTTCCAAAAGGCCTTTCTGGAAACCGACGTTCCGCAGGATGAAAAACGGTCGTCTTACGTTAAGAAGCCCGTACTGTTTGAGCGTAGCGAGTTTACGGGCTTTAGTAAGGCGGCTGTTTTTCAAGTCGGTTGGAAGACTTGGCCTAGACCTTTTGGTTACTTTTGGGGCAATGCCAAAAGTAACAACGTCCCCTTTCTTGAACTGCTCGAAGTTTTCGATTAGTTGCTATCCTGTATTGCTCATGTAATTCTTTTATTAGCAGCAGTTGTTGCACAATCCGCAATAACTGTCAATCAAAACTCAAACCCAATCGCCCCCAGCCGCTTGCGGATTTCCTCTTCTAGCTGCCGCGACTTGGCAAACATCTCAGCTAAATCGCCCGTAAGCCGCTGCATCTTTTCATCGAACGGCTCACTGTCCTCTTCCACATCTTCAATGCCTACGTATCGACCAGGCGTTAAGATATACTCATGTTCGCGTACTTCTTCCCGTTTTGCCGCTTTGCAGAAGCCTTTTACATCCTCGTACTCACCGGCGCCGGCTTCACCGCGCCAAGCATGGTAGGTATCGGCAATCTGTTTAATATCTTCATCGGACAGCTCCCGATGGGTCCGATCGGCCATATAGCCCATTTTGCGGGCGTCGATAAAGAGGATTTCTCCTTTGCGGCTCCTGTGGCCTTTTGCCGCTTTATTCTTGGTCATGAACCACAGGCAGACGGGGATTTGCGTAGAGTAAAATAACTGTCCCGGCAAGGTTACGATACAGTCGACATGATCTTTTTCCACAAGATGCTTCCGGATTTCCGCTTCGCTGGTTGTCGAAGTGGACATGGAGCCGTTCGCCAAAACGAAGCCGGCCACACCGCTTGGTGCTAAGTGCCATAGCATGTGCAGTATCCAGGCATAGTTGGCATTGCCAGCCGGGGGGATACCATAGCCGCTCCAGCGCACATCCTCAGTCAGTTTCTCGCCGCCCCAGTCGCTGATGTTGAAGGGGGGATTCGCCAAGATATAATCCGCCTTCAGGCTTTTATGCAGGTCATTGTGGAAGGAGTCGGCGTTGTAGTCGCCGATGTTGCCGTCAATACCGCGAATAGCCAAATTCATCTTACACAGCCGCCAGGTGGTCGGGTTGGACTCCTGTCCGTATACGGCAATATCACCGATCTTGCCGCTATGAGCCTCCACAAATTTCTCACTCTGGACAAACATGCCGCCTGAGCCGCAGCAGGGGTCATAGATACGGCCTTTGAAGGGTTCAATCATTTCGACCAGCAGCTTGACTACGCTTTGGGGCGTGTAAAACTCGCCGCCATTCTTGCCTTCGGCGCTGGCAAACTTGGATAAAAAGTACTCATACACCCGGCCAAGGACGTCCTTGGAACGGCTTTCCTTATCGCCCACCTTGAAGGATAAAATGTCAATGAGTTCGCCCAGACGGGTCTTATCCAAAGTTGGTCTAGCATAATCTTTGGGCAGTACGCCTTTTAGCTGCTGGTTGTCTTTTTCGATGGCTACCATGGCATCATCAATGATTTGGCCGATGGTAGGGCTTTTCGCATTTTCTTTTATGTAGGTCCATCGAGCCTCTGGCGCTACCCAGAAGATAGTGTCTGCCAAGTATTCATCTCTGTCTTCCGGGTCAGCCAACTCGTCTTGCCGAAGTTCCTCGTATTTTTCCTCAAAGGCATCGGATATGTATTTTAGAAACAACAGTCCCAGTACGACATGCTTATATTCGGCCGCATCCATATTGTTGCGCAGCTTATCGGCGGCCTGCCACATTTTCTCTTCAAAGCCCAGATTGGCTCCGTTTTTCACTTCTTGCATCCTTAATTCCCTCCATTGATGAATTGATTATAGATGGCTTTTTGTTCCTTGGCCCAGCGCCGCTCGACTTCCGCGAGCGCTTGCCGGTACGTTTTGTGTTTGGCGTTAAACTCGTCCACAATCTGCGCTTGCTTATCCAGCGGCAGCAGGGGAATCTCCATCTCGCTAAGATCACCGGGATTGATATTCATAACCGTAGTGCCTCGCTGGAAGCTCTTAATGAGCATCTGCCCTACAGGGCTTTCCAGAAATATCTTCAGATAGGCCGGCAGGATGCTTGGATTCAGTCTTATGGCAATAATATTAGCCGATGCAATGACTACCTGTTCTGTTTCAGGAAATACGGCAACTTTGTTGACAGTCCCCCGACACGTGAGCACCACATCGTCATTCATCAATTGGTAGCGTTTAATCTTTCGCTCTTCTTCCTGGATCGTATCGAGGCTGTCTAGCAGAATTTCGCCGTCTTCCATATTGGATATGTTCAAGACACCGACTTTTCCGGGCTGTATATCATCCTTCATCACCGACTTGCCCCGGAAAACTTCCGCGACCTCTTTTAACTTGGCCTTCGCTAGGCTGGATGCCTTGAATCGTTGGATTGTTTCGTGATCCTCCGCAAAGAACAGGTCGATGCGCCAGTCTTCCAGCTGCAGAAACTCGTTATACGGCTTATGGCTGGTCTGCGTAAGAATGAGCTCTGACTCTTCCTCTGCCATCCTGCCGATGGCAACGGCTTGGCCAGTCGTCTTCGACAGGGTAATTAGGTATGTTTTTATACTGGTAAAAGGACGAAATATTCCTTCCGGAAGAGCATATATGGTATCCATATGATAATGCTCTACGAGCCAGCGGCGAAATTCTTGTACAGGACCACTGGCAAATGTAACCCGCGCAGGCACGATGGTAATCAGCCGGCCGCCATCCTGAAGGTAACCGACAAGATTCTCTATGGCGACACATTCAGAATCACGGGTTAGAAAATGACTTCCTATCTCTTCCTGAGTCAACCTGCCGCCAAAGGACGGCAGACAAATAATTGTGTTGAATTTTTCCTGGAGCAACAATTCCCGGTAAATGGACTGATTGACAACCCTTACATTACTAACATCAGCAAATACTGCGGTAAAGAGCAGATAGGTAATATACTTTTCTGTAACGAGTGTAAATGCTACGCCCGGGTTGGATTGGATAAAACCAACCAGTTTCGTACTAAATTTCTCAGCTTCAGCAACTAATACAGACTCTGACCCAGGAGGTAAACGCTTCGCTATATATTCAACCAAACACTCCGGTGCCATCATTACACCTGTGCGGTCATTTCTGTTGAGCTCTACCAGCAGTTCTAACAGATCCAGCTTGTCATCCAGGCTGTACAAGTAATGGAAAAACTCTCGATCGCCCGGAAAATGACCCAGCCTATTTTGCTCAGATACCTCTTTCATCACCTGAAATAAGCGTTCTTGATCATCTGGTGAGTCAGAGAAACTGAGCCCCTGTTTTTGTACATGCCGACGTACCAGGGCCACCCGAGCAGCCTCCAGCAGAATTTGCTCCTTGTTATCAAAACCTCTTATGTAGAATATTTCATAGAATGACTGTATACTACGGGACTTCAATTACATCCCTCCTATTATGACTACACTGTAATTGTAGTTTAGTTATTTTAGTATTGTCAATACCAAAATATATTCTTTGTGTTCATCTATGCTCGAATCTTATCAAAATTTTTATCTTATGGCTCAACTCGCCGTTTTTATATAATAGGCCAATTTTGTCCCTTTTTTCTGGCTCTACCTAGTTAAATCCAGTAAACATGCGGGTTCGGAGGATCGTTCATTAAAATCCTATTTTTTTCCACGCAGAAAGTACAGAGTTAAATTACCGCGCAAATTCTCGCATTACATATGCGCCGCTTGGCTCTTGTTAGCAAAGCAAAAAGTCAGCCATACGCTAAGTGACTGACTAGTTTAATATTCTATGCTGCTTATTCATGCACCTTTTCCGTTTTAGGAGCAGCAGGCCCATATAACAGGGCCTACTCTGGATTAAGACAAAACTCGTAATGCCGTTTTGATTCAATATAGTCTAGTCCCCCACAGTGGTAGCTGAAAATCTCTTCGCTTCTGTGTGTAGATAACTAAAGAAGCCGCCATCCGGCGGCTAATTCATTTCATTAAGCTAACTTAGTGGTAGTTGAATCAAAAGATATACCTAACCTATCGTGTAGCAAACTATATATTCCGGGCAGATAATCAATATTCCAATCCCGCGGTATTGTCACAGGATTGATTCCCGAATCGGATAGTTTTTTGCAGTTGCGCCCGAATTGTTTCACCGAATAATTGAGCTGAATTACAGGAATCGTGTTCTTCACCATTATTCCTTCTGTAGTTATTTTTTGGCGCGCAGCTGATATGGATCTAGTTTGAGCGATGGCCCGAAGAATGTTGTCACAGGCTCTTTGTTGTCGTGTAGACAGTCCCAATGCCTTCAAGCGCTTTCCTGCTTCTGTTCGTGAATAATAATCTCCGGTCTTAAAAACACGGCGACAATAAGTAGTTAATACTGCTTCGGCACAATCTCGGGTAAAAAGCTCGCTTAACCTTCTACCTTCCAGACCGAACTTTTTGCGCAGGTACGTGACCTTGGGACTTTTGCATTGGACTTCAAAGCGAATAAGGTTCTTCGCCCGTTCAATCAAATCCTGGCTCTTGCCTTCCCTTGCCATTTGATCTGCCTTATAGTATACATTAGCCGTTGTTGATTTGCATTCCCAGTAGCAGCTCCCGTCTCGTCCGCTATACCTTTCCTTGTAGCTTTTAGGCTTATCACCCTTGTCAAAGAGCAAAAGGTATTCCCTGGGGTGTTCCGTATAAACATCAACTGCAAAATCGATTCTATGGACAAGCCAGTCCGGAAGATCCGGGAAGTCCTCATACCCCAGAGCTTCTGACAAAGCGCTGCCGAAGGCCGTAGCCAGTTCCGGTAGAGAATCGACATCCACCGTCTCAAACGCATCGTAACCAAACAACAGCTTCGCAGGATTCACGATCACCTTCAGTATGTACCCGAATTTATCACCTCTGGGGAAAATGCTTAGCCGAGTAATCCCATTAACGTTTCCTGGGCCTACAAAGCGCATTGCCTTACTTGCTTCTAGTTCGTCCAGGAGTAACCCTGCCCGTAATGATGATATATAAGTGTAAATCTCGAATGTGTGAACCATAATTAGCCCTCCTAGTAAATTAATTAATTGCCGGACACCAGAACGGTGATTATCGTTGTTCGCCGTCAATGCCTGCAGACCGCATGCCGTCAGGGATTTCACGGTTTGGTATCCATGCGTTCATGTCATCGATACTTCGCTATTCTTTATTCCTACCTAGTTTTTGACCTATAATCACAATTTTGTTCACTGAAATCTAAAGAATTTTTTCCTTTGCTGCTTCGTCCAATAGAAAATACTCCGCCGGTACATTGTAAAGCGCCATTAACAGCACCAAGTGCTCTGTACGCAGTTTCGTTCTGCCGTTTTCTACGCTCCAATAGCCATTTTTACTCTCAAATCCCAAATAAATTGCCACGTCTTCCTGCCGTAGCCGGAACTCACGCCGTTTCTGCCTTAAACGATCTTTCAATATCATGATTACTACTCCTTTCATATAGGCACGTCATTCTTACGTAACCTATATGAATATTACCGGCCATTTCGCGTTATTTGGGGGTTAAGTATTAATTTTGGTGACTCTTAGGGCAATACAAAATCCGTAAAATTTCCCGGGCCTACTAGGTCTATTTCCGTAAATTTGCTGCTAGGAAATATTGCCCCCGGGGTGCCAGTTCAGTTAAGTAGGTAATAAGAACCTTCCCCCGTGCTTTGAAATTCTTCACCCGTCGCCTGTTGTAAAGCTGTTTTCAGTTTCATTATTTCTAAATAAAGCAAATCAATTTCATCGCAATGGCTATAATAGCTTAGGAGTAAGGTATAACTCCGCTCAAGCATATCAGCCCTTTTAACTGGTTGTCCTTGTTCAAAACGGCGAAGGGTACTCCGCGATACCCCCATCTTTTCGGCTACAAACGTGGCGGAGAAGCCCATTTCAACCCGGCATTGTTGAAGGCGCTGACCCTTCTCTACCCATATCGAATGATTTCGGGCAATAAACTCTGCCTTCTCCGTTTGCTTCGTTTCCATAATGCTCACTGTTTTCATGTTGAATACCTCCATATTGTGTGGTATCCGCATACGCGCAAAACAAAACGTCCTACGCAAAAGCAGACCCTGTTAGGGAAACTTCTTTTACGTAGGACGTAAAATTTTATCTAAAAGTAGTGATGCTCAAGCCAGTAACTCAAGCGCATGCTTAGTATAATCGGACGCTGTGACCGCTGTCAAGGACATTTTTAGGACTTGTGTCCAACTAATAATTGAAACTCCCCCTGCGGGGCTCACTAGCCCATATTCCTTCGGAATGTGAAGTGAACTCGTTTCAGCAAAGCTGAAACGCAAAGCTGAAACATCGGGGGCTCAGGTGGAGAGTCAACTCCACCTGAGCTGACGCCGCCTATAGAGGCGGGAGTCTTAACTCGCTGAATAAGATAAATGGAGATACATTTGTCATGCCACTAATGTAGCAACAGCTTTTCTACCCACGGCGCCCTTTGCATATTCTATGATTTTGTTAGCTTCATACATTGTGTACTCATTTACAGGCTTTAGCAAAGCAAATCCCTTTTTTTCAACTAGACTTTCAATATACTTTTGCTGTTTTTTCGAAGCCGGCATATACTTAAAAATTTCGTCACGTTCCTCTTGATGTCTTTTCTTATTGACTGTTTTGTGAAAGCCGATTTGCTTACAACATTCAGTTAGAGTCAATTCGGCCCCTTTCCCCTTAGAAACAATTTGCTGATGAAAATAACGCAGTAACTGAAAATCAATATGTAGGCACAAATCATCGAACAGTTGCCGTTCACAATGGTCATCTTTTTTCCCTTTAAATGTTAAGGTTGCAAGTACTAAATTTGCTAACAAATCTCGGTCTAATGACTTCAGAATTTCTATACTGCCGATAATGCCTTCTAGCTTTACGAGGCCGCTGCTATAGCTATCAATGATCAATCTTGCTCTACGCTTAAACTCCTTACATTTTGATTCATCCAGATTTCCTAATTCCATACCAAATCATCCTTTCCATTTTTCTTAGCGCTCCAGCGCAAAAATAAATAACGCCTCGGCACCAAATAGACAGACCCTTGATGGATCTCTTACTTGGCGCCGAGGCGCTTTATCTTATAAAAAAGCATACCAACACTAGCGATGTGCACCAGTGCCTTGCATCCATACTATATGCCAGCCGGTGGTAGTATGTCAATTGTTTTTTTGCCCCTTCGGTATAGTGCCCTCCACTCACAGCTACAAGCAATGAGAAAAAATGCATAAGGGACATAAGAGATATTTTCCCCTACGCACCTTTTTTTGCCTATCTTACTCATTAACCTTATTTTTTCTCACTTTATTTATCCTCCCTTCCACCATTCAAGAGCATGCTTAAATTGGTAAGATAGATAGCACCAACTAAACTATACAGCAAAAAGGAGACTGAAAAATGACCAATCAACAATCAACTTTAACAGCAAACTGCCCATCTTGTTTCATGCCTGCTACACAGCCGTTAATTCACGAAAAATGCCTTCGTACCAATAACAATCATTCGGATTCGTTTGATACCTTGATAGTAGCCTGCATAACTCCTGAGTCTCTAAAAGACTTCCACTGTAGAGGCATGGGTGAAGATCCATGTATTTACTGCCCCCATAACCAGATTACGGAAATTCCTGGTTCTTTCATTAAAATAGAGCAAGGTGTTACCGCCAAATCATGGCATGAGCTTCATAAATGTCCAAATTGCTCAACTATATATTCTGTAAATGCACAGACCAATGCTTTTACTGCAGTAGGCAACACTAAAAGTCAAATTAATACAGCCACTTGACCTACCTACGATATTATGGTATATATTTTACGTAGGCTAAATATTAACTTACCTGCCACTTCAGATTAGCACGAGCTGAAAGGACAACCAAATATCGTTACCAGCTCGTTACTTAACATTAAGATAAAATACAACGCGTTTGCGTATGGTTTAAAAATAACTATTCCAGTAGGAATAGTCTATTGATCATACGTAAGCGCGTTTTTGCTTTCATCCATACATATTAAATCTGAAGGAGAATATCGCTATGACAACATTGAATGAAACAAAATTAACCGAGTGTACTGGCACCATCACAGAATTTCAACCTGTAAACAAAACTCTTGAGTCCATGCCTGAAGTCCTGACGGCTCAGATGATTGCGGATTATTTACACATTTCCCGGCGCCGGGTTTACGAATTGTTCCATATCCCTCCCTCTTATGGCGGTATCCCGAATTACGATATTGGCATATCCAAGCGAGTTGACAAGCCAGACTTTATCAGCTGGATTGAAGCCCTTAAAGAAAAGAAACAAAGTAAGAAACCGGCATAACCAAATACAGACTTAGTCGTAGTGGAGAGGAGAAAAGAACATGGCATATTTTCGTAAGCGCGGTTCCACATGGTCTTATACCATAAGTGCAGGCAGAAAACCAAATGGCAAACCAAATCAAATATTTGGAAATGGCTTTAAAACCAAAAAAGAGGCCCAATTAGATGTAGCATCAGTCCTTCAAGAAATCAAGGATGGCACCTATATAGAAGAGCAAGATATAACATTTGCGCAGTTTGTTAGCGAATGGCTAGACTTATACAGCGAGGACGTTAAGGAAAGCTCATTAAGAGTGAGAGAGCATGAAAGCAATTGCTTAATTGCTCAGTTGGGCAAAAACACTAAAATCGGAGATATTACTCCCCGCATCTATCAAAAAGCTCTGACCGAGCTTAAAAAGGCTGGCTATGCCGAGAATACCATTGCCGGTATTCACGGCACCGGCCGCATGATCTTTAAGAAGGCTGTCGAGTTTAAAGTAAGAAAAGATGATCCGACGCAATATGCGAAAATTCCGCGTATCCAAAAAACAATTGAGCAATTGGAACAAGAAACAGAAGTACCTAAATATCTTGAAAAGGAAGAATTGGCCCACTTTTTAAGAACTGCCAGTGAAAAAGGACTGGAGACAGATTACACCATATTTTTAACTCTAGCCTACAGCGGAATGAGGGTTGGCGAACTGTGCGCTTTGAAGTGGAGCGATATTGACTTTGCAAACCATACGATCAGCATAACTAAGACTTATTATAATCCCAAAAACATCATCACCGAGTACAAGCTTCTACCGCCTAAAACTACTAGCTCTAAACGCATAATAGAAATGGACGAACTTGTAATTCGGGAACTTGACCGGCAGCACACTAAACAAAATATCATCCGTATGAAAAACCGCAATGTCTGGCACGATCAACAATTTGTCTTTGCCAAAACAGACGACAGATTTGGCTTCCCCTATTATATCAAGTTTATTGAAAACCGGATGAACAGGCTCTTAAAGCTAGCTGGTCTTAATACAGAGCTTACCCCGCACTCCTTACGCCACACTCATACGTCTCTGCTGGCTGAAGCCGGTGTTGGGCTAGAAGAAATTATGGAGCGGCTCGGCCATTCGGATGACGAAACAACCAGAAAGGTATATCTCCATGTCACCCAGACCAAAAAGAAAGAAGCCGCTCAAAAGTTCAGCAAACTTATGAGAAGCCTCTCCATAGTATCCGATGATCAATCTGCTCTTGCACCCATACTTAGTACTGGTACTCCCGCTTCTTTAGCAGAAGGTAAGGGCGTCTAAATCCCTGATAAAACTAATTAGGCTTCAGATGGAGTTAACATCCACCTGAAGCCTAATTTTTACGCTATGTGGTCAAAATGTGGTCATTGGCGTTTGATCGATGCTCGGAAGCCCATATTTACTGGGCTTTCGGGCTCTTATTACATCATGCCGCCCATGCCGCCCATACCGCCCATACCGCCCATGCCGCCCATGTTCGGAGCCGGGTTATCTTTTTCCGGTTTATCAGCTACTAAAGTCTCAGTTGTCAAGACCATAGCGGCGATACTTGCAGCGTTTTGCAGGGCTGAACGAGTAACTTTAGCCGGGTCAACAATACCGGCAGCAATCATATCAACATATTGTTCGGTCAAAGCGTTAAAACCAAAACCTCTGTTGGATTTTTTAACATTTTCAACAACAACCGAACCTTCCAAGCCGGCATTGTTGGCAATTTGACGAACCGGTTCTTCGATAGCGCGTTTTACGATTTCTACGCCGGTTTTTTCATCGCCCACAGCATCAATATCGTCCAGCTTAGCTTGGATATCGATGAAGGTTGTGCCGCCACCGCTGACAATACCTTCTTCAACAGCCGCACGGGTAGCATTCAAAGCGTCTTCAATACGCAGTTTCTTTTCTTTCAATTCGACTTCAGTTGCCGCACCTACTTGAATAACTGCAACTCCACCTGCAAGCTTAGCTAAGCGTTCTTGCAATTTTTCCCGGTCAAAATCAGAAGTGGTTTCTTCAATTTGGGCTTTGATTTGGCCAACCCGGGCTTTAATTTCATCAGCAACACCAGCACCATCGACAACGGTTGATTCTTCTTTGGTAACGCGTACTTGGCGGGCCCGGCCAAGATCGCTGATATCAACACTGTCTAATTTACGGCCAAGTTCTTCGGTAATTACCGTACCACCAGTCAAAATTGCGATATCTTCCAGCATTGCTTTGCGGCGATCACCGAATCCCGGAGCCTTAACGGCAACAGCTTTAAAGGTTCCCCGCAATTTATTTACCACTAAAGTAGCCAATGCTTCACCTTCAACATCTTCGGCTACGATCAGTAATTCTTTTCCTTGTTGAACAACTTTTTCGAGTACCGGCAGTAAATCGGCAATAGCACCAATTTTGCGGTCGGTAATCAAAATATACGGATCATTTAATACTGCTTCCATTTTGTCAGGATCTGTAACCATATAAGGAGAAATGTAGCCACGATCAAATTGCATACCTTCGACTACTTCCAGGTCAGTTCCCATAGTTTTGGATTCTTCAACAGTGATAACTCCGTCTTTGCCCACTTTTTCCATTGCTTCAGCAATCAGGCTGCCAATTTCTTCATCGCCGGCAGAAATTGAAGCTACTTGGGTAATAGCTGATTTAGTTTCAACTTTATGCGAAACCTTGCCAATCTCTTCAACTAGAACTTTAACCGCTTTTTGGATACCTTTTTTCAAAATCATCGGATTTGCGCCGGCTGCCACGTTGCGCATACCTTCACGAATCATCGCTTGAGCCAATAAAGTTGCGGTAGTGGTACCATCACCGGCTACATCATTTGTTTTGGTCGCAACTTCTTTTACCAATTGAGCACCCATGTTTTCGAACGGATCTTCCAGTTCGATGTCACGGGCAATTGTTACACCGTCATTAGTAATTGCCGGTGCGCCAAATTTTTTATCCAATACAACGTTACGACCTTTAGGTCCTAAAGTTACTTTTACTGCATTTGCAAGAGCATTTACGCCTCTTTCCAGAGCGCGGCGGGCATCTTCATCAAACAGAATTTGTTTAGCCATTTATGTATACCTCCTATTTTTTATTCTGCAATTGCCAGAATATCTCTTTCACTAACAATTAGATATTCTACGCCGTCGATTTTTACTTCTGTGCCGGCATATTTGGAATAAATAACTTTATCGCCAACTTTAACATCGATAGCTACACGTTGGCCGTTTTCAAGTACTTTACCAGCACCAACTGCTACAACTTTACCTTCTTGCGGTTTTTCTTTCGCAGTGTCCGGTAAAACAATTCCGCTTTTGGTTTTTTCTTCTCTTTCTAGAACTTGAATAACTACTCTGTCGCCTAACGGCTTAATCATGCAAAACAACCTCCTTTTATGTGCTGTTCTTATTTTTCGAATTGTTAGCACTCACTAAGTTTGAGTGCTAATTCCATTAATTATGATATATAATTTTATGGCAAAAATCAAGTGCTTTTACAATAAAATTAAAATTTTTTAAAAAAATATACTCCCTAAAGCCGTACATTATCAACGTTTAAACGAATAATTGCCGCATAAAAAAAGATTGGCAAATGCATAAGCGAGTTTTGCCAATCCCTTTTATAGTGAATATTCCCTTAGTCTAATTGAAGCTTGGCGCTGCGCAGCGTATAGCGGCTGCTTATTTAGTCGCCGCTCTTACAATCGCTTCGGCAATTTCGCGAATTGACTTGCGCTTAGCCATACTATATTGCTGAATACGGCGGTATGCTTCATTTTCGGTCAATCCATGCGCATCCATTAAAATCCCCTTGGCTCGGTCCAGAATTTTTCGCGTTTCCAGTGAATTCTTAAGTCCGTCTAATTCTTTTTCTAATTCGACGAATTCTTGAAAGCGTGATATCGCAATTTCGATTGCCGGAAATAAATTGGCTTCTTTTACCGGTTTGACGAGATAAGCCAATACACCCGAATCTTTGGCTTTCTCTACAATCTCTTTTTGACTGAAGGCCGTTAATAATAATACCGGAGCAATTTTTTCACTGGAAATTAATTTAGCTGCTGTAATTCCATCCATTTCCGGCATTTTAATATCCATAATAACCAGATCCGGACGATACTTGCGGGCTAATTCCACGGCTTTAATACCATCTGCTGCTTCCCCAACTACCTGATGGCCGTTTTCTTCCAACAGTTCGCGAAGATCCATACGGATGATTGACTCATTATCAGCTATAACAATTTTTAATGATTGCATCACAATCCTCCCCCCGACGAGCGGGAAATTTTTATAAACACATGTACTCCATTATTAGACACCAATTTAATTTCACCGCCTAAATCTGTTTCTATTAATGTCCGCACAATTTGCAGACCTAAGCTCTTGCTATCTTTCAACATGAAATCATCAGGAAGACCGTTACCATCATCATAAATTTCAATGCAATAATATGATTTATCACTCCATAGTCGGATTCCGATAGTTCCCTGTACCTGTCCGACAAAAGCGTGTTCAATCGAGTTCTGAATCAGTTCATTAACAACCAGTGCTAAACTTGTCGCCTTTTCGGATGGTAAGATCATATCATTGCCTTCGAACTCGATTGTAAGATCGAAATTCGGTTCTAACATGTTTTGAACAACCAAATCCAAGATATTTTTGGCAACTCCGGCCACATCAATTAGCTCTTCATCGTGCTGTGAAAGAAACTCATGTACGACCGAAATGCTTAATATTCGGTTAACACTTTCCTGCAAGGCGGCTTTTACTTCCTCGGATGTCGTGCGCCGGGCCTGCAAGCGCAACAGACTGGCAATTGTTTGTAAATTATTCTTAACTCGATGGTGAATTTCCTGTATTACCGCCGATTTTATTAATAATTCTTTCTCTTTCTTTTTTACCTCGGTAATATCGGTAATAATTAAGATAGTTCGAAAAGTGCGGTTTTCTTTAACGATGGGTATTGCACGCTGGAGAAAAACCAGATTACTTAGTTCAGTCTCAATTTCTAGCGGTTGATTTGCATACCAGACCTTTTGCACGATCCGCAAACTTATTTGCCTGTCACTGATACGTCTGCCGACAATACGTCCAACCCCCAGCATATTGTACATGCTATTGGCTTCCGCATTAGCGCAAAGTATTTTCCCACTATCATCAATAACCATCAATCCGTCACGGGGTGAAGCACGCCTATACAGTCGGCCGGGGGAAATAATCGGAAAGTTTTCGATTAAATAATTGGCCGTACTTAGAAAGATTTCATGTCCCTCAGCCGTCGTGCCTTCACCGCCGGATTCAAAACTCACTGCACCGACTATTTTATTGTTGATATCCCAAATAGGATATGTTTGCATAACCGAAAACATTCCTAACGCCCACTCACGATTACCGGAAATAGCCTGCCCTTGTTGCATAGTTCGCCAAATTAACGGTTCTTCAGTAGCATGTACGACAGTTCCTCTTAAATTCGGTTTATACTGAATATAGGTAGTAGTAGGACTGGCTTGAGCGATAACTACTAAGCTTTGCGGTTGTTTAGACTGAATAAATACTGTTACTTGTGAATAGGCGATGTCGCTAATAAGTTCGATTATGCCGCACAACGATTCCATTCGTTCGGTTTGGGCAGCATCCAATACACCCTCTCGCGCGCACAGTTCACTTACAATTCCCATATTTCCTCCTCATTTGCCGTTGATACTAGTGAACTCGTTTCAGCAAAGCTGAAACATCCAAAGCTGAAACATCGGGGGCTCAGGTGGAGAGTCAACTCCACCTGAGCTGACGCCGCCTATAGAGGCGGGAGTCTTAACTCGCTGAATAAGATAAATTCATTATTGCGCAGTTCCGCAGCTTGGGGGCAAACGCAAACATTCAACACAAAAAGCACATAGTTATCCACATTATCCACAACATTATCCACAAAAGTGTAGCTTGTTATCCCTGGAATTCAATTTAGTTATACACATTATCCACAATTGTATTATAATTCTCTGCCCAGTTTCAGCTTCCTAATTGTAAGGATGGAACTGCATTTAAATATAAATCAGAACAATTCCCTGCTAAATATTGGTAATAAGCTCTGCTGGCAATCATTGCCGCATTATCGGTACATAAAGATAAATCAGGAAAATAAACGGCGATTTCTTCTTGGTTGGTTCTATCCTGTAGGGCCGCTTGCAACCGGCTGTTTGCGGCGACTCCGCCGGCCAGTACAATTTTGTCTAAGCCTAATTGATGAGCGGCTTGAACCGTCTTATCAACCAGCACATCAACTACTGCAAATTGGAAGCTTGCAGCAACATCGGCATAATTTATTTCTTCATTGCGTTGTTGAGCATTATGCAAAAAATTGACAACAGCGGATTTTAGCCCGCTGAAACTAAATTCAAAACCTTCATGAATCAGAGCCCGGGGAAATTTAATTGATTGATCATTTCCCTGTTTAGCAAGTTGGTCAATATACGGTCCGCCAGGGTAAGGCAAGCCCATTACTCTGGCGACTTTGTCAAAAGCTTCGCCGGCAGCATCATCTCTGGTTTGCCCCAGTAAATCAAATTCATTATAGTTCTTTACATGAACCAATGAAGTGTGACCACCTGATACAACTAAGGCCACAAATGGCGGTTCCAAATCAGCATGAGCCAAAAAGTTGGCGAAAATATGTCCTTCCAGATGATTCACTCCTACTAGAGGAATCTGTTGGGCAAAAGAAAGAGCTTTAGCAACCGAAACACCTACCAGCAATGCTCCTACCAGCCCCGGCCCGTAAGTAACGCCAATTACGGAAATGTCATTCAATTTAATTCTTGCCTGCTCCAGAGCTTCATGCACGACCGGCAGTACGTTCTCAATATGTTTGCGGGATGCAATTTCCGGAACTACACCGCCATATTTTTTGTGAACAGGAACTTGCGATACAATTATATTTGATAAAATCTTTCTACCATTCTCTACCACTGCGGCCGAAGTCTCATCACAGCTGGTTTCCAGTGCCAGAGTCAAACAATTTGTTGCCATTCGTAAATCCTCCATTTGCTAACGCCAAGTCGAACGTTCCGACACTGACCTGCATACTGTATATTACAATCACCCTTTGCCACAACTGTGGCATTTTTTTTTACAGTTCATTCAGCCACATTATAATTGCATCTTCTTTGGTATCGCTATAATACTGTGGTCGGATACCATAGGGCTGAAAACCATACTTCAAGTATAGCTGCTGGGCTGCAATATTAGCTGCACGCACTTCCAGCGTCATACTCTCAGCACCATTTTCTTTAGCCGCTTGGATTAATGCGGCAAGCAGCTTGTCGCCAATTCCGCTACGGCGGCAACAGGATAATATCGCAATATTGGTGACATGGGCTTCATCCAGTATCAACCACATACCGGCATAGCCAATGATTTGCTGCTGTTGTTCAACTACCAAATAGCAAGCTAATTCATTATCAGTTACCTCTGCCTTAAAAGTATCTTGAGACCACGGCGAAGTAAACGCATCATTCTCAACAACCATTACTTGGTCGATATCTTCGGCAGTCATTTTTCTTATAATAATATCATCACCGGCACTCATTGTTTCCATATCGTTTTTCCCACAGAACTTCCGCTTCCGAACTGCGAATATAAATCGGTTCCAGCGAAAATAAATCGTGGTGAACTCCTTGTTGTAATTGCTGTAATCCTAAGGCGGCAACCGTTGCAGCGCGCGGCATTGCGGCAAATGGCCGAGCTAGCATAATATTCTTAATCCCCGCTGCTATATCCCGGCACTGCTCGGATATTTCCCCCATTAAAATTACCGGCTGTTCAAGGCGTGATACTTCCGCTAAAGCCTGTTCCGCCGGAACTACTCTGGGTTCTGCTAATTGCTGAAACTGGCCGTTTTCCCAACAATACAGTCCTTGATAAACATTATTCTTCTGAGCATCAAGCAATGGCGATACTACTACCCCCGGAACCGCAACCTGATAGGCCAGGGCTGTCAGGGTAGAAACGCCAATAATCGGAACTTCCCAAGCATATGCTAATGCCTTGGCCGTAGACAAGCCGATCCGTAGCCCAGTGAACGACCCTGGTCCATTACTCACTGCAATCGCCTTGATTTGCTGTTGTGATACATCTGCCGCAGCTAACAACTCAGCAATCTGCGGCATTAACCGAACCGAATGATTTTTTTTTGTCTGGATATTTATTTCAGCAACCAAAGTCTCTGATGTTGCCAACGCAACACTAGCTACCAGCGTTGCCGTATCAATGCCAAGAATCAGCAATCGTACTCAACTCCTCTTCTAAAGAACTGTATCTGCTGCCATGTACGGTAATTCTAATGATTCTCTCATTTTCAGCGCTGCCTGGTGTTATATGAACCCATATATATTCTTCCGGCAAGTATTCAACATAATTGTCCGGCCATTCAATCAGAACTATTCCGCCTGAATTTGTATACTCAGCAAAACCGATATCCTCTAATTCTTGGGGGTACTTTAATCGATATAAATCAAAATGAAATACAATCTTCGTACCATGATATATATTCATGACGGTATATGTAGGACTGGTTACCGGTTCAACAACCTTTAATCCCTGGGCAATGCCTTGAGCAAAAGCGGTTTTACCGCTGCCAAGGTCACCGGATAAACAGATGACATCACTATCATGCAGATAATTGGTAAGCATCTTGCCTAGTTGTTGTGTGGATGACGGGGAATTCGTCTTGAAAACTACCATTTATAATCCCACCCTAACGAAAATGATTATAACCTTGTGGTCTTAGCTCTTGTCTGTTTCCTTGATCATCAATCAATACTACTTCATGATTATTACAAACTTGGCCGATTTTAGTAATCATTATATCAGTCTTTTGCTGTTGTGCAATCTTATTATAGTTTTGTGGCGATATTGTAAAGACTAATTGATAATCCTCCCCGCCATACAAGGCAAAATCTAAGGCCTTGGCCCCGGCATAGTTAAGCAAGTCTTTGGACAACGGGATATTGGAGGCAATAAGTTCAATACCAACACCACTGGCCTTGGCAATTTCATTTATTTCACTGGCCAAACCATCGCTAATGTCATTCATACTAGTTGCGCCGCATGATGCCAGTATTTGACCGACGGCAACCTGAGGCTTCGGCAAAAAGTGTGCCTGCACCAAGTTGTTGGCGCCAATTCCGCTTATTTCTTTCCGCAATATATCTAAACCAGCGGCCGAATCACCTAATGTTCCCGTTACGGCAACAACATCACCGATTTGAGCTCCTGAGCGCCGCACCATATAATCAGGAAATACTTCTCCCAACACCGTTACATTTATAACTAGCCCAGTAATACTGGCAACAGTGTCTCCGCCGACAATATTTACAGTATACTCACGACAACACTGTTTCATCCCGGAATAAAGTTCAATAATATCTTCAGCTCCGTACTGCGCCGGAATAGCGATAGAAACCAAAGCTTGTTTAGGGTAACCGCCCATTGCTGCTATATCGCTGATATTTACGGCCATTGCTTTATAACCCAGTTGAAAGAGTGTTATCCATTCAAGTTTAAAGTGAATATCTTCTACCAGCATATCAGTTGTAAGCAATTGTGTCATCCCGGCACGGGGAACCACTGCGGCAGCATCATCGCCAATGCCGATAATCACCGACTTATTTTCAACAATTGTATTTTTTGCAAGTTGTTCGATTAAGCCAAACTCCCCTAATTCTTTGATGCTCACCTGCTACACCTGCCTAAAAAAACTTAAGTTTAATTGTTTCTGTAAATAGTTAAACATTTCCTGCTAATAAATATTTCACTATAATAAAAAAAATTGCTGTCCTAACAGGAATTGTTAAACATTTGCCAAACTTTATGTATATATTAACCGAACCGAGGTGCCTGTATGAGACCAACGACAGCGGAAATTGATTTAGCCGCGCTTAGATTCAACTTAATGCAAATCAAATCACGTCTACAGTCTGCTCATATCACTGCAGTTGTAAAAGCGAATGCCTACGGACATGGTGCAATCCCTGTAAGCAAAACCGCACTGTCCGCCGGTGCAAACTGTTTGGCGGTGGCTATACCGGAGGAAGGTATTGAACTGCGCGAAGCCGGAATCACAGCGCCAATATTGATATTAGGCCTGACCTTATCCGACCAAGCCAGTATCTATGCAAAATATCAGCTTACGGCAACCATCTGCACTCAAGAACATGCCGCTGCCTTATGTGCAGCCGCGGGCGATACTCCTATCCCCGTAATGATCAAAATTGATACCGGCATGGGCCGCATTGGTATATCACCGCAAAAAGCACTGCCTTTAATCGAACATATTTTGGGCTGTAAACAGCTATCGCTGCAAGGACTGTTTACCCATATGGCCTGTGCCGATTGCGAAAATAAGGATTACTCCTATCAGCAAATTACCGCATTTGAACAAGTCGTGCACGCTCTGCAACAACGCAATGTTCAGCTGCCGGTTATATCTGCAGCTAATAGTGCCGGAATTATGGATTTACCCCCGAGTCATTTTAATATGGTACGTGCCGGTATAATTCTCTATGGATTGGACCCTTCGGCTGAAATAATCAACCCGTTGCCGCTAAAACCGGTTATGCAATTAAAATCTAAAATAGTATATATTAAACAAGTTCCGGCAAACTCACTTCTTGGCTATGGTTCCACTTATACGACAGACGATCATACCTATATCGCGACTATTCCTATCGGCTATGCTGATGGGTATAACCGCAGCTTTTCCAATAAAGCACCAATACTTATCGGTGGCAAAAAATACCAGGTTGCCGGGCGCGTATGTATGGATCAAATTATGGTAGACCTTGGCCCGTCAGCCACGGCCAAAATTGGCGACGAAGCAGTCCTGTTTGGCCGCCAAGGTTCACAGGAAATTACTGTAACTGAGCTAGCTGAAATTGCCGGAACAATAAATTATGAACTGGTCTGTGCTGTTTCCTCCCGTGTACCGCGTATTTACTTAAACTCCTGAAACAAGGGGACAGGTCCCGTGTTTCAAAACACGGGACCTGTCCCCTTGCCAGTTAATTTATTTAATTAAGTCGTCTGAACGTCCGACCGGTTCCCGAACATCGATATGGCCGCCAATTGTATCGACTTTTTTGCCCTCCACCAAAATCTGAACCTTCTTGATCTGGTCAAACTCTGTCAAAGTATTGGTGATTGCTGCCACCAGCAATATTTCGCCAGCTGAACCACCGCCATAATTTTTGCGTAATTTGTCATTGAAGTTTACATAGGCTATATTATTTTTAATATAAAAGCCCAACAATTCAGTTCCTTGGGGCATTACGCTAATCAAATTACTGCTCTTTGGTCCTTGTATCAGCCTTATCAGTGCATTTTGCGGCGTATAATCCTGCGGTGCATAATTAAATGTTTCGGCACTAAGATTCATAGCATCGGTTGTAGCAAAATATACTTTCATTTTTATAGCATTAGGCTGTGACTGGTTTTGTTGGTTATTTTGGTTGGGAACTGCCGTATTTCCCCCCGGTTTAGGTGAAGAATTATCCGCGCATCCGGCCACCAAAAGCAGCATCAACATTAACAATAAATATTTCTTTAATATGTTGGGCATTATGAGTCACCCCCTAATCGAGTCACTTGCGCAAAAAAGCTTTCAATGCCTTGGAATATTCCTTGTGCCAACTTTTTCTGGAAGGAGGGTGTATTCAAGAGTTTTTCTTCTTCAGGATTAGAAATAAAAGCTAACTCAACTAAAGCTGCCGGCATAATAGTCCGTTTAATCACGTAGAACCTGGCCTGGTGAACTCCGCGATCGGATAATCCGGCCTCAGCCAGCATCCCCGCTTGTAGATTACGCGCCAATAAAATATCATATGCGGATTTAGGAAAATAATAAGTAGAGGTTCCACCGGCTGCCCGTCTGGTAAATGCATTAGCATGAATACTAATAAATAAGTCAGTTTTCTGACTGTTGGCAATCGCCGTTCTGGCACCTAATTCTTGTGCATCATTCGCCTCGGCACTAGCTACTTCAGTATCTTTTTCGCGAGTCATAATTACCTTGGCTCCAGCCTTTTCCAATAAAGCTTGTACCTCTTTGGCAACTTGCAAGGTAACTGTTTTTTCTTTAGTATTGGCCGGACCGATAGCACCTGGATCAACCCCCCCATGACCGGGATCAATAACAATCAGCTTGTTCTTCAAACCTGGCTTGAATTGGAAAGGAAGCGGCTTAGGCTTTTTAATATCGGCAACTACCCGAAACGGCCGGCCGGCCGCAGCATTACTGGGTAGGGTAAACACTTTATAATCACTGGAATTTACCAATACAGGAAGATCAATAATCATTTGTACCCACTTATCTCCCCGCTGGAAAAACTCAACTTTGTCGGCAACATTACTGTCCAATTCCAATGTTTTTTGTATATTTCCCAAGTCAGCGCCTTTTATATTCACAATCAACCGGGGAAAAGGTACCACCGAAACCGTACTGTCCACTTTGACTGTATCGGTAGATTCCAACACCATGCGGAGCTTTTCGTCGCCATTAGCAATATCAATATGATTTGCCCATATAAACTTAGTCAATTGCCGGCTGGAATTCTTAACCAAGCTGTATTTTTGCGGCAAATTTTCTTTATCCGCTACCAAGGCCATAAGTTTAGTCTTGGAATTATGTACATCCACCACAACCCGAAACGGCTTATTTGCCTCAGGGTTGCTTTTTAATGTAAACACGCGATAGTCTTGTCCTTTAATCATCTTCGGCAGCTCAATCACCATTTGGGTTGAGCCTGAACCGGTCTTATGGAACTTTACCTTGTCGACAATAGCTCCGTCTACCGGAACATTGGTATTTATTTTACCAATGTCAGCCCCTTTTATATTTACAACAATCCGCGGTACAGGTTTCTCGTCAACTTTACTGTCAATATCCACATTACCGGTAACATCTACCACTAGCCGCACTTTCTGATTACCTGTATCCGAATCGACATGACTTGCCCAACGAACATCGGTAAGCTCTGTTGCAGGTAATAGCGATCTAGCCGCAAAACCTGTGGGAACATGAAACAGTAAAATTATAAGCAATGTTGACAAAAATCGACACAACAAGAGCTATACCTCCCCTCTTCTTCTTTTTCGATAATCATTCGCCTTTTATTGTCATTTTCCTGCAGGACTTATTATCCAATTACTGCAAAGTTTCAGCAAAGCTGAAACATCGGGGGCTCAGGTGGAGAGTCAACTCCACCTGAGCTGACGCCGCCTATAGAGGCGGGAGTCTTAACTCGCTGAATAAGAAAAATATCTACGGCCTTATGGCTGTAGATATTTTATCATTTGTTCTGTTGCAGCACCTGCTGCAACAAATCTTCCGCCTCTTTACGGGCAGCTGAAGTTGCTTCTTTATCAATACCCATTTCTAAAGAAAGTATATCACCTTCGGCCACCCCGACAGGCAAAAACTCAATGGGCCAAATTACTTCGATTTCTTCGTCAGCTATCAACAAAACAGCTTTATTATTTTCCAACCGATCCACAACCGCACATATCCTCATCAGCCTTTCTCCTTGGCAATAGAATATGTACGGCCATCCGACCGGATAGTTATGGTTCCGTGCAAATCAGTCCGATATATTTTTATTTTTTCTTTATTATATTTTTTTAGCACAGAAGGATGAGGATGATGATACTCATTGTTGGCACCTAATGATATTATTGCCTCCGCCGGGGAAACTTTTTTGATAAATCCAGGTGAGGAAGCTGTAGAACTTCCATGGTGACCTACTTTTAGAATATTACTCTGTAATTTTTCTCCGTACTGCTTCAACAGTCTTTGTTCTGCCGGTTTTTCCGCATCAGCAGCCAGCAGCATCGAAAAATCCTTAAAAACCAACTTTAACACAATACTATTATTGTTAAGGTCTGATCTGGTACCGGTAAAATAAGGTTTGCTGGGGGACAAAACCTGCAGCAGCGCACTACCCCCAATTTCTATAGCTTGACCGGCCTGAACTATTGAAAACGGTATTTTCTTGTTCTTTACGGTTTTAAGGTAATTACGATAAAGTTTAGAAGTATTTGTTTGTCCACTGTCATAAATATGTACAATATTATATTTGCCCATAACTGCCGGCAAACCGCCCAAATGATCGGAATGCGGATGAGTAATAATTACTTTGTCAATTTTCCTGACTTTTTCTGCTGCCAACATACCCAATAGTTTCTGACTGCTAGCTGAATCACCGGAATCTATCAACACGACTTGTTCCGTTGTCTTAATCAGTATCGAATCACCTTGACCAACATCCAAAACTTTGACAATCACACCATCTTGTATTGCCGGTACGGCTGTTGATTGGCCGGTTTGTCCGCAACCGGTTAAAATTATTATTGACAGTACCAACAAACATACCCAAAGCTTCTTTTTCCAAGTTTCATTCATGCTGTTCATCTCCCCCTGCTGAAGACAAAAAATAGGCCTACCGCCTATTATTGATCGAAATTAAAGCTGAACTAAACCTAGGCTTATCCTGATAGCATCATCAACCCTGGTCATAATATCTTCGCCTAAATGAGTTATCTTTTCTTTTAGCCGCCGCTTATCTACCGTTCTTAGTTGTTCTAATAAAATAACTGAATCTTTATCAATATTGCTTTCTTTAGCAATTATTTCAACATGTGTTGGCAGTTTGGCCTTAGAAATCTGCGATGTAATTGCAGCTACAATTACAGTTGGACTATATTTATTTCCAACATCATTTTGAATAACCAACACCGGACGATGTCCGCCCTGTTCCGAGCCAATAACCGGACTTAAATTTGCATAATAAATATCGCCACGTTTTACACCCATCATCTATTCACGCTCCGCGAGTGAAGTGGGCATTAGTTCAAACATATCACAATCTGCTGCTAACCCTTCTTCCGCTAATAACAAATTGATTCCAGCCATCTCCTGATAACCGTTTTTCATCATATCACGGACAGCCTTGCGTTTTCTTTCTTGAATGTACAACCGCATGGCTTCACGAATAAACTGGCTGCGACTCAATTTTTCCATAGCAACTATTCCATCTACTTCCTGCAGCAAACTGTTTGGTATGCTAATCATAATTCTTCGCAAATCCGCCACACTCTCACCCCCAAGTCAACACATTGTTTGACGTATATTTATTATATAAATGTTTATATACCAATGTCAATTTTTTTATATATCATATGCTTAATTTAAGCCGGTAATACCAAGAATTGCATTCGGAATCACTGTCAATAGGTCACTGGCTATCCTGCCAGACAAACCGTCCTTGCTAATAATATCACCGGCTGCCCCATGAAGGTAAACACCGGCAATAGCGGCATCATGGCTGGACATCCCTTGAGCAATTAAACCGGCAATCATTCCGGTCAAAATATCTCCTGTTCCGCCAGTGGCCATACCACAATTTCCAGTAGTGTTAAAGAAAATCTCCCCGTCCGGAAAAGCAATCACTGTTGGGCATCCTTTGAGTACAACAATCTGTTCCCAGCATTTAGCCGCTTGCCGGGCAACAGCAAGGCGGTCTCGTTCAATTTCGGCAATTGCAATACCTGTTAATCTGGCCATCTCTCCGGGATGAGGAGTCAATACCGCCAGAGCTTGCAATTGATTTAATACATCAACATGTCCTGCTAGAGAATTTAATCCATCCGCATCAATTACCAACGGACATTCGGCGCAGTGGATAATTTCGCGCACCGCATGCTGAGTATGCTGCCGGCTGCCTAAACCGGGGCCAATTGCTAATACATCGCACTTTTTAGCAAATTCAATTATCGGGTCAACGGCATTGGTATCGATAGTTCCGTCAATATCCGGCAACGGTCTGGTCATAACTTCGGTTAATTTTACTTCCATCAAATCATGCAGTGACCTTGCTATTCCTAATGTTACCAGACCTGCACCTGAACGTAAGGCTCCCTGCGCCGCTAATGCCGCCGCACCGGTCAGTCCCGGCGAACCGGCAACAATGAAAACTCTGCCGCAATCTCCTTTATGTGCGTTAGGTTTACGTATGGGCATAATTCTTTTAATAAAGTTTGCAGTAATATAATTTTGCCGAATTGCCGGCGATTGCAACAACTCGGTCGGAATACCGATATCGGCAACGATCAATTCACCGGTACAAGCGGCTCCCGGATAGAGTAATAATCCCGGCTTAGGTAGACCAAAGGTAACGGTATACCCGGCCTGTACACAAAACTTACCGATTTGTCCGGTATCAGCCTCAACACCGCTGGGAATATCTACGGCAACAAGCGCTTTTGCTGAAGAATTCATTACTTCTACAGCCGTTGCTAAATCCGGGCTCAATTCTCCTTTAAAGCCGGTACCAACTAAACCGTCAATCAAACAGTCGGCAAAAGTCACCGACAATCTGACGCGGTCCCAATCGCGTTGATGGGAAACAACCAGCACGTCGATCCCCATGTTTATAATAATATCGAAGTTTGTTTTGGCATCAGTGGACATGGTTGAAATATCGCCAAATACAAATACTTTTACCTTAGCGTCATGATTAAATAAATGCCGGGCGGCAACAAAAGCATCGCCGCCGTTATTGCCTTTTCCGGCAAATATGCATATTCGCTTAGCTTTGATATCGGTTAAAATCCGTCTAATGCACTTAAACACCGCTACCCCGGCATTTTCCATCAATACAATGCTGGGAATGCCGAACTTTTCTACAGCCTGCCGGTCAATTACACGCATTTCACTAGCTGTTGCAACTCTCATTGTTTTCTCCTCCCGCTAAAACAACGTAAGCAACCGCATTGTCCTGCGAATGCGATAAAGAAATATATACTTGCCCTACTCCTTGTTGCTCAGCAACTTCGGCATAATATCCATGCAGTTTTACTTGCGGGCAACCGGCCGCAGTTGTTACGATTTCGACATCATGCCAAGTTCCTTTCGTAAACCCGGTCCCCAAGGCCTTTACTACTGCTTCTTTACCGGCAAAACGGGCAGCATAACTCGCCGCGCGCTGACGGCCCTTTTCCTCACAGTAGGTTCTTTCTGCCGGCGTAAATACGCGATTACAAAAAGCGCCATGCTCGATGGCAGCTCGAATGCGCGAAATTTCAATTATATCAACGCCAATACCGATTATCAAAATGAAGCACCTGTTTCTATTAATAGGATCTTATTAAATATTCGCTGTTTTTATGCTAAACCCTTTCATTCTTCCGTACTTAGCTATTGGTATTATCTACATACTTTATACCTATACATAATATGACAATAAAGCACAATTCCCATCAATCCCCGTCCAACTTCCATACAAGTTGGTAAAGCAGGGTTTGACAGGAATTAATAATGACATTTCATCAATCTAAAACGGTGTTTCGGAACCAATATAACAATTAATACCTTGGCCAAGCAGAATTTTCTGCAATTTCTCCATAATCTCAGGTGGAGTTGCCTCATAAAAACTGTACGGATATTCCATGCCGCATTGTTTCCATTTGGAATCTCCCAAACGGTGAAAGGGCAGCAGGTTAAATTCGGTTAAACCAATTTTATGCATAAAGTCAGCAATTGCCAACATATTTTCTTCCGTATCATTAAAATCTTCAATAACCGGTGAACGAAGAACAAGCCGCCCTGGCCAGTTGGAATTAGCTAAAGCCGCAATATTCTTCAAAATAAGCTCATTAGAAACCCCGGTTTTGGCTTTATGTTTGACCGGATCCATATGCTTGACGTCATTAAATGCAAAATCAACATGTTTCATAACTTCCAGGTAAGTTTCAGTCGGCAGATGACCACTGGTCTCAATCGCCGTATGGATATAAACCTCTTGACAAGCTTTAAGAGCCGCCAGCAAAAATTCTTTTTGCACCATTGGTTCGCCGCCGCTAAAGGTAACTCCCCCGTTGCCGGCCCAAAAATGGCGGTCCCGGTTAAGTATCCTCATTAATTCGGCCACAGTAATATCCCGCCCGCAGGGGATCATAGCTTCGACTAAGCAGACCTTTGTACATTCTAAGGTTGTGCATTTTTGGCACTTGGACCAATCGATATTCAAGGGAATCTCGCCGTCGGGACAAACTGTTATTGCTTGATGCGGACAGGCCTCAATACATCTCTCACAGCCGTACTTTCGGTTGATACATTTTGTCACCCGATACAAATTCCGATTACGAATTTCCAACCCTTCCGGATTGGCACACCATTCACAGCGCAACGGACAGCCTCTTAAAAATACTAATGTGCGGCAGCCTGGACCATCATGAACTGAATATGCCTGGATATCGAAAATATGTCCCACAATATCGTTTTTAGGACCCATTGGTGACAATAATTGGCTCACAGTATTCCCCCCCATTTTCTCACTTCGTAATTTTCTACGTTAAATCTGGGAGAGTGTAGGGCATTGAATTGCCCTACACTCACTAATTATGCTTGTTTAGTTTCAGCTTTTTCCACTGTTTTCGGAGTAGCTGATAATGGCAGCAAGAACGCTACTATTGAAGATATGGCGAATGCAGCAAGCGCAAATTTTATTGACGCTTGGAAATTGCCGGTCTTGTCAGCCAAATATCCGCCCATAAAACTACCTACGGCCGGGCCGATTCCCATAACAATAAGAGTAGCCAAGCCCCATAATTTGCCTAAACTTATTCGTCCGTAGACAGCACCGGTATAACCGACTACGCCGCCGGGTTCAATAGCCCAGTATATGGCAAATAATATGCAAACCACAATACCCAATGCCGTAGAATTCTTGCCCATCATCAGTAGCAGCATACATGCAGCAACACCTACTAACGGTGCAAAAATCAGCATAGTTTTTCTGGCCTTGACTTCGTGTCCCATTGATCCAACTAATTTATCGGCCACAATACCCATAATCGGCATAGTAAAAATACCTGATACGCCAATTGCCACATACAGCCAAGTTGCATCGCCCAGTGACATTTTTAAATCCTTTGTCCAGTAGCTTACAACTTGCGTCCAGATTAAAAATTCACCAACCATAGCTGTGAGGAAAGCTAATATTGAGCCCCAAATTGCTGTTGTTCCCCCAAATGCTTCACTAATATTCCATACATATTCCGGTTTAGCCGGTCCGGCAGCTCCCGCCGGTGGCAGGCCAAACGGCTGCAGACCGTATTGTTCGGGATTCTTTTTGGCCAACATAGCCGCTAACGCCAACGCAACAAATGTAACCGCACCCAGCCCTTGCATGGCACCGCGCCAGGCAGCGGGATTAGCCACTAACATATCTTTAATTCCTAAACTTAAAACAACCTGCGCCATAGGTGCACCCGCAAAGGCAATGCCCCACATCTTTCCATAGAATTTGCCGACAAACCATTTGCGCACCGATACGGTCGAAGATACCCATAACATACCGGTACCAATACCGGCACAGATAGCATAATAAGCATAATATACCGCTAACGGAGTCCCCTTGCTAACTGTGGATGTTAATAAAAATCCGGCAGTAGCAAAAACTGCAGCAATTGAATAAACCGGTTTCGTCCCCCATTTATCAAGAATCATTCCACTAAAAAAGGCCGTAACTGCGTATAAAGACATCATAAATGAATAAGCGCCGGTAACTTCGGCTCGGGTCCAGCCCATATCCTGCCCCATTGGGCCTGATAAAACGGCAAAGGTAGCCCGATAACCGAATAGGCAAAATACTGCTAACCAAGCTGCGGCTACAACTGAATACGACATTTTTTTGGCATTGGTTTCTTCCACAGTAATCCCCCCATCTGACGTATTATAATTAAAAATTGCTACTATAAAGGGGGTGCAACAACAACGCACCCCCTTTATACAGTTCGGGCTTACCTATTTAACAAAATGTTCACAGGTTACTGCTTTTAAATCGGCGTAAGTCCAGTCTTTGACTTTAAACCCTTCGCAGCAGCCTATACCTTTATCATCAACGTCGGTAAAGTTTTTGCAAAATTTGCATTTAGGCAGAGCTTCAAATTGCGGACAGGTATCCCCGTCAGCTAAGATAATCTTATCGCCATGAGCATGGCACATGCCTTTGGCCACATCAATAGGAATATAGTTCCGGCAATCGGTATGATTCAATTTTGTCATCCTACTCACACTCCTTCATACTCAGTTCTGGCTACGATTTCATCTTGGATTGGCTTACCGATTTCCACCCAGTATTGGGTAAATCCGGCTACACGAACTAACAAATCGCGATAGTTTTCCGGATGCTGTTGCGCATCTTTTAATACTTTAGAATCCACGATATTAAATTGGAGATGGTAACCGCCGCGCCGCATATACGAACGGGTTAAATCCAGCAGTTTTTTCGCACCTTCAATACCTCTTACCGCGTTCGGATGAATTTTCAAATTCATTTGCGAGTTCTGTGATTGTGAATGATCCCAACAGCAAGCAGATTCAAACAAGGCATAAGCACCATTACGGTCAGTTCCCGGATAAGCCGACATCGAAGCATCGGCAAAAGTAGTACCGGCCAGACGACCGTCAGGAGTAGCGCCGGTGCTGGCGCCTTGCGCACCGTGAGTAGATACGGAGATTTGGCATGCATACATCGGTTTTCCATATAATGATTCATATTTGCGGCACATGTCGCAGAACCATTCCTCATAATCCTTCAAAATCGGATCAACTAACGGATCGTTATTGCCATGTTTAGGTGCCCGTAAACAATCAGCGTGAATTTCATCATATTTTCCGGTATCGTCATCGCGTTTTTCCTGAGCTTCTAAGGAGAAACTACCGACTTGAGCCGCGGTCTTAAAGCCGAAGTTATTCTTTAAAGCATCAAGCATTTCCGCCAACGTATATTTCTTTTCGTCATAGACCAGTTTTTTCATCGCCGCTAAAGAATTAATCTGATTACAGGTACCACAACTCTCAACATTGAAAGTCGCATTAAACCGATAGCCCAGATTACCGATGTGCTGTCCCCGCTCCAAACAATCCGGTTTTAACAAGGAGTTATAAATACACATATTGTGTTTCCGCCAGATATCATGTTGAATATTATTGGTTGTTGCCAAACAGTCTACAACTATTTCATAATAGGCCTTGAATTGGCCAACCAATTCTTCGTAAGTTTCCAGTTTTTTGTTATGCGGTGGCAATACCTGTAACCCGGTACGGGCATCATAGCCATTGGTCAGTACCATCTCAAGTACTTTTGGATTAGAAATGAAGTGAACACCTACTGATGTCGGTTGTCCAGCGCCGCCTGGAATCCAATATTTTTTGTCATTTAAGGTAAGTTCTTTCCACACACACGGTGAAGTTTCCAAGCAACCGCCGATAGCAATGGCCCGGGCATCTTCCAGCGTCATACCTTCCGGACCGTATTGCTTCATCAAGAATTCCATACCGCCGCGGTTATTCATCCAAGCCGGATAACCGGTACCTGCTTTTTCACATTCAATAGCCTTTAACAGGAATTCTTCCGGCAGTTTTTCATCGTACATGATCGACAGTGTCGGATTAGTGGTTTGACAAGTAATACCGGCTTCAATAATCAGCATTTCCAACCGGTTGGCTGCCGATTGACCGTCACGGGTCAAGCCGCCCATCGTCAAATTATTGAAAGTATTGGAAGAAAGAACACCGGCGACTACGCCCATTGAAGCAAAGCAATCGATACAAGTCATTTTTACCCGATGGCTTTCCAGCAAATCAAGAACTTCCGCTTCGGTAATCCGTCCGGCTTCAATGTCTTGTTCAAACCACGGATACAGTACTTGGCCGACACGACCGGGGGACATACCGGAAATTGAGTCTTCCTGTAATACGCCGACATGGATCATCCAAGTCATTTGGAGTGCTTCCCGGAAAGTACGCGGTTGTTTATGGGCAATCCATTCCATACAATCGGCAATTTCTTCAAACTCGGCTTTTTGGGCGGGATCGGCCGTAACGGAAGCTAACCGTTTGGCTTCTTTGGCATAATTCAGATACCAAGCTTGAATGCCTTCCAACACTAGTTTCGCTGCTTCATAGAAATACAAGCGGTCCATTCCGGCAACACCATCGCCGTCCGGCCGTCCGGCAACGCGGGCTTTGCCCTCTTCACACATTTCGATCAAACGGTCATAACCATAATTCAACGGATAATAATAATTAATAACTTCCCGCCCTTGCGGCAGAGTATAACCGGAGTCAAACATACATATAACGCTGCGCATTACGTTTTCTTTAATACCATATTCGGGAACCAATTGCTCGTATTTATGACCGACATCATCTACGGATTTATTGACCCATTCCCGAGCTAACTTTGTAAGAACCGGAACTTCTTCTTTCCGGATACCGTATTTACCGGAGATAGACACCACGTTGCCAAAGCTCTTTGTAACATTACCACCGCCGGCACCAAAGGTACTGACTTCATCAGCACTGGCTTTACCGGCCGCCAGAGCCGCCTGGTATAGTTCATCCTCTTTGGCCATAAAAAAGCCTTCGGACAACCATGGATACGGGAAAGATCCCCGATAATACGGAGCTTTACCGCCAACTAATTTTTCACCGGGAAAAATAACCGGCGTCGAATGAACAAAAGCATTCTTGAGCGCTGCGGCCCGGCGAATCTCGATTACGTCGCCGTCCATTTCTTTAAATTTGCGATTATACCAATAAGTAAACTCACAGGTCGTTGATGATAATGTTTGGAAGTAAATGTCTCTGAGTTTTTTGTTGCGCGGTGTAGGTTCTTTTTTAATTTCACGGTCCGTTAATTCTGCAGGCGCTGTGCCGCCGTACTGAAGATTCAGGGACATCCCCTTCTCTTCTAAGATGTCAACCAATTTTTTAGCCATTGACAATCCTCCTTCTTTGATTCAGAGTGCACCCTAGGTCCCAAAGCCCTCTTCTTTTACCTGATTTTGTGCTTCGCTCAGCTGCGCACCCCTTTGCCTTGTCTTCATTTTACGCTTTTCAACCTACCCATCATATTGACCGTCAGCAGGATAAAAAGTTTAAAATTTTTCAGACGATTACATCTCTATGCGCTGAACTACGCCGATAGAACTAAAAGCAACTGTAAATGGCAAATCCTTTACACCATAATTTGCCGTAGCCTCACAGGCAAAAAAAAAAGCTGCCTATTCAGCAACTTTGGTGACAGCAATTATCAAGTTAATCCCAAGTAGAACTCATTCTTCCGGTCCGACTATCGTTCTATCTCCTAATAGTTCCCGGAATTGATCATCTTTTACTATTTGCTGCAAAGCTTTTATAACTGTATCACTGCATTTTTGCTGCTTAGCCTGTTCCAGCAGCACCGCCAGACTCTGTTCTTTAGTTTGCTGCTTGCACAAATTTACAAACCAATTTACTGTTATCAATGCTTCCATCTCCGCCTGTAAACCAAATTCAGTAACTGCATCACAAGGAAAATTCTTCCCGTTTAAAGGCCCATGATGATTTTCAATCATAATTCTTAACCAATCACCCATTTTATACGGAGAAATTATTGCAGCACCAAATCGGGCATGATGCTCGTAGCCATCAGAGACCAAATAACCGATATCATGTAAATAAGCGGCGGTCAGCAGTCGTTCCTTCTGACTGTCACTATAATTCAAGATAGCTGCCAATTTAATACAATACTCATGTACCGTAATAACATGGCTATATAAATCCTCGTTAAACAGCTTGTACATCTGCAAAAAGCTTTCTATGATAGTCTGTCGCTGTTCCATCTGATCATTGATTTTTTTCCGGCGAACAGCCGAGACAATGATATACCGTAATTCGTGATAATTGACCGGCTTGGTCAGATAATTGTCTGCCCCGACCTTTAAACCGTGAATACGATCATCAGCATCACTTAAAACCGACAACATAATAATCGGTATATCCTGAGTACGCTGATTACTTTTCAATTCATGGCAGACCTCAAAGCCATTCATTCCCGGCAACATGACATCAAGTAGAATTACGTCCGGCTGTTTACGTTCCGCCAGTGCAATTGCATCTTTTCCTTGAAACACTTTATAAACACCATAGCCCCAAGTTGATAAAATATCACCAACCAACTCACAATTCTCTTCATTATCATCCACAATCATTACTGTTTCCAATGCTATAACCTCCCTGTGTTAGAACTTTGCACCATCAGTTAAAAATTTCTCGGTGTTGATAGGAATCGTAAAAATAACTTCCGTCCCCACATCCAATTTACTAGTCAAATAAATTTCACCGCCATGCATCTGTACTAACTTGCGAGTCAACGGCAGTCCCAGCCCGGTACCCTCATATTGGCGTTCATAGGAACTGTCAATTTGCTCAAATTCCAGAAAAACTCTATCCTGATCTTGTTCATCAATGCCAATACCGTTATCCTTAACACTGATTTGGGCAAATTCACCGCGTTTATGGACCTTGACTTCAACCCGGCCAAAATCAGGCGTAAACTTTATGGCATTAGACAATACATTGTATAAAATTTGCACCATCTTCTTTGAATCCGCATTAACTAAAAAATCCTCAGGTTCACAACGAATAGTAAGATCAATGTTTTTCCGGTAAGCTAAGCTTTTAACTATTTCATAACTTTGCGCTAAAACTTGCGAAATATAAAAATTACTTAAGTTGAGCTTCATTTTACCGGCTTCGATCTTGGAAATATCCAAAATATCATTAATCAATTGCAATAAATGGGTTCCGCTATTTAGAATATTGAGCAGATATTTTTCCTGCTTTTCATTCAATTCGCCCATTAAGCGGTCTTTGAGAACTTCCGAACAGCAAATTATTGAACTTAATGGAGTCCGCAATTCATGGCTCATATTTGCTAAAAACTGAGATTTTATCGCATCTGCTTTCTTTAAAGCCTGAATTGCTTGCTGCAAATCCAGCGTACGGGCACTTACTTTTGTTTCCAGTTCATCGTTCATTTCCCTGAGCTGTTCAGCCAACCGCTGCTGCCGTAAGTGCTCTTGCTCCAGTTGATGCAGATAATCTTGCCGTTCTTCTTCATGTTGTTGTAGATCTTGCGCCAGTTGCTGAAATGTACGTAGTAAAATTGTTGTTTCACTGTGACCGCTGGCCAATAAAGATTCGGGGATAGTACTGTTGCGTTCGCCGGCGCTAAGTTTTTGAGCAAAGTCGGTAGCGACAATAATTGGGCGGGTTATTATATTCGATAAATAGCGGCCCAGTATTAGCATAATTATGAGGCAAAAAACCGTAACCATGAAAATCATTTTATTATTAGTCGACAAAATCATGGAAAACTTTTCTTCCGGAATGCCCACACCCAGTACGCCGATGACTTTGCCGTTAATATCTAAGATCGGCTCGTCCAAGAAAACGTGCGTTTCATCGCCAAAGTTGACCCGGCCGAAATAATAATACTTGTACCCTTCCAAACTATCCATAGCCAACGGAATAGTACTGCCGAGGAAATTTCCTTTTTTTGGTGTTTTAATGTTGGAGGCAATGCGAATTCCATCAATGGACAACGCCAAAAAGGAATTTTTTACGCTCTTACTATAGTAAGCCGGAAAAAAATCATCGTTATTAGAAATGTCACCAACTGTTAAATAACCTAATAACTGTCCAAACTGTTCCTGATCAAACACCGGTACTACTACAATGCCGGTTTGGCCCTTATGTAGATACTCATTGGTTTTATTGCCTTCCCGATCTACCAGCCAGACTTTGTATTTGTTATATTCAGCTGAATCGGCCGCAAAGTAATCGTCAAGCAAAAATAATTCTTCCGAAACAATAGGCCCTTTGGCTTCGCGAGCCCGGTCAATTAACCCATTCATATCCCATGGCTCAAAATACTTCATGGTTCTGGGCAACATCGCTAAAATCTGTTTGGTATCGTTAACCAAAACAATAAAATCTAAATATTGATATGACTTATTTAGCCCCTGCAACCATTCATTGATCCGGCGAATATCGGTTTCGCGCAGAGCCTTTTGAAACGCCGGATTGTGTGCGACAAATTGGGCCGCCTTTGACATTTCCTGTTTACGGTCCAGCATCGCATTGCGGGCAATTTTATGCGCATTTTCCAAATAACTCTGTTCACTATGCCGGATCTGTTGATTTAGTACTATTCGGGAAACCAAAAAAACAATCGCCATCGGCACCACAACTAAAATTACAACAAATATGGTTAGCTTACGATTTATCGACATACCATCACCTAAGATTCACGGCAAGATATTGCCAGCTGTAAGCGGTCTTTAATATCTAATTTGGTTAAGATATTGCTGACATGAGTCTTTACCGTTTTTTCACTGATATACAGCTTACCGGCAATCTGTTTGTTTGTCAGTCCGGAACATACCAATCCGGCAATCTCACATTCCCGTTTACTTAAATGTTTATCAAACCATTGGCCTGGTTCCGGCTCAATATTCGCTTTGCTCTCCTGCAGTGTACATTCATTCGGCTGCAACAAATTTAAAGTAACTGCTAACAGTTCCATTAGATTGTTTACTTGCTTCTCCGGAATAATCCGCACATTATAGTTTTTTAAAAATGCAGTTTGGGCTTGCTCGTTAATAACTCCGCCGCCGTGGGCTAAACATATAACATCATTCCCGCAAAATATCGGAACCATAAAAAATGCCAGTCCCATATAACAGTTAAATAATTTACTCTTACGGTTCGCTAAAACGTAATTAACAGCATTCTCATGTTCTTGGTAACAGCGATTTCGATTTTTCTTGACCATATAATGACAAAACAACGAGGAATTGGACCATACAGTCAACGCCTTGCCGTTTAAGTCAATTAGGCATAAGCTAATACCAAATGAACGGGCAAACGCATCTTGAAAAGCCTGAATTCTTTCTTTACCGATTGTATGAAGCCATTGCCGCGTCCGTAAACCGTCAGGCATTGTCATCCACCTCACTAGTTAAAAATCGGTCATACCAAATGGCTATTCCCGTAATTTTCAGAATTTTTCATAACATATTACCAATTCTTCACTAAATTACATTTTCCTGTATCAATATAAATATTTAACCGTAACATAAAATATGACAAAAAAAAGAGCCTAAGCTCTTTTTTTGTCCAAAGGTAATCTAATGCACTTATATAACCAAAGTCCAACGTTATTGTTCATCCGTCTCGCAAGCAAATGGATAAGCCAATATTCCGCCTTCCATCACCCTGATATTTTTAAACCCTTCACCTTCTAAAATGGCTTCAGCTTCATAGCCGCGCAAACTGAGTTTGCAAAAAGTAATAATTTCATCATCTTTGCTTAGCTCAGTAAACTTTTCCCGCAATTGTCCCAGCGGAATATTCTTAAACCCTTTACAGTTGGCAAGCCTCACCTGCCGGCATTCTTGCGGAGAACGCACATCCAAGAACACGACTTTTTCGTCCGCTAGTTTTTGAAAAGCCTCCAGCGGCGAAATGCCTTTGAACTTACCGGCAAATTTATTCATCATAACATTGGCGGCCACGGCAACATTGTCAATCGGGTTATTAAACGGCGGCGCATATGATAAATCTATATCAAATAAATCATCAACCGTCCCGCCCAACGTAAGGACTGCCGCTATAACATCTATTCTCTTGGCAACTTCCCCTTCGCCATAGATCTGGGCACCGATTACTTTATTGCTATTCACTTCGGCAATTAATTTAACCGAAATGGGCTTGGCACCCGGCATATAATGCGGCTTGTCATGGCCCGTAACCAATACCGAAACATAGTCATACCCAAGTTCTTTAGCTTCTTGTTCAGTCAAGCCGACCTTACCGGCATTTAAATCATGAATTCGCACTACAAGGGTATTAAGTACTCCGCGAAATTTAACCTTTCCTCCGCAGATATTTTCACCAATAACCCGTCCGTGTTTATTGGCAGTCGAGCCCATCGGCGCAAATGCTTTTTCGCCGGTTATTATATTCGTATTTTCGACACAATCGCCGCCGGCATAAATATCCGGGTCGCTTGTTTGCAGATATTCATTAACAGCTATGGCGCCAGTCGTTCCCACGGTTATTTCTGCTTCCCGGGCTAACTCTACATTAGGCTTGACCCCAACGGCCATAATTACTAAATCTGCCGGTATGGTCCGTTTGTCAGTGATTACTTGCCGCACACTGTCGTTACCCGTAAAAGCTTGTACAGTTTCACCGGTCAAAATGTTAATTTTTTTGCTGCGAACATACTTTTCAATAGCTAAAGCTATTTCTTCATCCAGAAAATTGGCAAAAATATGCTGTTTCATTTCTACCACTGTAACATTTACCTGCCATTTGGAAAAAGATTCGGCCATTTCCATTCCTACCAGCCCGGCACCAATTACAACTACATTTTTGATACTGCCGCCCATCAACGCTTCCTTGACCCTTGCAGCATCATTCGGATGCCACAGTGTATAGATATTTGCTAAATCTGAGCCCGGCAGATTCGGTTTAAGCGGACTGGCACCGGTGGCAATAACAAGTTTATCATAAGCAAAAGATTGTTGCTGTCCGGAAACCGTATCCACCGCTAATACTTCCTTAGCTTTCCTATCAATCTTTACTGCTTCGGTATGAATATGAACAGCAAAGCCTTTAACATTACGGAAGAATTTTTCATCCCGCAGAACACCGGTAGGGGTATTCATAAGTTCCTCGATTTTTTTAACATCATCGGCTACATAATAGGGCATGCCGCAAGCGCCGTAGCTGATAAGGTTCCCTTTTTCCAATACGGTGATTTGAGCTTGCGGATCGCAACGCTTAATTTTGGCGGCGGCCTTTAGTCCGGCAGCAACTCCACCGATTATAACTACTTTCATTATACACTCACACTCCTTTGTTTTGAGCTATGTTTAAACAAAACCTGATATAAGTAATTTACAGTAACGCTGGTCGTCTATTATAAGTAAAAGCTAACCAGCGTTGCAGGTTAGCTTTTACAATTAGTGTAATTATTCTTGAGTATCAGCTGGAGGCGTATAAGTTCTTGCTGCAAGTTCCTGGTCAATGAAGAATAGCGCACCGTTGTTGCCTTCTACCATTTTTAGTTTTTCCAGCACTTCAGATGCTGAAGCTTCTTCTTCAACCTGTTCGTTAACATACCATTGCAGGAACATTTGGGCCGCATAGTCCTTTTCCTCGATGGCAACTGCATATAAATTATGAATCAACTCGGTAACATGCAATTCATGCTTAAGTACCTGTTCAAAGATTTCCACCGGAGTTCCAAACTTGCTGGGCGGTGCTTGAATTGCCTGCAATTCAACTTGAGCACCTCTTTCCTGCATATATGCCAACAATTTCATCGCATGCATTGTTTCTTCCTGATATTGAACATTAAGCCAATTAGCAAAACCCTTGAGGTTTTTGGACTGACAATCAATCGACATTGCCAAATACAAGTATGCGGAGTATAATTCGGCCTGAATTTGATTATTCATAGTTTCTTGCAACTTTTTACTTTTCATTTTGGCACCTTCCTTTTAACAAATAATAATTCTTAAATACTATTTTAGCACTTTTTGCTAATTTTTCAACCCTTAATTTGGTTACATTATTAAATAATCTGAACAAATATCTGACCATTAGGATTTAATTTCAGTATTGCCGAAGAACCTGCCGCTAATTCACCCCGCACGATTTTTTTACTCAGTTCAGTTTCGACCAATCTGGTTATAATCCGCTTTAACGGCCGGGCACCATACGACGGATCGTATCCCTGATTGGCTAATGCCTCTATAACAGGTTGTTCCCAGTTTAGGACAATATTTAATTGATTGGCTAATCGTTGCTGTAAATTTTTTAAAACTAATACCGCTATTTGCTGTACTTGCTCGACGGCCAACGCTTGGAACACAATAATATCATCTATGCGATTCAAAAACTCCGGCCGAAAGTACCCTTGCAATAATTCACGAACTTTTTCAGCGGCCTGTTGTTGATCATATTGCAAAATTTCCTTTGACCCCAGATTTGATGTCATGATAATAACGGTATTCTTGAAGTCGACCGTGCGGCCTTTTCCATCGGTTAAACGACCGTCATCCAATACCTGCAGTAAAATATTAAAAATATCATGGTGTGCTTTTTCAATCTCATCTAACAAAACTACAGCATAAGGATGGCGCCTGACTGCTTCAGTAAGCTGTCCGCCTTCATCATGGCCGACATAACCCGGCGGGGCGCCAATCAAGCGGGATACGGTATGTTTCTCCATGTATTCGCTCATATCCAACCGCACCATATTTCGTTCATCATCAAACAGAATTTCAGCCAGCGTTTTAGCTAATTCCGTTTTACCCACACCGGTCGGACCAAGAAAAATAAATGTTCCGATCGGACGATTAGGATCTTTTATGCCGGCGCGGGCTCGAATGATTGCTTCACTGACCGCCGTCACCGCATTATCCTGCCCAATGACCCGTTGGTGTAAGATCTCTTCCAGATTAGCCAGTTTTTCCATTTCTCCTTTGATTAACCGTTGTACCGGAATACCGGTCCAGCGACTGACTATTTTAGAAATATCGTCTTCATCCACTTCTTCCTTAAGCAACACTTTTTGTTGGCGTTTAATATGTAACTCCTGCTCTTGCTTGGCGTATTCCTTCTCCAACGCCGGTAACCGGCCATATTTCAATTCAGCCAGTTTATTTAGATCATAAGCACGTTCAGCGGATTCCATATCCATGCGAACCTGTTCAATCTGTTCTTTTAACTGACGCAGCTTTACAATACCGCCTTTTTCGGTTTCCCACTGCTGCTTAATGTCGGCTTGTTGTAAAGTTAGCTTAGACAGTTCTTCTTTAATCCGCATCAATCTTTCTTTGGATGCTGGATCAATTTCTTTGCCTAACGCCTGTTCTTCAATTTGCAGTTGCATTATCCGGTGTTGAATATCGTCAAGCTCACCAGGCATTGAATCAATTTCTGTTCTTAGTTTGGCTGCCGCCTCATCCACTAAATCAATGGCCTTGTCCGGCAGAAACCGGTCGGCAATATAGCGATCAGACAACACTGCCGCAGCCACTAGGGCCGCATCTTTTATTTTTACACCATGATGTACTTCGTAGCGTTCTTTTAACCCCCGCAAAATAGATATTGTATCTTCTACCGACGGTTGATCGACTAAAACCGGTTGAAACCGCCGTTCTAAGGCTGCATCTTTTTCGATATATTTGCGGTATTCGTTTAAAGTCGTAGCCCCGATACAGCGCAACTCGCCTCTGGCTAACATCGGCTTTAAAATATTGCCGGCATCCATAGCCCCTTCGGCAGCACCGGCTCCAACAACGGTATGTAACTCATCAATGAACATAATGATTTTACCGTCAGACTTTATTACTTCGCGCAACACATTTTTTAGTCGTTCCTCAAATTCGCCGCGATATTTGGCACCGGCCACCAATGAACTTAGATCCAAGGCATATACCGTTTTGTTCTTCAGGGACTCAGGCACATCGTTCGACACGATTCTTCTGGCCAGACCTTCAACAATGGCAGTCTTACCAACACCGGGATCGCCAATTAATACCGGATTATTCTTTTTACGGCGCGACAGGATTTCCACCACCCTCCGAATCTCCTCATCGCGGCCAATTACCGGGTCGAGTTTTCCGTCCTTAGCTCTCTGCGTTAAATCCTGGCCGTACTTTTCCAGTATTTTGGTACTTTCCTCTTCATTTTCACTGGTCAAATTTTTTCCTTGCCGATACTCATTAATAATTGCCTGTAATTTAGCCTTTACCATGCCGTTTTTACGACAAAGTTCTACCACTTCATGGTCGCCGTCTTCTACCAAGGATAATAATAAATGCTCGGTTCCGACGAAATCATCATTCATGTTTGAACGCAGCTTATTAGCCAAAGCCAACACCCGAAATAGCGCCGTATTCATTCGCAAGCCGCTTTCCTGCCCGCGAACCGAAGGAATCTTTCCTAACAGCAGTTCCACTTGTTTAGCAAATTGCCCGGAATTTATTTGCAATTTCTGAAAAGCAAACTCTACCGCTCCTTCCCCACCTTTGATTAAGGATAATAAAAGATGCACCGTAGTAATTTCCTGATGGTAATTTAAAGCTGCCAGCTGTTGCGCTTCCTGCATTACCTGTGCGGCTTGCTGTGTGTATTTTTCATCTTGCATCATTATACCCCCCCTTATTAATAATCAATTTTCCATTTTATTACATTCAAACAAGGAATAACCCTCTCAATGGCGAATAATATTCAATAATAATTATTTGGAGGAATTTTTGTGACCTGTTCAATTTTCATCTACCGACTTTATGATTTAGCAGATGAAATCGAGTTAGAAAAAGCACAGTCGTTATGGTCTGCCCAAAACCAGGTTTCCCGCTTACGTCTGACCCGCGTATCACCTAAGGCCATCGCCTTTAAAAATCCCCCGGTAACGGTGGAGTTAGGTACTCATGAAGTAACCTTAGCCTGTCATTCCTATACTGCAGAAGTCCGGGCTAAAATCTATGATTTGGGTGTCATCAGCATTATCCTGCGTATTGATATGCCACCGCACGTTGAATATGATACATTGTTGGATGCGGCCTTAGACATTGACCGGATTCCTGAAGAAAAATTTTTAGCACATGTAGAATCAGTATTATCAACCATTCGACCGGCAATCATTAATGAACGCAAACCGGAGTTTGACGAAGATTTCGTGGTGTTTTATTTTAATCAGTGGAAAGACTGGGATGCCGTTCCCCTGCTACTGAGAGACAGACAGCCGGTTAGCGAAGCAACCCGCAAAGAGACTTTAGAAAATCGCTTATCTTATGCTGATGATATTACTATTCTTACTTGGGATACCGCGCTGGTGTACGACCCTACCGGCAGTTTTGATATTCCTGACCTGCTGGAATTTGCCAATGCTCAATTCTTAGAACTGCGTTATTATGATTATATCTTAGACCATGTTATTGATAATATGTATGAATCAATCGAGGAAGCCAGTATTCGCAACGGTTATCATAAACTCGGCAAGTACCGCACCATCAGGCGCCAGCTGCTGGGCCTGATGGCGGATATAGTTACTATAACCGGCAAAATTCAGAACTCCCTGCGGGTAACCGAGGACGTATTTTACGCCCGGGTCTATGCTTCTTATCTAAAATTGCTCCGGGTTTCGGACTGGCGGGAGAGTATCGATAAGAAGATCGAAACAATTCAGCATGGCTACAACCAGCTTAATGATGAAGTTGTTACCAGCCGGGCCGAACTATTGGAAATTGCCATTGTTCTGTTGATCGTATTGGAAGTAATACTGTCGTTGACGAAATAAACCTTCTACTTCTATTTTAGATATTTTTTAGTTGCGGTGCAAGACTATAAGAGCCGCCAACTGAAGTGCTTTGTTACAAAGAAGAACTCCGAACACTCATTTGAGGATTCGGAGTTTTTTTAATCCAGCTATTTGCAGATTGCAATTACTTTAATTTCGATTAAAGCATCTTGCGGCAATCGTGCAACTTCAAAACAAGCGCGGACAGGTTAATCATTAGTAAGCTTACTTTTTATATTTCTCTTATTCAGCGAGTTAAGACTCCCGCCTCTATAGGCGGCGTCAGCTTTGCTGAAACGAGTTCACTCCATTTTGGCAACTTTCAGGGTACTGCTCAACAAGTCCTCACTGCGGTGTTGAATGCTTTCCAGGGCTGTAAAAATATCCATAATGGATTGATTTTCTTTTTGCGAAGACTCTAACATTGCCGAAAACTTATCTTGATTATGTTTCATTTCATCCGACAAAGTTGCCAATTGCGGGACGATCTCCACAACAATATTTTGTATCTCGGCAATAGCTTTATGAATATTTTCGGTTGACCGCTGGCTCTCAACAGCCAGCTTTCCTACTTCCTTCGCCACAACGGCAAAGCCACGTCCGGCTTCGCCGACTCTTGCAGCTTCAATAGTTGCGTTCAGGGCAAGAAGATTAGTCTGTCCGGAAATATGTTTAATCGTCTCGGTTATATTGCCGATATTTTTGGCCGCTACTGTCAAGTTTCCTGACAAATTATGTATTTGCTTTAAACGATTGACCCCACTGTTCATTTTTTCGCCCAACTCCGAAAAAGCCGCTGCTTCACCTTCGATAGCTCCGGACATTTCATTTGCAATTGCTGTTATTTCTTGTAATTGTTGTGTCAAATGATTGGTTCCATCCGAAATAGTTGAAATAAGTTGACGAAACTGATATGACGTAATCCATCTCATTAATTGGCAGGAAGAATGCGTATCCATTATTCGTTTGGCGACAACGATATTTAGATTATCCGGCAAATAATCCCGATATCTCTGTTGCAAAACTCCGTTGGCCGCAACGATTGTTTCGATTCCGGCTACGTGCTTTGCCTGCCCCAGTCTTTCTTTTATTTCCTGGTCAGTAAGTTCATCATAGGGAATAAATTCAAAATTAATATGATCAATACCAACATTTAAGCAATATTCCAATAATTTTTTGGCATAGTTCAATGAGTTATTAAAAATCCAAACTGTTTCGCCGGCTGAAATTTTAGCAAGTTCAACGTAAAAGCGGTTATCAGGAATCATATCAATTCCAACAATTTTCTCGGCAGGGATCTTTTTCTCAACTTCGCTGCGGCGGGATGAAATACAAATAAATAAATCAGCTATATCAGGGCCGGGAATATCTTTCAAGGCATAACCTCGGCCCCTAATATCAGATCCTAATACTTGCTTTACGGCAGCTAGCACCTCTTCGGCAATTAGTGTATCGCCTGCGGTGGTTACAATTCTAATATCACTCACTGTTGTTCCTCCTCCGGTGGTATAATATACATTACAAAACTTGTCATAATTATCATATTTTAAATTCAACCTGTTACTTACAAATCCCTTCACTATAAATAAATGTTAACATTTTAACTTTATAACTTATTAAAAGCAAATTTACTAAAAGACCTGTTTTCAGCTAATCACAGCTAAAAGCAGGTCTTAAAATGCTAACATTTCACTCTCTTTTTTGTAAATAACGGCGCAGCCGTTCCCATTGGGTCTGCAGGTTTTTGTGCTGCTCAATCAATACTCCGGCCTGCCAGCCGGCCAACAATCCTACATCACGATACATAACCCGGGCCGACCCGGCAGTGATCACCTTGGTTAGCCGCTTTTGGTTGCAATCGATCATGAAACAATGATAAAGAACTTCATAAAAGCTTGCTAATTTACGATAAACTTTTTTCATATTTTTGTTCATCGAATATATAGCCATGCTGTCCATTAAAAAATAAATATTTGCCGTGTCCGAAAATGCTTGGGCCAAAACTTGGGGCTGACCAAAATCCGGGGTCTTTCCCCACTGAATCATTGCATGCAATCTTCCGGTAATTTTATCCTCGATCCAATCTTCCAATATGAATTGTTGTTTAATTTCAGCGCTCTCAACAAACTGCCATAAATCTAACAGAAATGCAGTTAATTTTCCTTGTTTTATATATTCATTCAGCGGTTTAGTAATACGAGAATATTGCTGCATTATAAAGTTATGTATAGTATATGAGCCAGCAAAAGTTACATTAATATTTTTAACCAAAGCTTCCCATTCTGCCAGCAACATTGTATTTTTTTCAAATTCGGCCAGCCATTCGTCAATTTGTACCATTTCCTCGAAAGAATCATCCGCTCTTTCCGTCAACGCAGGAACTAAATACTGCAAGCACGCCCGCAAGCGTTTCCAATACTTTTGTATAACTATATAGATTTCGGGATTAACCGGTTCAATCAAAACTGAGTTTTGGCATTCCAGCAATGCACTTATACAAGAAGGCAGTACAGACTGCCAATTTCCCGGCTGCAGTTGGCATAAGCTATGAATCTCGCTGTTAACTTCCGGGTCGAATACATTTATCAATTGCAATCCTCGTAGATACTTACTTCTTGGTTCCACTGTCAATGGAATTTCCCGGGCAATTGCGGCAGCTAATGACAGCAGATCAGCTACTGAACCTTCCTGTAATTCTAATTCCAATTCCAACACCGGTACTTTGTCACTACCGGCTATAATTGCTCCGCAATCAAGCGCTAATTCTATTGAACTGCCTGTTACGGTTCTGATGACAACCAATTCCCTGGTCACCAAGACATTAAACAACGGCTGCAACTGCTGTTCTTTGACTATCGTTTGCAGACACTCAGCAACTGCAGTTTGTTCAAAAGGCAAAACTGAAGCTTGATTAGAAGCAACGGCTACATTATATTCTTGTCGTGCCGATAATCCTCCGGCCGAAACCCCCTGAGTTTTTACTGTTGCTATCCATTTGTCGTTTTCTTTGCGCAGGCGGTAAGCTAATCCATGCTCTCGCAGAGAAAGATCCGGTGTATCGTAATAAGTTGCCTCCAGCCTCCGGCTTATAATCTCCTCGAACTGCATAGTGTTAAATCCAGGCAAACTGATAACCTCTTTTAGATTAACCCCAGCGGGGTCAATAAATCTCAGCTTCAGTTCGGTTTCCGTCGCAGTGTTCAATTCGTCATCCCCTTCACTGTAGACTTGTATTGACATTCGGCAGTATTTACCGCATTTCCTGCCAGGCCTACTCTCCCCGCACATCGCTGAAAATAACCTGAGGTGCAAGCGAATATACCTGAGGCTGTATCCGCTTTAACTCTTCGATAATCCAGCCTTGCTTAGTGTTATCAAGCAAAGACATGGCCTGTTCTAAAGATTCGGCTTGTACTATTGCCAGTGCATCAGTATAAAAATGTTCGTTTACGCATGGTTCATTGATCATACTCCAGCTATGAAACTTACGGTTATGACGCCAAACATAAATGTTCATTTACACAACCCCCATTAAAATAAGTTACCTTTATTGAAATTGATTAACAAAATTCACTCTGTATACACAAAAAACGTCCTAGAATATGATATAATTCTTTTAATTACATTGCAAGGAGGTTAATATGGTCCATTCCGCTGTTGGATTAGGCTTGGCAATAAGCTGGCTCTGGCTAGGTTTTCTAAACGGACCGCTATTGTTTCAGTTTGCCTCGCGCTCACTGTATAAAGCCGAAACAATATTCCTGCTGTTCTTATTTTTTCATTCATTATCATTCCTCTGGATTGGCAGTCACTCTGGTTTCTTTTCACGACACAAACGTTTTTTACAGCCATTCGGAATTTTTGCCATGATCCTAAGTGGTATTATTACGCAATTCCTGTTTGGCCAAATATATACATTCGTCTTAACTGCACTAGTCATATTGTTGGCTGCCTTCGGCGGCGCCATATTAATTTCCTCCTGGGGCGAAGTTTTTTCCAAATTGGAGCCCGGTGCCATGGGTATCGCCTTTGGCGGCGCGATTTTATTAAGTACTATTGTTAGTGTTGCCGGACTACACGTACCTGATCTCGGCCTGTTATTTTTAGTCATAGCCGCACCACTGTTTTCCTATATTATTTTGCAAATCGAGTCTCCTACCAGGCAACAGCCAACAGTTCCGGTTGGCCCGTTTATTAGCAAAAACCCGCTGCCGATAAAATTAATTGCTCTTTTATTTTTATTTTATTCTGCCGGCGGGTTCATGTACAAACTCATTTATGTGGTAAGCCCCTTTGATGAGAAACAGCTGTATATAATCAGCAGTGCCACTTATTGTCTGGTTTGTCTATTAGCCGGGCTGGCTATCAAATTCTGTCCACAGCTCGATTTGCGTTTTTTGTATCGCCCGGTACTGCCGTTGCTTGGTTCTGGATTTATTCTATTTCCGTTATTGGCTAAAACATCAATGGTCCCGTTTTTACTGTTGCAGAGCGGGTTTGCTTTATTCGATGCCTATACTTGGCTGTTGTTCATCTATTTGGCGTCGACTCACGCCAGTCCGCTGTATATAATCGGCTGGAGCATGTTTTTTCTGACCTTCTCTATGTTTATCGGCGATTTGTTGCTGACTGGCTTACTGACAATGGGAGTGCCATTTCACTCCAATATGGTTTCACTATTGGCAGCAATCATGGTTCTGTGTGCATCATTGATTTTTCAAGACCGTAAAGAAACTTTTTCCGGTTGGGTAACTAATGATACTCCTGATCCGACATCCGAACAGTTACCGGAAAAAATTGAGTTATGCTATGAAAATACTGAACTAAATAACGATTTTACTATCGATAATCATGATCTGTTTTGCACTCATTATTCTCTTACCGCCCGCGAGAAGGAAGTTGTTATACTGTTGTTAAAAGGCCGTAATAATCCCTTTATCCGTAATGAGTTGAATATTGCCGACAGTACTTTAAAGACTCACCTACGCAATATTTACCGGAAGTTAGAGGTCTCGGACCGGCAAGAGTTGGTGAGTCTTTATGATTCGCTTATTGAAACTGCAAACAAATAGCCAAGTGCTGCTCCTTGAAAAAGAAGCAGCACTTTCGCATTGTAGGAAAAATTATCGTTTACAGTCGGTCTTCTACCGCCTTAATAACCGTGTTGATTGTCTTGAGACGGGCATATAACTTGCTGTTGCCTTCAACAATATGCCACGGAGCATAGTTGGTACTGGTACGAAACAGCATTTCATCGGCAGCTTGCCGGTAATAATCCCATTTTTCTCTGTTTCGCCAGTCCTCTTCAGTTATTTTCCACTGCTTATACGGGATTTGCTGTCGTTCTCTGAACCGCTGCAATTGCTCCTGTTTATCAATATGCAGCCAAAATTTGACGATAATACCGCCATAATCAGTTATTTGCTCTTCCATTTCATTTATTTCCTGATATGCCCGTTTCCAGTCTGTTTCATGACAAAATCCCTCGACCCGCTCCACCAGTACCCGCCCATACCAGCTGCGGTCGAATATAGCTATTTTTCCGGCATACGGCATCGATTTCCAGAATCGCCACAGGTAATGATGTTTTCTTTCAACCTCATTAGGCGGCCCAATCGGAATAACTTCATAGCCGCGGGGGTCCAGATTTTGTGTCAACCGTTTGATGTTGCTCCCTTTGCCGGCAGCATCCCAGCCTTCATAAACGATGATCAGAGGGATCTGTTGGCTATATACAGCATACTGAATTTGGCGTAAGCGCTTTTGCAGCAGTTTGAGTTCGTGGCGATACTCCTCTTCTTTAGTATCTTTTGTTAAATCAATACTGTTTAGTACAGAAGGTGGCAGCGGAGTTAATTCCGCCTGTTTGACCCCAACAAAACAAGATTTATCCCGCCGGCAAGATTCGATTTTATTTTCTAAGACGTCAATTAATGTTCGATAAATTTGAACAGCGGCGTACTTTTTGTCATGGGCCGGCACAATTGTCCAAGGAGCATAATAACTATCCGTTTTTCTGATCATGGTTTGAATCTCAGCAAACCGCTTATCATATTTATCGTTTTGGTCCCAATCGCCTTCAGTTACCCGCCAACGCGCAGCACGCAGCTTGCCCATTCCTTTAAGCCGCTTTTTTTGCTCGTCTTCACTGATATGTAAAAATATCTTAATAATTATATAATTGTCAGCAGCTAGTTGACGCTCAAAAGAATTAACCTGTTCAAAGTACTTATTCCGTTCACTGTTATCCTCACCGGGATTAACAACGAACCGGTTATACCAACTACGGTCAAAAAAGGCTATTCGTCCTTTGGCCGGGATATTGGACCAAAAGCGGTACATATAAGGATATTGTTCGCCAAGCTGACAATGATAAGTAGAATATACCGAAAATCCCCGCGGATCAAGCGCCGAAATCAGTTTATTCAACAATACTCCCCGTCCGGCTGCCGCCCAGCCTTCAAATACAACAATCACCGGCAGATCAAAATCTATAAGCTGTCTTTGTAATTCGCTCAGACGAATTTCTAATTGCGGCATGAGCCGCTTATACTCAGCTTTATCAAATTTAGCTGCAATATCAATATTTTCCAGCACCTTGTCAGCCTCCTTCTCACTTTAAGGCCTGACTTTTTTTACGCTTATATTTGCGCCACAACCACCAAATCAAAACTGCCGCGCCCATAACCGGAATACCGCCGACCACAATCATAATTAGACCCAAAAAGACATCACCGGCCAGTATAAAGCTTTCCTGCAAAGTATTCACCAGCCGCTTACCAAAAGCACTCCAATATTTGTTGGCCGCTTCGCTGAGGTTTATTGTCAGCGTTGCTAATTCGACCTGATTAGATAAATTGCGGAACTGAGCGGTTTGACTTTCAATTTGACCGCGAACACGCGCCAGCTCGCTTTCCACCTTCAGGATCTCTTCAACAGTCCCAGCCTGTCCCAGTATTTGCTGCAGCCGTTGCTCATGTTTCTTCATATTATCCAGTCTTGCCTCTAGATCTATGTATTGTTCAGTGACGTCTCGTTGGGAAATACTCCGCTGTCTAACCGTAATTCCGGCTAAACCAACAATAGCTTCAACTACGCTATTAAGTTTTTCTTGCGGAACCCGCAGCGTATATTTGCCGCGCAGTTGTCCCTGGCTGTCCCTAGTAACAGCCATGCTGCCGATTTGTCCATGCTGGTCGTTTATAATCTTCATTATCTTTTTTTCCGTCTCAGGCAGAACCGCTGTCTCCAACTCTAAGTTGGCGGTTTGAATCATTTTGGTGATGCCGCTCTTGGCAACACTCCCACTTTGCTGACTAAGCCCTTTGGCCGGTGCCGGAGCATATTCCTGCTTTCTGTTGGTAGCCCCACAGGCAGCAAGCATAAATCCGGTTATAACCAATACAATCACCTTGACCATTAATGTCCGTTTGTCTAAATATTTCATAAATCCTCCTTAGCATGAAATTACTAACTACTTTCGCCTAATTAGCAAAAATTCCTATCAAAAACAGTTATATTCAAGCAGTGCAAGTAGGATATCTTGGAATTATCCCGAAATTTATTGTTAATTAAACACTGGACGGTGATTGGATTGCTAAAGTTACATTCATTTAAGATTATGCTGCTGTTGGTTATACTGGTTATATCAATACAACTGCCTGCTTATGCCTTACCAAACTATATTGTCAACGGCCTTCCAACCGAAAATCCGACGGTTGGCGAAAACGATGATTGCAAAAAGATTGAAAGCTATAACAGTCAATATAACCTGTATACCGATTATGCCAACGGCTATACACTGATTTATCCCCGCGATATGGCGCTAGATGTATCATATTCTGCCATACGAACGGTATTCAGCAACAAAGATATGCAAATTGAGGTATATTATGACGATTTTTCTGACAGCATTTCCAATGCAGCCGACTACCTGCACTACGCCAATCGCTTTACCCGCAATACCCGCGATCATACCGTCGAACAAGACCGGTATATCAATATAAACGGTTATACAACCCATCTGCTCAAATGGCAACGCCGCAAACTATCGCGATTAATTAATGACTTACACTACTATGCCAGCGCAGAAATTGTCAAAAACGACCAGGAAGTATACACCATCTTAATTAAATCCGCCAAACCACTTGAGAATGAAGCCGCTATAATCAACAGCTTTACAATAGTCCCCCGCCAAGGCAAAGCCGGAATATTTAAAAGATTTTCTCCTTCACAGACACCTATTGATGAACCAACCAAAACTTTTTATCAAAAGTATTTTTCACCCGCAAGTCCGCTTAAATGGGGGATCTTCGAGCCTTGCGCCCCTGATAAATTCAAATATCTTGATCCGTTAGAACAGCAACTTGACTATTCTTTCCCCATTCTGTTGCGCTATCAATCATTGGACGACCCTTTTCCGGCCGCAGCCATGCAAAATGCCAAAAACCGCAATAAATATATAGAACTGACATTGCAGACCGTCCACGCCGAACAAGTTAACGCTTTACAGGCAGAATCATATAACCACGATAACGCCAGCCTCATGTATGATATTCTGGACGGTAAGTACGATACTTATTTTCATGAATACGCCAAACAGATAAAAGCCTACCGGCGGCCGATTTTATTCCGTCTTAATAATGAAATGAACGGCGATTGGTGTTGGTATTCCGCTTACTATACCAGTAAAGACAGTAATATTTACAAAGCAGTTTGGTTATATATCCGCAGTATTTTTGTCGAAAATGAAGTAACCAATGTCCTGTGGGTGTTTAACCCGCACGATGTATCCCGTCCCGACTTTGCCTGGAACCACTACTTGATGTATTATCCGGGTGATGAATATGTTGATATCATCGGTATGACCGGCTATAACACCGGCACTTACTTCCCCGGTGAATCCTGGCGGGAATTTGAAGATATCTATCAACCCCTCTACTATCAATATGAACAAAACTTTGCCAAACCATTTATGATTACAGAATTTAGTTCCAATTCAGTTGGCGGTAACAAACCAGCCTGGATAGAAAAAATGTTTACCGTTATCCCCAAATACAAAAGAATTAAGGTGGCAATTTGGTGGAGCGGAATTGATTACGACCCGGCAGGAAACCCTGGCCGAATTTATCTGATAAACGAAAATCCGGCAGTACTTGCCGTATTTCGCAATTACCTGCCGAATTATAAATAGCTTGAATACTGTTTTAAATTATCCCAGCTGTCGGTAACTGATTTACGTGCCAAGTTAGAACTGTATAGTTTCCAGCCAATTAACCTGCCGGTTTGGTGCGCAAGGTTATCATTCAGGCCGTCGACCTGCAGACAGTCAATAAATTTTACTGTATCAGCACAATCATGTAATTCACCCAAATTATCCTGCAGCTCTTTTAACAGATCTAAAAAATGCTGGTCATAGTCCTGGAATGACGGCCAAACATATTCAAATACGTACCGCAGTTTTTTGACCTTGATACGCAGCCGGTGTACCTGTGCCGCATTATCCACCGACATTTCTTTTTTGATAGTGCGTAAATCTTTGAACCAAGACCTTGCTCTTTTTTGGAAATACTTTTGCCAACTGATTTCTCGATGTTGGCTATGTTGAGGCCAATTCAAAATAAATGCCCAACTATTCAAGGCAACACCAGTTAAAATTTTTTGCACCGGTAATGCCAAAACCCGCTGCTGTTCTATTGATCGCTCTTTCATCAATAAATTCAACAACTCATTGCTGCTCTGACCGTTAGGTAACTGACGGTCAATTTTATTCCAAAGACCAATCAATACGTCAAGAAAGCGAAGACCTGATAAGACGCGTCCACTCTGCCGCATTTCTTCCTGCAGATTATTATAAGCTTGCTTGTGCAACAGCGGCTTAGCAAAAGACAGTACGGAGCGAAACTGGCGCAGTTTTACCCGCAATTGATGGACAGTCCTTGGGTTATCGGGCTGCTGTATAAAGTCAGCGGCACAAACTACCATTCCTTGCCATATAACGCATAAGCTGTTGACTAATGCTGAATGAACATTTTCCGTCGTATGGTAATTGAAGACTCCGCTTTGAGCCGGCTTGACGGTTATCCCCAGCAATCGAAGACCATTGAGATAGTTATCATCAATAATCAATGACATTAAAATATTATCAGCCAGCTTTTGGGCAATAGTAATCATGGACAAAAAATCGCCCTCGATTAACTGCAATCGTATCGTTTGGCTGCTGACAATACGGCCATTACCTGCCAATTCAGCGTTTTCCAAAGCAATTATTAGCCTTGCGGCATTAGGCATTTTAATAACTATCTGCTGATTGTCGAATACTGAAGTCATTACTTCCTGCAGCATGGCAACATCAATCAATTTTTCAGGCCACTCGGCAAAATATTCCGGTACCTTAAGAATATCAAATGATTGTCCAGTTGGAATGATATAGTCAGTTTGGTTAGCTGCAGCCCAGCACCCTTCACTAGAATTCTTTCTACTGTAAACAACAATATCCGGCTTTCGACCGCTATTGATTGATAAACTCACCTTCGCTGCCGCCAATTTATAATCAGCTGTATCTATATAACGTATCTGTCCAGTCGAACTTAACTCACTTTGTTCTATTTCACCGGCAGCTATAACCGCAGCTTGAATAGTATCCATAGTAATTTTTTGCATTGGTTGAAATTTGATTTCGGCAACATATTTCACGGCAATAACCCCCTCATTATAGCCGGGCAAGATCACCCGGTTGTAAAAACCAACGCAGCTTCCCGGTCGGCGGTATGTTTTGCTGTAAACGAATACAAGCAGCCGCACCTTTCTTAAACGGTAACACCAGCCCGCAGATCTCCTGACTCCATTCACTCAAATAAGGCTGATGACCAACAATTAGCAAGCCGTCATCACCGGCAAAAGAATTCCAGTTAGCAGCTAATACATCCAATTCGCCGCTTTGTACGGCTGACTTCGGCACAATTTGTTGTACTTCTAAAACTTGGGCAACAATCTGTGCTGTTTGTCTGGCCCGTGGTAATGGGCTTGACCATATTTCAAGAGTTGAATATTTTCGTATCAATCGCTTTATTCCGGTACTAATCAAATACATCTTTTCCTTCCCGTATACGGTTAATTCACGTTCGTCATCATTTAGACGCGTTCCGCATTCTTCCGCCCGTCCATGACGGAGCAAAATCAAATCCATAAAGTCTCACCCACCTTTCCAGTTAAATAAAAAACGCTGACCAGTGCCAGCGCCTTTGCCAGTTTTGATGCCAATAATGAATTATATTCGCTACATCAATTCTATATACATAAATTATACTTTTATTATAATATTCAGTCAACAATTTCCCGTTTTGATTTATAAATACAGCCCCGATGCTTGCTGCAAGCCGGCCCGCCCTCTGCACAGGAAACTAAGCTTCTTGAATCTCCGCTAGTCATAGGACAACCAATATCCTTCAGCAGAGTAAATACTGCTTCAACTTCGTTTTCCGACCCCTCCACCAATATAGTAGCCGCACCCTCAGCTCCATTGATCCCGCCGGCTGCGATTACGGCAGCTTTCACACCGGTAAGATATTCGATTGCTTCCTTTTCAGTTATGACTTTGCCTAACACCGGTATTATGCCAACCGCCATACCTAGTGATTTATCGATTCGCTTTCGTCCGGCCAGTCGGCATACGTCAAGGATCGATCCCGGAATCAGTTTTTCCAATCCTACCGCTACGATAGTATTGATACCTTCGGTCCAAAGTGCGCTCATAGCCTTACCGGCAGTACTGCCAAATTCGATACCGGCTAATAAGCCGGCGTTTCCTTGATTGTCCAGCGCATTCGCCCCGGTAATAAATAAATCGTTAGGTCCCATCGTTGACATCTCTTCCAAAAGATTGTCATCAGCTTTACGCCATTTTCCGGCCTGCAGCACTACAATATGCGGAGCATCGACTACATATTTTGAAGCCCTGGCCCCATCAGGCACAATCCTACCGCCAATACGCAGCGGCGGCACCCCCAGCATCTCGGCTAAAACCGAAACAGTCGTACCAGACTTGAGTACTATCCGGCCATTTTTTAAAGCCTGCTGAACTTCGGGTAGTTTTACTATCGCCCGGGCAATAAGAACCTTACCCTGTGCTACGGTAACAGTTACCTGACCAATCATGCAAATCACTCCCATTGTTCTCTACCAAACAATTCGCTGAAACAACGCTGTTTCCTTCATCATCAAAAACTAAGGACTAACACAATGTTGATTCGCCTTCGCAGCCCTGCCATCATATTTTTTACATTTATGCCTGAAGCAATAAAAAATAGACAGGTATCACCATATATATGCTACCTGTCCGTTAACACAAACTATCATTATTAGATTCTTATTTATTGTTTATCAGCTTATCACCCGCAAAGAACTTTTTCAAATTAACTGGTACATCCTGAACTTTGGGCTGGCTTGTTGGACTGGCACTAAACAATTCCTGCAATATTGCCTGGATAATCAAACCTTCAGGGGGACTAGTATACTCCTGCCCTTGGTACAGCCATACTCTACACTCCACATCTTCCCCACAGAGGTCGGAACAGGCCGTACATTTAGCTTCCTTGAATTGTAGTTGCACATCTTTGCCGTTAACCCGGATAGTCGGAGATGTAACAAACCCTAGTTCGCGGGCTTTATCCTCAGTATCTACATGAATTTTATTTACCGTGACCTGTATGTTCATAGTTTCAAGAACAGGTAAGAGCTTGCCTAAAGCACTATCAAAGTTCTTTTCCGTTCCTTGACACCAGCCGCACTGACTTAAATCAAGATAGAGAAACTCAACTAAGAGTTTGTGCGGCAATGCATTTACAGCAGTTGCACTACTGCAGCCGCATGACGAATTACAACAACTGGTCATTTAATACACTCCTCTCCTTTAATACAAGCCAAATGTACAGATTATCCAATCTTTAATTTGATCGCGCACACTGCGGACTCCTGCCATGATTTGCTCATCACTACCGCTAAATTGAGCCGGATCGGCAAAACTATGATGAAGGCGAGTTTTGCCACCGGGAAAGAACGGACATACTTCTCGGGCATTATCACAAACAGTCACAACATAATCAAACTCATCATTTAAAAATGCGGTAACATGCTTGGAAGTATGGCCGGTCATATCCACCCCTGCCTCAGTCATTGCCCGAATAACATAAGGATTCACGGCGGTAACTTGTGTTCCGGCACTGAAGGCCTCGTATAAATCGCCGTATAAATGCCGCAACCAAGCCTCCGCCATTTGTGACCGGGCCGAATTGTGCGTACATAAAAATAGTACTTTTTGTTTGCTTTTTACCATAACTCTATCTTACCCGCCTGGTTAAGCTTTTAATATTTTTGCAATATCTTCCGGCGACAGCAACTTTCCGGCCGATTTAACCACCCCGTCAATCACCAAGGCCGGAGTCATCATCACCCCATAGTTCATAATATCTTTCATATCACTCACTTTGACCACTTCAGCATCAATACCCAGCATTTTTACCGCCTGCTTAACATTATCCTCCAAGCTGATACATTTGGCACAACCAGTTCCTAACACTTCGATTTTCATCATCAATACCCCCAATTAAAATATACTGCCATAAATCATACCACTTAGCGTGGCCATTACCACTACTAAGGATACATACACTACCGTTTTTTGCGTTCCGATAACCTGGCGGATAACCAGCATACTGGGCAGGCTTAACGCCGGGCCAGCCAACAGCAGCGCCAGGGCCGGACCCTTGCCCATACCGGAACCCATCAAGCCTTGTAGAATCGGTACTTCCGTCAAAGTGGCAAAATACATAAACGCCCCGCTGATGCTGGCAAAAAAATTAGACCATAGACTATTGCCACCCACCAACGCTTGAATATATTCATTGGGAATCAACCCGGCATCATGGCCCGGCCGCCCCATAAGCAGTCCGGCAAACAACACGCCGCCTAACAACAGTGGCAGAATTTGTTTGGCAAAAAACCACGAACTGTCCCGCCATTCCTTCAGTTCATGTTTAGCGAACCAGGACCAGGAAGTATATACAACACCGATGAAACTGATTCCTGCCAACCACCATTTGTACGCATATATGGTGGCAAAGAACCCGTCGCTATCTAACGGCCGGCCCCAGTTGGCAAATACCAGAAACGCCACCATGGCCGCAAAGTATACTATTTCCTGCCATAACTTGCGGGGCAGTTCTTCCTCCGGCGGCATGGCAAAAGAGTCTTGTTTAGCTTTTTCCTCATTTCGATAGATAAAAGCCATCGCCAAACCAATGACAATCGAGAATATTATCGCCCCAACTGCCCGAGCCACTCCCATTTCAAAACCAAGTATCCGTCCGGTCATGATAATCGCCAAAATATTAATTGCCGGTCCAGAATACAAAAATGCCGTTGCCGGACCTAAACCAGCGCCACGGGAATAAATTCCGGCAAACAACGGCAGTACAGTACAAGAACATACGGCCAGAATCGTGCCGGAAACCGAAGCCACCCCGTATGCTACTATTTTATTAGCACCGGCGCCCAAATAGCGCATTACCGCCTGTTGCCTGATAAATACTGATACACCGCCGGCAATAAAGAAGGCCGGGACCAAACACAACAGCACATGTTCGCGGGCATAATCGTTCAGCATGGCCAACGATTCAATAACCGCTCGCTGTACATAAACCTGATCAATCGGCATAAAATAAGCTACTAGAAACACTCCAACAATCAACATAAACTTTTTCAACTCGGACATTGTAAAACCTCCGTATATTTAACTATATTATAATATTATAATATAGTTAAATTCCTGTAAATATATTTTCGCTCATCTGCTGTAATTTTTCGTATTGTCCGTTATGGGAATCTGTGATGGAACAAATTGACGAACCGGACAACGTAGTCTGCTGCTGATGTTTGCACTGGCGGTTTTATTCCTGCATGATCTGCCTGAATACTGAGCATTAGATTGAAATTGGTACAGTGTAGCCAATAGAATTTTATCTGCATTTTATTCTATTGCTAAGTGTATCGTTATGATAACCGAAGCAAAATAATTAATTATAACAGTGACTGCTGTAATACCTGAAATGTCAGACCAGTCACAATGGCTACGGTCAATACTGTAGCCACAAATATTATAACCAGTCTGGTCTTAAAGATCGAGGCTAATAGCGTAACTTCTGGAATACTGGCACCGGCGCCGCCGATAATCAACGCCATCAATGCTCCCAGACTAACCCCTTTGCCCAATAATACTGAACTAATCGGCAGAATTGTTTCCACCCTAATATACATTGGCACCCCAATTGCCGCGGCAACAGGTATGGCCCATGGATTACCCGGTCCGGCCAACCGGATAATCATTTCCTCCGGCACGAAGCCGTAAATAAACGCTCCGATTCCTGATCCGAGAAATAAATATGGCAGCACTTGGCGAAACAATATACCTGATTTCAGTGCGGCTTGTTTAACCTTCACCAATACAGAATTGGTTTGTTGTTGATCTGAACTGCAACAACAATTACAACTGCAAGCATTGTCCAATTCTTTTATTTTGTAGTCAGCCGCAAAGCCCATCGTTTCTAATGCCATACCAATAACAACCGCCACAATGAAGGTAATCGTTCCGTACATAATAGTTATATTCCAACCAAATACCATTAAAAATAGAGCCAAAATAACCGGATTGAGCAATGGTGAGGCAAACAGAAACGACATAGTTGCGCCAAACGAAGCACCGGCATTTAACAGACCGACCAGTATCGGAATGGTCGAACAAGAACAAAATGGTGTTACGGCCCCGAACAATGCCCCAAGGATATTACCCAGCCATTTAGACGGTTTGGTAAGATAATATTTTATTGTCGCTTGAGAAATAAACTCCTGCAGTAATGCGACGATAAATGATACTCCTAGGAATAAAGCCAATAGTTCCCCGATAATAAACAAAAAATATTTGCCGGTTATTATCAAGTTATTCCATTCAAACATGTAACGTCCTCCTCACAAATTAAGTCACTATTTAATAGCCGCCAAAATATAAGCTGCCACTTCTCCCCAAGCTTTACCGGCAACCGCATAAGCCCGCTGTCCGCTGTCTGTTATGGTATAAACCTTGCGTTCCCTGCCGCCAACAAATTCGACTTCTAGACGAACTAAATCATTGTTTACAAATTCTTTCAGTACCGGATACAGGCTTCCCTCGGTAGGTGCACAACAGCCATTGGTGATTGCAGCTACCTGCTTGGTAATTTCATAACCATGCAGTGACTGACTATGTAGTACATGCAAAATAAAAAATCTTGACAGACTCATCTTAATAAGACTTGCCCAATATTCCTGAGATTCATATTTCATTTTATGTGCTCCTTAATACATCTTAGCTATATACATAGCCCTTATAGGTATTATATGCTAAAATTTTTCTCGCGTGAACCTGTGTCGGTAAATTAATATCTAGCGACCTCTAGAGCGAACAAAGTTTAGGTAGTTAATCTATTCAATAACGGCACAAAAAAAGCACGCTGTAAGCGCGCTTTATATATTAAACCTACTGAAGTTGATTCAGCAGGCGGTGATATTCTTCTTCAGAAATTTCGCCTTTGGCATAGCGTTGTTTAACAATCTGCACAGCATCTATACCAGGCTGTATCGCCTGTGCAGAACGAAAAACGGTTTTAAATAACCAAATTACTGACAAAATGACCAATGCCGCAAACGCCAAATGGATGACAACTCCCAATCCCATTCCTAGCCACCCCAGCACACCACCATATCCATAACCCATCATCATGATTGTCTACCTCCTTTTATTTATAATTATAGCGGGAAATTGTGTAGATATTATGAAAAAAGCATGAACTATTTAAGAATTTTTTCCTTCAAAAGGCAGATACATAAAAAAAGTACTGCCTTTTCCTCTTTCACTAACTACTTCTACTGTTCCGCCATGGTTCTCAATTAACTGCTTGACAATTGCGAGACCAATTCCCGAGCCGCCGCTTTGTTTATCCCTGGATTTATCGACACGGTAAAAATGATCAAAGATAAACGGCAAATCCTGCGGAAATATCCCGATACCATTGTCAGCCACCTCAATCTTAATCCATTTGCGGCCATCTTTTCTGACAACGTCGGTCGAGATGGTTATCTTGCCGTTTTTTGTTGTATAACGCAAAGCATTTGTAATTAAGTTGTAGAATACTTGCGCTATCCTGTCGGTATCGATGATGATTTCCGGGATTCGCCCCAGCTTGCTTACGAGCGCAATATTTTTTTCTTCGGCCAGCGGCTCAAGCATTAACAGCACCCTGCTGATTAGTCCGTTAATATCCCCCGGCTTTTTTTCCAACGGAAGCTGCCCGGCTTCGGCCAAGGTTAAATCCCGCAGATCTCTGATCATCCGGTTAAGCTGGAAGGTTTCTTCATACAGAGAATTAATCTGTTCGTCCGACCTGTCAATAACTCCCTCCAGCATTCCCTCTAAATTGCCTTGAATTACTGTCAACGGTGTTTTCAGTTCATGTGCAATATCCGCCAAAAATCGCTGCCGTAAACTATTGTTGTCGGCCAAGGCTTTAGACATGCGGTTGAAAATAACCGCCAATTGCCCTACTTCGTCATCTGAAGAAATATCAACCTGCCGGCCGTAAGCTCCCTTGCGCACCGCATCGGCAGCGGAACTTAGATACCGCAGCGGGACAGTAATACTTTGGGCTAACAAATAACTTGCTATCAGTCCGACAAACAGAATTGCGCCGCCGACCCAAAACAGGGAACGATGAAATGACTGCATGAATTCTTTTTCCGGCAGTCCCATCATTGCAGCCGATTCGTGTATTGCCCCCATAAACTGACGGTGCGTTCCGTACTGGACCTTTAGATACTCTTCAAACAACATCTCCATCTGATAATTAGCAAGGTTTATCAGGATTAATACCGTTAGAAATATTCCTAGAAACATTAGTCCGGTTATGCGATAGGTAATGCTATTCATGGTCATCACCTGCAAACTTGTAACCTATTCCGTAAACGGTATGCAATAGTTTTTCCTCACGCTGATTATCACTAATCTTGCGGCGAAGATTTTTGATATGAGCATCAATTGTACGTTCAAACCCCTCAAACGCATATCCCTGAATTCGTTCAATAATTTGCTGCCTGCTGTATACCCTACCGGGGCTTGCTGCGAGCAGTTCCAATATCTTAAACTCGGTAGCCGTTAATTCCACCGGCTCATTATTAACAGTTACTGTATACTTAACTGGATCAATAACTAAATTTCGGATTTTTATACCTGCTTGTTTCGGCTGATCTTTATTTGCCCGTCGCAGTATCACCTTTGCTCTGGCCACAACTTCCCGCGGACTGAATGGTTTGGTAACATAATCGTCTGCCCCTATCTCTAGACCGATCAGCCGGTCCGTTTCCTCATCCCGCGCCGTCAGCATAAGAATTGGCACCTCGGATTCTTTCCGGAGTCGCTTACAGATTTCAATACCGTCTAATCCTGGTAACATCAAGTCCAACACAATAATGTCCGGTTTTGTTTCGCTTATTTTCTGCAATGCCGCCCAGCCGTCAGTAACAGTTATAACCGTAAATTCAGCCCGCTCAAAATATGTTTTTAACAATGCCAATATCTTTTTGTCATCGTCGACAATAACAACCTTATATTGCGCCATCTACATCCTCCCAACATAAGTCCGGGAATTACCGGTTCAAATAATTTACGATTATACTACAGTGTTTGACAGATTTCCACATTCAATCCGTCAATCGCAAGTTATCATTTAATTATTATTGGCTTGACGGTCAATCCCGGATCGGCGTCCCAAAGTCGGAATGAATGCCGGTGTTCTGGCCTGGTATTTAGCATACTCCTCACCGAAAAACTCCAACGACTCTTTTTCTTCTAATTTAGCCAATTTACCATACATTGCTACTAACACCGGAAACATCAACACGGTGAGAATAGTTGGCCATTGAATTAAAAAACCAAGCATAATTGTAATAAATGCCACATACTGCGGATGCCGTACATAAGCATAAGGGCCTGATGTTGCTACCCGGCCTTCACGTTGGGCCTGGTAGAGATGTCGCCAAGTAAATGCAAGAAACAACAGGCCGCCGAAAATCAGCCCCTCACTTACACTATGGACCGGACTTTGGTGGGGATTGCCCTGCAATCCCAAGAGTGACCACCACAAATGTCCGGCATCATGGTTTAATACAGTCAGCCCTGGATATTTGTTACCCAACCAACCGGACAAAAAATAAATAGTCAGCGGAAAACCGTACATTTCCGTAAACAAAGCCACGATAAAGGCGGCAAAGGCACCGAATGACCGCCAGTCTCTCACCGTCCGCGGGCGGGTAAAACTGAAAGCGAAAATGATAAAGATAAGTGAATTAGCGATTACTATTGACCAAAGCCCATACGCACCCATAGTTATGATTCCTCCTCTAATTTTAGTACTTTCGCTGCATTGCCTTTTCCCTACCGTCGTGCTTTAGCCGGTTGGTAGGATTTTCGCTGGTTGCTCCATAGCACGAACATAACAGCGGCAATTGCGGCCGTAGCCAATGCCGTCATTTGCGCGGCTTTTAATTCACCAATCATCAGACTGTCGGAACGGAAAAACTCCAACGAAAAGCGAGCCAAAGAATACAGCCCGAAGTACAGTAGTGCTACTTGACCGTCAAACTTTTTGTGCCGGTATACATAGATAAGTACCGCCAGAATCCCTAAATCCAGACCTGCTTCAAACAGTTCAGCCGGAACAAGCGGAACAGCTCCCCAAGCCCGGTAGGCTGGGGTACCTGCTTTATATACCACACCATACCAGGCATTGGTCGGAATTCCAAACGCATCGCCGTTGAAAAAACAGCCGATCCGTCCGATGGCCTGTCCCAGAATAAGACCAATAGTACCTAAATCGGCAAAACGTTTGAATGAAATCCCCTTTTTCTTGGTGTACCACCAGGCAAATAATACATTGGCCGCCACTGCACCTTGAATTGATAACCCCCCATCCCAAAACATAAACATTGTTAACGGATTAGCAGCAAATTGCGACCAGGAAAATACAACTTCCCAGGCCCGTGCACCAAGAATACCGGCTATTGCCCCATATGCCACATACTCGGTAAGAAAATCCTCAGTAAATTCACTACCTTTTCCTAACCGAACTGTTAGCCACAGCCCGGCGCATATGCCAAGAGCCACAAATAAACCCCATGCTCTAATTTCCAAACCGCCAACAGTAAATAAGATCGGATACATCTAGCTTCCTCCTTTTAGTTCACTAATATAGGAATTGCGAAATACAATAATAGCTATTGACCTTAATTTTAGCAAAACAATATGAAGAACTAATGAATCCTGCACAATAATAGTCAGGAATAAAAAAAATAAGACACATCAACGTGTATCTCACCTCTTTTTCTGCTTAATTATTTATGTTTAGCATAAATAGCCTGCTGTTCATCGTCCGTAATAAGCCGGCTAATGACTGCGGCGATAAAAACAACGCCAACGAAACTGCACAGCCATCTGGTTATCGAAAAACTACTGCCCAGAAATTGTGTCTCAAACAGAAACATTGGCACCTTTAATGTCGACCATGCGCCGATAAAAACCATGACATTAAAATAGCCGGCTCCTTTTTTCATCATCACCGCCGCTACCGGGAAAGCGCCATACAATGGTCCGGCCGCAAACGATCCCAACATGGTCGCTAATATCAATCCGCTAAAACCAGAACCGGGACCCATGTGACTCACTACTTTTTCCCGCGGCACCCAAGTATCCAGTAAGCCCAAAATAATAAATATCGGCGGCAAAAAACTGAGCATTTCCAAGAAGCTGTCAGCGGTACGATCGGCGATTCGTGCTCCTAGTGACGGGTTCCAAATAACTACCCCGACATCGACTGCGATGGCAGCCAGCACCCATTTATAGCGTAACAATTGCGTCATCTGCCCACCACCTGGTTCAAGACAACAGCGACAACAAAGGAAAACAATAAACTAAGGCCATTACGCAGCAGCACTGTTTTCCGGTTGAAAAACTGCGCTTCCATCGGTGCCGTAACAACGCCGACCATCATAAGTGTCGAAATAAATACAGCTACCTGCAAAATTCCGGCTCCCATGTCCAGCACTGCCTTAGCTAAGGGAAAAGCAATAAATCCTGGAATCAACGTGATGGAGCCGATTGTCGCGGCAATAACCATCCCGCCGGCTCCAGAACTGCTGCCCAGCAATTGGCTGACTTTCTCCGGCGATACAACAGCCAGCGTAGCGCCGATCAGCAATATAACAAATGCCAGTGCCGGTAAGATATTATTAAATGCTTTCCAAGCCTTAGTCAATGACTGCTTGGTTTTCTGGCGATCTTTATAATAAGACCAGGTAAGTCCGGCAGCGGCCAACGTATAAAATAGTACAATATCCACTATTACACCTTCTTCTAGCTACATGCGTGATACCTTTGATTATATATACTACTCTTAACTGAATTCCTGTTCAGGTGGTTAAAATTTTTTGATTTGCAAACCCTTCGTTGCTGCCATTTCGTCCAGCTGGTCGCATTGGTAATATTTCATGGCCTGCAACAAGATATTGGCACAAGCCCGCGCATCGGACAACGCATTATGATGCGACAAATCCAAATTCAGATATTCGGCAATTGTCGACAATTTGTAGTTCATTAAATCTTTCCAGGTTGCCCGTGCCAGTTGGCAGGTACAGGCATATGTAAAATCCGGCGCCTTTAGCCGGTATTTACCGGCCACCTTGCGTAAAACATTAATATCAAACGAAGCATTATGCGCCACCACTAAACTGTCGGCCAGCCATGGCCATAGTTGGTTGCTGAGTTCATGAAAATTTGGCGTGTTGGCCACATCCTTGGCGGTTATCCCATGAATATTTATATTAAACGGACTAAAATAGTCTTCCGGATTTACTAATGAATAATATTCATCAACAATCTCCCCGTGTTCAACTTTTACCATCCCCACCGCACAGACACTGCTCCACTTAGGATTTGCTGTTTCAAAATCTATCGATACAAAATTCATAATCATCAAACCTTTCTAGGGAAACTGAGGGACGGTTCTTTTGTTTCCTACGCCTTTACAACAATATTAAAGGTAAAACCGGTTATTCTTGCAATCTGCCTAATTGATATACTGCCATTTTCTTTAAGCTGCCTCAAGTAGCCGTTTCTTTGTTCGATTTTCATAGTTTGCAATTTAGTAACGGCTACATTGCCCAGCACTTGCTGGACTATTTGTTTGGCTTCTTCGTCAGTTAACCTAACTTTTCGTTTCAAAGCAAAATCATTTTCTTCATTCGCCTGCATATACTCCACAAACGAATTTCTTGCTTGCTCTAAGCTTGGTGCAAATATTTCCAGCACAAATGATATATCAGTTATACCGGAATGCCCCATATACTCGGCGTAACTGCACCATGGGTACTCGCCCATCACCGCTGCAATATTAGCTTTAAACGGGTTTTGGTGTATATAACGTATTACTGTCAATAAATAACTATCGTCTTCAATTGCTTGGCTCTTATATCGATCTTGAAATAAATGACCGGACCGATTGTATTTGTAATTATACCAGTAAACATAGCTTACGCCTATACGTTTCATTATTTTTGCCAGTGGTTCAATATTTTCTTTCACAATAAGGTGTACGTGGTTATCCATAAGACAATAAGCGAAAATATTGAATCCACATTTTTGTTTATAATGCGCTACTATGTCGATAAATTTATATCTATCCTCATCGTCTGTAAAGATAATTTGACGATTTATCCCTCTTAGCATTACATGGTATATTCCGCTATTACTTTTCTTCCGGGCTGTTCGTGGCAATTTGCTCACCCACTTTTATACTATATCCATATTATAACATTTGTTTATAGGAAACACTAGAACCGTCCCTATATCCTTGTAAACAGCGGCCAAGAACTCAAGAATACAAATCCTATTATTGAAATTGTACATATGCTTATTAACGCCAACCTTGAACCATGACGCAGCAACTCTCTCGGGTCAAGACCGTAACCGACAGGTATGGCGCGAATTGAAACAGGCAAAATATAGGCACTGTTAAAAGCTACAATTGCTACAAATAAATAAGGAATAGTATTTAGTCCCAGCGCTATTGTTATACTTATGACTATAGGAACAGTAATTGCCGCAGCCGCCGTATTACTTGATATTTCCGAAAGAATTGAACCAAAGAGAACAAAGATTAAAACCGTTACAAATCCCCCATGAAGATTATACTGGGCAATTAGCTCAGCTACCCTTAAGGCTGCGCCGGTTTCGGTTACAAGCTTGCCTAAGGCCAGACCGCCACCAAATAAAAACAACATCCCCCACATTACTTCGGATTCAGCTTCTTGCCAAGTGAGCAAAGGGCTGCCTTTTTCATCTTTTAATAAAAAGGCTATCACCCCTATTGATAAAAAAACATAGGCCGGCTTCATGCCCGGAAGCAATTCAGCATAAAGAGGTCTAATAAAGGAGAGTACTGTTGCCGCAATAAACAATACCAAGCTTATTATCTCCCCCCGCCTAATTTTACCAAGTTCCTCATACATAGACTGAAAATACTCTGTCGTACCTTCTATGCGTTTAACCGGAAGTTTGATAGAAAAGAGATATAGAACATTCATAAAAATTATTATTCCTAAAAATGGCATAAATCTAATTACCCAATCTACATACATAAATTCCTTCCCGGTAAGTTTTTCAATATAACTTATAGCAACTAAGTTGGCTGCTCCGCCTAATGGGGACGCAAAGCCCCCTACTCCCGCGCCCCAAGCAATTGCAAGAAGTATCGGTACAGCAATCTTGCTGCTGCCTATGTCGCTGTCACCAATAAATTTAAGCATCGAGACGGCAATCGGAATTAAAATCGTACACACAACCACATTAGGCAAAAAGGCTGATAGGATTGCCGAACCAATAAGCCATACGGCTATTTGCTGTTTAAGGGAAGTACCGATAAGGCACAAAGTTTTAATAGCAAGCCTTTTATCAAGACCGGTGGTTGTCCAAGTAAAACAGATAATATCTGCACCAAACAAGAGCACAATTATTTCCGAAAAATATTGACTTATAACCGATCCCATCGGTACTATACTGAAAATAGCGTTTACTACGATTGGCACCAAGGCTGTGACAGCTATATGCACTGGACGCATTATCCACCATAAACCCATCCAGACAGAAGTACCTAAGGCTGCCGCGCCTACAAACTTAAACGTACTTTGAAACAATATTACGGTAACTGCAAAAAGTAGCGGCCCGGCTATTATCGCAATATTTTTTTGTTGAGGTATTTTTATTTTGTCTGCCAAAATCATTGTCTCCTTTGTAATCCTATGCGGACTTTTAAATTCAGTAAAAGTATAGTACAATTTCAAATATAATTAAAATATTTATTTTTAATATTAAATATAATTATTTTTTATAAAGGAGATCAATGGTATGGACCTTGAATATTTCCGTAATTTCGTTACTATAGCCGAATCAGGCAGCCTTACAGCGGCTGCCGAAAAACTTGGCATTGCTCAGCCGGCGCTTAGTATCCAAGTCAAGAACTTAGAACAATATTACAATACAAAACTACTAATTGTTTGCCGCGGTATTCGCAAATTAAAGTTAACTGACGCCGGGAAAATTTTTTATGAAAGAGCCCGATCCATCTGTGCCTTAGAATTAGCCACCCGTATGGAAGTAAACGATTGTACCAAAGGTTTAACAGGAACATTACGAATCAGTCTTTCCCCAGCCAAAGTTTCCTCATTTGTCACAAATTATTTGCAACCTTTCCATCAGGAACACCCTTCAGTAACTTATCAATTACACGAGGTTCCTGTTTACGAGCAAGTAACGCACATACTTAGCGGTATCTCTGATTTTGCTATTGCCAATGCGCCTCTTCCGGAGCCGGAACGTTTTGATATTCTTTTCGCCCATAAGGAACGCTTGATTGTTGTTGTGAACAGCGCTAATCCTTGGATTAAATATAAAAACGAAGCTTTATCTTTGCCCGAATTAAAGAATATTCCTATATGTATTAATTTCGGCTGTTACCCATTATTTGAAAAGACATGCCTGGAAGCCGGTATCAAACCGGAAATTATGTCCCTGTGCACTACTAAAATAACTGCTTTACAATTCGCATCTTTAAATTTAGGCATTGCTGTCGTACCAACAGAAAGCCATGAAACTTTAGCTGATAATCTCTTAAAAATTCCGATAAACAGCAATAAACTTTTTCTCAATAAAATGCTGTTTAAAGCTAAGGGCAACCAGCTTTCTCCAATAGCCAATAAATTTATTGAATTTTATCAATCGAAATCTAACTCGTTAGGAAAATGAGGACGATTTGAGAGCTGCCCGCAAATTAAACATGCTTAGAATTTCTTCGGATATAATGTTTAATGCACAAAAATTAAATATTGATAATCGAATGATGCTCCTGCACAGACAAAGACTATTCAGGGAAACAAAGGAAACACCGGAACCGTCCCCCCTGTTTCCAAAGAAAAGAATGCACTTCAGTGACTGAAGTGCATTCTTGTGTTTTTGCAGGTTATTCTACCGTGACGCTTTTGGCCAGATTGCGCGGCTTATCGACGTCGCAGCCGCGGGTGACGGCGGCGTAGTAGGCTAATAGTTGTAGTGGAATGACGGCCAAGATTGGTGCCAGGTATTTGTCAGTGCGGGGGATGAAGATGACATGATCGACATATTTGGCAATGCTCTTGTCTTCTTCCATGGCCAGCCCAATGACTACCGCATCGCGGGCTTTGACTTCTTTAATATTGCTGAGGGTTTTTTCATAAACATCATACTGAGTCGCCAAGGCAATGACCGGCACTCCTTCAATAATCAGCGCCAGCGTACCATGCTTTAATTCACCGGCGGCGTAGGCTTCGGCATGGATATAGGATATTTCCTTGAGCTTCAATGATCCTTCCAACGCCACGGCATAATCCAGCGACCGGCCGATAAAGAACACGTCTTCACTGAAGCCATAATTTTGGGCAAAAGTCTTGATGGGCTCAACATCTTCCAGCAAGCGGTGAGCTTGAGCCGGCAGTTCGCGCAGACCATGAATTATTTCATGAGCCCGTTTTTCACTGATTGTATTTTTGAGAGTCCCCAAGTATAGCGAAACCATCAACATACTGACCAATTGGGTGGTATAGGCTTTGGTCGAAGCTACGGCGATTTCCGGACCGGCGTAAGTGTAGATAACTTGGTCGGCCTCACGGGCAATTGACGACCCTACAACATTAGTTACCGCCAAGGTACGAGAGCCCAGACGTTTGGCCTCTTTGAGCGCTGCCAGCGTATCACTGGTTTCCCCGGACTGACTGATAACAATCGTTAAGGTTTGTTCATCAATCAGCGGACCCCGGTAACGGAACTCGGAAGCAATGTCGACTTCTACTGGGATTTTAGCCAATTGTTCAATATAATATTTGCCGACCACACCGGCATGATAAGCTGTACCGCAAGCCACAATCGCAATCTTTTTGATAGCGGCTACTTCATCAGCCGTCCATTTTAACTCATCAAAAATAATCGAATTTTCGTCTTTGGCCAGCCGGCTGCTCATAGTTTCGCGGATAGCTTTTGGCTGTTCATAAATCTCTTTGATCATGAAGTGTTCATAGCCGCCTTTTTCGGCCGCTTCGGCATCCCAATGCACTTCAAATACCTTTTTACTGATAGGTACGCCCTGACGGTTCATTACCCATACCGAATCCTTGGTCACTATCGCCATTTCCCCGTCACTTAAAATATAAGTTTTACGGGTTTTGTTAATAATGGCCGGAATATCGGAAGCAATAAAGTTTTCTCCTTCGCCTAAGCCAATGACCAGCGGATTATCCTGTTTGGAACAAATAATTTTATCCGGTTCATACTCGCACATAAATACCAACGCATACGAGCCCTCGATTTCAGCCAGTACTTTCTTGACAGTTGCTTCAAAATCGCCTTCATAATATTCTTCCAGCAAATGGGCTACTACTTCCGTATCCGTTTCGGAAGAAAATACATGACCGTTCTCTAATAGTCGTTCTTTAATATGCAGATAATTTTCAATTATACCGTTATGCACAACAACAAATTTGCCACTGCAATCGGTATGCGGATGAGAGTTTCCGTCAGAAGGACGGCCGTGCGTAGCCCAACGGGTATGACCAATACCCATTTTGCCGATCGGCATTGCCTTATCCAATTTTTTTTCTAAAATGCTCAGCCGGCCAACGCTTTTGGCAACGTCAATTTTGGTACCGTCATAAACGGCAATACCAGCAGAATCATAACCTCTATATTCAAGTTTAGATAAACCTTCTAACAAAAACGGAGCTGCATCTTCAAAACCAATATAACCAACAATACCACACATAGGGTATTCCTCCTATATCTATATTTCAATACTAACGGTTATTCTGTGACAATCGCTTTGTCCCCCAAGTCACCTTGCGGTTTTGTCGATTGCATGACGGCTACAGAAAGCCGAGAGGCACCCGCCGACTACTCGATAAACCTCTTCCTCGTCTGCTTGCCAGAGCAAGCACCGGCGCTTTTAAAATCAATTAGTAATATCCTCCTTTCTCTTAATATCTTCAATTACGTTTGATCCTATTACACCTCCTTGCGCGTATTGTTATATATATGCAACGGAGCACTAAGGTGCTCCGTTGCATTATAATTGTAATACATACCACCTAGTATGGTCAACTCAAGATAGTTGATTGCGGATGGCATTTGCTAACATATCAACGATGTTTTTAAGTTCCGGTAGAACCGGACCTTCGGCCATAACCCTGATCAGCGGTTCAGTTCCGGAAGGCCGTACCAACACCCGTCCGGCATCTTGCAGTTGCTGTTCAGCTTGGCGGATGGCGGCACTGATTACTTGGTTCTCATCCCAGCCTTGTTTGCTTTTAACTTTAACATTAACTAAGACTTGCGGGAAAATGGTCATAAGTTTGGCTGATTCGGACAGTTTCTTGCCGCTGTCGCGGACTGCAGCTATTAGTTGTAAAGCCGTCACCAGACCGTCACCGGTGGTAGCATTTTCCCCGAAGATTATATGTCCGGATTGTTCACCGCCTAATACATAACCTGATTTACGCATTGCCTCAATTACATAGCGGTCGCCTACCGGCGTAACAATTAATTTACCGCCCGCATCTTTTATTGCCTTATGCAAGCCGATATTACTCATGACGGTTACAACCAAAGTATTATCCCGCAACTTATTTTGTTGGAGTAATCTTATTGCACAAATAGCCATAATCTGATCACCGTCAACGACATTGCCGAACTCATCTACCGCCAGGCAGCGGTCAGCATCGCCGTCATGGGCTATGCCTAAATCGGCTTGCTGTTCAACAACCGCTTGCTGCAGACATTGCATGTGCGTTGAGCCGCAATCTTCATTAATATTTATTCCATTCGGAGAATAATTCAGGACAATTACTTTCGCGCCTAACCGCCGCAGTACAACCGGTGCAGCTTCAAACGCTGATCCGTTAGCACAATCCACTACAATCTTAAGTCCGTTAAAACTGCCCTGCACAGTCTTAGCGACATGCTCTATATAATGATTCAATAAGTTATGATTGTATTCAATTGTACCGATTTTTTCCGAGACTGGCCGCGGTATAGCGTCTTGTTGATTTATAGCCCATTCGGCCAGTTGATCTTCAGTTTCATCGGACAGCTTGTATCCGGTTTCACCAAAAAACTTGATGCCGTTGTCATGAAAAGGATTATGTGAAGCCGATATTACAATTCCGGCCTGAGCTTGTAGTTCTTTAGTCAAGAAAGCAACGGCCGGAGTTGGAATTATTCCGGCCAAAATAGCTTTGCCGCCGGCTGAACAAATTCCGGCTGCTAGAGCTGATTCAAACATTTGTCCGGAAATTCTTGTATCACGGCCAATTATAAACATTGGACTGACATGTTCCTTGCCAAACAAATATGCAGCTGCCCGGCCCAGTTTAAAAGCAAGTTCGGGAGTAAGCTCAGTATTGGCAATCCCTCTCACTCCATCGGTTCCAAATAGTCTTGTCATATATTACATTCAATCTCCTTCCGGCTGCATTATTATAACTAACTTATTCGATATGCTTTGATAATATTTAATGCACAATTAAGGCCGTCTAAGGCTGCGCTCATTATGCCGCCGGCATAACCCGCACCTTCGCCAGCCGGATATAATCCGGCAATGTTTTCCGAAATAAAATTCTCGTTACGTGGTATCCTGACCGGTGCCGATGTTCTGGTCTCTACCCCTGTCATAACTGTCCCGGGATGGGCAAATCCGGCAATTTTCCGATTAAAATCAGCCAAGGCCAATGTTAGCGTAGCAGTTACAAAATTTGGCAAACAGCAATGTAGATCAGCTCGGACAGTGCCGGGACGGTAGGATGGTTTTTGCAATAGTGCGCCCGTACCGTTGCCGGTAAAATCGCCGACTGTTTGTACCGGTGCATAATAAGTCTGCCCCCCCAAAAGAAAGGCTTGTTGCTCAAAATAACGTTGAAATTGTATCCCCGCTAATACCTCAGTCCCGCAATCAGCCGAATTGACATTTACAACGATAGCGCTGTTGGCAATTCCCGAATCACGTAAAAAACCGCTCATGCCATTGGTCACTACTCCCCCCGGCTCAGAGGCTGAAGCAACAACTACACCGCCGGGGCACATGCAAAATGAATAAGCGGTACGCCCGCTGTTTTTATCATGATAAACCAGCGAATAATCAGCCGCTCCGAGCTTGGGATGTCCGGCATAAGATCCATACTGAGCCGCATCAATTAAGTGCTGGGGATGTTCAATCCGCACACCGATAGCAAATGGCTTAGCCTGCATCGCAACCTTATGTTTGTATAGAACGGTATATGTGTCTCGCGCACTATGGCCGATAGCCAATACCACCACTTGACAAGGCAATCTCTCCTGGCCGTTAATTATGATACCACGAATAAGGCCGTCATGTATATCAAAATCAGTGACATGAGCACCGAATCTTACCTGACCGCCCAACGCTATGATTTTTTGCCGGATATTTTTAACTACCAATCGCAACTTATCCGTTCCGACATGAGGTTTATGTTGATAGCGGATTTCCTCCGGTGCACCTGCTTCAACAAATCGTTCCAGGATATGGCTCATCCGCGGATCATTTACCCTGGTTGTCAGTTTCCCATCGGAAAAAGTCCCTGCTCCACCTTCGCCAAACTGTACATTAGAAGAAGAATCGAACTCGCCGGTCTGCCAAAACTTCATTACTGTCCTGGTCCGTTCATCAACTGCTTGTCCGCGTTCCAGCAACAGCGGCTTATAGCCGTATTCCGCCAAGGTCAGGGCTGCAAACAGTCCGGCCGGCCCGGCGCCGATTATAACCGGCTGCTCATTTAAAGGTTGCCGGCCGGGCTGAACTTGTTCAGGTATAGAACGCACGACTTGTTGCACATTGGATGAAGAATGAGCCAAGATCTTGCCTTCCGGAATATCGGTTTCAACTTCAAGCGTATAGACAAAGGTAATCTGATTTTTACGGCGGGCATCGACCGCCCGCCGTACAACCGATAAATTTTTAATGCTGCCGGCCGGAATCTTCAATTCACGGGCGGCCAGCAGTGCAAGTGGTTTCTCATTTTCGATCGAGACACGAATATTAGCAATTCTCAGCAAACTAATAAGCTCCTTTATGTATTGCTTTTCTTGACGGCTACGGTAACTTTTACTTTACTGACATTAGTAATAATTCCCGGCTTAGTCTGCAAATTTACTTCGGTAGTCACGTCTTTATCAAAATTAGAAATATTAATCGGCTCTGTAAACAAATGGGTTATTTTCTTAACTTCTTCCGGTGGTCCGCTTACTTCGACTTTATTTGGTTCGGTCCGAACATTGCGTATCGTCAATCCTTCCGGCAAGTCACCGAATATAACTGCTTTGACATCAACAATTGCTTTGTCCGGTTTTTGCAAGATATTAACTTTGGCTTGGCCGCGGTCCGGCTTTAAGACGACTTGCTCAATCTGCTTGCCTTCACGGTTTAAGGCCCGATATCGCACTTGTTGCTCAATATCCTGGACTTTATCGGTAATATCGACAAAACCGACTACTCTGGTAACATTGTCAACGTAACGTTTAGGACCGGTCAACACCGTTTGATTAGGTGACAACGTCGCTTTCTCCACAATAACATCCGGCGAAACGACACCGGTAAACTGGATATTCACCGGATATTCCCTGGTAATAATTGCATCGAGTTCTACGGTTGCTTTGTCAGGATAAATCTCCAATAGTTCCAAGGAAGCCGGAATGGCTACTTGTACCCGCAACGTATGATTTCCTTCACCGGCGTTGGCAAAATCTATTGAACAACGGATGTCACTGGCATTAATATTAGCAATGGTACTGCGGGGACCTTTTATTCTAACCCGTGCGATGTCGGGTACATTGAATGCAACAAGACCGGCCGCCAGGTTTTTCTGCACGATCGGCACAGAAAATCCAGCCTCTAACGGCGGGTTCTGCTCATTCATAACATACAGCCACATAATGCTGGCCAATATTAAGGCCAATATCTTTGCTGCTACATGGTTCCCCAGGAGTTTGTCCATTACGACCAAGACCTCCAGTTCAAGTAATCGTTCCATTTGTTGATCTTAGTTATAAATAACGGTCTAAGATTTTGCTTAATAGTCTCAGCATCCAAATACCGCACCAATTGACCGCCGCGTGCCAATGAAATTGTCCCGGTTTCCTCACTCACAATAATTACGGCGCAATCAGACTGTTCGCTCACTCCCAGCGCTGCCCGATGCCTGGTGCCCAATTCTGTGGTAAGATTACGATTTTCTGTTAACGGCAACAGACAACCTGCGGCCAAAATGCGATTGCCGCGGATAATAACAGCGCCGTCATGCAGCGGTGTATTAGGAATAAAGATATTAATTAAAAATTCGCTTGATACTACACCATCAATTTTTACACCGGTTTCAATAAAATCATTCAAGCCGGTATCACGTTCCAGCACGATCAACGCCCCAATTTTATTTTTAGACATAACCATTACGGCCTTGCCCAGTTCATTGAATAAGTTTTCAAACTCCTGTTCATTCAGCATACCTTTCTTAAACAGGTTGCCACGGCCAAGCTGTTCAAGTGCCCGTCGCAATTCCGGCTGAAACACGACCGGCAGGGCCACCAGTACAACCGTCATGGTTTTTTGCAATAACCAATTTATTACATGCAAACTCAACCACTTGCTGACTAGTGTCGCAAATAACAGCACGAACAGGCCCTTCAGCAGAGCTACTGCCCGGGTATCCTTAATCATAAAATATAAACGGTAAAGAACATAGGCTACGATAAGGATATCAAGAATATCTAATAGTCCTATCGTCGATAAAATGCCTTTAATTTGTAGCAGCACAGCCAGCACCTCATAACCAATTTCTCTCTATTTTTATTCTATCCAATTATAGATTTAACCTTTATAAATATTTACAAACTATATATTAAATTATACAAAAATACCGTCTGCAAAACAATGCAGACGGTAAAATTTGTTAATATTTTATAATTTTCTCGGATTGCTGGGCGAGAATAGCCCGTGCTGTGACAAAAGACTGTTCTTGCGCGCTGTACGAAGTACCGCCGTAAGAATTTCTGTTCTTTACGCAACTATCTATACTTATAGCTTCTAATATGTCTGCTGCAAACAAAGGTGAAAACTGCTGTAATTCGGCTAAAGTCAATTCAGCTAATACTTTGTCCTGATCAATTGAATACCGTACGCTTTTACCAACTACTTCATGTGCCTGTCTAAACGGCAGTCCCTTTTTAACCAAATAATCAGCCATATCCGTGGCATTGGAAAAATCGTTAGATACGACTTCCAGCATGCGCTGCCCATTAACTTTCATCGATTTAAGCATTGAAGCATACACTGTCAGGCTGAATTTTACCGTATCAATTGTATCGAATAATCCTTCTTTATCTTCCTGTAAATCTTTGTTGTAAGCCAGCGGTAAACCTTTGGCTACCGTCAACATAGCCATTAAGTGTCCGATGACCCGTCCGGTTTTTCCGCGGACTAATTCGGCAACATCCGGATTCTTCTTTTGCGGCATAATACTGGAGCCGGTACTGTGGGCATCATCTAATTCCACAAAATTAAATTCGGTCGAGGACCAGAGAATAATTTCTTCACTTAACCGGCTTAAATGCATCATCAAAATTGAAGCAAAAGATAAGAATTCGAGAATGTAGTCACGGTCACTGACAGCATCAATGCTATTTTCATAGACTCGGCCAAAATTCAACTGCTGTGCCACAAACTGCCGGTCAATCGGGAAAGTAGTTCCGGCTAATGCCGCCGCCCCCAGCGGCATAATGTCGGCCCCTTGCCATACTCCGTCCAATCGTCTGAAATCGCGCGACAGCATATAAAAGTAAGCCATCATGTGATGAGCAAATGTTATCGGCTGCGCCCGCTGCAAGTGGGTATAGCCAGGCATAATAGTGGTGCGGTTTTGCTCGGCAAGTTCCAATACCGCTTGCTGCAAAGCCATTAACCGTCCGGCGATATCTTTTATCTCCCGTTTTATGTACAGATGAGTATCCAGGGCGACCTGATCGTTTCGGCTGCGCGCCGTGTGAAGTTTACCGCCGACCGGACCGATTTGTTCGGTCAGCCGCTTTTCGATATTCATATGGATATCTTCTAATGATACTTCAAACGTGAAATTGCCGGCCTCAATATCGGCCAGAATTTTTTGCAGACCAGTAATAATTGCTTGTGCTTCATTGTCGGCAATGATACCGCATTTTGCCAACATGGTGGCATGAGCAATACTGCCGGCAATATCTTCACGATACATCCGTTGATCAAAGGCAATGGAGGAAGTAAATTCCTCCACCACCACGTCTGTATTTTTAGTAAATCTGCCACCCCACAGTTTGGCCATTATTTGCCAGCCTCTTTCTGCATTAAAGCCCGCACTTTCAACGGTAGTCCGAACAGGTTAATAAATCCTTCGGCATCTTTTTGGTTATAAACTTCGTCGCGTCCGAAAGTAACAAACCCTTCATGGTACAGAGAGAATGGTGATTTGGTTCCAGCACTCATAATATTTCCTTTATATAGTTTCAGTCTTACCGTTCCGGTGACTGTCTGCTGGGTCGATTGTACAAATGCGTCCATTGCTTCTTTCAACGGTGAAAACCACATACCGTCATAAACCAATTCGGCATAACGGATAGCCATTTGTTGTTTATAATGTAAAGTTGCCCGGTCCAGCGTCAACAGTTCCAGTTCATGGTGAGCGTAGTACAGGATGGAACCGCCGGGAGTTTCATATACTCCTCTTGATTTCATACCAACTAACCGGTTTTCAACCATATCAGCAATACCTATACCATTTATGGTGCCAATTTCATTTAGCTTTTCTACTAAAGCTACGGCATCCAGCTTTACGCCATCTACGGCAACCGGTACCCCTTTATCAAATTCAATTTCTACATAAGTAACTTTGTCGGGAGCTTGCTGCGGTGTCTTGGTAACCATATAAACATCATCTTGTGGTTCATTCCAAGGGCTTTCCAAATCAGCACCTTCATGCGACAAGTGCCAAATATTGCGGTCCATGCTGTACGGACGTTTTTTGGTAACCGGAATAGGAATATTATGTTTTTCGGCATAATCGATCGCATCTTCACGGGAACGGATATCCCATAACCGCCATGGTGCAATTATTTCAAGGTGCGGTGCCAATGCTTTTACCGTCAATTCAAACCGAACTTGGTCATTGCCTTTACCGGTGGCACCGTGCGCAATAGCGTCGGCTCCTTCTTGGATTGCAATTTCTACTAACCGCTTAGCAATCAACGGGCGAGCAAATGAAGTACCCAGCAGGTATTTCCCTTCGTACACTGCGCCTGCTTGCAATGTAGGCCATACATAGTTTACAACAAAATCCTGTTTTAAATCTTCGATAAATACTTTGCTGGCACCTGACGCAATGGCCTTATCTTTAACCGGCGCCAATTCGTCACCTTGACCGATGTCGGCGCACATGGCAATAACTTCACAGCCGTAATTTTCTTTCAGCCAAGGGATAATGACAGAGGTATCCAGTCCTCCGGAATATGCCAGAACTACTTTCTTAATGTTACTCATACAAAATTCCTCCTAGGTTTACTATAGTTTTATAATCCACCCATTAATAGGGCCATAATCGCTTTTTGTACATGCAGACGGTTTTCCGCCTGGTCAAATACAACTGACTGTGAGCACTCCATAACTTCATCGGTAATTTCTTCACCGCGGTGAGCCGGCAAACAGTGCATAACAATTGCATCCTTGGCTGCCAGTTTCAGTAAGTCAGCATCGATAGTGAAATCTTTCAATGCTTGGCGGCGAATTTCCTGCTCTTTTTCCTGGCCCATACTGGCCCAAACATCAGTATATAACACATCGGCGCCTTCTACTGCCTGCCGAATATCATGCAGCACTTCAATCTTGCTGCCCATCTCTTGAGAATCTTTACATGCTTGCTGATATAATTCGTTATCAGGATCATACCCGTCCGGTGTTGCCAATCGCAAGTTCATACCTACTCTGGCACAAGCAAACATGAGCGACTGAGCCATATTGTTACCATCACCGATATACACCATGGTCTTGCCGCGTAAATCGCCTTTATACTCACTGGCCGTAAATATATCGGTAAGGGCCTGACAGGGATGAAGTTTATCCGTTAATCCGTTAATAACCGGGATATCCGCAAAATAGGCCAGTTCTTCTACCGCTTCATGAGAAAAAGTACGGATCATAATAGCATCTACATATCTGGACAACACTCTAGCCGTATCTTTGATGGGTTCGCCGCGTCCTATTTGCGAATTGGAATCATTAAGAAAGATTGCCATACCACCCAATTGCCACATACCTACTTCGAAAGAAACTCTTGTACGGGTAGATGATTTTTGAAAAATCATACCCAAGGTTTTACCTTTTAGCAAGGCATGCTCTTGTCCGCGTTTTTTCAGTTCTTTCAATTTTGTACTAGTCTGCATGATTAACTGTACTTCATCGCAAGTTAAATCATGAATTGATAACAAATCTCTCCCTTGCAAACTCATGGTTATTACCTCTCTATCTAGATTCCAGCACACTGTCCAGGACATTAAGCATTTCATCAATTTGCTGCCGTTGTACAACAAGCGGCGGCACCAGCCGGAGAACTGTGTTAGCTGTACAGTTAATAATTAAGCCTTGTTCCAAACAACCAGTCACGATATCTTTACCTGGTACGCTCAGTTCAATCCCGACCATCAGCCCTTTACCCCGCACTTCTTGAATGAGCTTTGGATATTTTTCCTGCATCGACTGCAGCTTTGCAATGAAATAGCTGCTTACTTCCTGAACATGTTCCAGTAAATTTTCTTGTTCGATAACATCAAATACAGCATTTGCCGCGGCGCATGCCAGCGGATTACCGCCGAAGGTTGAACCGTGATCTCCCGGTGAAAACGCCGCCGCAACCTGCTCGGTAGCTAAAAAGGCCCCAATGGGAACACCACCGCCCAAGCCTTTCGCTAAAGTAATAATATCAGGTTTAACATTAAACAATTGATAACCAAACATTTTTCCGGTACGAGCCATACCACATTGAATTTCATCAAATATCAGCAGTGCACCATACCGGTCACACAGTTCCCGCACTGCCGCCAAGTATTGCCCATCAGGAACATGGATCCCGCCTTCGCCCTGAATCGCTTCTAACATCACAGCGCAGGTCCGGTCAGAAATTTTGTCGGCCAACGCCTTAATGTCGTTATAAGGAACATAGCTGAATCCTTGCGGCAAAGGCTCAAATCCTTGTTGGTATTTGGGCTGCGCCGTAGCCATTAATGTTGCTAATGTCCGACCATGAAAAGAATGATTAGCCGTAATTATTTCCACCTTGTCCGGACTGATTTTTTTGGCATATTTGCGTGCCAGTTTTATGGCTCCTTCATTGCCTTCGGCACCGCTGTTAGCCAAAAATACCCGATCCATACCGCTGCTGTTAGCTAACCGCTCGACAAGCCGGGTTTGTACGGCAGTATAATATAAATTAGAGCAATGAATCATTTTCCCGGCCTGTTGGCTGATAGCTTCAACCAGTTTTGGATGGGCGTGACCTACGATATTAACTGCAATACCTGCCAGGAAATCCAGGTATTTCCGTCCGTTAGTATCGTAGACGTAACAGCCTTGCCCATAATCTAATACCAGCGGATAGCGGTTAAATACCGGCATATAATATTTATCAGTTATTTCAATACAATTATTCATGTGGTGGTTACACCTCCTACTCTTTTATAACCTCCGTACCGATACCTTTATCGGTAAATACTTCTAACAACAAAGAATGGGTTTTTCGTCCATCGATAATATGAGTTTTGACCGTTCCCTGCGAAAGAGCGGTAATACAAGCTTCAACTTTTGGAATCATGCCGCCGTCAATACTTTTGGCTTCAATCATTTTTTGCGCCTGCTCAAAGGTTAATGTTGAAATAAAGGTTGATTTATCATGATAATCCTGATAAATACCTTCCACATCAGTGATAAGCAGCAATTTTTCCGCCTTCAATGCCCCGGCAATTTCGCCGGCAACATAGTCGGCATTAATGTTGTAAGTCTGACCTTGCTCATCAGTTCCAATCGGTGCAATAACCGGGATATATTGATTATCAAGCAAAACATTGATAAAATCTGTATTCACCTTAACGACATCACCAACAAAACCGATGTCCACCAATTTTGTTTCGCCGTTTTCCTGAACTTGAGCATAGTGTTTTTTGGCCATTATCAACGAAGCATCTTTACCGTTAAGTCCGACTGCTTTTGCACCCATACGGTTCATCATGCTGACAATACTGGGATTGGTTTTGCCAACCAGCACCATTTCGGCAATACCTACTGTTTCCTCATCAGTTACCCGTGAACCGTTAACAAACTTGGTTTCTTTGCCGAGTTGTTTAAGCATAGCAGTTATTTCCGGACCGCCGCCATGTACGACAACTACCCGTAAGCCTACGCATTGCATGAAAATTATATCTTGAATAACCTTATTTTTTAAATACTCACTAACCATGGCGTTACCACCATATTTAATAACTACTGTTTTTCCTTTAAACTTTTGCATATACGGCAAAGCTTCGATAAGCGCTTGGACTTTATCCAAAACTTGAGTCATTTGCACACCTCTTTTCTTTTTGATAACCTGATTTATGTATGATATTCTCCATTGATCTTAACATATTCATATGATAAATCGCAGGTCCAAACTACGGCATCGGCATTGCCGGCCGCTAAGTCGACGGTTACAATAATTTCCCGGTCGGCCATCACTTTTTTCAGTGAATCCGCCGGATAGTCACAACCCATGCCTTCTTTGACAATTTGCACCCCGCCGATTGCTAAACTGATTTTTTCCGGAATGACCTGAGCACCGGAGTAACCAACTGCACATAAAATTCTACCCCAGTTGGGGTCTTCACCGAAAAATGCTGTTTTGACCAATGGCGATTTGGCTACAGCCATAGCCGCAGTTTTGGCGTCTTCCCAATTCTGCGCATTTTTAACTTGTATTTCTAATAATTTAGTCGCCCCTTCGCCATCTTCAACAACTTTTTTGGCCAAAAAGATACATACTTGTTTTAATGCGGCAAAAAACTGTTGATAATCCGGATGTTGTTCGGAATCAATAGTATCATTTCCTGCCAGTCCGTTAGCCAGCACCGCTACTGTGTCGTTGGTACTGGTATCGCCATCGACGGTGATCATGTTGAATGATAAATCATTGGCTTTGCTGAGGGCGTTTTGCAATACGGCCGGAACTATTGCCGCATCGGTTGTGATATAAGCCAACATTGTTGCCATATTGGGATGGATCATTCCAGCGCCCTTGGCAATTCCGGCTATCCGTACTGTTTTGCCGCCCAGCGAAAATTCGTATGTACAGGTTTTGGCAAAAGTATCGGTGGTCATAATTGCGAGTACCGTATCTTCATAGCCCTCAACCGATAGCTTTGCCACCGCATTTTCAATACCGGCGGCAATTTTGCCCATCGGCAAATATTGTCCGATTATACCGGTAGAAGATACAATAACCTCATGATCTTCTATACCCAGTAAAGTAGCCGCAATGTGGGCCATGGTTTGGGCATCGGCCAGTCCTTGATTTCCGGTGCACGCATTGGCGCAACCGGAGTTGACTACGATGGCCCGTACTGTCCCCTTAGCTGCCGCCCGGCGGGACACTACTACCGGCGCTGCCGCCATGGCATTTTGAGTAAATACAGCGCCGACTGCCGCCGGTACTTCACTAAATATAACGGCAACATCTTCTTTGCCGCTTCTTTTTATTCCGGCTTTGACACCGGCTGTTTTAAATCCTTTAGGCGCGGTAATACCGCCTGCTATTTCCTTTAACATGAGCTTCCCTCCGTAGTAGCTTATATATATTTTTTTTGCATTGTAAATTATGGATATAACGGCGCTTGCTTAAGACCTGTATTTTCTGGTAAACCAAAAACAATATTCATATTCTGTACAGCTTGACCCGCTGCCCCTTTAACTAAATTATCTATTGCCGATACAACCACCACCCGGCCGGTTCGTGAATCGATATGCCAGCCCAAATCACAGAAGTTTGAACCTCTGGTATTCTTGGTAGCCGGATAGCCGCCTAAGCCAAACAAACGGACAAAATATTCATCGGCGTACATACTTTCGAAAGCTTCCGTAACCTGTTCAGGTTTTACGCCGCTTTTCAATTGTGCATAGCAGGTACTTAAGATACCTCTGGCAATAGGAATCAAGTGCGGGCTAAAGCTTAAGGTAATGGGAGTCTCAGCTAAATCAGATAGAACTTGCTCAATTTCCGGAGTATGACGGTGGCCGCCGATATTATAGGCCTGCATATTTTCAAAAGCCTCACTGAAATGACTATTGAGCTTTAATCCGCGGCCGGCACCGGATATTCCAGATTTGGCATCAATTATAATTGTATCAAGTTCAATTAAACCGTATTTGACTAACGGAGCCAGTGCCAAAATACTGGCAGTTGTATAACAGCCCGGATTGCCAATGATGTCGGCCTGTTTGATATCCTGGCGATAAAGTTCCGGCAATCCGTATACTGCCTTGGCTTCAGGATGAGTGTGAGCAACTTTATACCATTGTTCGTACACTTTGTGATCGGTAAACCGATAATCAGCACCTAAGTCGATTATTTTTTTACCGAACGGCAACACTTTTTTACCAACTTCCATGGCATGGCCATGCGGCAGACCAATGAATATGGCATCACTCTGCTCGGCGATTTCTTGTATATTATCAATACTTACTAATTTCTTATCATAGAAATGCTTTAGATGGGGATATGCGGATAATATTGATCCGCCGGTCTGGCTCTCCGACGTCAGAAAAGTTACTTCTGCCTCCGGATGACCAGATAATATTCGGAGCAATTCTTCTCCGGTGTAACCTGTAGCACCTACGATACTTACTTTCATCTTCCATTCCCCCTTCAGTTCTTATAATTATACACGAACGCTGCATAATAATGCAATTATTTTTTTATATGAATTATATATTTTTATTATTACAATAATTTAAGAAGAGGCCTCAAAAATTGACCTCTCCCTTAATGTTAATTTCACATTGACATGCCGGGCAACAATTGTCTTTCAGCCGGTTGTGGCGGTAAATTCGATCAAGCACTACCACCCCGCATTCCGGACAATAGGTTTTTGCTGTATCGCCGGTCACATTGCCGATATACACATATTTCAAATGTCTACGGGCAATTTCTGCGCAGCGGTTAAGGATATTAACATCTGTGTGCTCAACCCGGAACTTAAAGCTGGGATAATAGCGGGTAAAATGAATAGGTATTTCTGTATTCACTCCTCCTAACCAGCTTGTTAGCTGTTCAATTTCCTCCGGACTATCATTATAACCGGGAATAATTAACGTGGTTATTTCCACATGGCAAGCTTTCGCAGCCTGTTCAACATTTGCAATTACTGTCTGTAGACTGCCATGACAAACTTTCCGGTAAAATGTATCATTAAATGCTTTAACATCAATATTCATTGCATCAATATACGGTAGTAATTCGGCCAGCGGTTGGCTATTAATATACCCATTGGTGACCATGACATTGACCATTCCGGCTTGGCTAACCAGCGGCGCTGTATCGCAAATATACTCATACCATATACTTGGCTCGGAATATGTATATGCTATTCCGATGTTACCTTGGTCCCGCAGGCTAAACGCTAACTTTACTGCCTCGGACGGCGCTAGACGGTGCGTATGGGGCTGTTGCTGGCTGATTTGCCAATTCTGACAAAATTGACACTGAAAATTACAGCCCCAGGTACCTAACGATAATATGTTGGTGCCCGGATAAAAATGATAAAGCGGCTTTTTCTCGATCGGGTCAAGCGCACTGGCCGTGCATTCAGCGTAATTTAGGGTAAATAGCTGCCCGTCACAGTTTAACCTGACCTGACAGGCACCGGTTTTGCCGTCGGGTATGACACAATGATGGGGACAAAGCAGACAAGTTACAGTTGATTGTTCTACGATAAAAAACTTGGCCGGCTGCATGTTGTTCTCACCTACTTATAGCGCGAAACTGTAAACCGAAATATTTTTATGTCTTCCGTAGTATTAATACCGGCTTTTTGCCGGGCTATCTCTATTTGTTCCTGCACTGAATCCACTCCGTCCAGATCAGGGAGCAGCAATCCGGTTTTTGCACCGGACTTCACAATTATGCCATATTTTTGAACATCAAGCTGTTCTATATTGTTAATAGCTTCCGGTGATGACAAAACATCCACCGAAAATTCGATTTCCGGTAACTCGCTTAAGGTTACAGGCCAAAACCGCGGATCTTCAGTTCCGGCGCTTACAGCATTATGTATTATTTCTTCGGCAACATTCTGTTTAGTCGGTAAAAAGGTTCCGATACATCCGCGCAATTGCCCATGTTTCTTTAGTGACACAAACGCTCCGGCCGCTTGTTGCAGGTGGTCACCGTCAGCAGGTAACGGCATAACTTCCCGGTGCTGCAAATAGTACTGCAAGCTTTGCCGGGCCAATTTGGCCTGTTCAGTTTTTTCCATTCGCTTCACCCCCATTACTTACGGGAATATGTACGCTTACGGCATAGCCGATTCCAAACGGTCCTTCATAAGACAATACCTGCGATTGGTATTCAGCGCCCATCACGCCAAATAAAAACACAATAGAACTTAGCCCGCATTGGCCGGCCTCCTCAATTAGGTCTCGATCAAGAGAGAGCAGACTTTTAACATCGGCATCAGTTAATGCTTGCACCACCTGTTTGTCAAATTCCGGGCCGGACGGACTATAGCCATACGGACTATTGTCATTTACCCGATGCGATAAATCGCCTGAAGCGATGACTATGGTTTTTTTGCCGCTGGCCTGTATGGCCGCCTGAACGGCTCGTCCAAATGTATAAATTTCCTCCAAGCCTATGCTGCCTGCCGATAAATGTACCAATTGTCCTTTAAAGCCAGCCTTATGTAAGTAATATAAAGGTACTAACGCTCCATGGTCAAGTTCGAGTTTAAAGCGATATTGTTTAGCAATTTCATCGGTGACTTGCAGTAAGTTTATGCCTAGTTTTTCCGATTTGCGGATAATGTTCTTGGCAATTAATCCGTCGGTTTCGTAGGCCAGTGAAACATCCGGAGCGCCAAAGGCTTCAAAACTCCCCCGCAGCCGCGGATGTATACTGATACTAACAGCTTCGGAAAATACGGGTCCGTGCGGTGTTATTATAACAACTGATTTAGGATTATCATTACATAGCAATTGAGCGGCCTGCTTGACTGCCTGAACCGTAGATTCCATTTTATCAAGCTCGTGGTTGCCGATTTCGGGAATCATAATCGGCGGGTGCGGCATTAAGGCGCATGCAGAAATTCTAGTCATAGCATCACTTCCTTTAATGATTATCTTCCCGCATTTTGTTGAATATGATACGCTAAGGCTTTGACTATGGTTTTTGCCATTTTTTGCTGGTACTGTTCATTTTTTAATAAAGCCGCTTCGCTTGGATTACTTATAAACCCTGCTTCAACTAACACTCCTGGTATCGTGGTAGCATTCAACACAATAATATCCAAATCCTTCTGAACTTGGCGCTTATTTCCTGGCGGAAAGTCCCCCATTGCTTGTTGAATTGTTTTAGCCAATACTTCGCTTTCTGGTACGCGCGCACCATAAAACACTTGCGCCCCTCGCCACTTCGAACCTCTTATGGCGTTAAGGTGGATACTTATATAATAATCGGCGTTTGCATTCTCAATAATTTCGACTCTTTTAAGTAAATCATTACGCTTACCGCCTTTCCCTCGTGTATAGTAATCAATATCTTGGTCTCTGGTCATCACTACTTGGCAATTATGGCTCTTTAACTCCTGGGCAAGTTTTTGAGCAATTTCCAAATTAATTTCTTTTTCCTTTATGCCATTCCACTTTGCACCATCATCTATTCCACCATGTCCGGCATCAACTACTACCGTCTTGCCCGCCAATATTGCATAGTCGACTTGATCATTTTCAGTAAGACCAAATAATTGCACTGCTTGGTGCATTATAAACGGTATTAACGCCAGCGTAATCCCGGTTATTATTTTTTGAGCCCGCCCGAAGCGCATTAGCATAATTTTCACCGTAACACCTCCCGACATTTCCTTAAACTGTATGCCGGTCATATTTGTACTATGCTCTGTTTCCATTTATATAGCAATAATTTTGTAGATGCGCTAAAATAAGTATATATATTGATTTAGGAGGCTTTATGTTTGCAAAGCGTTTTATTCTTTTACTTATAATTATGTTTGCTGTAGTATTTTGGGTTTCCGGCGGGGACAACCTGTTTAAAAAGCCGCTTGACGCCCAGCCGGTTGTTAAAAGTCTAACCACTACAGATGTTACGGCGCTGCAAAAATTTTACCGGTTGGTCTTTTTTAAAACTGCTGTTGAAAGCAAGCTTAACAAAAAACAATGGTCGCCATTAAACCAAATACCTCTGTCCTTACAGCAGGCCGTTATTGCGGTAGAAGATAATCGATTTTATAAGCACAGCGGCTTTGATATTAATGGAATTCTGCGTGCGGTACTGGTGAATATTCAAAACGGCACTGTTGTCGAAGGCGGCAGCACAATTTCCCAGCAGCTGGTCAAAAATCTTTTCTTAACGCAGGAACAAACTTGGGAACGTAAGTTTGAAGAACTATTTTTAGCCATAGCCCTAGAGCACCATTATTCAAAGGAAGAAATTCTGGAGATGTACCTTAATACTATTTACTTCGGCTCGGGCGCTTATGGTATAAGTGAAGCCTCCCAGCTCTACTTCCGCAAAGTGCCACAGGATCTGACCCTGCCGGAAGCGGCAATGCTAGCCGGTATCCCTAATGCCCCATCTGTATATTCGCCGTTTGCTAATTTTAAAGCAGCTAAAGACAGGCAGGCAGTTGTGTTGTCAGCAATGGTTACCCAAGGTATGATTGGTCCAAATCAAGCTAAGCTGGCCAAAGAAGCCCCTATTTATTTATCTGACAGATAATATTCGACTAACTTTGGTCACGACTTTCTGACCTCATTTCCTGTAGATGTAAAAAACCGGAATGATTGAATCATTCCGGTTTTTTTTACATCTACAATATTAACGTTTAGAGAATTGGGAAGCCTTACGGGCTTTCTTCAATCCATATTTACGGCGTTCTTTTTCGCGCGGGTCACGGGTCAATAGACCTGCTTTTTTCAAAGCCGGACGATATTCTCCGTCCACTTTCAATAATGCGCGGGCAATACCATGACGAATAGCGCCTGCTTGGCCTGAAATTCCACCGCCGATTACATTTGCTAATACATCATATTTACCAATCGTGTCAGTCAAGTTCAACGGTTGTTTGACAATTAGTTCTAATGTTTTAAGACCAAAATAATCGGTCAATTCACGTTCGTTTACAACAATCTTTCCTGCACCCGGAACCAGACGAACTCTGGCAACCGATGTTTTCCTACGGCCTGTACCGTAATAGCTCACTAATGCCATTTGATGTTCCTCCTTTCCGGTTATCTAACGTTAATTTCCAGCACTTCTGGTTTTTGTGCTGCATGTGGGTGTTCAGGCCCACGATATACTTGCAATTTGCGGAACATGTCGCGACCCAAACTGTTTTTCGGCAGCATGCCTTTTACAGCTAATTCAATGACGCGTTCCGGTTTATCGGCCAGCATTTTACCGGCTGTAGTAAAGGTAGTTCCTCCCGGATAGCCGGAATGACGGAAATACGTTTTTTGAATCAGTTTTTTACCGGTTAGCACGATTTTATCAGCATTTACTACGATGACATGGTCTCCTGTATCTACATGCGGTGTAAAGGTCGGCTTGTTTTTGCCACGTAATACTTTAGCAACCTCAACAGCCAATCTACCAAGCGTTTTTCCTTCAGCGTCTACTACATACCATTTGCGTTCTATGTCGGCGGCTTTTGCCATATACGTTTTCATCCTAATATCCCTCCTCACTAGCGAACTTACCTATGACCTATGATTTTTTTCCTTTGAGTTCCGGGGCTAGTGGAAATCATGGCAAAAATCTCATACAAACATTGTAATAAAATCACTTGTCAATGTCAAGAAATTCATACAATACTTCCTGTAAAAAAAGTCCTTGCGGCGGCGCTGTTATGCCAGCTAGCGCTCGCTGCCTGCTGATTAAGATGTTTTGAAATTGTGGCAGCGTAATTCGCTTCATCCCAATATCTACCAGCGTGCCCACAATATTCCTGACCATATGATACAAAAATCCGGTTCCCCATACTTCATATACAATTATACGCTCCTGACAAGTTACCCGGGAAAAAAACATTGTTCGAACCGGATTAACAGGCGCACTTCCGCTGGCTCTGAATGCTGAAAAATCATGTCGGCCTTCAATCAACCGCGCTGCCTGATCCATGGCCTCAATATCCAATCCTTGCCGGATATGCCAAGTAAAGTTGCGCAGAAATGGGTCACTTGGTTTTGCTTGATATATCTGGTATCGATATTTTTTACTGTGAGCACTATAACGGGCATGAAAATCGTTGTTTACCTGTTCAGCCGTTTTAATTGTAATATCATCCGGCAAGCGTGATTGAACAGCGCGAGGAATATTGGTTAACGGGATTTTTGCCGTGGTTTTAAAGTTTACAACCTGGCCAAAAGCATGTACTTTGGCATCGGTTCTTGCCGCGCCGGTAATCTTCACCGGCTCATTCATGATTGTACCTATGGCCTCTTCCAACACTTGCTGTACAGTCAGCGCATTGTCCTGGCGCTGAAAACCGTGATATGCCGTACCATCATAGGCGACTACTAACTTTATGTTACGCATACACCTGTCCCCAACGCAAATAAATCAGTATACCGACCAGCCCAATAATAAGCCCAAAAGCTACGGCATCGATTACAGCCAGCCGCAATACCTTCATCCTGGTTCGATTCGTTCCGCCGCGGTAGCATCTCGCTTCCATGGCCACAGCTAACTCATCCGCCCGGCGAAATGCGCTGATAAATAGCGGCACTAATAGCGGCACTAAACTCTTGGCCCGCTGCAGAATGTTTCCGGAAGAAAAGTCGGCACCACGGGACATTTGCGCTTTTATAATTCGATCGGTTTCCTCGAGCAGTGTCGGAATAAACCGCAAGGCAATTGTCATCATCATAGCCAATTCATGAGCCGGAACTCCGATTTTACGGAATGGATTCAATAAGTGCTCGATACCATCAGTCAATACGATCGGTGATGTTGTATAAGTCAGTAATGATGACACTACGATCAGCAACAGCAACCGCAATGACATCAATATGCCTTGACTGATTCCTTCTTGGGTAACGGAAGCCGGGCCTATCTTAAATAGTGTGGTTCCGGGGGTCGTGAAGATGTGAATTAATAACGTCAACACGACCAGAATCCACAATGGTTTAATCGACCGCAGAATTAATTTATACGGCAATTCCGACGCAATGCTGACGGCTACACAAAACGACAATAAAAACATATATGAATAATAACTCTCAGCTAAAAAAATGCTGGCAATAAATATTAAGGTGCTGATAATCTTCGTTCGGGGATCAAGCCGGTGGATAAAAGAATTTCCCGGAAAATATTGTCCTAGGGTAATATCGGTCAACATGATTGCTGCCTCCTTATTGCTTGGTAAATTGAGTCGGCAGCTTCAGCATGAGTAAGAATACTTTGATCCACCGCTAAACCTTGTTGTTTTAACAGTGCCAGCAGTGCGGTTACATTAGGCACATCAACACCGGCAGATAATAGTTCAGGCTGATGGAACTGAAATATTTGCGCCGGCGGCCCGTCTAAAATAATATTGCCGCTATGCATGACAATCAAACGATTAACTAAACGCGCAACTTCCTCCATATTATGCGAAACCAATACTACCGTAATACCTGTTGTTTGATATAGTTTTGCTATTTGTTCAAATATTTCATTGCGGCCGCGCGGATCAAGTCCCGCTGATGGTTCATCCAATATCAGATATTCCGGTTTCATTGCTATTACTCCGGCAATTGCCACGCGACGCATTTGGCCACCGCTCAATTGAAATGGTGACCGTTTTGCGTACTCTTCATAATCCAGTCCAACAAATTGCATAGCCCAAATAACCCGTTCTTCTACTTCCGCTTCATCTATACCCATGTTGCGCGGACCAAATGCTATATCTTCAAATACAGTTTCTTCAAATAGCTGATGTTCGGGATATTGAAATACCATACCTACTTTTCGCCGCATATCTTTGGCTTGTTGGGATTTGTCGTGAATATTGACATCTTCAATCATTACTTGTCCATCAGAAGGCTTTAACAAGCCGTTTAAATGCTGCATCAATGTTGATTTACCAGACCCGGTATGACCGATTACGCCCACAAACTCACCTTTGGCTATTTCCAGATTAATATCGTCAAGTGCTGTTTTGGCAAAAGGTGTATCTGCCATGTACCGATAACTAACGCTATTTAAGATAATTGACATAATGCCACCGCCAATTCTTCATTGGTAATTATTTGATCAGGTAATTTAATCCCCTTTTCATTTAACCGATAAGCCATATCAGCAGCAACCGGGACTTCCAATCCAAGATCTTTTAATAATTCAACCCTACTGAATATTTCTTTAGGACTGCCGCTCATAACTACTTTACCCTGCGCCATAACCACTACCCGGTCAGCCTGAACAGCTTCTTCCATGAAATGGGTAATGTATACAACCGTAATCCCAAACTCACGGTTTAAATGGGTAACTGTGGACAGTACTTCCTGCCGCCCCTGCGGGTCAAGCATAGCTGTCGGCTCATCTAGTACCAGGCATTGCGGACGCATAGCAATAATGCCGGCGATGGCAACTCGCTGTTTTTGGCCGCCTGATAACAAGTGTGGTGCATGCTGGCGATAGTCCTGCATTCCTACGGCCTTCAATGCATAATCTACCCGCTCAACAATTTCAGACGATGGTATACCTAGATTCTCTGGTCCAAATGCTACATCTTCCTCAACTATGGCAGCGACTATTTGATTATCCGGATTCTGAAATACCATGCCCACTTTTTGGCGGATGTTCCAAATATCATCCTCATTCTTGGTATTCATTCCTTCTACCAGACAGTCCCCGTCAGATGGCAGCAGCAGTGCATTGAGATGTTTTGCTAAAGTTGATTTGCCGGACCCATTAGTTCCGATTACTGCAACAAATTCTCCCCGCTGTATTGACATGTCTATATCGTCAAGTGCTTTTACTACTTGGTCATTTTGCCCAGTGTAGTTATGACACAGATGTTCAATTTTTATAAATTCTCCCATTTTTTAGCCCCTCTGCAACGTAATAAAGGCGAATGGCTTTCGCAACCCAATTCATAGCTAATAGGGGCGACCAATTGACCGCCCCTATTACATCACTAAATATTTATACTAATTCCAATATGGCCATATCTGCGGCATCGCCACGGCGCGGCCCCAATTTTAATATACGGGTATACCCGCCTTGACGTTCACTATATTTTGGTGCAATTACGTCAAACAGTTTCTTAGTTACTTCTTCGTCTAACAAAAATGATAATGCTTGCCGGCGAGAGTGTAAATCGCCTTTTTTGGCCAAAGTAATCATTTCATCTGCCATACCGCTGATTTCTTTTGCCTTTGCCTCGGTAGTCTCAATGCGTTCATGTTTAAAGAAGGACGTCAAAATACTACGAAATAATGCTTTTCTCGCACTAGAGTCACGTCCCAGCTTTCTGTAGGCCATACTCTACCCTCCCCTACTCTTCTTTTTCAGCAAGTGCTAATCCCAATTCAATCAGTTTCTTCTTTACTTCTTCCAGTGATTTTCGACCGAGATTACGCACCTTCATCATATCTTCTTCTGATTTTTGTACTAATTCCGCAACCGTGTCTATTCCTGCACGTTTCAAACAGTTAAACGACCGTACCGACAAATCCAAATCTTCAATTGTCATTTCCATTGTTGTTGCGCCATTGTCTTCGGGCGTTTCTGCAAACGTACCATCTTGACCTTCTTCTTCCACACTGGTTCCGGCCATGTTTTGAAACAGTTTTAGATGAGCAACCATAATACCGGCAGCTTTACTAACTGCCTCTTCCGGTTTAATACTGCCGTCTGTCCATACTTCTAATGTCAGCTTATCATAATCCGTAACGTTACCAACCCGGGTATCGGTTACGGAATAATTTACGCGAACAATCGGTGAAAATATGGAATCAACCGGTATGACCCCAATCACATGATCCTGTTTCTTATTTTTGTCGGCAGGTACATAGCCCCGGCCGCGTTCTACTGTTATTTCCATATTAAGAACAGCATCATCGTCAAGTGTGGCAAGATGTAGCTCTGGATTCAAAATCTCCACATCGGGGTCAGCAATTATGTCTTTTGCGGTAACTTCTCCCTCACCACGTGCTTCAATGCGCAAAATTTTTGTTTCATCATTATAAGTTTTGAGACACAGTTCTTTTAAGTTCAAGATTATGTCGGTAACATCTTCCCGAACACCGGGTATAGTAGAAAACTCATGAAGAACTCCTTCGATTTTTACTGAAGTGACGGCTGCTCCTGGTAATGATGACAGCAGTACTCGGCGTAAACTGTTGCCTAAGGTAATTCCATATCCCCGTTCTAACGGTTCCCAAATGAACTTACCATAACGGTTGTCTTCACTGCTTTCAGCTATCTCAATTCTCGGTTTTTCAATTTCCATCATTCGGAAAAACCCTCCTCTTTGGCACGCGCTAGCATGTTACGCTATATCTACGGTTGAGGGTAGACTATTTAGAATACAATTCAACAATAAGATGCTCTTGAATTGGAACATCGATTTCTTCACGTCCGGGATAGCGTACAACTTTACCACTCAAATCCTGCGCAGACAGTTCAAGCCAAGCCGGTACAGTCTTTTGCCCAATTGTTTCCATTAATTCCTTGAAATAAGGAGATTCCTTGCTACCTTCTTTTACTTGGATCACGTCGCCGGGTTTAACTAAGTACGACGGAATGTCCACACGGTGGCCATTAACCGTAAAATGACCATGCCGTACCATTTGTCGACTTTGAATCCGGCTGGAAGCCAATCCCAAACGGAATATCACGTTATCAAGTCTTCTTTCTAATAACACCAACAAGTTTTCACCGGTGATACCTTTTTGACTTTCAGCTTTTTCAAAATAAAGTCTAAATTGCCGCTCTAAAATTCCGTAAATGCGGCGAGCTTTTTGTTTTTCTCTGAGCTGAATACCATACTCAGATACTTTTTTACGGCCTTGGCCATGTTGGCCAGGAGCATAACTACGCTTGGTAAAAGCGCATTTATCACTATAGCATTTATCGCCTTTTAAATATAATTTAACACCCTCGCGACGACATTGACGACAAACAGGTCCTGTATATCTTGCCATTTATTTATAACACCTCCCGATTATTAAACTCTTCTGCGTTTTGGTGGACGGCACCCATTATGAGGAATGGGCGTTACATCTTTGATCATATTTACTTCCAAACCGGCAGCCTGCAGCGAGCGAATAGCTGCTTCCCGTCCTGAACCAGGCCCTTTTACAAATACTTCGATTTCCTTCAAACCATGTTCCATTGCTGCCTTCGCTGCTTGTTCTGCAGCCATTTGTGCCGCAAACGGAGTGCTTTTACGGGAACCTCTGAAACCGAGGCCGCCTGCACTAGCCCAAGAAAGGGCATTACCATGAGTATCCGTAATCGTAACGATTGTATTATTGAAAGTTGAGCGAATGTGAGCTACACCACGCTCAATATTTTTACGTTCTTTTCTTTTTGTGCGTACGACTTTCTTTGCAACCACCAATTATCCCTCCTTTATTATTTATTTACGTTTGGCTCCTACGGTCTTTTTCGGGCCTTTTCGAGTCCGAGCATTAGTTTTAGTGCGTTGGCCTCTAACCGGCAAGCCTTGGCGATGTCTTCTTCCCCGGTAAGATCCTATTTCGATAAGCCGCTTTATATTTAACGATTCTTCCCGGCGTAAATCGCCTTCTACTTTATAATTTTTATCAATAGTTTCACGCAGTTTTGCGATTTCTTCTTCAGTTAAATCGCGAACACGCGTATCGGGATTGATATTGGTTGCAGTCAATATTTCCTGGGATAACGTTAAGCCAAGTCCATAAATATATGTTAACGCTACTTCAACTCTTTTATCACGCGGTAAATCTACACCCGCAATACGTGCCATCTATCGTCCACCTCCTAGCCTTGTTTTTGTTTGTGTTTAGGATTTTCACAAATTACCATCACATGACCTTTACGTTTAATTATTTTACATTTTTCACATATGGGTTTTACTGATGGTCTGACTTTCATGTTTATGCCTCCTTGCCTTTCGTGTTTATTTGAAACGGTAAGTGATTCGTCCACGCTTCAAGTCGTATGGCGTCAATTCGACCGTCACTTTGTCACCAGGCAAAATTCGGATAAAATTCATTCTGATTTTGCCTGATATATGAGCCATTACGATATGGCCATTGTCCAACTTAACTTGGAACATAGCATTGGGCAAGGCTTCGACAACTGTACCTTCTACTTCAATTACATCCTGTTTGGACACGAGATTTCCCTCCTCGTCCGCTTTGCACACATTTTGCGGTGTCCGCCAAAGTTTGCAAAATTCCTTGGCAGACATCCCGACTAAAACAAATCAATGTTAACTCAGCCTTTATTTTGTTTGGTTAGTATATCCGGACCATCTGGGGTTATGGCCACCGTATGCTCAAAATGGGCCGATCTTGAACCGTCCTCAGTCACTACTGTCCATCCGTCGTCACACGTTTTAACTTCATAGGTCCCCATGTTGATCATAGGCTCTATTGCTAACACCATACCGGCTTGCAATCGTGGGCCGCGGCCAGGAGCACCAAAGTTAGGTATTTGAGGATCCTCGTGCATATTCCTGCCGATCCCATGCCCAACATAATCACGAACTACACCATAGCCATATCTCTCTGCGTGTGTTTGAACGGCATGAGATATGTCGCTTAATCTATTTCCGACTACAGCTTTTTCAATACCCTTATACAAGCTTTCCTCGGTAACAGTAAGCAGCTTTTGTACCTCGTCATCAATATCTCCGACCGGAACGGTAATCGCAGCATCACCATTATAACCATTGATTACCGCACCGCAATCAATACTTACATTATCTCCATTTTTTAGCTTTTTTAATCCGGGAATGCCATGCACTACCTCATCATTGACTGACGTACAGATATTCCCCGGATAGCCGTGATATCCCTTAAATGCTGGTTTTGCACCGCATCTTTTAATATATTCTTCGGCAATTTGATCCAGTTTCAGTGTTGTAACTTCAGGCTTAACCGCTTTTCTGACTTCATTTAATGCTCCAGCTACTATTTGCCCGGCATCACGCAAATACTGAATTTCCCGATCAGATTTAAAAATAATCATGAGTTCTCGCCCCGAATGCCTGTTACAACATCCGCAAACACTTTGTCAATGTCTTGGCGCCCGTCAATTTCGCTGTATACGTTCTGCTGCTTATAGTATTGGATTAATGGTTCCGTCTGAGCCCGATAGACATCCAGGCGATTTTTTACTGTATCTTCTTGGTCATCATTACGCTGATATAGTTCACCGTTGCATTTGTCGCATTTACCCGGTTGGGCCGAAGGATTGTACGCTATATGATATGTGGCGCCGCAGCTTTTACAGATTCGGCGGCCAGTTATCCTGCTTACTAATTCTTCAGCCGGCACAAATATGTTAACAACGCGGGTCAATTTGATTCCCATATCGTCAAGTGTTTTGTCCAGTGCTTCAGCCTGTTCTAAAGTGCGGGGAAAACCATCTAAAATGAAGCCTTCTTTACAATTTGGTTTTGACAGTCCCTCTTTGACAATACCAATAGTGACTTCATCAGGCACAAGCTCGCCGGCATCCATATATTTCTTTGCTTCTCTACCCAGTTCTGTTCCTTCTTTCACAGCCGCGCGGAACATGTCACCGGTAGAAATATGCGGAATGCTAAATTTCTCTACAAGCAGTGCGGCCTGAGTTCCTTTACCAGCACCTGGTGGTCCCATCAAAAGTATATACATTCTCTGCGCCTCCTACTTCATAAAGCCTTGATAGTGCCGCATCAGAATCAGCGCCTCAATTTGCTTCATGGTATCAAGCGCAACACCTACTACGATTAATAAAGCGGTACCACCAAAATAGACACCTTGGATTTTTGTAGCCCATACGATAAAATTCGGCAGTATGGCTATTAAAGCCAAGAATATTGCACCGGCTAAAGTGATCCGGCTCATTACACGATCCAAATAATCAGCGGTTGGTTTACCTGGTCTTAACCCTGGAATAAATCCACCGTATTTTTTCATATTATCTGCCATATCTGTGATATTCATGGTAACTGCCGTATAAAAATACGTAAAGAAAACAATTAATAACGCGTATAATATTGTTTGCAACGGTGTACCCCATGCAAACCAGTCCGCTACAGTTTTGATCCATGCTACATTTACAAACTGAGCGATCGTTACCGGGAACATTAACACAGATGACGCAAAGATAATTGGAATAACGCCTGCTTGGTTGACCTTCAACGGAATATGGCTGCTATGACCGCCATACATTTTCCGGCCCACCACTCGCTTGGCGTATTGAACTGGAATTTTACGCTGCCCTTGTTGAATGGCAATTACAAATACAATCATTGCCACGGCAATAAGCAGGAACAATATTAAGTTGAATGGATTTATTGTGCCGGCTTTCAAATACTGGTATATGACATAAATGCCATCAGGTAACCTTGAAACAATACCGGCAAAAATAATTAATGAAATACCATTGCCGATTCCTTTTTCGGTTATTTGCTCACCTAGCCACATCAAAAATACTGTTCCGGTCGTAAGCGTCAAAGCAATCAGCATAATTGAACCAATACCCGGATTTATGATTGCCGCACGCAATCCGTAGGCCATACCGATGGCCTGCACAAATCCTAATACAACTGTACCGTAACGGGTAACTTGGGTTAATTTCTTTCTGCCTTCTTCGCCTTCTTTAGCCCACTGTTCGAATTTAGGTACTACTACTGTCAACAGTTGCAATATAATTGACGCATTGATATACGGCGTAATACTCATGGCGAAAATCGAAAATTTACTTAATGCACCGCCGGAAAACAAGTCAAGCATACCTAATAAATTGCCGCTTGTAAACAGTTGCTCAATAACTGAGGCATTCACTCCCGGTACGGGAATATGAGTACCGGCTCTAAATACCAGAAACATAGCTAATGTGAAAACGACTTTTTTCCTTAGTTCCGTAATTTTGAGTATGTTAGATAGGGCTGACAGCACCTAAATCACCTCAACTTTTCCGCCGGCAGCCTGAATTTTTTCTGCCGCTGACTTTGTGAAGCCCATTGCTTTAACAGTTAGAGCTTTCTCCAATTCTCCATTACCAAGAATCCTAACGCCGTCCCGAATATTTTTAACCAAACCGATCTCAATCAAAGATACCGGATCAACTATAGCACCGTCATCAAAACGATTCAGTTCTCCTACATTGATCTCAGCATAATCTTTTGAGAAATTGTTATAAAAACCTCGTTTTGGTAAGCGCAAATACAATGGTTTTTGACCGCCTTCAAATCCTGGTCTAACACCGCCGCCGGTACGGGCTTTCTGCCCTTTATGACCTCTGCCGCTTGTTTTGCCAAGACCGGAACCAAGGCCGCGTCCAACACGAGTGCGAGCTTTTTTTGAACCGGGTGCCGGAGATAATTCATGTAATTTCATGGTTGCACCTCCTTGATCTAGTCTTATATTTTTTCGATACTTACAAGATGTTCAATTTTTCTAATCATACCGCGAATTGTTGGTACATCATCTTGAATTACCGAATGATGCAATTTTCTCAATCCCAGAGCCCTTACTGTAGCACGTTGATCCTCAGGTCTACCGATCAGGCTTCTGGTTAGCGTGATTTTAATTTTATCCATCATGCTGCCTCCTTAGCCTAAAAGTTCCTGAGTAGTTTTGCCACGGAGTTGAGCCACTTCTTGAGCCCGTTTAAGTTGCTCTAGCCCTTTAAGTGTAGCCCGAACCATATTGTTCGCATTGGATGATCCCAATGATTTTGTTAAGATATCACGGACACCGGCAAGTTCCAATACTGCACGAACAGGACCTCCGGCAATTACTCCGGTACCTTCTGCTGCTGGTTTTAATAATACCCTTCCAGCACCAAATATGCCGATAATTTCATGGGGAATTGTTGTGCCGACAAGTGGAACTAAAATCAAATTCTTTTTGGCATCTTCGACACCTTTACGAATTGCTTCAGGTACCTCGGCAGCTTTACCCAAACCGCAGCCAACGTGTCCGTTTTCATCTCCGACTACAACCAACGCACTAAATGAAAAACGGCGACCGCCCTTAACAACTTTGGCTACACGGTTTATATAAACTACTTTTTCTTTTAAATCAAGAGTTGTATAGTCAATTCTTGCCATTTATGTCCCTCCTTTTCTAAAATTCTAGTCCTGCTTCACGCGCAGCTTGTGCTAAAGCAGCTATCCGGCCATGATAGATATAGCCTCCGCGATCAAATACAACTTTTTCAATTCCTTTATCTTTTGCCCGCATTGCAACCAGTTTGCCAACTGATTGTGCGGCTTCAATGTTACCGCCATATTCTACTTCTTTGGCGATTTCTTTGTCTAAAGTACTGGCAGCTACCAACGTTTTGCCTGTTTCATCATCGATAATTTGAGCATAAATATTGGTTAAACTGCGATATACATTCAGACGTGGTCTTTCGCAAGTACCAATTATCTTTTTACGCGAACGCAGGTGACGTTTCTGGCGATTCGCATTTTTATTTTCCTTATGAAGCAAGATAGTCACTCCTTTCGTTTAGAATCCTACTTCTTACCTTTACCGCCGGCTTTACCAACTTTACGACGTACACGTTCGCCTTCATAGCGAATACCTTTACCTTTATACGGTTCCGGTTCACGGAACGACCGTACTTTAGCAGCTAATGCACCAACGCTTTCTTTATTAATACCGGAGATAATAATTTTGTTTGGTGCCGGAACATCGATTGTAATTCCTTGTGGCGGTTCAACAACAACCGGATGGGAAAATCCAAGGGTCAGGTTAAGATTTGTACCGGATTTCGAAGCTCTATAACCTACACCGCTAATTTCAAGCGTTTTGGAGAATCCTTGGGTTACTCCAACCACCATATTATTAATGAGTGTACGGGACAATCCATGCAATGATCTATGCTCTTTATTGTCTGACGGACGTTCTACTGTTAAAACGCCATTATCAATTTTAATGATCATATCTTTATGAATGGCACGGGAAAGTTCACCTTTCGGGCCTTTAACAAAAACTTCATTGCCATCCAATTTAACGGTAACGTCTTTGGGAAGCTCAATCGGTTTTCTTCCTATTCTCGACATGTGCACACCTCCTATCTGTAAGTAATTCTACCAAACGTATGCAATAACTTCGCCGCCGAGGCCGGTTTTACGTGCCTGCTTATCAGTCATAATTCCTTGCGACGTAGAAATAATAGCGATTCCTAACCCCCCTAATACTCTGGGTAGTTGATCTTTTTTGGCATACACCCGTAGGCCCGGTTTTGAAATACGTTTTATACCCGTTATAACTTTCTCGCGATTTGGTCCATATTTTAAATTCACCCGTAATACACCCTGCTTATCATCTTCGATGACTTCAAAATCTTTAATGAACCCTTCATCTTTAAGAATAGATACTACCGCTTGCTTCACGCGTGAAGCCGGTATTTCTACTTTATCATGATAAACCGAATTTGCGTTACGAATACGGGTAAGCATATCAGCAATTGGATCAGTCATTACCATCAAATATACCCCCTTCCTGTTTTTTTCTACCAGCTGGCTTTTGTTACGCCCGGAATAGCACCTTTATAACTGAACTCTCTAAAACAAATACGGCACATTCCAAATTTACGCATATAGCCGTGTGGACGGCCACAAACTTTACATCTATTGTATTTACGCACTTTAAACTTTGGTTCGCGTTTCCATTTCTCAATCAGTGCGGTTTTAGCCACTTGTTTCCCTCCTTTTTATGCGCTGAACGGCATACCCATTAGTCTAAGAAGCTCTCTTGCTTCTTCATCTGTTTTAGCAGTGGTGACTATAATGATATCCATTCCGCGAATTTTATCAATCTTATCGTAATCGATTTCCGGGAAAATTAATTGTTCTTTTACACCTAAAGTATAATTACCGCGTCCGTCAAATGAGCGAGGGCTTACACCACGAAAATCGCGTACCCGTGGTAAAGCAACATTCATCAATTTATCTAAGAAGTGATACATTCTTTCGCCGCGCAATGTTACTTTGGTGCCGATCGGCATGTTTTCACGGATTTTGAAAGCTGCAACTGATTTTTTAGCTCTGGTGATAACCGGTTTTTGCCCGGCAATCAGCGTCAGATCATTTACCGCTGCATCGAGCACTTTGGGATTTGCAACAGCTTCGCCTACGCCCATGTTAATGACAACTTTATTGATTTGCGGAATTTCCATGACATTCTTATAGCCAAATTTATCCATTAGCGCCTGCATCACTTCGTTTACATACTTATCTTTCATTCTGGACATGCTCAGTTACCTCCCTTCTGCAAGGATTATTTATCTTTGTCGATGATTTCTCCGCATTTTTTACAAGTACGCGCCATCTTTCCGTTAGTCAGCGCTGACTTTTTAATACGGGTCGGTTTATCACAAGCCGGACATACCAGCATAGCTTTAGCCGAATGGATTGGAGCTTCTTTAACCATTATGCCGCCTTGAGGCATGCTTTGAGTTGGTTTAGTGTGGCGTTTAACTTTATTCACGCCTTCTACTACAACTTTGCCTTTTTTCGGCAAGGCTTCAATGATTTTACCCTTTTTGCCTTTATCCTTGCCAGATAATATCACTACTGTATCGCCTTTTTTGACGTGTAGTTTGTTGACGTCAGCCATATTAGACACCTCCTTAGACTTCACTTTTTTACCGGACTAAATTACTTCAGGTGCCAGCGAAATGATTTTCATAAAATCCTTCTCGCGCAGTTCTCTGGCCACTGGCCCAAAAATACGGGTACCTCTTGGGCTTTTATCTTCCTTAATGATTACAGCAGCATTTTCATCAAAGCGAATATAGGAACCATCTTCCCGGCGCAAACCTTTATGCGAACGAACTACGACAGCTTTAACTACGTCACCTTTTTTGACAACGCCACCGGGTGATGCATCTTTAACAGCAGCAACTATTACATCGCCAATGTTAGCGTAACGACGGTAAGATCCACCCAAAACACGGATGCACATTATTTGTTTAGCACCGGTGTTGTCAGCAACATTGAGGATAGTCTGTTGTTGAATCATTTGTATCCCTCCTTTTGCAGTACTAGCCCCTCGAATTACTTAGCTTTTTCTATTATTTCCACAACTCGCCAATTCTTTTCTTTCGACAACGGACGAGTTTCCATAATTTTTACAGTATCGCCAATATGGCTTTCATTATTTTCATCATGAGCCTTAAATTTAACCGTCTGTTTGACCCCTTTATTATACAGCGGATGTTGTACTAAGCGTTCTACGGCAACCACGACGGTTTTTTGCATCTTATCACTAATTACTTTGCCAATACGTACTTTACGATCATTTCTTTCTGTCACAAGTTAAACCTCCTTCCCGCTCGGTTGATGATATCTATTGCGCTTTCAATTCGCGTTCGCGTTGGATGGTCTTAATACGGGCTATTGTTTTTCTTACTTCATGCAACCGCATTGGGTTTTCCAATTGGCCTGTTGCCAGTCGAAACCGTAGATTAAACAACTCTTCTTTTAGTCCCGCTAGTTTTTGATCCAGTTCCATTTCAGTCAAATCGCGGATGTCATTAGCCTTCATCTACTTCACCACCCACTTCTTCTTTAACTTGCGGAGCTGATTCTGCCACTTCTTCCCGTTTAACAAATTTAGTCTTGATGGGCAATTTATGTGCCGCCAAACGCATTGCTTCCTTAGCGATTTCCTCGGTTACTCCGTCCATTTCAAACATAACACGGCCGGGTTTTACTACCGCTACCCAGTATTCAGGTGATCCTTTTCCGCTACCCATGCGAGTCTCAGCCGGCTTAGCAGTAATCGGCTTATCCGGGAATATTTTGATCCATACTTTACCACCACGTTTAATATAACGGGTCATAGCAATACGGGCTGCTTCAATTTGGCGGTTAGTTATCCAAGCAGGTTCCAAAGCAGCGAGACCGTACAGGCCATGCGTCACTTCATTACCTCTATTAGCTTTACCGGTCATACGGCCGCGATGTTGTTTACGATGTTTTACTCTTTTCGGTAACAGCATTATTCATCGCTCCCTTCCTGTGAGGCAGCACCTTTTTGTTGCGGGGAACTTTGTTTCGGTTCTGGTAATACTTCTCCTTTATAAACCCATACTTTTACGCCGATTCGTCCGTAAGTAGTATGTGCTTCAGCCGTACCATAATCAATATCTGCACGCAGGGTGTGCAATGGGATACTTCCTTCACGATAGCTTTCGGCACGGGCAATTTCAGCACCGCCCAGACGACCGCTGACCATAACTTTTATTCCTTTTGCTCCCATCCGCATTGTACGGGTAACTGCCTGTTTCATAGCTCTTCTGAACGCAATACGTCTTTCCAATTGTGATGCAATGTTTTCAGCAACCAAAGTTGCATCTAATTCCGGTTGTTTTACTTCAGCAATATTCAGATCAACATTACCTTCGGTCATAGACTTTAATTGTTTTTTGATTTCTTCGATGTTGCTTCCACCGCGGCCAATAACCATGCCCGGTTTTGCCGTATGAATGGTCACCCGAACACGATTGGCAGCACGTTCTATTTCAATTCGGGATATACCCGCAGTAAATAGTTTTTGTTTAAGAAACTCACGCATTTTTATATCTTCAAGCAAATTATTAGCATAATCTTTGTCAGCGTACCATTTAGCATCCCAAGTCTTGATAACGCCGAGCCGCAGACCATGCGGATTAACTTTTTGACCCACTACGTTTTCCCTCCTTCGTCTTCCGCCTTATTGTTTTTCTTTTACTATCACTGTAACATGGCTGCTGCGTTTCAATATTTTAAACGCCTGGCCACGTGAGCGAGGATGAATGCGCTTCAAAGTCGGTCCTTGATCAACAAAGGCTTGTGCAACATAAAGGTTATCAGCATTCATATCATAATTGTGTTCTGCGTTAGCAACGGCGGATTTGAGTACTTTTTCGATGACTTCAGACGCAACTTTCGGGGTATGTTTTAATATCGCGAAAGCTTCACCTACGCCTCGACCGCGGATCAAGTCCATAACAATCCGTACTTTTCGCGGCGCAATACGAATATATTTTGCAACTGCTCTGGCTTCCATGTGTTAACCCCCTCTCGATGCTATTTCAACGATGTTGATCTTTCTGTATTTCCATGCCCTTTGAAAGTACGCGTAGGTGCAAATTCTCCAAGTTTATGGCCTACCATATCTTCGGTGATATATACCGGTACATGTTTGCGACCGTCATGTACGGCAATTGTGTGTCCGACAAACGTCGGTAAAATAGTAGAACTACGCGACCAGGTTTTAATAACCTTTTTTTCATTTGCGGCATTCATGGCATCTATCTTCTTTAATACACTTTCATGGACATAAGGTCCTTTTTTAACTGATCTTGACACTCACTTAGCCTCCCTTCTCAACCGCATTATTTCGTTCTTCTCTTAACGATCATCCGATCCGACGGCTTCGATTTACGTGTTTTGGCACCATGGGCAGGTTTACCCCATTTAGTAACCGGATGTTTACGGCCAACCGGCGAACGACCTTCACCACCACCATGCGGATGGTCGATCGGGTTCATAGCAACACCGCGGTTTGCTGGACGAATACCTAACCACCGTGAACGTCCAGCCTTACCGATCGAAATATTTTCATGCTCCAAATTACCAACTTGACCAACAGTAGCCTTACAGTTTACATGCACTTTCCTCAATTCGCCGGAAGGCAGTCTTAACAAGGCATGTTCTTTCTCTTTGGCCATCAGTTGGGCGGCAGCGCCGGCCGATCTTACTAATTGACCGCCTTTGGCAATTTTCATTTCGATATTATGAATCATAGTACCGACTGGGATATTTTTCAGCGGCAAAGCATTGCCAACCTTGATATCCGCTTCCGGTCCGCTCATAACCATGTCGCCGACTTTTAATCCGTTAGGAGCCAAAATGTAGCGTTTTTCGCCATCGACGTAATGCAACAAGGCGATTCTTGCCGAACGGTTAGGATCGTATTCAATCGTTGCAACTTTAGCGGGAATACCGTCTTTATTGCGTTTGAAATCGATAATTCTATACATGCGTTTATGACCGCCGCCCTGATGTCTAACAGTCAGTCGGCCTTGTTGGTTACGGCCACTGTGTTTTTGCAGACGCTCGAGCAATGAACTCTCCGGTTTATCTGTGGTAATTTCATCAAATGATGCCACAGTCATAAATCTGCGTCCTGGAGCGTACGGTTTAAAGTTTTTTACTGCCATATTTGTCCCTCCTTTTTACCCAAATGTTTTATACACCCTCAAAAAATTCAATACTCTCGCCGGGTGCTAATTTCACAATTGCTTTTTTGTAATCTGGGCGTTTTCCTTGAGTACGTCCCATTCGTTTCATTTTACCCATTACGCGAATGGTATTAACATCTAATACTTTAACTTTAAAAATTTTCTCAACAGCTTGCCGGATTTCAACTTTATTAGCTTTAAGCGCTACAATAAAAGTATACTTATTATCTTGCATCAGGTTAGATGTTTTTTCAGTGATAACTGGGCGAATGAGAATATCGCGAAATGTTTTTTCCATTATGCAAGCACCTCCTCTATCTTGGTGACTGCATCTTTAGTTACAAGTACTTTATCGTGATGGAGAATATCAATTACATTAAGTGTAAGTGATGTGATATTCTTTACTCCGGGAATATTACGGGATGACTTTGCTACATTTTCATTTGCAACGTCAGTTATGATCAATGCTTTTTGCTCTGCAGAATTAAAGTTAGCCAGCAAGTTTACAACGTTCTTGGTCTTTGGCTGACTGAATTGGATATCTTCTACAACTAACAATTCACCCGCAGCTACTTTGGCTGATAATGCCGATTTAATTGCCAATCGGCGTGCCTTTCTCGGCATGCTGAATGCATATGAACGTGGTTGTGGTCCAAAAACAGTACCACCACCTACCCATAATGGTGAACGGATACTACCGGCACGAGCCCGGCCTGTTCCTTTTTGTCTCCACGGCTTCTTGCCGCCGCCACGAACTAATCCTTTGGTCTTGGTCGAGGCTGTGCCCAATCGCTGATTAGCCATTTGTCTGACTACTGCTTGATGAATCAGCGCTTCATTTACAGCTACACCAAAGACATCATCATTTAATTCAATTTCACCAGTTGCAGCACCGGTGATATCGTATACTGCTACTTTTGGCATGTAGTACATCCTCCTTTCTTAGCAAACAGTTAGATTATTTCTTGGGTTTTACCGTATTTTTTATCATCACGAAACTGCCCTTGGGACCGGGAATTGCACCTTTAATCAACAGCAAGTTGCGAGCCGCATCTACTCGGGTAACAGTTAATCGTTGAATTGTAACTTTTTCGCCGCCCATACGTCCGGGAAGCTTTTTACCTTTGAATACTTTACCACCAGGTCCACTCATGCGGGAACCGATAGAACCAGGTTCACGATGTGATTTTGATCCGTGAGCCATAGGTCCACGGGCAAAGTTGTGGCGCTTGATGCCACCGGCAAATCCTTTACCTTTACTAACACCGGATACATCAACCATTTCACCTTCCGCAAACATATCAACACTAAGTTCTTGACCGACAGTGTACTCCGAAGGATCAGTCAGCCGCAGTTCACGAATAAATTTTACCGGTTTTACGCCGGCTTTCGCAAAATGTCCCTTCATTGGCTTGGTAACATGTTTATCTTTAGCAGTGCTAAATCCCAATTGCACTGCATTATAGCCATCATTCTCAGTCGTTTTATTTTGCAGTACAACACAAGGACCTGCTTCCACCACAGTAACAGGCACAACCTTACCTTCTTTTGTGAAAATTTGTGTCATACCCAGTTTTTTTCCTAATATGCTTTTAGCCATTATTGCCACCTCCTCCTACAGCTTGATCTCAATGTCCACCCCGGCCGGCAGATCCAGACGCATCAGAGCATCTACCGTCTTGGGGGTTGGCTCTAAAATGTCAATCAGGCGCTTATGGGTGCGCATTTCAAATTGTTCACGTGAATCCTTATTGACATGTGGTGAACGCAGAATAGTAAAAATGTTTTTTTCTGTAGGAAGCGGAATCGGACCTGATACCAATGCACCTGTCCTCTTTGCTGTATCAACTATTTTTGTCGCGCTTTGGTCAAGGGCCCTATGATCATATGCTTTTAATCTAATTCTAATTTTTTGTTGTTTAGGCATTTATAAATCCTCCTTATCGCCCAGTTTCTTGAACGGACTATCTCAGCGAAAATTCCCCTTTTTCTAAAGGCAACCTTTCGCTTCATCGCTTAATACAGGGGCGCTCTTATGAACGCCCCTGCATCCAACAATTTTAGCCAACAATCTCAGTTACTACACCGGCGCCAACAGTACGGCCGCCTTCGCGAATAGCAAAACGCAGTCCTACTTCCATAGCAATCGGAGTAATCAACTCAATACTCATTGTAACATTATCGCCAGGCATTACCATTTCTGTACCTTCAGGCAGATGAGCTACACCGGTAACGTCAGTTGTACGGAAATAGAATTGTGGACGGTATCCATCGAAAAATGGTGTGTGACGACCGCCTTCTTCTTTAGTCAGTACATAAACTTCACCTTTGAATTTTGTATGCGGATTAATTGAACCAGGTTTTGCTAAAACTTGTCCTCTTTCAATTTCTTTACGGTCAATACCGCGCAGCAAAGCACCGATATTATCGCCGGCTACTGCTTGGTCGAGCAGTTTACGGAACATTTCAACGCCGGTTACAACTGTAGTTTTAGCCTTTTCTTGCATACCAACGATTTCTACGTTATCGCCGACTTTAACCATGCCACGTTCTACACGACCGGTAGCAACAGTACCACGACCGGTAATAGTGAAAACATCTTCAACAGGCATTAAGAACGGTTTATCAGTAGCACGTTCCGGAGTAGGAATATACGAATCAACAGCTGCCATCAGTTCGAAAATTTTCTTTTCGTAGTCAGCATCGCCTTCCAATGCTTTCAAAGCAGAACCGCTAATTACAGGAATATCGTCGCCAGGGAAATCGTAGGATGAAAGAAGTTCGCGAACTTCCATTTCAACCAATTCCATTAATTCTTCGTCATCAACCATATCAGCTTTGTTCAAAAATACTACCATCGCCGGAACACCTACTTGGCGTGCCAAGAGAATATGTTCACGAGTTTGCGGCATTGGGCCGTCAGCAGCACTTACAACCAGGATAGCACCGTCCATTTGAGCAGCACCGGTAATCATGTTCTTAACATAGTCAGCATGGCCCGGGCAGTCAACGTGAGCATAGTGACGATTATCAGTTTCATATTCAACGTGTGCTGTATTAATGGTAATACCACGTTCTCTTTCTTCAGGCGCTTTATCGATCATGTCATATGCAACGAATTCAGCTCCGCCTTTTTTAGACAGTGTTAAAGTGATAGCTGCAGTCAGAGTAGTTTTACCGTGGTCAACGTGACCAATGGTTCCAATGTTAACATGCGGTTTGTTTCTTTCAAACTTTTTCTTTGCCATTTTGTTTTTGCCTCCTTAATAATGTGCTTATAAAAATTACCGTTTAGGTATTGTTAAGCTCCTTTTACCTTCGCAACAATTGCTTCCGATATATTTTTAGGAACTTCTTCATAGTGATCAAACTCCATGGAGTAAACGCCACGACCTTGAGTTTTCGATCTTAGGTCGGTCGCATAACCAAACATTTCAGACAGTGGCACAAATCCTTTGATAACTTGTGCACCAGCCCGGGATTCCATTCCTTCAATCCGACCGCGGCGAGAGTTCATGTCGCCGATAACGTCACCCATGTACTCTTCCGGTACAACGACCTCAACTTTAACGTAAGGCTCGAGCAGTGTAGCGCCGGCTTTAGTAGCTCCGGCTTTAAAGCCCATTGATCCGGCAATTTTAAAGGCCATTTCGGACGAGTCAACGTCGTGATAAGATCCATCATATACTGTAACCTTTACATCGACCACCGGATATCCGGCAACAACGCCGTTTTCCATCGCTTCTTTGACGCCGGCTTCAATTGGATTAATATATTCTTTAGGAATTGCACCGCCGACGACTTTGTTCTCAAATACAAATCCACTGCCCGGCTCAAGCGGTTCCAGTTCCAGCCAGCAATGACCGTACTGACCGCGACCACCGGATTGGCGGACAAACTTACCTTCGGCTTTAACTGATTTGCGGATTGTTTCACGATAAGCAACTTGTGGCTTACCAACATTACATTGTACTTTAAACTCACGCAACAGCCGGTCTACAATTATTTCCAAATGCAGTTCACCCATACCAGAAATAATGGTCTGCCCTGTTTCGGTATCGGTATGGATACGGAACGTCGGATCTTCCTCAGCCAGTCTTTGTAAAGCAATACCCATTTTTTCCTGGTCGCCTTTGGTTTTTGGTTCAACAGCAACCGATATAACAGGTTCCGGGAACACCATTGATTCCAATATGATTGGCGCTTTATCGTCGCATAGGGTGTCGCCGGTTATAGTATCTTTCAAACCAACAGCAGCCGCTATATCACCGGTATAGACTTCTTCAATTTCTTCACGGTGATTGGCATGCATTTGCAAAATACGCCCAATACGTTCTTTTTTACTCTTGGTAGAATTGAAAACGTAGGAACCAGACTGCAATTTACCTGAATATACTCTGAAAAATGCCAATTTGCCGACATACGGATCGGCCATAATTTTGAAGGCCAGTGCCGAAAACGGTAATTCATCGCTGGCAGCACGAGAGTCTTCGGCATTAGAATCAGGATTAACACCGCGAATTGCCGGTACGTCGGTAGGCGCCGGCATAAAGTCAACTACGGCATCCAACAACGGCTGAACCCCTTTGTTTTTGTAAGATGACCCGCAGAGAACCGGCGTTATAGTGCAGGCAATTGTTGCCTTGCGTATACCGTGTTTAATTTCTTCAATACTCAATTCTTCGCCTTCGAGGTATTTCATCATTAAATCGTCATCACTTTCAGCAACAGCATCTAAGAGATTTTGACGATAAACCTCTACTTGGTCAAGCATGTCTTCCGGGATTCCGGTATGTTCACTGGTTTTACCAAGATCATCAGTATAGACAATAGCCTCCATGGTGATCAAGTCAACCATCCCTTTATAGGTGTCTTCTGCGCCAATTGGCAATTGGATCGGCACAGCATTTGCACCTAAGCGGGTCTTCAACATATCGACCACCCGAAAAAAGTCAGCTCCGGTAATATCCATTTTATTTACATAAGCAATACGCGGAACGTGGTATTTATCAGCTTGCCGCCATACCGTTTCGGACTGCGGCTCAACGCCACCCTTGGCACAAAACACCGCAACCGAACCGTCCAAAACCCTCAACGATCTTTCTACTTCTACTGTAAAGTCCACGTGTCCTGGCGTATCAATAATGTTGACACGGTGTCCATTCCACTGACAAGTAGTCGCCGCTGACGTAATGGTAATCCCTCTTTCTTGCTCCTGTACCATCCAGTCCATAGTAGCCGCGCCATCATGCACTTCACCAATCTTGTGTACTCTGCCAGTATAAAAGAGGATACGTTCAGTTGTAGTAGTTTTGCCAGCATCGATATGTGCCATGATGCCTATGTTTCGTGTTTTCTCTAGCGGAAACTTTCTGGCCACTATTATTCACTCCTTACTCTATTCATACGATACACTCGCAAATTACCAGCGATAATGAGCAAATGCTTTGTTTGCCTCCGCCATTTTATGAGTATCTTCTCTTTTCTTGATCGAAGCTCCGGTACTATTAGAAGCATCCATTAATTCTCCGGCTACTCTTTCCTTCATGGTCTTTTCGCCACGTAATCTTGAGTAGTTTACCAACCAGCGAATACCCAACGACAAACGGCGGTCGGCCCGAACTTCAACTGGAACTTGATAGTTGGCACCGCCAACACGGCGAGCTCTTACTTCCAGAACCGGCATTACATTTTTCAACGCTACATCAAATACTTCCAGCGGATCTTTACCCGTTTTTGCCCGGATAATATCAAATGCATCATATACAATTTTTTCGGCAACGCCTTTCTTGCCTTCCATCATAATTTTATTAACAAACCGCGTAACGAGTTTAGAGTTATAAACTGGATCCGGCAACACGTCACGCTTAGGTACAGGTCCTTTTCTCGGCATGATACAATCCCTCCTTTAACCTAAAATTACTGCGAATAGTTACGCTCTATTTCTTAGCGCGTTTTGCTCCGTATTTAGATCTTCCTTGTGAACGTTTTTGAACACCCGCAGTATCTAAAGCTCCACGGATAATATGATAACGAACACCAGGCAAATCTTTTACCCTGCCACCTCTAATAAGAACCACAGAGTGCTCCTGGAGGTTATGTCCAATTCCGGGAATATAAGCAGTTACTTCGATTCCGTTGGTTAGACGAACCCTCGCTACTTTACGCAATGCAGAGTTAGGTTTTTTAGGAGTAGTTGTGTATACTCTAGTACATACCCCACGCTTTTGAGGACTTTCCTTCAAAGCCGGTGCAGTGGACTTTTTCTCTAATTCTTCTCTACCCTTACGCACTAATTGACTAATCGTCGGCATAAGTGTGCACCTCCTTCCATAATGTTGATTTAATAATGTTTATAAAAATTTTGCTCACTGGTAGAGAGCAAAATCTCTAACAATTTTCATCGCTGACCACAGCAACTGCCGCTGCGCCAACTTCAATTCCACAAGCCTGCCCTAGTTCTTTCATTGTAGGTACTGTTTCCGCACTAATGTTATTTTGCAAACATAATTCCTGCAATGTAACAAGAATGCGTTTATCGGCATCTGCAGCTAAGTATACCCGTTTAGCAATGCCTTTATTGATTGCTTTTGTTGTTTGTTTTAACCCAATCACTTTTTTGGCAGACTTCAACAGTTCCACCGACATCCCACCCACTCCTTAGACAGGAATAGTTTTATTTCCATTTTTGGACACTAACATATTGTAACATTCGTTAGCCTTGATGTCAATTAAATAATTAACATCAAGGCATTGAAATTACAGTGTTTTTTATGCCCACGGTTCCTAGAGTGTCATACTGTAAACTACACTTGGCATTTCGCCAAGTGTAGTTTATTATTTTATCATTTCCCTGCTTAATTTAACCGTTTAACTTTAATATTACTGTACCGACTCATCCCCGTTCCAGCTGGGACAAGCTTGCCGATAATTACATTTTCTTTGAGTCCTAATAGCGGATCTACTTTACCTTTAATTGCAGCATCAGTTAGTACTCTTGTCGTCTCTTGGAAGGAAGCAGCGGATAAGAAGGAATCCGTAGCTAAGGAAGCTTTGGTTATACCTAAGAGAATCGGACGTGCAGCTGCCGGTTCTCCGCCGCTATGAGCTGCTTTTTCGTTTTCCTCTTCAAAAGTATTTATATCGATATATTCACCCGGTAATAATTCGGTATCCCCGGCCTCATCTACTTTTACCTTATGCATCATCTGCCGAACCATAACTTCGATATGCTTATCGTTAATTTCAACGCCTTGGGATTTATATACTTTTTGAACTTCATATACTAAGTAGCGCTGGGTTTCTTTCAGCCCCTGTACCCGTAATATGTCATGCGGATTTACGGCCCCTTCTGTCAACCGTTCACCGGCTTCGACCGTTTGCCCCTCTTTTACAATTAAACGGGCTCCGTAGGGAATCTGATAAATTTCGGCTTCGCCTGTTTCCGGAGTAATCACAACTTTACGCAGACCCTTAATTTCCTGAATTGCTACTGTACCCCTAATTTCGGTAATAGTAGCCGGGCGCTTAGGTTTACGGGCCTCAAACAATTCCTCGACCCGCGGTAAACCTTGAGTTATATCGTCACCGGCAACACCACCGGTATGGAAAGTACGCATGGTTAACTGAGTACCTGGCTCTCCAATCGATTGCGCCGCAATTATCCCAACAGCCTCACCAACATCAACCATATGCCCGGTTGCCAAATTTCGGCCGTAACATTTGCGGCAAACTCCGTACTTAGATTTGCAGGTAAGGACTGAGCGTATCACCATTTTTTCCCGCACCTTTATGACTTTATCAGCAAGATCTTCAGTAATTTCCTGATTTTGTCCGACAATCAATTCTCCGGTTTGCGGATCAACTACATCTTCGGCAGTAACCCGGCCAATAATCCGGTCTTTCAGCGGTTCAATAACGCTGCTGCCTTCCGTTATAGCCTGAATCTCAATTCCCTTAATATTATTGTTGCGTACTTTGACTTCTTTGGCATCACTGGATAGAATTGCTTCAATATCCGCTTCGGTCAATGGAATACCAGCCGGGATAATTTCCTGACCGCTGATCGTAATTACCGCTTCGGCGGTATGTTTCCCCAACATCTCCTGCAACATGGTTTCCTTAATGGCCTGCCTGATTTTTTCCTGTGGCTCACCAAGGGAGATTGTTTCAGTATCATTCGAATTATTCATATCTTCCTGGGCCGTATAAGTCCCGCGCAGGGTAATTTCCGGTACAGCATGATCACCAATTAATTGTAATGCATGATCATCTAATGTTGCTCCTTCGGCCAGTAGTCTATTTCCAGTCTGCGGATCAGAGACTTCATGAGCCAAAACGCGGCCAACAAGAGTATCACGCATGATATGAACAGCATTAGAACTTGATTTCGCCAACCGCGCCCGTTCGCGAACAAGATTAATGCCAATTACGTCACAATCATCTTCGCGTACAATAACATCCTGGGCTACATCGACCAGACGGCGAGTTAAGTATCCGGAGTCGGCGGTTCTAAGTGCCGTATCAGCCAAACCTTTACGTGCACCATGGGTAGAGATAAAGTACTCTAATACAGTTAAACCTTCACGGAAATTAGCCTTAATCGGCAAGTCGATGATTCGTCCTGACGGATCAGCCATCAAACCACGCATACCAGCCAACTGACGAATCTGTTGAATATTACCACGAGCACCGGAATTAGCCATCATGTACACCGGATTGAACCGATCCAGTGAATTCATTAAGGCTGACGTAACATCATCAGTTGCCTTCGTCCATAAGGCAATTATCTTTTTATACCGCTCGTCTTCGGTTATCAAACCACGGCGATATTGTTTATCAATTGTGTCGACCTGTTCCTCGGTAGAACCTAAGATTTCACTTTTCTGGGCTGGAATTTTTATATCGGATACTGCTATGGTAATACCGGCACGGCAAGCATGCGTATAGCCAAGTTTTTTAACAATGTCCAAAACCTCTGCCGTTTTAGTGTTTCCAAATAAACGATAAGATTCAGCAACCAATTTGCCCAGTTGTTTTTTATCCATCAGCATGCCGAGATGCCATTCGTTATCTTTTTTATAAAAATATTGTAGTTCTTTTGGCAGTGCTTCATTAAAAATAATACGGCCAATACTGGTATTTACTAAACCATACCCTTCAATTCTGACTTTTATTTTGGCATGCAAGGATACAGCGCGGTGGTCATAAGCCAGCAATGCTTCATTGTAGCTACCAAAGACCATACCTTCACCCAAGTCACCATCACGCTCAATTGTTAAATAATATGACCCGAGGACCATATCTTGAGTAGGTGTTGCTACCGGTTTTCCGTCTTTAGGCGCCAGGATATTATGCGCCGACAGCATCAATAGTCTTGCCTCAGCCTGAGCTTCAGCCGATAGCGGCACGTGTACTGCCATTTGGTCACCGTCAAAGTCGGCATTATAAGCTGTACATACTAATGGATGAATTTTAATAGCCCGACCTTCGGATAATACCGGCTCAAACGCTTGAATGCCTAGCCGGTGAAGGGTAGGAGCACGATTCAATAGAACCGGATGTTCCTTGATAACTTCCTCCAGCACATCCCAAACTTCCGGGCGCATTCTCTCGACCATCCGTTTGGCACTTTTTATATTATGCGCATAACCGCCATTAACCAATCGCTTCATTACAAAAGGTTTAAATAGTTCCAGAGCCATTTCCTTTGGCAAACCACATTGATGCATCTTGAGTTCCGGTCCGACAACAATAACCGAACGGCCCGAATAATCGACACGTTTTCCCAGCAAGTTCTGGCGGAAACGTCCTTGTTTGCCCTTCAACATGTCGCTCAGTGATTTAAGCGGTCGGTTGCCAGGCCCGGTAACCGGACGTCCACGGCGACCATTATCAATTAGAGCATCAACTGCTTCCTGCAGCATACGCTTCTCATTGCGAACAATAATATCCGGTGCGCCTAGTTCTAATAACCGTTTTAACCGGTTATTTCGGTTAATTACCCGGCGATACAGGTCATTTAAGTCTGAAGTCGCAAATCTGCCGCCGTCAAGTTGAACCATCGGCCGCAATTCTGGCGGAATTACCGGAACAACATCCATAATCATCCATTCCGGGCGATTTCCTGATTTGCGAAATGCCTCAACAACCTCTAATCGCCGAATTGCCCGAACACGCCGCTGGCCACTGACTTCACGCAACTCCTGGCGTAAATCTTTGGCCATTTTGTCCAAATCAAGCTCTTCCAGCAGTTTTTTAATAGCTTCTGCGCCCATACCTACTTTAAATGCATTTAAATATTTGTCGCGGAATTCACGATATTCACTCTCCGTTAATAACTGTTTCTTCATTAACGGAGTATCGCCAGGCTCTAAAACAATATAAGAAGCAAAGTACAGCACCTTTTCTAATGACCGAGGTGAAATATCCAAGATTAAACCCATCCGGCTGGGAATCCCTTTGAAGTACCAAATATGTGATACCGGAGCTGCAAGTTCTATATGTCCCATACGGTCGCGCCGAACTTTCGATCTGGTTACTTCAACACCGCATCGGTCACAAACGATTCCTTTGTAGCGAATTCTTTTGTATTTACCACAATGACATTCCCAGTCTTTAGTTGGTCCGAATATTCTCTCACAAAATAGACCATCACGTTCAGGTTTTAAAGTCCGGTAATTAATTGTTTCCGGTTTCTTTACCTCGCCATGTGACCACTTACGTATCTGCGACGGTGAAGCCAGACCTATACGCATAGAATCAAAGTTATTTACATCTAACAAGGGGTTATCGCTCCCTTCTTACTCAAAGTCATCTTCAAATTCATCAAAGTACTCTAAAGAATCTGCTTTTTTGAGTGATCTATTGCCTTTTCGTTTAATGCGATCTAATACGACTTCGTCATCATCGTCATCTGTCTCTTCTTTATCTGGATTTAATTCACCAATTTCGGCAATGATATCAAGTTCTTCTTCCAAAGGCTCGATAGCTTCACCGTCATCACCATCATCAACAATATCTGTTTCAAAATCATCGGCAGTTCTTTCATGCGGTAGATTTTCCCGCCGATCATCGTTACCCAGGTTAAAATCTAATTCTTTAGCGGTTTCGTTAATATCTTCATCAGATTCCCTGATTAATATTTCCTGCGCATCTTCACTCAATACTTTTACATCCAAACCGATACTCTGCAGTTCTTTAATCAGCACCTTGAAGGACTCGGGAACACCCGGTTCAGGCACATTTTCACCTTTTACAATCGCTTCATATGTTTTTACCCGGCCGACAACATCATCAGATTTAACAGTCAAAAGTTCTTGTAAAGTATATGCGGCGCCATAAGCCTCCAACGCCCATACTTCCATTTCACCGAACCGTTGACCACCAAACTGTGCTTTACCGCCTAACGGTTGTTGTGTAACCAGCGAGTATGGACCTGTTGAACGGGCGTGGATTTTATCATCAACTAAGTGCGCCAATTTTAGCATATACACGTAGCCAACAGTCACTTTATTATCAAACGGCTGACCTGTTCGGCCATCATAGAGAACCGTCTTGCCATCTTCCGACAAAGCGGCGGCTTGCAATGTTTTGCGAATTTCTTGTTCACGAGCACCGTCAAATACCGGAGTAGCTATATGTATACCCGCAATATCCGGCTTAACCATACCGTGCTTATCATAATCATAACCAACTTCCCGCAGTCGCTGTTCAATCTCCAGCGAGTCAATTTGAGCCTGCATACCTAGCGCCGCAGCAGCCCAACCCAGGTGGGTCTCCAAAATCTGACCAATATTCATACGCGACGGAACACCCAACGGGTTTAATACTATTTGCACCGGACGACCATCAGGCAAGAATGGCATATCTTCTTCCGGGAGAATCCTGGACACAACGCCTTTATTACCATGACGACCAGCCATTTTGTCGCCTTCAGAAATCTTTCTTTTTTGGGCGATATATACCCTTACTAATTCATTTACACCGGGCGGCAATTCATCACCGTTTTCCCGGCGGAAAACTTTTACATCAACTATTTTCCCGGCCTCACCATGGGGAACTCTCAATGATGTATCTCTGACTTCACGAGCCTTTTCACCAAATATTGCCCGCAACAGCCGTTCCTCAGCCGTCAGCTCGGTTTCGCCTTTAGGAGTTACCTTACCTACCAGGATATCGCCAGGACGAACTTCAGCACCTACCCGAATAATGCCCAGCTCATCAAGGTCCTTAAGTGTTTCTTCAGCTACGTTAGGAATATCCCTGGTAATTTCTTCCGGTCCTAATTTGGTATCCCGGGCATCACATTCATATTCTTCAATATGTATCGATGTAAATACGTCTTCTTTAACCAACTGTTCGCTAAGCAATATAGCATCTTCGTAGTTGTATCCTTCCCATGGCATAAAAGCAACTAATACATTAAAACCTAAGGCCAATTCACCCATATCTGTTGACGGACCGTCAGCCAACACTTGGCCTTTTTCAATACGTTCATTTCTAAACACGATAGGCTTTTGATTAATACAAGTACCCTGGTTTGACCGTAGATACTTCAATAGTTTATAGCGGTCAATTGTATTATTTTCAGTACGGATACGTACTTCGTTAGCTGTAACTTTTTCTACATAGCCGCCATGTTTGGCTAAAACAACGACACCGGAATCCCGGGCAGCTTTATATTCCATACCGGTACCAACTAAAGGTGCTTGGGTCCGTAGTAACGGTACTGCTTGGCGCTGCATGTTAGCACCCATTAATGCCCGGTTAGCATCATCATTTTCTAAGAATGGAATCATTGCGGTAGCGATAGAAACAACTTGTTTCGGCGATACATCCATATAATCGACTTTTTCGGCCGGCACAACAAGAATTTCATGACGATATCTTACCGTAACCCGCGCCTCTTTGAACCAACCATCAGCAGCCAATTCTTCATTAGCCTGCGCACAAATACACTCGTCTTCCTCATCAGCTGTTAAATATACAACTTCTTCAGATACTTTTCTATTTGCTTTGTCAACTTTGCGATAAGGAGTTTCAATAAAACCAAATTCATTTATACGGGCAAATGTTGACAAAGAACCGATTAAACCGATATTAGGACCTTCCGGCGTCTCAATCGGACACATTCTGCCATAGTGAGAATGATGTACGTCACGAACTTCAAACCCTGCTCTTTCCCTGCTTAATCCGCCAGGCCCTAAAGCACTTAGCCGGCGCTTATGTGTTAATTCTGCTAAAGGATTGGTTTGGTCCATAAATTGCGATAGCTGACTGGAACCAAAAAATTCTTTTATTGCTGCAACCACCGGTCGGATATTAATTAAGGCCTGGGGGGTAATAACATCTACATCCTGGATAGTCATCCGCTCTTTAACCACGCGTTCCATCCTGGCCAATCCGATTCGGAATTGATTTTGTAGTAATTCTCCTACTGAGCGCAGTCTTCTATTTCCCAGATGATCAATATCATCTACTTTGCCGATATTATCCATTAAGTTTAATAAATAGCTTACAGTGGCAACAATATCTTCACGGGTTATAGTGCGGTGACTGTACGGCAGAATTGAATTACAGATTATTTTGATCGGCAATCCTTCTTTAGGGCGAATTTTTACTTCTACTAAACCATCACCGCTAAATACTCCACTTTCCTCAATGCGGCGAATTACAACTTTGTCAATTAAAGTTCCTTCAGCAACAACGATTTCACCGGTTGTTTTATCAATGATCGGTGCATCCAAAACTTTTTCAAATAGCCGGCGTTGCCAGCCTAATTTTTTGGTCAGCTTATAGCGACCGACAGTAGCTAAATCATATCGTTTGGGATCAAAAAATAATGATTCCATTAACTGTGCCGCATTTTCAACTGTCGGCGGCTCGCCGGGACGAAGACGTTTGTAAATTTCAACAAGCGCTTCTTCCCGCGATGAAGTATTGTCACGTTCCATAGTAGCACGAATACGAATATCATCATTAAACAATTCAGATATAGCAATGTTAGATGAGAAGCCTAACGCACGTAAAAGAACCGTAACCGGCAACTTGCGTGTACGGTCTACCCGGACAGAAATAACATCATTTGCATCTGTTTCCAGTTCTAACCAGGCACCCCGATTTGGTATAACAGTTGCTGTAAACAACTTCTTCGGGCCGGCATCGGTTACTTCCTGATAATAAACACCGGGTGAGCGAACTAATTGACTGACGATTACCCGTTCAGCGCCATTGATAATAAATGTGCCGGTGTCGGTCATAAGCGGGAAGTCGCCCATAAAAACTTCTTGTTCTTTAATCTCCCCTGTATCTTTGTTAATTAAACGCACGTTGACACGCAAAGGAGCAGAATATGTAACATCGCGTTCTTTACATTCTTCGACATCATATTTAGGTTCACCCAACGTAAAACTTTCAAAAGATAATACCAAGTTGCCGGTAAAGTCTTGAATCGGCGAAATATCAAAAAATATTTCCTGCAACCCCTCCTTTAAAAACCACGCATAGGAATTCTTCTGAATCTCAATCAAATTAGGCATGTCCAGTACTTCATTAATTTTGGCATAGCTGTACCTAGTTCTTTTTCCTACCGGAACAGGATTGAACATTAAATCCTTCACCCCTTAGTCCAAAATAAACTGACTAATGTCTGTAAAACTGTAATTTATTCCCTACTATAAAATACGAAAAAATAAGCAAGGTTCTTCAATTTGATGTGAGGACCTTGCGTTATATTGACCTGATGAAAAAAATAGTTTCATCCTCCATTATATCTTTATTTCCGATTAAAGAATAAATTATACCTATAATTACAGAATAATTTATCCGTATCGCATTTAGAAATGATATCACATCACTTAATAATTGTCAACTGTTCCACATGCCGTAATAAATAAAAAATAAAAAAAGTACTTCATAATGAAGTACTTTTTTTAAAACATTACTTATTTCACTTCTACAGTAGCGCCGGCTTCAGTAAGTTTTGCTTTCAGAGCTTCAGCATCAGCCTTAGCAATTTTTTCTTTGATCGGTTTCGGAGCTGTATCAACTAATTCTTTAGCTTCTTTTAAGCCAAGGCCGGTAACTTCGCGAACAACTTTAATTACGTTGATCTTGCTGGCACCAGCATTAGTCAGAATAACATCAAATTCGGTTTGTTCTTCAGCAGCAGGAGCAGCAGCACCGGCAGCAGGAGCAGCAGCTACAGCAACAGGAGCGGCAGCCGATACGCCAAATTTTTCCTCCAAAGCTTTTACAAGTTCAGACAGTTCAAGCACTGTCATATTCTCAATGGCTTCCATAATTTGTTCTTTTGTCATTATAATATACCTCCAAAGTATAATTTTTTAATATTTATTATAGGGTATCAATCTACTTAAGCAGTTTCTTTTTGTTTACGCACTGCGTCCAAAGCATATACGACATTGCGGATAGTACCTTGTAGTACGTTTGCCAATCCGGAGATTGGGGATTGCATACTGCCAAGCATTTTGGCAATAAGCACTTCGCGTGGTGGCAGATTTGCCAAGGCTTTGACTCCGGCGGCATCGATTACTTTACCTTCAACTAAGCCGGCTTTTATTTCCAAAGCTTTGAATTCTTTGGCGAATTCAGCAATAATTTTTGCCGGTGCAACAGGGTCTACAGCCGACATGGCAATTGCCGAAGGACCTTCCAAGTACGGATCCAAGCCTTGCAACTCAATGTCATGAGCAGCCAATCGCAGCATCGTGTTTTTTACAACTCTGTATTCAACACCTGCTTCGCGCAGTTTGCGGCGAAGTTTAGTATCTTGGGACACTGTCAAACCACGGTAATCAGCTAAAACAGCGCCTTTTGTTTCCGTCAGTTTTTCTTTCAATTCAGCAACAATCGCTTGTTTTTCAGGTTTTACGGCCATTATATACACCTCCTTTTTAGAATGAAAAATAATAAAACGGTCTGCGGCAGCTCGCCGGAGACCGTAATTATACAGGTATAATTTATGTTCCCTCCGACCTCGGCAGGCGGGTTGCCCCATTACATGCTATATTGCATACCTACTGTCTACAGCCCAGTTATATTATTCAATTAATTAAGTATTAAACACCTTGTTCGCGTTTAGCAGAACTAGCTTTTAATGTATTTATTTTGATGCCAGGTCCCATTGTAGTACTTAGCGTTATTGCACGCATATATTGACCCTTGGCAGCAGAAGGTTTAACTTTAATTAAAGTATCTATCAGTGTATAGAAGTTAGCTAGTAGTTTATCGGCATCGAAAGAAACCTTGCCAATCGGAGCGTGTATGTTACCGGCCTTATCAGTACGGTATTCAATCTTACCAGCTTTGATTTCATTGATGGCGCGAGTAACATCCATTGTTACCGTACCAACCTTTGGATTCGGCATAAGTCCGCGCGGTCCTAATATTTTACCTAACCGACCAACCATGCCCATCATGTCGGGCGTTGCTACAGCAACATCGAAATCTGCCCAGCCACCTTGAATTTTTTCAACCATATCTTCAGCACCGACAAAGTCTGCGCCGGCAGTTTCAGCTTCTTTTGCTTTTTCCCCTTTAGCAAACACCAACACCCGTTTAGATTTGCCTGTTCCGTGTGGCAGTACTACTGCGCCACGAACTTGTTGGTCAGCATGCTTAGGATCGACACCAAGTTTTACGGCAACTTCTACGGTCGCATCGAACTTTGTAGGGTTAGTTTGTTTAACAAGTTCAACCGCTTCTTGCGGTTCATATTGCTTATTTGCTTCAATCAGCTTCGCAGCTTCTTGATATTTCTTTCCAAATTTAGCCATTATCATATTCCTCCTAATGTGGTCTAACGGATAATCCTCCCACTTTGCCAACACAGTTAGTCGATGATATCGATTCCCATACTGCGGGCAGTTCCTTCTATCATGCGCATTGCTGCTTCAACACTTGCGGCATTGAGATCCTGCATTTTACTTTCGGCAATTTCACGTACCTTATCGCGACCAAGTTTAGCAACTTTCTTCTTATTCGGCTCTCCTGACGCGGTTTCAAGCCCAGCAGCCTTTTTAAGCAATACTGCTGCAGGCGGGGTCTTTGTGATGAAAGTAAAGGATCTATCTTCAAATACCGTAATCTCTACGGGTATAATCAATCCGGCTTGTTTAGCAGTTCTTTCGTTAAAATCTTTAACAAAAGCCATTATATTTACACCAGCTTGCCCTAATGCAGGACCGACTGGAGGTGCCGGAGTAGCTTTACCTGCAGGAACTTGTAGTTTTACCAGCTTCACAACTTTTTTCGGCATATATATACACCTCCTTAAATAACTTTATCTAAACTTTCTCAATTTGAGAAAAGTCTAATTCAACAGGAGTCTCCCGTCCAAACATACTAACCAAAACTTTTAGCTTACCCCGATCCGGCGAAATATCCGTCACGGTAGCTGTCCAATTTTCAAAGGCTCCGGAAGTTATACGGACTAATTGTTTTACTTTGATATCAACTTTCGGTTTTGCTTCTTCAATACCCATAGATTTCAGTATATGTTTAACTTCACTCTGGCTAAGAGGAATAGGTTTGGTTCCGGATCCAACAAATCCCGTTACTCCAGGTGTATTGCGCACTACATACCATGACCGGTCACTAACGATCATTTCTACCAAAACATACCCTGGAAAGACCTTACGCTTTGATATTTTTTTCTTTCCATCCTTTATTTCTACTTCATCCTCCATTGGCACAAGAATACGAAAAATCTCATTTTCCATACCAATCGAATGAACTTTCTTTTCAAGGTTGGCTTTCACTTTATTTTCGTAGCCGGAATATGTGTGAATCACATACCAATTTTTTTCGGACTCCATAAGCACAAGGGATGCGCTAAGCGCTCCCCCACCTCCTTAGCCTACTTAATGATTGCACGGAAAGCTTGTGTAAAGGCGGTATCAATAACCCAAATAAGTACCGCCACGGCAACTACCGAAATAAAAACAACTCCCGTATAGGCGATCAATTCTTTGTTTTTTGGCCATGCTACCTTCTTCATTTCCGCTTTTACTTCACGTAAAAAGTTTTTGAATTTTGATGAGTTTGTCTGTACAACCGCGTCTTGGGCAGCCATTTTCTCACATCCCCGTCCAGACTTTTTGATATAAATCTTTTGGCAGGGGCGGCAGGAATCGAACCCGCAACCAACGGTTTTGGAGACCGCTACTCTACCAATTGAGCTACACCCCTACATGAATCTAACATCCATTATATACTATTTCGTTTCTTTGTGAGCAGTATGTTTTTTGCAAAACTTGCAATATTTGTTGAATTCCAATCTATCCGGATCATTCTTTTTGTTTTTATTGGTCTGATAATTGCGTTGTTTACATTCAGTACAGGCCAATGTTACAGCATTGCGCATCCTATACACCTCTTTCAACCATAAATATAACATTCTTTAAAATCTTGCTAGTATACTTTAGCATAATTCCATAAAGCCTGTCAATAGCTGGGCCTTGCAGCTTCGGATTTTTATATCATAATATTAAATGTTACCGTTACTGGTTATTTCTATTCATGCACTTGCCAATACAGTCAAAAAACCCCGTTAGCACGAGGTTTCAATACAATTTTGGTGGCGGCGCACGGATTTGAACCGCGGACACTGCGGGTATGAACCGCATGCTCTAGCCAACTGAGCTACGCCGCCAGATTAAAATAGTTATAATGGAGCTGATGACCGGGATTGAACCGGTGACCTTATCCTTACCAAGGATACGCTCTGCCGACTGAGCTACATCAGCAGTTTTTTTTGGTTGCGGGGGCAGGACTTGAACCTGCGACCTTCGGGTTATGAGCCCGACGAGCTGCCAGCTGCTCCACCCCGCGATATTATAGTGGTGGAGGGGGCTGGATTCGAACCAGCGAAGGCAGAGCCGGCAGATTTACAGTCTGCTCCCTTTAGCCACTCGGGAACCCCTCCGTTTTTTTATGGAGCTGGCGAGAGGAATTGAACCCCCAACCTGCTGATTACAAGTCAGCTGCTCTACCAATTGAGCTACGCCAGCATATTGTCTCGTCTCAGTGACAAAAATAATTATATTACATTGATCCAGTTATGTCAATATATTTTTTTCTCTTACCCAACAAAGTGCACTGTTAATATTTGGAGTAATGGTGTCTGCTTTTTGCAATAATGAATAATACCATACTTTGAGCTTAATGTAAAGAGCTGATCCGTTGTTTATATTATCCGGCAAAGTACCAATACGATAATATGGCTAAGATAAATCGGTAGTAAGCAAAAGATGCCAGTGATGATTTGTTTAAGAACTTTAAGAACCATATTATTGATACGTAAGCAACAAAAAATGAAACTACGAATCCGATTGTTAGCATTTGCACATCGGCGATATTCAAACTGCCGAATATTTTCAGTAAATCATACACACAAGCCACAAACATCAGCGGAACAGCAATGATAAACGAGAACTCGGCTGCCGCCGTACGGGTCAAACCTAACAATAAACCCCCGGCTATTGTTGACCCTGAGCGGGAAAAGCCAGGCCACAACGATAATATTTGAAATAATCCTACCAAAAAAGCTTGGTTTAGCGAAATTTTATCAATATTATCTGTATACAACCTCTTACTCATTTTTTCCGCTGCCAGCATTAATACGCCACCCATTATTAAGCCAATAATTACCGTATAAGGTGTGAACAAGTAAGCTTTTATATATTTATGAAATACAAAGCCTACACCCATTACCGGAACGATTGCTGCTGCAACATGAACAATCGTCAAGCCAGAATTCTTCCAACTGCTGCCTGTTCTAAGCATCTTTATGAATTTGTCACGATACAGGATTACTACTGATAAAATTGCCCCTAATTGGATAAACACCTCAAAGACACTGGCCTTTTCGCCCTCGAATCCCAACAAACTGCCTACTAAGATCATATGTCCGGTTGAAGATATAGGTAAAAATTCGGTAATACCCTCCACTATTCCAATAAGTATTGCAATTAAATTTGCATCCACTTATAAATCTACCTCATTTCACTTTATACGTTTAAGTCTTTCCCTATAAATAATATGACTTATTCATTGTTATTACAATGAGAATTTGGTCTTGTCTTTAGTTTGTTAATAACAACTATATCTGTTGGAAAAGCCATCTCCGGAGTATGGTCTAATTCAAAGAAATCAACAGCATCAACGTCATCGCCAGGCTTAAGGCTACAGGCCACAATATGAGCTTCAAACCAGATTCCCACCGTGTGGACTTGAGGATTATGAAAATTTGACAAGACAGTAAAAACGTTGTCAATTTCTACAGATAATCCTGTTTCTTCTTTAAATTCACGAATTGCTGCAGCATATACGTCTTCATCATATTCCACATAGCCGCAAGGAATACACCATTTACCCTCGTAAGAAATGCCTGCTGCCCGCCGTCCCAATATTATCTTATTATCTTTTTGAACAATACAGGCTACTCCTACAATAGGATTTTCATACATAATATACCCACAGGACAGACAAGTAAGTCTATCTCGGCTATGTCTAAAACGGTACTTAAGTACCCCGCCGCACATCGGACAATTATTATACCTTTGTAGTTTTTCCGCCAAAATGTCACATCCTTACTACTAATTAATTGATGTCATGTCTATCGACATGACATCAATTAATTTTATATGTTTCGTTACCAGGCAGTCAACCGGTCAGAGCCCGCCTAGCGTATAATTCTAAATTAAGACGTGTTTAGTTACCGGCACTTCAGTTCGGTGCAATTTGCCCAACTTTACCCATTAAATGCCCACCTACATATTTTCTATTTCAGTATTCCACGGATTAAAAAATAATACGGAACAAGCTAATCTATTTTATAAACTTGAGTACTGCAAATACTATATATTTGTGGTTCGTCTAACCACCAATTTCTATATATTAAATTCCCATCCTGGTAATCACCCGGCCAAGCGGCAATAATAGTAAAATGCTTACATAATTCATGCAAAAGACTAACCGGATCTAACCGCAGCATAGGTGTAAACAGTACTTGCAGCCGATCTAATAACAATACCGGCGAATCATACTCTGCAAGATTCTTTTTCATAAGTTCCGGAGCTAATTGCGGTCTTGCCGCCGGAGTAAGTTCCAAAAATTCATCGGTCAGCAAAGATCGGCAATCCACGTATTTCCATAGATTGTTAGCGGACAATGTTCGCAAAGCATTACTTTTGCCACTGCCAGGTTTCCCAACAACAAATAAAAGCTTCGTTTTCTCAGCAGCTGCAGCAAGCCCCGCAATTTGTTCCGGCACAGTATCCAGCATAGGAAAACCTCCTTTTAGGGAGAAATTTTAAATAATATTTCGTCAAAACCACTTAAAATACCTGCTGAAAAACAAAGCTACACAGATAATTGTCGAAAAAACAACTAGAGAATGGCCAAGATGTCTTCATTTAGTATATGCATAACCGTGAACCAAGCCGTATTCTTTAGTACCTTTTGTCCTGGTCCGTGTATGGACTTTTTATTATTATTTTTCCTTATTGATAATTCACCTTTCAGGAGATGTGCCCTAAACTTATCACTGGCTATACGCATTGCTGTGATTATAGCTTTTTTGGCGATTCCCTGATAACGGTTGTTAATGATCTCGAAAATATTTTCCGAGCTTGGCAATAGACACTGACCTGTTAATAATGCAGCGAGATGATTACGGGCCACCTCTGGCTCCAGACTACAATCAACTCCAAGTATTTTTCCATTATTTACATCAATTATCAGCACTAAATAGAGATGATCACTTGCGATACAATCGGCTATATCATCGGGAAGCTTAGCATAACCGGTAAACTGAATCTGTTTTGAAGAGCTCATTATATTACCCTCCTTATAATATTATCAGACATTAATCAATTTATATATCATCATCTGTCAATATACTTGTCTTTACACTCATCATTCTAGCAATAATTGGTTTATCCTCCTGTTGCTACAAATCTCCCATAGGATTAATTCACACATTATACAAATTCTTACAACCTTCTTTAAAAAAAGAAACACCCTGATTATCAGGATGTTTCTCACTCAACACATTTGTTATAATCTGCCAGTTCCGCCTGTAATTCTTTGTTAAGTCCCACTAAGCCCTTATATACACCGCGGATATCTGCATCGTCACTGCGGTTATCAAGATACCGTTCAAGTTTTCTTTTGACCCGCTGTAAAGCATTATCAATCGATTTAACATGACGTTCTAATTCAATGGCGATTTCTTGGTAGGATTTACCATCTAAATAAGACATTAAAACCTTCCACTCAAGATCGCTTAAAATTTCACCCATTTTCTCTTCAATATCAATAAATTCTTCACGGCTTATTACCAGCTCTTCGGGATCAGATATTTTAGATCCTGACAGTACATCTAATAATGTGCGGTCAGAATCCTCATCATATATAGGCTTATTTAATGAAACATAAGAATTAAGGGGAATATGCTTTTGCCTGGTAGCAGTTTTAATTGCAGTGATTATCTGACGTGTCACGCACAATTCAGCGAAAGCTCTGAATGAAGATAACTTATCATTACGAAAGTCCCGGATTGCTTTATACAATCCAATCATTCCTTCTTGAATAATATCTTCACGCTCAGCACCAATCAAAAAATATGATCGTGCCTTCGCTCTAACGAAGTTGCGGTATTTGTTTATCAAATACTCGAGTGCGACTGTGTTGTCGTGATCTTTGGCGTCAAGCACTACTTCTTCATCGGTCATGTTTTCAAAACAGCCATACACATCGCGTTGAGTATTAGCCCGCATCACATCGCCCCCATCAACAAGATAAAAAAGAAAATGCACTAAACCGGCCATTAGTGCTACGAGTGCTATTTACACTACTATCGTTCGTACTAAATTATACCCCACAGCCTGTACCTAGTCAAGCCATTCTTATTTTGGCAATCGTTAGTATTATCTACTTTTGCGCAACTCGTCCAACCTTTTTATAATGTCATCATTTAGGCGATCACTGATTTCATGACGCAGATTATTGCTTCCTGAACGGCTATAATCTTTCATCTCACGCTTGACCGACTTATAGTCTTTTAGCAGTTCGCGAGCTGATATCCGATAAGCTCCGGCCCATAGTATCAAAATCTGTTCTGCCCAATCCGACGTTACTACGTACACCCGCCTCCCTTGCCGAACCAATCCATAGGTCAGCTTTTCAATGTAGCTGTCGGCAGTCTCTCCCTCTTTAGTGTATACGACTTCCAAATGGCCCATAAACTGAATATACCTGTCAGCTCCGCTTGCCTCATGAGCATCAAATACGATGTAAGCCCTATATTCGCGGTAAGCACTGTAGCTTAGTATGCTTTCAATAAGCCGGTCCCGAGCATGCTCAAGATTATTGTCCTTGAGCGCAGCCAGTTCCGGCCAAGCATTTACAACGTTATAACCATCTACAATCAGTATGTCCTTCATTACTAACTTCTCCTATTTCTCCCGCTGCCGCAAAACTTCATACAGTAGCAATGAACATGCTACTGAAACATTAAGTGATGATATTTGCCCTTTCATGGGAATTCGTACTAGCAGATCACAAGATTCTTGGGTTAACCGGCTCATTCCCCGACCTTCGCTGCCAACGACAATGACGATCGGGGCTGTTAAGCTTGCGGAATAATAGGCCGACTGTCCGTTCATATCAGCACCAACGATCCAAAACCCTCGTTGCTTTAATTTTGTTATTGTTTGAGCAATGTTGCCAATACGGGCTACCGGAACATGCTCAATAGCACCGGCCGAAGTCTTGGCTACCGTTGCCGATAACGGACAACTCCTCCGTTTAGGTATCAAGACACCGTGAACTCCGGTTGCATCTGCTGTCCGCAATATAGCGCCCAGATTGTGTGGGTCCTGAATTTCTTCCAATAATACCAAGAATGGCATTTCACCAGCTTGTTCAGTTCTTTGTAAGATATCTTCCAAATCATAGTAGGCGACCGGCGCAACAGAGACGACTACCCCTTGGTGTTTCAAGCCTTGGGCCATTTCATCAAGTTTGGGCTTGGCTACCTCTTGTACAACCAGGCCCTGCTGACGGGCAAGTTTCACAATCTCTCGCATGGAGCCTTTTGTTTCGCCCTTAGCGACAAAAACTTTATTAACTGGCCGTTCACTTTTCAAGACTTCTATTACCGCATTACGCCCTATCACTAACTCATCCGCCACTTGATCCACCTCACTGTCGAATTATTGGTTACGAGCAGCCAATATTCTTTCCAATCTTCCACATGTCATGGCTCCCTCTGAACATATTCCTTCCGTTACACAGCTGGGTCCGGCTTTCGCAAACAGCAACGGAGCAACCTGACGTGCTGATTCGAGCATTGTTTCTGCTAATTTACGTATTTCCCACTGGGCCCGTGTGCAACAACGCAACCGAAAGAAATGCAACAATTCCCGGGCATTCATAGTAATTACAATTTTTGTTTCAGTTGCATTAGCAAGAACATAACGGGCATCTTCACGGTGAACACCCAACGCTGTTAAATTATCATAAGCCTCGCGAATATCAGTCATTAGTTTTTCGAAAATGGCTTCGGCCTGTTTGTTACCTTTAATCGAGGGTGGAACGATATATTCGAAATCATGTTCCGCAACATAACGCTGCGACTGCTGAGAATAAGACGCCAACCGATGACGAACTAGCTGATGGGTTAATACCCGTGATACGCCTTCCACCGCAAACGTAAAACTTACATGCTCTAACGTCGAAAAATGCCCCAAATCAACAATTTTTTGTACTAAACTTGACACTTGTTCCTCAGTCATATTTTCCTGCAATTGCTCGGCACCAATAGCCGAATAACACAACTTGGCAGCCATAGCAACAGTTCGTTCAGGGTTAGGTGTATGACATATTAAATTAACTTTCACTTTTTACCTCCATAAAATTCATTGTTATTCGTCAATTTCCGGGAAATAATTACAAACGCCTGCTCAGCAACCTCACCTAAACGCACAAACTGCTCGGACAGAAACAGGTACCCGAGCACAGCCTCAAACCCGGTACTGTTACGATATTCAGCAACAGTTGCGCTTTTGGGAACTGTAGACTTTGCATTACGGCCACGTCTAAATACTGCCTGCTCTTGTTCGGTCCATTCAGTTTCAAGGCAAAATGCAGCCTGTGCCTGCATGACCGCCGAGACTATTTTAGCATCATAATCGTGTAAAACCCGTACTTTATTTTGTTCAAAAGTTAATAGCCTGGTCCGAACAAACAAGGTGAAGTATGCATCGCCAATATAAGCCAAGACCAGTGGATGCAGCCTGGCTGCTTCAATATCTTGATATTTTTCCTGTTGTAATAAGCCGCTCATTAGTTGGCGATACTGTTCATAGTTCAACGTTGTTTCCACCTTACTCCTTGGCGGGAGTCTTCCAATACTACTCCGATTGTGGCTAATTGATCCCTTAAGTAGTCCGCAGTAGTCCAATCTTTATTTTGTCTGGCTTGTTGGCGAATATCAATTATGATTTTCATTAATTGTTCAGTCAAATCATTCTCGGCAGTCTTGGTTTGGCATTCTTGCCTTAGAATTCCTAAAATATCGGCCATTTCATAATAATGGTGCTGCAAAACCTCCCAGGTTTTAGCATCGAAACTATTTTCACCTTGGTTCACCGCATTATAAAAAATATTAATTTCTTTGGCTAAACCAAACATAATACTAATGGCTACCGCTGTATTGAAATCATCGTCCATCGCTTGCAGAAATTCCTGTTTGGCCTGTATTGCTTTCTCCCTGATTGCAAGTGATAATTCGCTGGTTGCCTGACCGATCTTTGACTGTAATTCATTTAAGTTTACACCAGCAGTCTTTAATCTGTCTAAACTCCGTGCCGCCTCTGTTAATCGTTCGTCACTAAAATCCAGCGGACTGCGGTAATGCGTTGATAAAATAAAGAACCGTAAAATTTCCGGATCGTAATGCTTCAGAATATCAATCACCAAAAAGAAATTTCCTAATGATTTGCTCATTTTTTCTTCATTCACTGTAATAAAACCGTTGTGAAGCCAGTAGCGGACAAATGGAGAGCAACCGGTGCAAGCCTCTGATTGGGCAATTTCATTTTCATGATGGGGAAAAATCAAATCGCTTCCTCCCCCATGAAAATCAAAAGTCTGACCTAAATATTTTATCGACATCGCTGAACACTCAATATGCCAGCCGGGACGGCCGTCCCCCCAAGGACTTTTCCACGCCGGTTCACCCGGTTTGGCGCTTTTCCATAATGCAAAATCCATTGGATGATTTTTACGTTCATCTACGTCGACCCTGGCACCTGCTTTCATATCCTCTAAGCTGCGGCCGCTAAGTTTTCCGTAATCAGTAAACTTTTCGATATTGAAGTAAACATCACCGTTAACTTCATAAGCATATCCCTTGTCTTGAAGGGTCTTAACCATCTCAATGATATCATCCATATGCGCCGAAACAGACGGATAAATATGAGCTCTTTTAATATTCAGCTTATCCATTACTTCAAAATATGATTTTATGTAGCGTTGCGCAATATCATTCCAGGTAACGCCCTCAGAATTTGCGGTATTAATTATTTTATCATCAACATCAGTAAAATTTTGCACATGATATACGTCATAGCCAATATGTTCTAAATAGCGGCGAAAAACATCCCAAGTCACAAACGGGCGGGCGTTACCGATATGCGGATGATTATACGGGGTAACTCCGCATACATATATTTTTACCTTACCCGGTTCATTAGGGATAAACTCTTCTTTTTGTTTGGTAAGCGTATTATACACTCGTAATGCCAACTCAATCAACTCCTTAGTCCTAAATAATAACAAAAACCCACCATCTCATACAGAGACGGTGGGCCGTGGTTCCACTCTGTTCGGCAAAATGCCACTCATTAGCAGGGATAACGGAGCCACCGGGATAGTTTACTACATTCAACCATCCTGCTTCGGGGTGCATAAAACCGCGCCTTTCCCAGTAGTGTTCTCAGCCATTGCCACTACCTCTCTGACGGCAGGACCAGCGATTTCTTTCCCCATCATTGCATTTAAATTATATTCTAAATTATACTAAACCCCAAAATGAGCGTCAATTATATTTTGGCCAATGTCGAAGCTAAGCGGCCCAATACTCTTTCTTTACCTACTAATGGTATTATATTCGTCAGTTCCGGCCCGTGTGTATTTCCTGTTATCGCAACACGTATCGGCATATATACTTTTTTGCCATTTACTTTTAACTCTTTTATTATACTCTTAAGCAAGCCTTGAATTCCTTGCGCATCGACTACTTCCAATTCAACAAGCTTATTCTTAAAAGTATCCAGCACCGGCATTACGGCTGGGTCGGTTAATACTTCTTTAGCCTCCTGGTTTTCAAAGACTATATCATCATTAAAATATACGGCTACATGCTCTACGACTTGTGCAGCATAACTGATATGTTCCTGTACCGATATTAATACTTTGATCAGCCAATTCCGCTGCTCAGTAGAAATTTCGTTCTCGATATAGCCGGCCTGTTGTAAATGAGGCAGTGCTAGTTCCAGTAATCTGTCCGGTGATATTTGCCGGATATAGTGAGCATTGATCCAATTAAGCTTATCAATATCAAATACGGCCGGATTCTTTGCTAACCGCTCTGCCGAGAATTCTGCCATAAGTTCTTCCAGACTGAATATTTCCTGTTCACCACTAGGCGACCAACCTAGCAGCGATAGAAAATTAACCAGTGCTTCCGGCAAATAACCAAGTTGACGATACTGGTCAACTGATGTTGCTCCATGCCGCTTACTCATTTTGGTTCGGTCTTTACCCAGTATCAATGAAATATGCCCAAATTGAGGAACAGCAAATCCTAAGGCTTCATAAACCAATATTTGCCTGGGCGTATTGGAAAGATGTTCTTCGGCCCTGATAACATGTGATATTTTCATCAATGCATCATCAATAACAACAGCGTAATTGTAAGTCGGAATTCCGTCAGATTTTACGATAACAAAATCGCCGATACCGTTCGAATCAAAAGCAACCTCGCCTCGCACCAAATCATTCACCATAATTTGCTTATTTTGCGGAACTCTAAATCGTACTGTTGGTTTATGACCTTGTTCAGTAAGTTCCTTTTTTTGTTGTTCAGTTAAGTGCCGGCATTTGCCCATATAACGCGGCATTTCTCCTTTGGCTAGAAGACTTTGCCGTTCAGCTTCCAATTCTTCATCTGTGCAGTAACAATAATACGCTTGTCCGGATTCTAATAATTGTTTGGTATATTGTTCATATGTAGTTAATCTTTCGGTTTGACGGTATGGACCGTAGGGTCCGCCTACATCAACGCCTTCATCCCAATCCAAACCTAACCAACGCAGAGCTTCTTTGATATTTTCCTCAGATTCCTTAGTAGATCTTTCTAAATCGGTGTCTTCCACCCGCAAAATTAATTTACCATGTGTCTTTCTGGCTAACAACCAATTAAACAAAGCTGATCTGGCGCCACCAATATGAAACGGGCCGGTTGGACTTGGTGCAAACCGCACCCTTACTTCGCCTTCAAACATAAGTATTACTCCTTCCAAACTTTAATCCAAATAATATATATTTGATATTCGCTTTAAAACTCTATGCTCCTGCAAAAAAGCAACCTGTAAACAGGTTGCTTTTAATCGTGTGAAATTTTCAGCAACATGAAACCATTTTCAATACCCGGAATTAAAGAAATCCCTTTATGACTCCCCGAACTCAAAACAGGTTGAGCCCCGTCGGAAATAATTCGCAGCCGCCATACGACTTCATTGTCATACCGCAATTCGCCGTTAATTATTCCATCCTGTTGTCGATCTATATGAAAATTCATTTGAAACGCAGCAAAAGCACTATTCGGAATCCAAAGTATGGCGATAACCAACATAATAACTATTAAAGTACGCATAACCATCCCTCCTGCATGAGGTTTTGCAGCATTACTATTGCAGCAAAAAAATATTATATGTCAATGATAATATATGTAGTTATGTGTCTTTATATGTATAATTAAGCTTGTTAAAATTCTGTCACCGAAGCAACAGCATAAGCGGCAATTCCTTCAGCACGACCGGCGAATCCTAGCCCCTCGGTAGTAGTTGCTTTGACATTTACCAACTCTGGCGGTATTTGCAAACAATCAGCAATATTGCTGTTCATCTGTTCTATGTATGGTGAAAGTTTGGGCTTTTGGGCAACTATCGTCGCATCGATATTATTTACCTTATACCCTTTGCCATTAATCAGTTGATTTACTTTTGCTAATAAAATCATACTGGAAATACCTGAAAAAGTATCATCAGTATCGGGGAAGTGACGTCCGATGTCGCCTAGTCCCACCGCTCCTAACAGTGCATCACTGACAGCATGCAGCAAAACATCCGCATCAGAATGTCCCGCTAATCCAAGCTGATATGGTATCGTAACACCCCCAATAATCAGCGCACGCTCTGTTACTAACTGATGAACATCATAACCGATACCAAAACGCACTGAACTATCACCGTCCTGTCTAATTAGAGCTTTAGCAATAATAACATCTTCCGGGGTTGTAATTTTAATATTAGAATAGCTTCCCTCGACTAGTTTCACTGGAATACCAATTCGTTCAACTAATGATGCATCGTCCGTCCCCATATAACCATCTAACTCGGCTTGACGGTATGCTTGCCGAATGATCTCAGTTGCAAATGCTTGTGGTGTCTGTATCGCCCACAAAGTATTTCGCTTAGGTGTGCTGACAACGAAATTTTCCTCACTTACTACCTTGATGGTATCTTTTACTCTCACTCCAATACCGGCGGCTCGATACTCAATAGCCGCTGCTATAACCCGTTCAATTTCATCCGTCGCACACAACGGTCTGGCACCGTCATGCACGACAATTACTTTAGCCTGCGGCGATACTGCCGCCAAAGCGTTGGTTATTGATAATTGGCGCTCACTGCCGCCAATCACAACTGTATACGGAGTTTGGACATTAGCTTCGAGTAATAATTTTTCAACAGCTTGTTTATCGTCATTGGCAACAACGACCACTATCTGTGAAACTGACCGGCACTTATCCACCGTTTTCACGGTATGACTTAAAACCGGATACTTAAACAGAGGAATAAACAATTTGTTTATTCCTCTGCCCATTCTCTTACCTTGTCCTGCTGCAGCAATAATTGCGGTAACCATAAAGTTCTCCCTTAATCAAAGTGCTTTTTCGGCTGATTTTAGTCGGGCAAAGATCATCCGGCCTGCCGCTGTCTGCAGCACTGACGTCACAAGTACGCCAATGGTCTCACCCATATATTTTTTCCCGCCGTCAACTACAATCATTGTTCCATCATCCAAATAGGCTACACCCTGGCCAAACTCTTTACCATCTTTAACAACATGAACAACCATTTCTTCCCCAGGTAATACTACCGGCTTAACGGCATTAGACAATTCATTGATGTTTAATACTTTTACTCCCTGGAGCTCAGCAACTTTGTTAAGATTGTAGTCATTTGTAATTACTTTAGCATTCAATAACTGCCCCAGCTTAACTAGCTTGGCATCTACTTCCGAGATTTCTTCAAAATCAGTATTGTCGATTTTTATGAACATTTCCAATTCTTTTTGCATACGGTTCAAAATATCTAAGCCCCGGCGGCCCCGATTTCTTTTTAACAAATCGGATGAATCAGCAATATGCTGTAATTCCTCCAAAACAAAACGGGGGATAAGCAAAGTACCTTCTATAAATCCGCTTTTACAAATATCGGCAATCCGTCCATCAATGATTACGCTGGTATCGAGAATTTTATGTGTACAAGCTGTATCTTCGGACCGCTCCTTGGTTCGGTCTTTGCTAAGCCAGGGAATAGAAGAAAGGATGTTTAACAATTCATCCCTTTTACGTATCGCTACATTCAATCCTATATACCCCAATACGATACTTAATACACCGGGAATGTATTTACCGACAAGTGGAATAGGTAAAAATGCAGAACCCAATAAATTAGCAATTATAAGTCCAATAGCTAAACCCAACGATCCCACTAACACATCATACATTGGCATCTTATATATCCGGGCTTCCAGCCAACTAGTCAGCTGCCAAATATGTTTTATAATATAAGGGGAAATTAAAAACCCCAAAAAGCCGAATACCAACCCGCCAAAAACAAAAGATAAAATAGTAGTCATCGTAACGCCAAAAATACCAATACGCAAAAATTCAGTACTGACCAGCGAAGCCAAAATCGGAATAAGACGGTCGGTTATCATCAGGCCGCCTATGCCAGCCAGAACTGTAAGCACAAATCGCAAAATCTTGTCTAACAATATCTCACCTCCTGTATTTATCAATTATATATAAAATAATAGTATCCCACAAGAGAAATACCAGCAAAAATCCATATTGTGGAATATATTCTTTATTCTATCCAAAAAAACAAAAAATACGTCAGTTTCCTGGCGCATTTTCATCAAATAATGTATCAAGCCACGTCTCAATATGACCCGCATCTTTGTTGCATGCTAAAACAAGTTCACTGACCAGTATTTGTCTGGCTGTATTTAAAAGCCTTCGTTCCCCTGTTGAAAGCTTTTTTATTTTATCCTGCAATATTAGATTACGTACAACTTCAGCCACTTCAAAAATATTACCACTCTTAATTTTGGCTAAATTAACATTAAATCGCCGGTTCCAACTAGCTTGAACCGGGCTGGCTGGTTTACGCAGCACATCAATGACATGCTCAACTTCTTTGGCACAGATCACTTCTCTTAAGCCGATATTTTCAACGTTTTTCAGAGGAATCATCACACGCATACCGCCATAAGGCATCGTCAGTACAAAGTATCGCTGAGTCTGTCCAAGTATTTCATGTTCTTCGATAGCCTCGATGATACCCGCTCCATGCATCGGGTATACTACCCTATCTCCTACAGTCAACATGGATGCACCTCCTATATTAATGTTATTATTATAGCACAATTTCGTTACATTGTCAAAATTTATTATTTTAGCATAGCTTTGCTATAATTGTCAATTATCGTTTTATATATTTTTTTGTTTTATTATATTCGGCCCAGCATTTCAGTACATTGACAATTGCTGTTGGTAATTTATATAATAAGCATAAGCGAGGTGTTTATAAAGTGCATGATCAATGTTGCAGCGATTTCCAGCAAACCGTTGACAAATATTTAATCCGTCACCGCAGTATAATTGATGTAATGACCAAATATCAGGAAGCAACATCCAGAGTAAACCGTTCGGTGGCCAAAGCAGTTACTGAGTGCGGCTGTATTCAAGTAAATGCACAAAAACAGCATATACCGCCTCAGGCCAATTATTCCGACCTTACTCAATATATGACTTCACATATAAGTGGAGATCTCTGCCCTTCCTGTAAAGAAGTAATTACAAAAGAACTTGGCCATAGTCTGTTCTATCTAACAGCTCTTTGTAGTCTTACGGGACTAAAGCTTGATGAAGTAATAAAAAAAGAATGCAAGGACGTTTCGACATTAGGAGTTTTTCACCTTTCTTAAAACAAATCAAAAGCTCAAGGCCCGCTAAGCCTTGAGCTTTTGATTTACAACGATATTTTGCATATCTGAAAATTCCAAGGAAATAATAGTATCATTAACTATTATTTTTCAATTGCCGTATACAAGGAGCATTCACATGAACACTACCCGCCGTCACATATATGTAGCTTTAGCTACGGTAATAGTCGGTGCAATTATCACCGTATCGGTATTGTTTATTACACCGTTACACTTTTTATCCTTTTATAAAAAACCGGTACCGAAACCGCAGCAAGTATACGATTACTATATTATCCTTGATGAAAAAACCGGCAAGGATTTAATGTATGTTCCGTTGGTAGTAAATCTTGGCGACGAATTAATTACTGAAGAAAATAAACGATACCAGATAGTAAAAGTTGTAGATAATCAAGCCTATGCCCGTTTTGTTGAAAACATCACTCCTGGCAGTTAGCGCTTCCTAATTTCCAGCACTCAACCAACTTTTCTGCTGCATCCCGTACATCCGGCTGGGCTAATATTGCTGACACTACTGCAATTCCATCAATGCAGCTTGATTTTATTTGTTTGATATTTAATAATCCTATACCGCCAATTGCAACAACAGGTACATGAACTTCAGCCTTAATTTGGGCAAGCTGCGCTAAGCTGACCTGGCGGGTGTTAGCTTTAGTAGCAGTTGGAAAAACAGCACCAATACCTAAATAATCGGCACCATCCCGTTCAGCTTGCAGAGCTTCCGACAAATTTGCAGCAGAAACACCAATAATTTTATCTTTTCCTAATATTTTCCTAGCAATAGTTACCGGAAGATCATCCTGTCCAATATGCAGACCGTCCGCATTTACGGCTAGGACAATGTCGGCACGATCATTAATAATTAAGGGAACATTATATTTAGTAGTTATGTCTTTAACTTTTACTGCAATTGAAAAAAAGTCGCGCGAATTAATATTCTTCTCCCGCAGTTGAACAAGTGAAACCCCACCAATAATAGCCTGTTCAATGCTTTTAAACAAATCCTTACCCATTAGTAAGTCCCGGTCGGTAACCAAATAAACGCTGTAATTAATCTTAGACTTGTTCATATTTGATTTTTCCTCCTTCATTAATCATTTCCGGAGTTAAACAATACACTGAGTCGAATAACCGTTGCTTAAAAGTCCCAACTCCATCCGCTGGCAATAAACTTCTATAAGCTAATTCACCCGCCAGTCCCATGGTCATGATTCCGGCCGCGGTAGATATGAAATAATCCTTACCGGCTCCACAGTATGCACCAATTAAGGATGTCGTCATGCAGCCCGTACCGGTAACATCAGTAAGCATCGGATGGCCATTATCAATAAAACATAGTCTGTCTGGACTGCATACTATGTCAGTTGGGCCGGTGATAGCAACAATACAGCGAAGTTTTTCCGACAACTCCCGGGCAATTCTTACTCCATCAGTAGAATCGGCGACAGAATCAACTCCTTTAATTACGACATTTTGACCAGCCAAGATCTTTATTTCCGACATATTGCCGCGAATAACAGTCGGCGATAGTTCCCGTAAAATCATTTTTGCTGTCTCACTGCGAAAATTGGTAGCTCCGACACCAACCGGATCAAAGATTACCGGAATTCCCATATTCTTAGCCTTCTGTCCGGCTTTTAACATTGCATTAACAGTTCTGCTGTTTAAAGTACCAATGTTTAGTACTAACGCCGCAGCATAAGATACCATGTCGGTAACTTCCTGCTCATCATCCGCCATTACCGGGGAAGCCCCGATTGCCAATGTTATATTTGCACAATCATTAACAGTTACATAATTGGTGATATGATGTACTAGCGGTTTTTTCTCTTTTATTGCTGACAAATTCTCAATTATAGTTTTAAACATGACCGGCTCCTTTGAGTTTCCTATTCTATATCCTGAAAACCTGCTTTTTGATATAATTCGTAAAGATGATGCGTGGGACCAACACCATGCCCTATTGAAAAAGAATGCTCAATTGCCATTGTAATATATTGCTTAGCCTTCATTATTGCCGCTAAAACCGGCAAACCTCGGCCCAAGTTGGCAGCAATTGCCGATGACAAAGTACAGCCGGTTCCATGGGTGTTTTTGGTTTCAATACGGCTTTGAGGAAGATAGGTATATTCGCACCCGTCATAATATAAATCGGTTGCATCCCCGGCTAAATGACCGCCTTTTATCAGTACCCCCGAACATCCTGTACTCTTAATTTTAGCCGCAGCATTTTCCATATCCTTGGCATCAGTGATTTTCATACCGGTAATAACCTCAGCCTCGGGAATATTCGGCGTAACTACGGTAGCTAACGGCAGTAATTCGTGAATTAATGCTTGCTCGGCATTAGGCTGCAGCAATTTGTAGCCGCTTTTGGATACCATTACCGGGTCAACGACGATCAAAGATGCCTGGTATTTTTTTAACTGTTCGGCAATTATCTTAATTGTAGCAGCTTGTGACACCATGCCGATTTTTGTCGCTGCAACCTCAATATCCTCAAATATTGCCTGGATTTGCTGAGCGATGATATCCTCGGCAATATCTTGCACTGCAAGCACTCCCTGGGTGTTTTGAGCGGTGACAGCGGTTATTACGCTCATACCGTAAACACCATGAGCGCAAAACGTCTTTAAGTCCGCCTGGATTCCAGCTCCGCCGCAAGAGTCCGAGCCGGCAATTGTTAATACATTCTTCAAAGCCAATACCCCCTAAAAGTAATGTATATAATAGTAGATTTGAACTTTAATAAAATACAACAGCACCGCGCAGCCTATTGTGTACAAACCCTCAATGCCTCATCAACTGTTTCTACACCGATAACCTGTATATCCTGTTTAAAGCCTTTGAGACCAGCTAAATTTCCTTGAGGAATAATAAATTTATTAAACCCTAACATTGCGGCTTCCCGAATTCTTGTATCTACCCGCGGGACTTTCCTAACTTCACCGGTTAATCCTACCTCACCGACAACTACTGTCTCGTTATCTAACGCGATATTGCGAAAACTGGAAGCTACCGCCAGCGCGACTGCTAAATCAGCAGCCGGCTCAGCAATTTTAATCCCACCTACTGCATTTACGTAAGCATCCTGATTCCCCAACAACAGACCAACTCTTTTCTCCAAAACAGCCATTAATAATATCAATCGATTATAATCAAATCCTGCAGCCATACGTCTGGGCATCCCATAAGGTGTTGTACTGACTAATGCCTGGATTTCTATTAGCAATGGGCGGACTCCTTCTAGATAGGCCAAAATGACCGAACCCGGTGCTTTATGCGGGCGCTCGGACAGTAAGAAACTGGAGGGGTTCTTGACCTCCGTTAAGCCGCTTTCCTCCATTGAAAAAATACCGCTTTCGGCTGTCGAGCCAAATCTGTTCTTAATAGCCCGCAGTATTCGAAATGAATTTGTCTTCTCGCCTTCAAAATATAAAACCACATCAACCATATGCTCTAATAATCTGGGGCCGGCTATATTCCCTTCTTTTGTAACATGACCGATAATAGCCACTGCTATTTGACTTTCTTTTGCAAATCGCAACAATTTAGCCGTTGATTCCCGAACTTGTCCAACACTTCCCGGTGCAGAAGGAACATCAGGAGTAAACATCGTTTGAATCGAATCAATTACCATCAATTTGGGCTTTAGCAATAATGCCTGGGCAATAACTTCGTCTAAGTTAGTTTCCGTCATAATTAGCAGGTTTTTATGCAAAGTTCCTAAACGGTCTGCCCGCAGCCTAGTCTGTGAAAGAGATTCCTCACCGGAAACATACAAGACATGGCTGCCCTGACTGAGATAACCGGCCACTGCCAATAATAAAGTTGATTTTCCGATCCCCGGATCTCCACCGATTAATATTAACGCTCCCGGCACTATGCCCCCGCCTAATACTCGGTCGAACTCTTGTAAACTTGTAGTAATACGCGGAACAGCCGATGTATCAATATCACAAACCGGTAACGGTTTGCTGGGAGTCATGTATTTTGCTTTTGCCGAAAAATCTGTGACTGGTTCTTCTACCATTGTATTCCATTCCCCACAACCCGGACAATGGCCAAGCCACTTAGGGGAATCAAAACCACATTCCTGACAAACAAAGCGAATCTTCTTTTTAGCCAACGTCATTCTCCTCTCACCGCTTCTGCCGGCACACTACAAGACCCTTGCACTCTACTAACTTAGTGCAAGGGTCAATCTTGGATACGGACATACTTATTGCCCTGACGGTTCAGCTGGTAGTAGTGATACTATCATTGTATATCAGCAGACAACCGCTGGAAAGAAATTTGTTAAACTTTATTTTCTTTTCGAATAAACCAAATTACCACTTTCATCAGCATCAGCCAGCACCGTATCACCTTCAACAACCGTTTGCCGTAAAAACATTTCAGCTATTTCGTCTTCCAACAGCTTCTGAATTGCCCGGCGCAACGGCCGCGCGCCAAATACTTGGTCACGGCCCTGTTTAACCAATTCGTTCTTGGCCTTATCACTAACTTCCAGCCCGATTTTATGGTATGCAAGCCGTTTTGCTACATCAGCTAACATAATATCGACAATTTCTTTTAGTTCAGAATCAGTCAGAGAAGAGAACACGATGATTTCATCGACTCTGTTAATGAATTCCGGCCGGAAAGTTCGTTTTACTTCTTCCATAACCCGGTCCTTAGCTGCAGATTGCTCAGAATCCTTATTTGAATCAGCCAGAAAACCCATAACAGCATTATCCTGTTTAAGATGTTTGGCTCCAACATTGGAGGTCATGATGATTACTGCGTTCTTAAAGTCAACTGTTCGTCCCTGACCGTCAGTCAATCTACCATCTTCCAAAACCTGCAGCAGGATATTAAAGACATCATAATGAGCTTTTTCGATTTCATCCAGCAAAATTACCGAAAAAGGTTTGCGCCGTACAGCGTCCGTCAATTGTCCGCCTTCCTCATAGCCAACATAACCAGGAGGTGCACCCACGAGTCTAGATACCGTATGCTTTTCCATGTACTCGGACATATCGAAGCGGATCATAGCATTCTCATCACCAAACATCGCCTCAGCCAAAGCTCTGGCTAGTTCGGTCTTACCTACTCCGGTCGGCCCCAGAAATATAAATGAGCCTATCGGACGTTTAGGATCTTTTAAGCCGGATCGAGCCCGGCGTATTGCTTTGGCCACCGCTTGAACAGCCTGTTGCTGGCCAATTACCCGTTTATGCAAAGTTTCCTCTAAGTGCAACAGCCGCTGTGATTCTTCTTCCGCTAATTTGCTGACAGGTATACCCGTCCAAGCAGAGACAACCCGCGCAATATCTTCTTCATTAACCGTAATCCGATCGCTCCCATTCTGCTTCCATTGCTTCTGCTGTTGTTCAAATTCATCTCTAAGGGCCTGTTCTTGATCACGAAGGGTAGCCGCCTTCTCAAATTCTTGCAACGTAATAGCAGCTTCCTTCTCAGCTCTAATTTGGTCCAATTCCTTTTCTTTTTCTTTTAAATCATCCGGCAGCGAAAAAGCTTGCAGCCGCACCCGGGATGCAGCCTCATCCATTAGGTCTATAGCTTTATCGGGCAAAAAGCGGTCAGTAATATAGCGGTGAGATAATTTAACGGCAGCCGTAATTGCTTCATCCGTAATTTGCGCCCGGTGAAATGCTTCATATTTGTCCCTTAATCCCAGTAAAATCTGTATCGAATCTTCTACTGTCGGTTCGCCTACCATAATTGGTTGAAATCTTCTTTCCAATGCAGCATCTTTCTCAATATGCTTTTTATATTCATCTAAAGTTGTAGCCCCGATAGATTGCAATTCTCCCCTAGCTAAAGCCGGTTTAAGAATATTGGCGGCATCCATAGATCCTTCGGCTGCACCGGCACCAACCAATGTGTGCATTTCATCAATAAATAAAATAATATTTTTAGCCTGCCGCAACTCATCGATAACCTTCTTCAAGCGTTCTTCGAATTCGCCGCGATACTTAGTTCCGGCGACTAACGATCCCATTTCTAAGGAAAATACCACCTTATCCCGCAGCAGCTCCGGTACTTTATTCTCTACAATTCGTTGCGCCAGACCCTCAGCTATAGCTGTTTTTCCAACACCGGGTTCTCCAATTAAAACCGGATTGTTTTTTGTTCTGCGACATAAAATTTGAATAATGCGGTCAATTTCCTTATCTCGGCCAATAACCGGATCTATTTTCCCCTCGCGGGCCAATTTATTCAAATCCCGTCCGAATTCACTTAGTTTACCGGCCGTAGCAGCTGTCGATCCGGTCAATGAGTTCACATTCTTACCAGGAGCGGCATTAGGCTGAGTATAACCGAAATTTCCTAGCATTTCCAAAATCTGTTGACGAACAAAGTTTATATCCAACCCTAAGCTCATTAAAACTTGAGCCGCAATACCTTCCGACTCTAACAACAGACCAAGTAATAAATGTTCAGTGCCGATATAATTATAGCCAAACCGAATTGATTCCTCCAGTGCAAGCTCTAATGAACGCTTAGCTCTAGGTGTATAGCTTATCTCTTTTGCGCCCGGTTTTCCACGGACAATAAACGCTTCCATTCTTTGTCGTACGGATTGTTCAGTAATGTTTGCAGCTGCCAAAACTCTAGCTGCAATGCCTTCGCCTTCATGAACTAATCCTAATAAAAGGTGTTCGGTGCCTACATAATCATGACCTAAATTTAGAGCTTCTTGTTGGGCTAAAACCAGTACCTTGCGTGCCCGTTCGGTAAATTTTGCAAACATCATTCCGTACCTCCTTGCAGTTTATTACGAATAACTGTTGCCCGCATACGGTCACGTGCTGCCGGTTCCATATCGCTAACGCCATAAAATTTACGGATATAACTTGGTCTAGTCAACACAATTAATTCATTAAATACTTCCGCGGGAATCTCTTTAATCATCCCTACATCAATTCCCAATCGAACTTGGCTCAAAGTCGCTAAGGCTTCCTGAGCTGAAATGCTGCGAGCATACCGTAGCATTCCATATGCCCGCCAAACCGTATCTTCGACAACTTCCTTCGAACCTTTAATTAGGAATTCGCGGGCAGCTCTTTCCTGTTCGACAACTTGCAGAACCATACTATTTAAGTTTTCAACAATTTCTTGTTCATTATAGCCTAAGGTCAGTTGGTTAGATATTTGAAAAATATTTCCGGTAGATTCACTGCCTTCACCGTATAGTCCTCTTACGGCTAACCCTAGTTGCGTAGCAGCCATTATCAATCTGTTGAGTTGCTTAGTATAAACTAACGCCGGTAGATGCAACATAACGGAAGCCCGCAGCCCTGTACCTAAATTGGTCGGGCACGCTGTAAGATAGCCTAAGGATTCTTCAAAGGCAAAAGACTGGGATTCCTCTAATCGATCATCAGTATAGTTAGCTAATTCCAAAGCACCTTCCAAATCCAATCCTCTGGTCAACGCTTGGATACGCAGATGGTCTTCCTCGTTAACCATGATACTGACTGAACCATCGCTGCGAATAATTAATCCCCGCCCTTGAGGAGTCTGGACATGCATCGGACTAACGATATGTTTTTCAACAAGCAGATATCGATCCAATGCCTGTAGATTATCCAATTCCTCGAAATAATACTGGAAACTACCATTATTTAAATTTTCAACCGCCCCACGGGCACAAGACAATACCTCGGATAATTGGTTGTTGTCAGCGCGGTTAGGAAAAGGAATTTTATCAAGATTTCGCGCTAAGCGAATTCGGCTGGACAGAACAATATCTCCTTCCAGTCCCCCGCCCGTCATCCATGGGCTTAATTCATTTCCTAGAATTTTTTCCAATTTCATAATTATCACCCCTTTTGCGGAACCGGTCAGTCTTGTATAATTGATTTTTCCAATTCTTTAATTCTATCCCTGATAACTGCGGCTTGCTCATATTCCTCATTGTTAATACAGCGAGTCAATTCTTCCCTAAGTTGAGCCAATTGCTGCTTAACCACGAGCATTCCTCCTGCTTTCTTAGGCACCTTGCCGGTGTGGCCACGCGTGCCATGAATTCTGCGAATCAATGGTGTCACTTGATCACCAAAATATTTATAACACTCACTACAGCCAAATTTGCCAACCCGACTAAAATCATTGTAACTTAACCCGCAATTCTCACATTCATAATTGTGTTCTTTTTGTTGCGGTACAATTCCGGAACTAAACATTCCTTTCAAAAAGTCCTGAACTGAAAACATACTTTCCGCTGTTAACATTGCATCGCCTGACTCAGCTGCACAAATATCGCATAAGTGCTGCTCCGTCTTTTGATTATTAATTATCTTTGTAATATGAACGCAAGCAGGACGTTGCTTACACTTATCACATAACATGTCATCAACTCCTCATGAGTTATTCTCCAAGGTAATCAATAGTGATCGAAAAATCCTCATTTTTTCAACAGGATTCACATAATCATCGATAACGTCAAGAAAATACTTTATTAGACCCGCCTCACGGGCAGTAATCATTCTTTCACTATTCAGCTTGATAATAATATTCTCAAAATCCTCCGGCGAACAGTAATCCATTATATTATCCGGTTTGTTATACACAATTTTCTGAACCGGAACTCGGACGATGCGAACAAAGCCGCCTGAACCCCGGCGAGACTGGACGATAAAGCCACGCTCGGCAGTAAACCGGGTACTTAAGACGTAACTTATTTGGGACGGTGCACACGATAATTCGTCCGCTAATTCATTGCGTTGTAAAATAGTAATATCATTTGTTTCGCCGGCAAGCTTCCTTAAAATAAATCTTTCAATTTCATCTGCCAGGTTTCGCATATACTGCACCCTCCGCTTTGACTATTGTTGACTTTTATTATATTATATTTGACTTTTTGACTTTTGGCAATAGTTTTTGTTATTTTTCTGTAATTTTGAAGGCTATTCCTGGACCTGAACCATCAAAAATTTTAGGTATTCCGTCTCAGGTGCACTTGGTAAAATCGGATGGTCCTTGGCCTGTGATGTATATTCAATCTGACGAATGGTTTTACGGGCATCCCGCGCGGCATCTACAACAATAGCTTTAAATAATTCCCTATCCATATGATGTGAACACGAACATGTAACAAGATAACCGCCTGGCTTGACCAGTTTTAATCCTCGTAAATTAATCTCCTTATATCCTCGGGCAGCGCCTTCAATTGCACTTCTTGTTTTAGCAAACGCCGGTGGATCCAAGATTACTAAATCATAACTGTTCTTAGCTTGGGTTTGTTCCCGCAAAAAATCAAATGCGTTCGCCACCTGAAAATCACATTTATTACTAACTTTGTTTTTGTCAGCATTACGCTTGGCCATTTCTATTGCGTGCTCTGATATATCTACTGCAGTTATATGTTTAGCACCATACACAGCGGCATGTACCGCGAATGAGCCGGTATGGCAAAAGCAGTCCAGTACTTCAGCTTGTTTTGCTACCGGCTGTATCAACCGTCGATTATCGCGCTGGTCATAGAAAAAGCCTGTCTTTTGACCATTTTCAATATCTGCTTCAAATATAAGACCGTTTTCCATTACCTCAATCATAGTGGAAAAACGCCCCTGTAAAAATCCTTTTTTGCACTCCAATCCTTCCAGCTCTCGAACACCTACATCATTTCGCTCAAAAATCCCCTCCGGATCAAATAGTTCTTGCAGCACGGATACTATTATATCTTTATATTGTTCGATACCTAATGATAATGTCTGCACTACAAAATACTTACCAAATTTATCAATAATTAAGGCCGGCAAAAAATCCGCTTCGCCATGAATAAGCCGGCAAAATTCAGGCTCGGCCAAAAATTTTTTTCGATATAACCATGCCTGCTCGATTCGGCTTTTAATAAAATTGCGGTCGATTGTTTCTTGTTTCCGGCTCATAATCCGTATAATAATCTGAGATTTAGGGTTTATATAACCGCGACCAATAAACTTATGCCGATAATTATAAACATCGACAATATCCCCCGGATTAAAATCACCGTCGATATAATCAATTTCAGTTTGATATACCCATGGATGACCGTTTTCAACTCGATGTTGTGCCCCTTTGCGTATCAATACCTTTGCTAGTGTCATAATAATTCTCCTTTTTAATTGTCTGTTAGCTATGCAAACTTCAATTAGTAGCTTGACTTAATTATCAAATCTATATACTTACCTGCTTATCAACTCGCAGACAAAGCTCTTACCATTCGGATGTTAAGCTAAGCTTCATTTCAATCTAACAATAGAAGGATTCGATAAAGATTGGCAGAATTCGCCGGACTTTATATATTCTACCTATTCTTTACTCGCTACACTTCTATAATTATATTTGGCTCAAAGCTTCGCTGTTACCGTACAGTAAGAGCTTCCTAAATACCAGATATTAGTCTCTAAGGTTTGGTTAACTATTTATTAGTTTGTTGGCAAACTCAAACCCGAATTCAAAGCATTTTTCAAGTTCAGTATCATCCGGTGCCCACTTAATGAATGGACCATTTTCCATCGTTATACCGGCCGACTGCATTAAATTTTCCATATCCTGCTGTGCGCCTCCCGCCCAGCCATATGCCCCAAATGTACCACCCGTTTTATTTTTTGGTCTTAAGCCTTTAAGGTATATAAGCATTGCACCAATAGTAGGAAGCATTGTTCCATTCAATGTCGGTGAACCTACCAGAATCCCTTTACACTCTAAAATGTCTCTGACCACTTCACTGCGGTCAGCTGCAGACATTTTGTATAATGCAGCCGTCATACCGGCAGCGGCAACTCCTTCCAGAATTCTTCTGGCCATTTTTTCTGTACTGCCCCACATTGTATCGTATAATACAACCAGCTTATTATCCGTATAGCCTTGACCCCATTGTTCATATTTTTTTAAAATTTCACTGATATTTTTCCGCCAGATAACTCCGTGACTGGGTGCAATCATTTTTAATTGTAGTTGTCCAAGTTTAGCTAAGGCCTTAGGTATCAATTGACTGTAAGGCATAAGAATATTGGCAAAATATTTTTCGGCCTCATATAGCGCATCTGTGACTATAATTTGGTCATCAAAACGTTGTGACGTACAGATATGTTGACCAAATGCGTCGTTAGAGAATAAGATTTGTTCATTTTCGAGATATGTAACCATCGAATCAGGCCAGTGCAGCATTGGTACCGGCACAAAATGTAGTTTATTAATTCCTAGATCTAAGATATCATTTTCTTTTACAATTTGAAAATCGTAATTTTGCTGATAATGTTTAACTAATTCCAATTTACCCTGCGCAGTCAAAACCACTTTGGCATTAGGCAGTTTATCCATAATAATTGGTAATGCACTGGAATGGTCCGGTTCGACATGATTTACTACAACGTAATCAATTTTTGCAGGATCGATAATTGATTGAATTCTTTCCAATAATTCGGCAGCGTAGGGTGCCTTTACACAATCTACCAGACAAATTTTTTCATCAACAATCAAATATGAATTATACGTTACTCCTCGAGGTGTATAATAGCCATGAAAATCACGCAAACTCCAATCAACTACGCCGACATAATAAATTCCTTTAGCTAATTCAATTTTATTCATCATAACCTCCTGATTATCATAGTAATAAGCAAATATACGATCTACTAAGTTAGGAAAATTTTACTATAAAATATCGACTAATGCAACAATTCATCAAATTGATGAATTGTAAAACAACGTCAATTAGACTTGGGAAAAATTGCTCTTTACAACTACAAACAAAATAATTTATAATGAAAAACTGTAATAGGTATAATAAATGAGACCTATTCTGCAATAATCTCTAATAATCGCGATATTCGCGGACACAGGCTCAATTTTGTGCAATTAAGGCATTTTTTCTGCAATTTTACTACAGAAGGGGGCGACTATTGTTGAAAATAATTGGCAAACACATAACTGTCGATATGTATGGCTGCAGCTATGATATTCTGGATAACCCTGAATTTATAAAACAAGCCATGCTCACCGCAATTAAAGATGCAAACATGACTCTTATCTCCTTTTCTTCTCACAAATTTGAACCCCAAGGATTAACTGCTTTAGCTCTATTAGCTGAGAGCCACCTGAGCATTCATACATATCCTGAAATAGGATATGCAGCAATTGATGTATTTACTTGTGGTGATCATAGTCGACCCGATAAAGCTGTTAATTCATTGCGGCACCTTTTGAATCCGGAAAAAACAAAAACTACCCATATTAGGCGTGGTGATTTTGGTTCAGTAAGTGATATGAAGCCAAAAACCAAAGTGCATATGACCGCCATGCGCCGAGTGCGCAATACCGGCGAAAAGGTATTGAGATTACTATATCGCAATCGGTAATTTATTGGTTAGAGTAAACAACTGTTTATTCTAACCTTTTATTTTGCTTGACATTCGGTAAGATTTGGATAATAATTATTTATAGATAATTATATCAAGGAGGTATTATTTATGAATACTGAAAAAAACTTGGCCGAAGCTTTTGCCGGAGAATCACAGGCTAACCGAAAATACCTGGCTTACGCCCAGCAGGCTGATAACGAAGGCTATCATCAAGTTGCTAAATTATTTAGAGCGGCGGCTCATGCCGAAACCATTCATGCGCTCGCACATTTTAAAGCAATGGGAAAAATAAAATCAACCAAAGAAAATCTGCAAGATGCAATTGCAGGTGAAACTTATGAGTTTACCAAAATGTATCCTGAATTTCTTGAAGTAGCTCGACAGGAAAATGCCAAAGTTGCAATTCGCAATTTTACTTTAGCTAATGAAGCCGAAAAAGTTCATGCTGAATTGTATCAAAAAGCTTATGCTAATCTTGATTCTATGCAAACACAATCAATCTATGTTTGCTCGATATGTGGTCATATTACTGAAGGCAATGTACCTGATATTTGCCCAATTTGTGGTGCTAAGGCAGTTGCCTTTAAGGAAATAGATTGACGCTAATTATTACCGGGAAGATATTTGTCTCGTCATAATTAAAGGATAACCAAGCCGGTTATCCTTTTACGTTTACAATGTGGAATTTTCTGTTTGCATTTGCTTAGCCTTCTTGCGTTGGCTCATATAGGAGCCTGCAATCGAAATAATTGTCAAAGCAAAGAATAGCAGGCATATTGGCCGTGAAAAGAAAATGCTATAGCTTCCTTGGGAAATGACAAGACTCCGGCGTAATTCCCCTTCAGCCATTGGCCCTAAAATCAAAGCCAACACGATAGGTGATATCGGGAACTTAAACTTTTGCATAATATAGCCAATAATGCCGAAAATCATCATTACTACTACATCAAACATATTATTGTTTATTGCATATGATCCTACTATACAAAGAATAAAAATAATTGGTGTAAGTATTTGCTTAGGTACGGTAATAACTCTGGCAAAGAAGCGTATACCGAATAAACCGAAAATCAGCATAAATACATTAGCTACCATTAATCCGACAAATAAAGCGAAAACAACCTCGGCATTATCTTTAAACAGCATTGGCCCGGGACGCAATCCTTGCAACATTAATGCCCCTAATAACACCGCCGCAACAGCGTCTCCTGGTACCCCCAGGGTTAACAGCGGAACCAACGCACCGCCGGTAACGCCGTTATTGGCCGACTCCGGCGCTGCGACCCCTGACAAAACACCGGTTCCTGCTTGAGCGGCATCTTTAGAGCTTCGCTTCCATTCACCATAAGAAACAAATGCAGCAATATCAGCACCGGCACCCGGAATAATCCCAATAAAGGTTCCCAAAAACGACCCCTTGATAATCGTCTTTAAGCACCCTTTGATTTCACTCCAAGTAGGCAGCGCTCCGGCAACATCAAAGTCAATATCTTTTTGGCCGGCGATATTTTCCGTAGTCGTTAAAGCTTCGGAAACTGCAAACAGCCCTATCAGTACCGGAATGAATGATATGCCGCTTAACAGGTTTGTACTGTCAAATGTAAACCGGGGATATCCCGTGATGGGATCTAATCCAATAGTAGCCAATAACAGGCCAAAAAATCCGGCAATTAATCCTTTTATTACATTGTCTCCGGAAATACTGGAAATAATGCTCAAGCCAAATAACGCTAGGGCAAAATACTCCGGTGGACCAAATGATAACGCAACTTTCGCCAATTGTGGCGAAATAAAAGTTAAGGCTAATGCGCTGACCATTCCTCCACAAAACGAGGCAATTGTCGACATACCTAATGCTTTTCCAGCCAAACCCTTCTTGGCCAGCATATATCCTTCTATTACTGTAGCAGCCGCAGCAGGTGTCCCGGGCGTTCTAATTAATATTGCCGAGACCGATCCGCCATAAATCGCTCCGCAATAAATTCCTAACAACATAACCAGTCCGGACACGGGATTCATGCCAAAAGTTAACGGCACCAGTAATGCTACTCCCATTGTGGCCGTTAATCCCGGCAATGAGCCAATGATCATGCCGCCGATGACTCCTAAAGCAATAATAGCTATCATTGACGGTTGAAATATAATCATAATACCTTGCAACAATGCAGCAGACATTTACATCCCTCCCTACAGCTGAATCATTTGCGGTAATGGAACACTTAAAACGACTTCAAATGAAACATAAATTATTAGCGTTGTGATTATTGCTGCCGCCATTTTTTTCGTTTTTTTGGACTTATCCATTATCATCATTAAACAAAACAAACAAACGGGTGTCATAATTAAAAAACCAATAATATTCAACAGAGTGCTGTATGCTATCGTTACAATAAGTGTCCTGATACTTCGGTGCAGTTCAGGACTGCCGAAATCAAGCACTGGAGTATTATCCGTACTATGATAGTTTTCATAAACCATAATTACAACCAAAATAATTATCCCTATGGCTATTACTTGTGGGAAAAAATTAGGTCCTGGCACATTTTCGATGATATTAGCGGGAAAGTCATTGGCAAGAAAGAAAAATACTGCTGCAATGATAACTAAAATAAGCGAAATGACATAGTTACCTTTTTTCATAAATTCACTCCCAAATGACAGCTAGAAATATGGCCAAGCGAAGTCGCTTGGCCATATTTTTATTTCTTCTTTAATCCAAGTTTGTTGATTAATGCGCCAAAGTTGTCGCTTTCAACTTTCAAGTTGGCTTTATACGCTTCACTTGACATATATCCAATTCCTAAACCAGTTTTGTTCATGAAATCGGTAAAGGCTTTTTCTTCCATAGCTTTCTTAAAGGCATCATGCAATGTTTTGACTACTGTTGGTGAAGTGCCTTTAGGAACAGCTAATCCACGCCATGTACCAATAGTAATATCAATACCTTGCTCTTTCAAGGTTTTAACATCCGGCATAGTTTTTACCCGTTGATCACTCATAACACCGAGAACTTTAAGTTTGCCGGCGGCAACTTGTGCTGATACTTCCGCAGGACTAACTGTTACAGCTTCGATATTACCACCAAGTAATGCAGTTATGGCCGGAGCTGCGCCATTAAAAGGAACATGAATCAGTTCAATACCGGCTTTCTGTTCCAAAGAAGCAGCAGCTAAATGCCAGATTGCTCCCGGTCCGGAATTGCCAACGCGGAGTTTCTTAGGATTCTTTTTTGCATAATCAATAAACTCTTTTAGAGTTTTCCATGGGGCATCCGCACGTACAGTTACAGCTGAAGGATCCATATTAACCCGTAAAATCGGCTCAAAATCATTATTGCTGATCTTAGCTAAACCTAAATGCGGCAAGGTTACGAGCTCAACTGTAATCATCGTAACAGTATGGCCATCATTCTTAGCCTGCGCTCCCGCCGTCATACCAACGGCACCGCCGCCGCCAGTCTTGTTAACAACAACTACCGGCTTACCAAGTTTATCTTTAGCACTGTTTGCTAATGCTCTGGCAACTTGGTCAGTACCACCACCGGCAGAGTAAGGTACAATAACTTCAATTTGTTTTGAAGGGAAACTTGGAGCAGAAGCCTTCTGTCCACAGCCAGCAAGTGTTACTGCAAATACAATAATCATGATGATTGATGCTAAACTCAAATACTTTTTCACTATACTTTCCTCCCTTAATATCTTTTATAAAAATGCAAATCCAAGCTATCTTTCAACCACCACCTTCTGCTTGGTAAAATGCATCACTTCTTCTAGTGTAGGATAACCTTCGATATCACCGGCAACAGTAACAGCCATCGCTCCCACAGCATTTGCTAATTTTGCGCTTTCAGCATCATCCCACATTTTTAGCTGCCCGGCTAAGAACCCTGCTGCAAAGCCATCACCGGCACCAATCGGGTCAACAGTTTCCACGCTATACCCTGGTATCATAATCTGTCCTTGATGATTAACGACAAGCGCACCTTTAGCCCCTTGTTTTATGACGACCTTCTTTACCCCATAACTAAGTAAATCATGCGCAGCAGTTACTAAATCAGTATCAGGATATAATAAATTCATTTCCTGTTCTCCCGGGAAAAAAACGTCACATTGCTGAGCCAGTTCGGTCAAGCAACTGCGCGCAGTCACTATATCCCATAATTTAAGTCTGATATTAGGATCAAAGGAAATTCCGATTCCGTTAGTCTTTGCAAATTCAACAACTTTCCAAATCAATTTATTACAGCTTGTACTTAACGCCGGAGTTATTCCGGTAATATGTATATACTTGGCCTGCTGCAAATATTCAAAGTTGATATCTTCAAGACACATATGACTTGCCGCAGAGTCTTGCCGGTAATATACGACTCTTGTTTCATTACCGGCGCGCCTTTCCTTAAAAAATAATCCTGTCGGAGCATTTTCATCAAACATGACCTGAGACACATCGACGCCTTCCCCGCGCAAAAAATTATAGATGAATAAACCAAATTCATCTTTCCCTAACCGACTGATCCAACCGGCCGAATGGCCAAGTCGTGTCAGTGCAATCGCAACTGCTGATTCCGCACCGCCGATTGCCTTATTGAATGAAGATACATATCTCAATGGTCCTGACTGGCCTGGGACCATTAGTAGCATTGTTTCACCTATAGTTATAACATCAATCATCGGGAACCGCCCCTCCCCTGACCACCTCTGATGAATACAAAAAACATATTCGCCATTAATTAATTGAATCCTCTGAAAACCAGCGACAATAAAAAAATTTATATGCAAAAATTAGCCGAATTAAGAAAAAATTTACCGGCAACTACCTATCCTCCCTGGCCGCTTCCAACCAAGTTCCGCGTCTATGAAGCCGAAACCATAATCAATTATGTTGCATCTATTACGGCTGACATCTATATTGCCTCGTAGGAACAGCGGCAATCTTTCCGAAGGAAGCGGCTAGACAATGTAAAAAGCACTTACTATAATTAGCAAGTGCTCTTAATTAACCGGCAGCTACCTATCCTCCCAGCTAAGCTTCCAACCAAGTTCCGCGTCTATAGAGCCGTAATCTCGTCAATTCAGCAATTTATATAATCGGTTACATTTATGTACATACGTAGGAACAGCGGCCATCTTTCCGAAGGAAGCGGCTAGACTATATAAAATAAAAAGACACTCATTTTCATGAATGTCCTTTTAAACCGGCAACTACCTATCCTCCCAGCTAAGCTTCCAACCAAGTTCCGCGTCTATAGAGCCGTAATCTCGTCAATTCAGCAATTTATATAATCGGTTATATCTTTGCAGCCTCGTAGGAACAGCGGCCATCTTTCCGAAGGAAGCGGCATGACTATGAAAACAAAAAGACACCCATATATTAATGAGTGTCTTATGTAACCGGCAGCTACCTATCCTCCCAGGCCGCTTCCAACCAAGTACTTTCGGCGTATAAGGGCTTAACTACTGTGTTCGGTATGGGAACAGGTGGATCCC
>JALHDB010000015.1 GCA_022840825.1 Negativicutes bacterium | reverse complement strand
TTTCAAGGAACACTTGCTTGAAACAGCTTTATTATGTTAACACAGCGTCTCGCGCTTGTCAACTACTTATTATTGGCTGTTTTGCCATTTTTCGCCGCCTCATGTGGCGACTTTTATATATTAGCATACCCTATCAACTATGTCAACTCATTTTATTTCTGGAAACATCTGGCGTAAAAATGAGATGGTTTCAACAAACAGCTCAGGTTGATACCAACCTGAGCTGTTTGCTAATTCATTAGCTATTGCAATAGCGTGCTATATACTCATTGGTCAGATTATCTAATGCATTGCGCAAATCTTGCAGGCTCTCGTCAGAAATGTTAAACGACATAACATCAGAGTTGTGAACAATAGTAGCTAATTTTTGAATGCGAGAAAATAATTCAATTTTAGACAAAGCAGTTACACTCCTTCATTAATAATGCATTAATGATAATATCAGCACTTGTTACATTTGTAAACACCTTAGTAAATACACAGAATAGGAGGTTAATTCAAAAAAGTCACACAAATCTTTTCACAGCTTTGCCATCCAAATAATCGCATTTTTTCCCTTGCCAAGTATCACGGATGTGCATTTCGTTTTCAATAGCATCTCTAATCTTCCACCAGCCGGTTTCCCAATTACTGAACAAGGTATTTTGCGCCGGCGCTCGCCCGATTAGTCGTTGCAGTATAGTATTCGGTCCTACATGTTCTAAAAAAGTAATTACTCTTTCAATATATTCTTCTTTACTAATCAATTGTATTTTTCCTTGCTGGTACCATTTCGCCAACTCAGTTCCTTTGACAATATACAAGGCATGGAGCTTGACTTGCTGAATATTCAGCACCGTCATGATCTTAGCATTTTCTAGTACATCCTCCATAGAATCCCAAGGTAAATTCAAAATTAAGTGAGTACAAATATCAAAAGAATATTTGTGAATGTTAAGTACCGCGTCAATAAATTCGGCCAAAGTATGCCCGCGATTAACTTTCTGTAATGAATGGTAATTAACTGTTTGCAAGCCTAACTCTATGCTTATATCAATTTTCTTATCCCGTCGAACATCAGCCAACATCTCTAAATAAGCAGGATGAATACAATCCGGTCTGGTGGCCAAGGCAATTCCTACGACATCCGGGGCACAGGCTTGCAAAACATATTCTTTCAACACCTCAACTGGCAAATAGGTATTACTGAAATTTTGAAAATAGGCTATAAACTTTTCGGCCTTATATTTGGGGGCAATATGCTGTCTATTCATTTCAATTTGCTGCTGTACAGAAATTGTAGCCGGTAAGTTTTCGTAGCCGGCACCAATTTCGCCACAAAACACACAGCCATTCACGCCACAGGTGCCATCACGATTAGGACAGGTAACGGGGATACTGACCGGAAGCTTGTATACTTTTGCTCCGTATTTATGTTTAAGGTATTCAGAGTAGGTATTGTATCTCATAACCAAAAATCTTCCCTCTTCAATGTTTGGACTTGCGGCCCTGGTGAATCATAAGAAAACATAACCGGAGTCAATCCATCGATTATTATTTTGTCATCTAAGTATTGCAGAATATCAAATGAAAATATCTCGATATGAAATTGGCTTTGTATTTGCCGCCAATTTTTAAATTTATAATTCGGAATATATTTACATACCCGTTCCGAATCATGCCAGAATGAAGAAATCTCCTGATTATATACTTTATCGTTCCACGGCAAATAGTCAGGTTTTAGCCGTCCCCGGTCAAAGCACAGACAGTCGTATTTGAACAATTCACGGAAAATCTTCTGCTCTGAATAATTTTCCCGGCAAAATTCAAATAAGTAACGATAAAGTGATTTATGGCTATGAGCTACAAGCTGAAGTTTATTCTGTTCCCAGTAGTTGGCTAAGCGGTCAAACAGAAAAAAAGCATCTTGCTCAACTTTATCAACTAACCATTGTAATGTAGCTGAAAATCGCTGACTATTATAATAGTATTCAAATACTGACTCCAGAATTTTCAATCGCCGCATTTGTGGATAGGACAATACGTGAGTAGATAATACTTCATAAGGTGGCATACTCATGGCTTGCATCTCATATTCTTTGCTTCTTAACCGCATTTCACTACCTTTTAATAATTTCAAAAAGCCTATTTGCAGGTTATGCGGCTTCAACTGAAATACATCGTTGAATGATATGCCAAACCGCTCAAAGCTTTCATAAGGCAGCCCTGCTATTAAATCAAGGTGTAAATGAATTCCGTCTATTTCACGTAGCCGCCGCACCTGTTCTGCCAGTTTGGACCAGCAACTTTTTCGTCCACTATGTTCAAGAGTCTGAGGATTGGTTGACTGAACACCTATCTCAAACTGAAAACGGCCGGGTGGGACATTTCTTAGTAATGCAAACACATCATCATCGAGAAGCTCTGCCGTAATTTCAAAATGAAAATTGGTGTCACACTCTTGTGAAGCTAAAAACCGCATAATTGGTAAAAAGTGATTTTTATTAATGTTATAAGTCCGATCTACAAATTTAATTTGGCGAACGTTTTTACTAATTAAGTAATTTAATTCATCAATCACCCGCTCTGTACCAAAGAACCTTACTCCATGAGTTGTACTGGAAAGACAATAACGGCAAGCGAAAGGACACCCGCGGGATGTTTCATAATAAATTATCTTACCATTCAATTCATTAATATCTTCATCGTAGTATGGGAACGGCAGTTTATTTAAATCCGGCACTACCTGTGGACCGCCATTAACTATAATATCCAAGCCATTTCGCCAAGCTAGTCCTTGAATTTCTACAGGATCTGCCGAATCTTCAATGCATTGTATAAGTTTTCGCAATGTAACTTCGCCTTCACCTAAGATTACATAATCAATACAAGGTGCTTTTATCATCACATCATCGGCATCATATGATACTTCCGGTCCGCCTAATACGATTTTGGATTCCGGAAGTACCTTTTTGATCAAGTCCGCTAGCTTTAATATCTCTTCGATATTCCATATATAACAGGCCATCCCAATCAGATGTGGTCTATTGGAGAATAGGTCTGATAATATGTCTAAAACAGGTGTATTTATTGAATATTCTCTAATACTACACTCGGCTATATCAGTTGTAACCGTTTTTAAGTAACGCAATGCCAATGAACTGTGAATATATTTTGCATTTAATGTCATATATGTTATTTTCATTAGTTCACCTTCTTTCATTATCTGTATTCTGGTCGTCATAACTAATTCCTGCAACTTTACAAAAGTAACCGCTCTACCGGCTAATGCATAGGATAGACTGAGTTAAGTCTAGATGAAAGAAGGGATATTATGCTCATATATATAGATGGCCAAAAATTACCCATAAACCCCCGCACCACTCGTGATACCGTTACAACTTTAAAAACAATCGCCAAAAATCAAAGTTGGGGTCTTTTTTTTGATTCAGCCAAAGAGTCCATATATATCAATACTAAAAGCTCAGAGCCGCCTAACCCGGCGTCTAAGGGACGCTCGGACGATGAACCGGAAAGTGCCAGACTGGCAGGTATAACAATATGCCTTGATCCCGGGCATGGCGGTAGTGATCCAGGAGCTATTGGACCATCCGGGACGATGGAAAAAGATAATACCTTAGCGATTACCTTTTTGTTGAGGGACTTGTTAGAAAACCACGGTGCAAATGTATTTCTTACCAGAGAAGCTGATGAAGATGTCGCCTATGAAAACTCATCCAGCTCGGAAGAACTGCGGGCACGAGTTAATGTTGCCAATGAGTCAAAAGCAGATATCTTTATTAGTATTCACAATGATGCGTTTACCAATCCTTCAGCAGCAGGAACAACTACCTACCATTACGGTGATAAGGAATCACAAAGTCTTGCTGTTTGCATTCAACAAAGTGTGGTGGCAAGTTTGGGTACAAACGACCGTGGACAGCGTTTTGCCAGTTTTTACGTATTGAGATATACCGATATGCCGGCAGTATTGGTGGAAGTTGCCTTTATTTCCAATCCGGAAGAAGAAATATTGTTAGCAAGCACTGATGGAAGAAGAAATGCTGCCTTATCTATTTTTGAGGGGATACTGAAATACTATAAGGTATAATTTTTTTAAAAAACCCAAATATTATACAGGAAGTAGCAACTATTAGTGCAAATATTAATAATATTATATATTTAAGGAGAGTGAAAATAATTATAATGGATCGTTTCGCGCCGTTCATATTCAGTATTATCTTAATGCACCAGCAAGTTGATGCCTCCCCGCAACCTCTTACCCATATCCCTGACCGGGATGAAATAGTGGATGAGTACAAATGGCAGTTGCAAGATATTTATACTGACGAATCTGCCTGGCAGCAAGATTTTGCCCAAATCAAGACGATAATTGCCGATATCGAACAATACAAAGGAAAATTGTCGGAATCAGCCGATTCGTTACTGGCATGTCTGACTGCCCGTGATAAGCTGGGAATAGTCAGCGGCAAACTCTATGCATACGCCCGTTTACATCGCGATGAGAATTCTTCTAACACTAAATATCAAGCAATGACAGGTAAAATTGAAACAATGCTGGCTCAAGTTGGTGCAGCTATTTCATTTATTGAACCGGAAATTTTAACTATTCCCGAACAACAGTTGTCAACATTCTTGCATCAAAATTCAAATTTATCGATCTATAAGTTTTATTTAGAAAATCTATTCCGGCAAAAGAAACATATCCTATCTCCTAGTGAAGAAAAAATCCTGTCGCTAGCTGAAAATGCTACTCAAGCCAGTGAAAATATATTTAATATGTTAGCTCACGCCGATATTGAATTTCCCGTTATCCAGGATGAACATGGCAACAACGTACAGTTAAGTGAAGGCCGCTACCAAACATTTATTAAATCGCCCAACCGTACTGTTCGTCAACAGGCCTTTGAAAAATTATTAGGAACCTATAATAAATACCGAAATACCTTTGCTGCTTCACTAAACGGCAATGTAAAGAAAGATGGCTTTTATTCCAACGTGCGAAAATATGACAGCACTCTTGGTGCAGCCTTAGAAACAGATAACGTCCCTCCAGCCGTATATGACAACCTTATTGCCACAGTTCATAACAACCTCGAACCATTACACCGTTACATTGAGCTTAAGCGAAAAGTACTTAAGCTAAAAGAAATGCATATGTATGATTTATATACACCATTAGTTCCGAAGGTAAATCTGGAAATCGAATACAACGAAGCGTTAAAAATGGTCAAGGACGGGCTCGCGCCGTTAGGTGAAAACTATATCCAAATACTCGAGCAAGCATTTAATTCCCGTTGGATTGATGTTTATGAAAATAAAGGCAAGCAAACCGGTGCTTACTCTTTCGGTATCTACAGTGTCCATCCATTCGTTTTACTAAATTATAACCGCCGCTACGAAGCTGTCTCTACCCTTGCCCACGAGATGGGACACGCTATTCATAGTTACCTGAGTCAATCCGCGCAAGCCTATATTAATAGTAATTACACAATCTTTTGTGCTGAAGTTGCCTCAACCACCAATGAGATTCTGTTATTAGATTACATGTTGGCTAATACTAAAGATGAAGCAGTCAAAATATATTTGATCAACCAATACCTTGAAGCTGCACGTACAACCGTTTATCGGCAAACAATGTTTGCCGAATTCGAGAAAATAATCCATCAAGTTGTGCAAGACGGTGAAACTTTAACTGCTGATTATTTAGATAATATTTGGCATGAACTGAACCAAAAATACTATGGTCCAAATATGGTCGTCGATAAAGCTATTGATGTGGAATGGGCGAGAATCCCCCATTTTTATTCTAGTTTTTATGTATATCAATATGCTACCGGTTATTCAGCAGCTATTGCCTTAGCAGAACAGATTCAGCAGCAAGGCCTTCCTGCTCAACAAAAGTACATCGAGTTTCTAAAAAGCGGTGGCTCTGATTACTCAATAAACCTGCTTAAAAAAGCCGGTGTTGATATGACCTCACCAAAACCAATTGAGGTAACATTAGAAAAGTTTAATCAGCGGCTTCAAGAGCTGGAACAATTACTAAAATAAACAAACAAGACTTGCATAGCAAGTCTTGTGTTTGTTTTAATAAATTAAATTCTATAAACCAAGGATAGCTTCGACCTTGTGTTTCATTTGCAGTTTATCACATACTGCAGTATGTATTACTGATTTATTTTGCAATTCCAGCATAGGCGTTGGAATAGGCCACCCTGTCTCAATAGCAAGTTCTTGCAGTGCTTCAAACTCGCTGTTTATAGATGTGATCATTCCGTTTAATGCTTTAAGCACACTTTCATTAAATTTAAAAGGACTGGCCGTCGATACAAGAACTGTCGGCGTAGAATCACCGGAGCAACAACGGTAATTATCATATACGGCCCAGGCGACTGCGGTGTGAGGGTCACAAACATATCCATTATCGCGGTAGACTTCAGCAATCTGTTGGATAGTCTTTTCATCATTGCAGTGACCTGCCCAAAAAACACTTTGTATCTTCTGTAAGCTTTTCGTGTCAATTCGGTATTCGCCTTGCTTAGCCAATGATTCCATCCAACCGGACACCGCTTGTGAATCACCGTCAGTAATATGATATAATAATCTCTCCAGATTGCTGGATACCAGGATATCCATTGACGGAGAAATAGTTTTATAAAAATTACGGTTGCGGTTATAATGGCCGCTTTGTAAAAAATCAGTTAAAACATTGTTGGCATTAGAGGCGCAAATTAATTTGCCAACAGGCAAACCCATCATCTTAGCATAATAACCGGCTAAAATATTGCCGAAATTTCCGGTTGGCACCACAAAGTTGATCTTTTCGCCGACATTAATGAAGTTTTTTTTCATCAAGTCCGCATAAGCACTAAAATAATAAACAATTTGCGGAACTAGCCGACCCCAATTTATAGAGTTCGCTGATGAAAAACGAAACTTATGCTCTGCTAGAACCTCTGCAAGTTCTTGATCATTAAATATTTGCTTAACTCCGGTTTGAGCATCATCAAAGTTTCCCCTGACTCCCACAACATGAACATTGCAGCCTTCCTGCGTAATCATCTGCAAACGTTGGATTTCACTTACGCCACCGTACGGATAAAATACAATAACCCGCATGCCTGGAACATCGCGAAAACCTTCAAGAGCGGCTTTGCCGGTATCACCGGATGTTGCAACTAGAATAATAATTTCTTCATTAATTTTCTGTTGGTGGAGTGCTTGAGAAAGCAACGGCGGCAGCAATTGCAAGGCCATATCTTTAAACGCTTGAGTAGGACCATGCCATAATTCAAGAATATGCAAATTAGAATTAATAGAAACTACAGGAGCCGGTGACTCTCCGGGAAACTTGTCTTGCCGATAAGCCTGCTGTACACAACCTAGTAATTCTTCCGGCGAATAGTCAGTTAAAAATTTTTGTAGTATAGCTACCGCGCGTTGCGAATAGTTACTGCTTATTAAAGAACTTAAAAATGATTTATCAACCAATTCGATTTCTTCCGGAACAAATAAACCACCGTCATTTGCCAAACCTAGTGCAATAGCCTGTGCCGAAGCAAACTTTTTACTACGGCTGCGAGTACTTACATACATATGAATACCCCTTTCAATAATCGTGCTCAGACATAAACAATATTTTGGTCTGTTAACTGTCCTCCACTATAACGAATAAGCATCTTGGCAGAAAAATCTAAAATGCTTAATAAATCTTCACTTGGCACTTCTTCATCAGCATAAACAACGGAAACTAAATTTTTGGTAGACAAATTTACTGCCGTACGCCGTGAATCGCTGGTAGGATTGCCGAATACGCCCCCATCATCAATTAAAAATGGTTTGCCTTGAGTAGATACCACATTACCGGCAATATTTTCGTATGTACCTTCACTGGAAATGCCGTAAACAATATTCCCTTGGATATTATCCAAATCATAAATTCCAAATGGCAACAGATACTTTAAAGAACAGAAGTTGTTTACATCAACAACACTATTGACAAAATATAATTCTTTTCTTTGTAATACCCGACGAACCATAGCTTCGGAGGCCGGTCTATACCTCGACGGATCACATGTTAACTTTTTAAACATCGTGCGCACAGCTAAAATTCGAGGCACCGTAGTTAAGTTATTGATATTATAAAGCTGCGAAATCTCAGTTTGAATCTGTTGAAACTCCAACGCCAAACTGGACGGTGTACCTCTTACCGAAACATTTCTAATGACACTGTACCCAAGCCGGCAATCCGGCAGCAATTTTTTTATTTCTTTATCAATTGATATCATAGTACCTCCTGCTGTTATCCGGCTACGTCAACCCTGAAATCGCCCTAGTATAGCATTGTACCGGTGTTATTAGACAAATAAATCCATCTAGTATTTCTAATTAGTTTATCACAACCTTATTAATAGATAAAGAGAAGTAGCGCGAAAACGCGCTACTTGTTAAAAATCTAAAGCCATATGCTTTACCTTTACACTAGGAACTGCTAACAACTCTTGCTCAAACTGGTGCAACGGGAGTTCATCGCCGCATAACTGCAATAAGATAATACCACTGTTGGAACAAGAATCCAGTCCGGAATCATGCAAACCTAACCGAACTCGAATATAGCAACCATACTTTGTCAAAATGTTTTGCACTTCAGCTGCAGTTTCAACCCTGTTTTCTTGCAGAATAGCCAATATTACCGAGCAATTACTCATAGACTCACCTCCGATTATCTTATATCAGTAATATTTCATCTTTTTCTGCAAACTCCTTCCTTAATATATTTTTTACTACATACACTAAACTAACCGGACAGGATTTTTAATAACAAGTGTTGTATTAAATAGCGTATGTTATATCATGTAAAAAAATACAAGCTTATATACAAGATATGAGGTGACATTTTGTTACTGTCAATTGCAATCGGTCAACTAGAAATAATACCCGGTAGACCCGATCTTAATACAAAAGCTATGCTCGCTATGATTCAGCAGGCTAGAAATTCGCATATACCGGTAATCGTTTTTCCCGAGTTATCAATACCCGGATATTTAATTGGTGACCTGTGGGAACAGCAAGCATTTTTACGAGACTGTGAATCATTCGGACGTCAAATCATCCAAGCCTCCCAAGATATTTGTGTTGTTTTCGGTAATATTGCCGTCGATTGGGAAAAAATTGGTGATGATGGCCGGGTACGAAAATATAATGCCTGCTTTACAGCCCAAAATGGTAAACTTATTCAAGGGAATTATCCATATCCCTTTAGAATAAAGACCTTACAGCCAAATTACCGAGAATTTGACGAATCCCGTCATTTCTATGACTGTCGTAAATTAGCTATCGATTTAGGTACAACAATTGATTCTTTGCTAGAACCAGTTGAAATCAACCTTGCCGGTAATATAATTCGTCTTGGCTGTCTATTGTGTGAAGATGGCTGGAGCGATGATTACTCAGTCAAACCGATAGGCGTGCTGGCTAAAAAAGGTGTTGATCTATTCGTCAATATTTCCAGTTCTCCGTTCACGTTAGGTAAAAATAGCAAAAGAAACAGAGTCTTCTCTAAACAAGCCCGCGAAACCTCCACACCAATAATTTATGTTAATAACGTTGGGATTCAGAACAATGGTAAAACAGTTTATGTTTTTGACGGTTGTAGCTGTCTATATGATTGTAGTGGAAACATTACAGCCAATTGTCAACCGTTTACAGATACACTACAGTATTTCTCGGTAAATATTTATCAAGACATGCCTGCACAGCCACCGATTAAGATTGCTGAAGATGATACCATCGCTAATATTTATCAAGCTATTATTTATGGAATCAGCAAATTCTTGTCGGCAACTGCTATAAATAAAATAGTCATTGGAGTATCTGGCGGTATTGATTCTGCAGTATGCGCCGCACTATTTTCCGATATCCTCCCGCGAGACCAAATTTTGCTTGCAAATATGCCCAGTAAATTCAACTCGGGCTTAACCAGGAATTTAGCTGAACAGTTGGCCAAGAACCTAGGTTGTTTATATACAGTTATCCCTATTGAAGAATCAGTTAATTATACAATTCGCCAGATTGAAGATACCCCCATTCTTAATCAACACACCCAACAGACTCTATCCTTGCATATTTCTTCATTTAATTGCGAAAACATCCAGGCTCGGGATCGCTCGGCCCGGATACTTGCCGCATTAGCCTCAGCATTTGGCGGAGCTTTTACCTGTAATGCAAATAAAAGTGAATTATCGGTCGGGTATTCTACTTTCTACGGTGATCTAGCAGGCTTTTTGGCTCCGTTGGCTGATTTGTGGAAACATCAGGTTTATGAATTGGCCAGATATATTAATAATATTCATCCAAGGCCACTAATCCCTGCCGAAGTATTTCAGATTCCCCCTAGCGCCGAGTTATCAGTCGAACAAGATATTCACTCTGGGAAAGGCGATCCGCTTATTTATGACTACCACGATTATCTATTTAGAGCTTTTATGGAGTATTGGAATCGAGTTACTCCCGAAGAGATTTTGAGTTGGTACCTACAAGGTACCCTAGAAGAGAATCTTCACTGCCAGCCAGGGCTTATAAAAAAAATCTTTCCAACGGCAGATTTATTTATCTTCGACTTGGAAAGATGGTGGATTCAATATAGTGGGCTGGCTGTAGCCAAGCGAATTCAAGCGCCTCCGGTATTAGCTGTCAGCAGACGGGCTTATGGTTTTGACCACCGAGAGTCACAAAGAATTCCTTATTTCAGCTTAAAGTATTATGAATTAAAAAAGCTGCTCCTTAATAAAAACTACCCGGATAAATAATATCCAGGTAGTTTTTATTAACGGAATATCATCCTATATAGCCACCATATGACAGCTATACTGCCGATGATCACTATTGTCATTGGCAAGGCAACAAATAGAAAAAATGCAACTACCACCGCTAATAATACTTTTGTCAATATGCTTACTGAGTCAGAACTCACGTGTTTAACATAAACCCGATAATTACCATGTTGCCGATATTGTTCTTGCTGCTCATGCTGATCATCTTGTTCGATTGTAATACCTTCAAAATTTTCCCTCTCTTGAGGTGAAAGAACCTTAACTTGATTTAGCGGGGTCTCACAATAAGGACAGGTACCCCCGTTGTTAACTTCTTGATTACAGTTTGGACAGCGCATACCCCGCCTCCTTTAATACACTTAATTTTGGAACAAAGAGAACATAAACCCTTCTTCTGATAAATATCGCGGATCATACTTTTGTATGTCAAGTGTTAGACGAATTTTCTTCTGTCTATTGTAGATGGAATTTACAGAAACATCAAATAACTCAGCCAAACTCGTTGCAGACATTTTTCGCAGCACATTATTATGGGTAAATACATATATCACGGCGGCAGCCCAACTTTCGGGATTATTTTTTATACCGACATCAAACTGATAATAATCAAACCAAATTTTTTGTGCTAAATCGATATCATGCTGAGAAAATCCTAATGACCGCATACTTTTGCCTAATCTTTTACTAACATTTTTATCAGGAGCATGTTTGGATGCCACAGTTGGAAATTTACGTCCAAGCTGATGAAAAGGAGTCACATTAACCTTATTATAAAAAGCAAATACATTTAAAGTATGTCTTACAGTCAGAGCATGGCGGTCAAAAAAATCAAACCAGTCAGCATTTAACTCTTGCATTGAATATAATTCTTTCTGACGCAAAATTTCTTCTTTTATGCGTTTTCTCAACCGTGGGCTTATTTCAAGACCGGTTATATGCGTCACAACCACAATATCATTTGCCAATATGTGCCCGAAAAACAACAATTTCTCAAAGTTTGCATATTCCGTCTCCGGGAAAGGCCAATAAAAAACTTCATCAGTAAATAAATTTACACACTTTAATCCTCCCCAGAAGCAAACACCCGTGACATAGAAGATAGCAAACCTCGTCCCAATCAGTTGACGCATTGCCTTTTGTTCAGTGTTACTATGACGCCAAGTTTCATGCAACAAAAAATAATCTAACGGATGGATATCATTTTCTATTAGATGATAATCAAACAGGAAATAATCCCAAAATCCTAGCCAAAACTCTACCTGCTCATCGCTCTTATTCGAAATCCTTTCCACGTCGAGCGGACCGGTATATAGAAAAAGCGCCCGCTGTACATCTCTTTGAAACGAATCAGCTTGATAATATTGCGTCAGACGAAAATATAGTTTTTCATACACATCGATAAAAGTATTGAGCTCATCCAAGCTTTTAAAACTAATATCTGGATTAAACGGGCCAACAGTACATTTTAAATCTGCATACTTCAAATTTAGTTTTTCGCCGGCAATAATTAGACTGGATCTCTCTAACTCAGTCATAGTAGTTATAATATTTTTCGAAACTAAATAACTAAAAAAATCTTTTAATACGGCAAAAAATGATTTGATAAATTTAAGTGACCTTTTAAATCCAGGACCTTTTTTTATCAGCCAATTTACAGCATGTAAATAATCATCAATATTCAACTTCTCTATATCTTTAATTTTAGCAGTTGATAAATAGTATTCAAAAAATTTAAGATGTTGCCACAATTCTTTCAATTGTTTGTCAGTATAACCATTCCAGGCCTTTAGTCGAAAATAGCCTTCTACCCATTCTAATTGGATTATTGGCTCTTGTTCGTTATATTTACTATAATAGTGGTTTAATTCATAATAAATGTTTTCCATTACTTGGGGACTCCTTTTACAAGCATGTCTACATTATAGCATTATTGTTTGATTTCTATCAATCCGTTGCTTATTTCAAAACAACTTTTAAACCATGCTAGTCTAATGAATTCTTCAATGCCTCTATATCAAGAATTTTTATTGATGAAAAACAAAAATCAATAATTCCATCTTCGCGCATACGCGACATTTCTCTGGACATAGATGGTCGCGAAACATTAAGAAAATCGGCAAGCTCATTTCGTTTCATGGGCAGGATAAAGCTAGTCTTTCCTGCATTTTTATATTGATCAAGTAAATAAGAGCTGATTTTACCCCGCATACTTTTGGTTGTCAAGTATTCTACCTTTTTATTAAGCATCAAGGCTCGTTCAGATATTACTCTCAGCATATTATAGATTAATGTTCGATGCCAAGGACATATCCGCTCACAGTTTCCTAATATTTTTTCTTTGGCTAAAAAAATAATAGTACTGTCTTTATGACTTTGAACAGTAACAGGCCAAATTGAAAAGCCGGAAAATGCAATCATCTCACCAAACATATCGCCAGGCTCCAACATAGTCATCATAATTCTTTTGCCAGCTGCATTCTCCTTAATAACTGAAGCTTGCCCTTTAAGAACAATCCCAATCCCGGTAAATTCATCACCGGCAATTGCGGCAAAATCACCTCTTCTATAATTACAAACTTTGCTCTTTATACAATTAATTAAATTCGGCAGATCCTGTCCGTTAATATTAAAAAATAGTCTAGATTTGGACAATACTTCGTAATACTGCGTAAGCATATTAGCCTCCTCCCGTTTGGTAGCCACAGCTACCGCCTTTTGGTTTTTATTATAATATACTTGACTTACAAAATACAAAGTATTCTAAAGGAGGATATGTCGAATTATGAAAAGAAAAATTATTAAAATAGATGAACAAAAATGCAACGGCTGCGGTTTATGTGTTAATGCCTGTCATGAAGGTGCTCTGCAATTGATCGACGGCAAAGCCAAACTCATATCAGAATCATATTGTGACGGATTAGGCGCTTGCCTACCCGAATGTCCGGTCGATGCCATTATGATTGAAGAACGCGAAGCAGCAGCGTTTGATGAAGAAGCTGTTAAAAAACATATCGCCGCCAAAACAGCACCATCACCAACCGCAAATCTTGCCTGTGGCTGTCCAGGGACCCAAGCCAGAACCATCGAAAGGCAAAAATCACCGGTAGTTGACCCTGTAACTGTAGGCGAATCCCAACTTAGGCAATGGCCATGTCAAATCAAGCTAGTAGCACCAAACGCACCTTACTTTGACAATGCTCAGCTATTAATTGCCGCCGACTGCACTGCTTATGCCTATGCCAATATTCATCAGGATTTTATGAAAAATAAAATTACCATCATTGGCTGCCCCAAGCTTGATGAAATCGATTATGCTGAAAAACTTACGGCGATTTTGAAACTTCATGAAATCAAAAGTGTTACTGTTCTCAGAATGGAAGTTCCTTGCTGTGGCGGCATCGTTCAGGCTGTTAAAAACGCTCTTGCCGCAAGTAATAAGCTGATTCCTTGGCGTATTGTCACCATCAGCACTGACGGTAATATATTAGACGATTGATTGTTTTATTATTGATTATGATTTTAACCATTGGTTAATTCAAAATAAAAAGGAGGTCAACCTAATGTCTGATATGTTTTGTTTTCAATGTGAACAAACTGCCGGCGGCAAGGGCTGCACCAAAATTGGAGTTTGTGGCAAAAAATCCGAAGTAGCTAATAAACAGGATGAACTAACCTGTTCGTTGGTGGGACTAGCTCGTGCCGCCAGTGGCAAAGAACCTGGAATAAAGGCAACTGAATTAATGATGCAATCGCTGTTTGCAACCATAACTAATGTAAACTTTGATTCACACCGTATTGATGAATTAATCAATGAAGTGCAGCAGGAAAAATTACTGCTCGGCGGCGCAGCAGATCTACCGACCGCCAGCTTGTGGAGCGACGATACAGATATTGTATCTTTGCGTTCGACGCTGCTGCTCGGGCTGCGGGGTATGGCAGCCTATGCCTGGCATGCTTATGTTTTAGGTCACCAGGATAAAGAAATCAATGCCTGGTTTTTTAAAGGCCTGCGCGCTCTCGGTGAGGTAAACACTGTAGAAGAGTGGCTGGATTTGCTGATGGAATTTGGTCATATCAATTTGAAATGTATGGGCTTGTTAGATGCAGCCAATACTTCAACTTATGGTCATCCTGTTCCAACAAAAGTAACAACTAATATTGAAAAAGGACCGTTTATAGTCGTCACCGGTCATGACTTGTTAGACTTGAAGCAGTTACTAGACCAAACGTTCGGAACCGGAATCAACATTTATACTCACGGCGAAATGCTGCCAGCCCATGGCTACCCGGAACTAAAGAAATATTCTCACCTTAAAGGTAATTTCGGCACTGCCTGGCAGAATCAACAAAAAGAGTTTGATTCCTTGCCTGCACCAATTCTATTTACAACCAATTGCCTAATGCCGCCAAAAGCCAGTTACGCTGACCGGGTATTTACGACTTGTGTAGTTGGCTATCCGGAAATGCGGCATATCCCTGACAACTTAAACGGTATAAAAGATTTTTCGGCAGTTATTAATAAAGCGCTCGAACTTGGCGGTTGGCCGGAAGACAAACAGTTTACCGGGATCAATGGCGGTTCGGAACTTATGACTGGTTTTGCTAGAAACACCGTGCTTAGTGTCGCCGACAAGGTAATTGATGCCGTAAAAGCAGGATCCATAAAACACTTCTTTTTAGTCGGCGGTTGTGATGGCGCAAAACCTGGCCGCAATTACTATACTGAATTTGTTAAACAGGCACCCCAAGATACAATAATTTTAACCCTCGCTTGCGGCAAATATCGCTTTAACGATCTTAACATCGGCGAAATCGGCGGCCTACCCCGTATTATGGATATGGGTCAATGCAACGATGCCTATTCGGCTATCCAGGTAGCAGTTGCTTTAGCAAAAGCATTTAACTGTAGTGTAAATGAACTTCCATTAACACTTGTGCTGTCCTGGTACGAACAAAAAGCAGTATGCATATTGCTTACCCTGTTTGCGCTGGGCATTAAAAACATCTATTTGGGACCTACGCTGCCAGCCTTTATCTCCAGCAACGTATTAAATATACTAGTTGAAAAATTTGAAATCACCCCTATCAGCACAGCCGAAGAAGATTTAAAAAAAATTCTCGCCTAATATAAAAATAGAGTCAAGCACAATGCTTGGCTCTGTTTTATTACATTCCCGGTTAAATTAATAGTCAATAAATCATGTCTGTTTGACAAATAATAATACATTATGAAGGTATTAGCCACTTTGCGGGATAATATTGTTCTATCATGATATAGGAGGTAAATAACAATGAATTATTGGCTGGCTAAAACTGAACCCGAAAGCTTTAGTTACGCCGACCTCGAACGCTTAGGCCGGGAACGCTGGAATGGAGTACGCAATTTTGCCGCGCTAAAGCATATCAGTAACATGCTTCCCGGTGACCTATTATTTATTTACCATACCGGTAAAGAAAAATCAATTATCGGTGTTGCCGAAATAGTTTCCGAACCTTATCAAGATCCGTCCGAAACAGACAGCCGGTTTAAGGTTATTGATGTTGCCCCCCGCTATGTTCTGCCTCGCCCAGTAACCTTAAAAGAAATAAAAGCTAACCCAGCCTTCTATTCATGGGAACTAGTTCGCTTATCCAGATTGTCGGTAATGCCTGTAAGTGCAGAACATTGGCAGCTAATTCACCAAATCTCAAACAACCGCAAGTGAACTCGTTTCAGCAAAGCTGAAACATCGGGGGCTCAGGTGGAGAGTCAACTCCACCTGAACTGACGCCGCCTATAGAGGCGGGAGTCCCTAACTACATTTATTCAATACATTCCCGACAAAACAATTAACCCCAGTACAATTATTAACAAAGTTAGCGGAAACCCTACTTTAAAGTAATCCATAAAGCCAACATGGACATTATCTTTTTGAGCAATTTCCACAACAATTAGATTAGCGATCGATCCTGTTATTGTCAAATTACCAGCGAAAGTAGTAAACAGAGCCAACGCCTTCCACCATAAATTTGCATCTTGTTCCGGCAGAAAGTACTTCAACAGCAATACTGCCGGTACGTTACTGAAAATATTTGAAAGTAAAACCGTTGCAGCCGTAAAAACAGAGAAATTTTGAAAATCAATAAATGACAAAAAGTTTATTGTTCGACTCATTAGGCCAACCTTTTCCACGCCGCCAACCACAACAAACAATCCAATAAAGATCACTAATAGATTAAAGTCCACGCTGGTATACATTTTATTAGGTTTTATCCTGCGGGTAATTAGTAAGCAAGCTGCTCCTAAAGAAGCTGTAAGTGCCAGATCCCAGCCGCCGATAAATCCCCCAATTACCATGACTAGCACTACTAGTCCTTTGGTTATTAAGTATTGGTGATGTACGATGGGTGAATGTTCGACAACGGATAATATTCCATCTAGGTCTTGATAATAAAACCAGTTTATTATCAAGTAAGTAAAGATAAGACCCATTAAAGCTATTGGAAAAGCCGTATAAAAATAATCCATAAATGATAATCCGGATAAACTGGCGATCATAATATTTTGCGGATTACCGATTAATGTGGCGGCACTGCCGATATTAGCCGCCATAGCAATAGCCAGCAAATGTGGTACAGCCGGACAGTTCGCTTTTCGGCAAATGAACAGTACGATCGGCGTAAATAGCAAACATACAATATCATTGATGCAAAACGCTGACAATAGTCCAGTCATTACAACTATTGCTAATAATAATTGGCGCCGGGTAGAAACTGTCTTTAGAATATAACTGCCGATAATATCAAAGAAGCCCGCTAATTTAAAATTAGCTAAAATAATCATCATTGAAAACAATATCACAATCGTTCGATGATCAACTGCGCCAACAGCCTCATCAAAAGATAATATTCCCAGCCCGATGGTCAATGCAGCCCCAACGATCGCTGCTCCGGCCCGATCCAAACGAAAGAATGGGCTCTTCCCAATCGCAAACACGAATAGAGTCATTCCCAAAATCAACCCTGCCCATATCAAAGACGTCATCTTCCTTCATCGCTAACTTGTATAATTTTTCTTTGTTTTGTTTAATAGCTACAGCCGCTGCCTATAACGAAGATAAAGCCCATAAGTACAAGGAAGCCACCGATCCATACGGACTATATCGCTTACGGTATTTCTCAAACTTATCCTTGGGCAATTCTGCCAAGCCATATAAATTCATCATTCCTCGGCGAATTGCCAAATCGTTGTAGCTAACTATATTCGGCCGTTGCAACGAGAAAATTAGTAACATTTCGGCTGTCCACACCCCTATGCCGTTGAGGGCCGTCAGTTTTGTAATAATCTCACTGTCATTTAATAAGTACAACTTATTAAAATCAATGTCTCCGGATAGTGCAGCAGTGGCAATTCCCATTATATAACCTGCTTTGCGCTGGCTCATACCGCAGCTCTGAATTGCATCCGACCCGGCGGTCACTATGCTTTGCGGGGTTATCTCATTATTCAGCAAAGCATACATTCTAGCACTTACAGTTTGGGCAGCTTTGGTTGAAATCTGCTGACTTACAACACTCTGCACCAATGCAGTAAATACATCAGGCGTTACCGTTCGCCGTATTGTTCCTATCTTATCGATAGCTGCACCCATTTTTTTATCTTTTCGTTTTAAATACTCAATTTCCGCTGAACCATACTCAAAATACATTGATTACTTCCTTTCAACTATATATATTGGTCAGCAACAATTAATCATTCAGTCCGTCTTCAAAGGTGAAAGACCGCTCCCGGAAAAGGTCCAGGCAATGTTTTACTACATCTTGATCATACAACAATCCGGCATTATTTTCGATTTCCTGCAGCGAAACATCCAAACCAAGCCCGGGACGATAAGGTCGATGCGCAGACATAGCCTCTACGACATCGGCAACCGCAATAATTCTTGCTTCAATAAGTATATCCTGTCCGACAAGACCACGGGGATAGCCGGAGCCATTTATTCTTTCATGATGTTGATGGATAATCTCAGCAATATTCCACGGCAATTCTGCCTGTTTTAGTAAATCATATCCCGCTTGACAATGGGTTTTAATCAGTTCAAACTCGACAGCTGATATTTTGCCCGGTTTACTTAAAATTTCACTAGGTACGGTAATTTTACCAATATCATGCAGCATAGCTGCCATAGTTAGTCCCTGCAGCCCCTCCTCGGTAAAACTATCCATACTTCTTCCGATAGCTGCTGCTAATGTAGCCACCCGCTTTTGATGACCGGCCGTATATGGATCTCGTACCTCTGCCGTATTGGACAACAGCCGAATTGTCTGTTGCCATGATGATTTTAGCTGTTCTAAACGACGGCTCAGCTCATCTTCGGCTCGCTTACGTTCAATTGCCATGGAGACTTGCGCTGCAACAATGGAAAACAGCTCCATGTCTTCTGTCAAAAAATGAGTATCGCCGATAGAATATAAAGCTACCGCTCCCAGAAAATTTCCTTGCGAATCTCTTAGCGGTGCGGCAATGAATTCGCAGTTAGGCGGTAAGTAAATATCAATTTCACCTTTTTCCCGCAAATGGGAAATGTCTGCTGATTTAATATGTATAGCTCTGCCCATCCGCATAATATATTCCGTTATGCCTCTTCCAAGCGGTCGCTGTGCTGGAATAAAATCTAATTCATCCACGCAGTAGGGTCGGACAATCTGACTGTTCACTCCATCCAACAATGATACAAAGAAATTCCTGGCAGGCAAAATTCTTTTTACCAATTGGTGTACGGCGGCAAACAATCCATTAAGCGATGTTGACAACAGGGCTGCTTCAACTATCTCCCTTAATACTATTTGAATCTCAGCACTACGCTGTATAGCAGTCTCATGCTTTTTGCGTTCAGTAATTTCATATGCTATGCCTAATATTCCGACCAAGGAACCATTTTCATCATACATCGGTGTCTTTATAGTTTCTAACCAGGCATAATGCCCATCATCAGCAAAAACAACCTCCTCCTCGTTTGAAGAGGCTGTACCGGAAGCTATAGCTCTGCGGTCATATTCCCGGAAAACATCCGCAGTTTCCTTATCCACATAATCATAATCCGTTTTGCCAATGATCTCTCGTTCATTCGCTCCGAAGAAACGCTCAAACATAGGGTTGCATGATAAATAAACCCCATCGATATTCTTGAGCCAAATCATAACCGGAAGTGTTTCATACAAAGTTCGCAAACGATTCTCTCGTTCGGCTAGTACCTCTATCATTTGATTACGATGGGTAACATCACGGAATACACAAAAGAGCTGTTTTTCAGTTGCCAACTCTACTACGCTGGTACTAACTTCGACATCTAGCTGTCTGCCACTTTTTGACCGTAGTTTGGTTTGTACAATACTTGCAGAATCAATCTTCATAGCAAGCCACTGTGCTTTTATTTCTTGCAGCGTACCACTTGTATCCCAGACCGCTATATCAATCAACGGAACTTCATTGACTGCATAACCCAACATTTCAGCAAAACTTCTATTAGCCTCCACTACATTAAGCCTGGAATCAAAGACAACGATGCCATCTGTTGCTTGTTCAAATAATACCCGCCGCCGGATAATTTCATTTTTTACTTTTTGCTCTGCCTGCTTATGTTCGGTAATATCAATAAAGCTTTCCAGTAAATACTCTTTTTCTTCCAACTTTATTAGTACAACTGTTTTCAAAATCGGAATCGGCGCTCTACCATTGCGCAATAGTAATCGTTCCGAGCGGTCAACTGTTTGGTTCAGATCGCAGATCGGACATTTATCGCGGTCTGCCGGGCATACAAAATTGTGGCATACATTTCCGATTACATCGTTTTTGGGCATGCTGATCATTTCGAGTGCCGACTTATTGCCATCAATAATTTTTCGCGTTTCTGGGTCAATAATTAATATACCGGTTGGATCATTATCAAACAAAGTAGCTAGAACATTTTTGTTTTCAAAAATGCTCTGATAACTTTTTTCTACATTATTTTCCATTCCAACCTCCAATTAGATAGATTAAGTCAACGCTTTTGATTCGAGAAATCTGTTAATTATCCTCCTGAAGGTACGAAGCTTATTTTAATCTATTCTGAACCGTAACTATGCTAAGGTTATACATCTTATAGTACAATTAATTAATCTTATTAAATCTTGAGGATCTAATTCGATCTGAAATCCGATTTTTCCGGCACTTATTATTAATTTATCTAATGTTATACAAGAATCATCCAAAACTGTTTTATATGGCTTTTTTATTCCTATTGGTGAGCAGCCGCCACGAACATAACCGGTAACCTTATTAATATCGGCAACTTTGATCATCTCAACAGCTTTCTCTCCTACTGCTTTAGCTGCAGCTTTCAAGTCTAGTTCGGCTGCAACAGGAATTATAAAAACATAATAATCTCTGCTATTTCCTTGGGTAATAAGAGTTTTATATACACATCCTATAGGTTGTCCAATTTTTTTGGCAACTGCAATACCATCAATGATACCATCGCTATGATCATAACTATGAATCTGATATGTAATTCCGGCTTTATCAAGTATTCGCATTGCATTTGTCTTTAAATTAGCCAAATTTCCCATCTCCTTGTTAACTAGGTGAGTGCTTTAATAGGCCTATTTTATTACCGGAGTTTAGCGTAAGTCAATATCGCCGATTGATTACTGAGCATAAGCGAAAGTTATCTAGGTAAAAAAACCTTGTAATTTTTTCTTTTAACAACCTTTTATCGACAAATGTGGTCTTTTTTGTTATTATTAATTTCAGTGAAAAAAAATAGGAGTTAAATGAAATGAAAATAACTACGCCCTATTATCTTATTGATGAAAATAAGTTATTGCGCAATTTAAAGATAATTCAGAAAGTTCGCGAACTATCCGGCGCTAAATCTGTGTTGGCACTAAAATGTTTCTCTACTTGGTCAGTGTTTGAACTTATGAGCCAGTATATGGACGGCACGACCTCCAGTTCACTTTATGAAGCTCGTCTGGGATACGAGAGATTCGGTAAAGAAACGCATGCATTTTGCGTAGGTTATTCTCACGATGATATAAAAGCGGTTGCCCAAATTGCCGATAAGATCATATTTAACTCGGTTTCACAATTAGACTACTTTTTTGATGAAGTAAAATCAACTAAGTTAGGGTTAAGGGTTAATCCCGGAATTAGCTATTCGCATTTTGATTTAGCCGATCCGGTACGTAAATATTCCCGCTTAGGGGTAACGGATAGACACTTATTGGAAAATAATCTTGCACGTATTTCCGGGTTAATGTTTCATTACAATTGTGAAAATGACGATTTTAATGCATTTTCCCAGCAACTTGATTACATTGGCGAAACCTACGGAGACATGCTAAAGCAATTACAGTGGGTCAGCCTTGGCGGCGGATTATACTTTACAAAAGAAGATTATCCAATTGAAAAATTCAGCCAAAAGCTGGCTGATTTTTCGAATAAGTATGATGTGCAAATCTATTTGGAACCAGGTGAAGCTGCAATAACCGGATGCGCTGAGTTGGTGACCAGCGTTGTTGACTTGGTCTATAATGAAATGGATATTGCGATTGTCGATGCGTCGGTAGAAGGACACATGCTTGATTTGTTGATATATCGTTTATCAGCCAAAATGGATTTTGCTGCCTCTGGACAATATAAATATATGGTAACTGGACGTTCCTGCCTGGCAGGCGATGTATTTGGAACATTTAGTTTTAATGAAAAACTGGCAATAGGCAGTGAAATTCGGTTTGTGGATGCCGCCGGTTATACAATGGTAAAAAAGAATTGGTTTAATGGACTGCAAATGCCAACCATTGCTGTACGGAGACTTAACGGTACCACAGAGATCATACGTAAATTCGGTTATACCGATTTTATAAACAATTTATCATAATCTTTCTTCAGAAAACCAAAGGAGGAATACTATGCGAAAGAATGTTTTGATTATCGGCGCCGGTGGTGTGGGCCATGTAGTCGCTCACAAATGTGCGATGAACAATGATGTGTTAGGTGATATTTGCATCGCTTCACGCACCCAGAAAAAATGTGATAAAATTATCGAAAGTATACAGCGAAAAAATCATTTGAAAGATGCTTCAAAAAAACTATATTCAAAGCAAGTAAACGCTTTGGACATTCCCTCTGTAGTTGATTTAATTAAGGAATCCCAATCCGAAATCGTTATTAATGTCGGCCAATCCTATATAAACATGTCGGTTTTAGAAGCTTGCATCGAAACCGGAGCTGTTTATATGGATACCGCTATTCATGAAGAACCAGACAAGGTTTGTGAAGACCCTCCCTGGTATGAAAACTATGAATGGAAACGCAAAGAACGCTGTAAAGAAAATGGTATTACCGCAATTTTAGGGATTGGGTTCGATCCCGGCGTAGTAAATGCGTGGTGCGCCTTAGCACAAAAAGAATATTTTGATACCATTGACACTATCGACATCTTAGATGTTAATGCCGGCAGCCACGGAAAATATTTCGCCACCAACTTTGACCCCGAAATTAATTTTAGAGAATTTAAAAAAGTATGGACCTGGATTAACCGCAAATGGGTATTGCAAAAAGTTCACTCCATTAGAATGGACTACGATTTTCCGGTCGTAGGGGAGCAACCGGTTTATCTTACCGGTCACGATGAGCTTCATTCCTTGTCAAAAAACATCGACGCAAATTCTATCCGTTTTTGGATGGGCTTTGGTGATCATTATCTTAACGTATTTTCAGTTTTAACAAATATTGGACTAACCTCGGAAAAACCGGTTAAAGTTGCTGAAGGAGTAGAAATTGCGCCGCTTAAAGTCCTAAAAGCTTTATTGCCCGATCCTTCTTCACTAGCTCCCGGCTATACCGGAAAAACCTGTATAGGCAATTTTGTTCGCGGTACCAAAGATAACAAACCAAGAGAAATCTTTATCTACAATACCTGTGATCATGCTGAATGTTATAAAGAAGTAGAATCCCAAGCTATAAGCTATACTGCAGGAGTACCGCCTGTTGCGGCCGCAATTTTGGTTGCCCGTGGTGACTGGGATGTTAAACAAATGGTTAATGTTGAAGAACTAAATCCCACACCCTTTATTGCTTTATTGGACAAAATGGGATTGCCTACTGAAGTAATTGAAAATCCGGTACCATTTGATCCCCCGGTTATTAAATCATTAGAATCCATTTAATTTTAAAACTCCTGCCCAGCAGGAGTTTTATCTTTTAATGCAACGGTCAACAAAGCTAGTCTTAGTTACTTATGAGCAGGAATTTTACCTTACTCTGTAGATCGATGAAAATACGAGTAATATACCGACCCCGGAAATAACCAAATTGCCAATGGAAAGTCCCGCTTCCGCAGCCAAGACATTAATAAACGGTGCAGCCTTCAGATATTTGACTGTGGTCTTTCCTTTGGAGATACCCGCACTATACGCATTGCCGACTCTTTTAGTATTTCCGTAAATCATCTTTCCGTCAGCTTTGAACCGATATTCGACTGAGTAATTATATCTGTTGGGATGTGTTTCGTTTCTTTCGCCGCCTTCACGTCTTATAACAGTTATTTCGCCAAATGTTGTTACGCCAACAAAACCTAGCATTATTGATAATGTACCATACGCTATAAATGCAATACCTATAGCAGCCAGTAATAATTTAATCGCAGTCTTTTTCATTTATCCACCCCATACTTCCGCTATTTCAATAGTGGACATTTACACCGGTAGCAATAATCATCGTTAATATTATTTAGTGTAGCACAAGCACTGCAAAAAATAATTGTATCTTTACTTTTGTCAAATTTTTCGAATGAATTTAAGCCGGCATGATGCCGCACTCGATCACCTATTTGATAATAATTATAAACGGTATCATCATCTTCGGCACTTATTGTATGCACCTTGCCGTTGTCACTTTTTATCAACACCGAAAATAGTAGATAGTCCTGCCAATAATAATCGTTTTGTCCTGTATTTACTCTTCGACTTTTTTTGTCACACTTTTTATCAACGACATACCCATCCCAAGTCTTACTTCTTTTTCTTCCTATTATCTGAAAAATCGCAATTACAATAAACATAGCACCAATACCCAAGCCTATAAATAAGGCTTCCGGATTATTCATTTCCCGACTTACTTCGCCATAAACATAAAAACCCACCACAGCTGCAAATGCCAAAATTAAAGAAAATATCACCGACCATCTGTTAGAATTAGAAATGTAGCGGGCAAATGCCGGATCTTGTATGCGGCGGGAAAAACCGATCAATGGACTGGACTGAACAACATGTATTGATTGTTTCATACCAAACACCTCCTTAGGTTTTTTGTCCACCTACCAACGGCAAAGAACTTTTTATTTTTTTTAAAGACTGGGACTAGTTAATTTAATAAACCGTTTCAACATTACATTACTGCAAAACCGACAAAAATAAATCACCCCATAGGGGTGATTATGCAATACTTTCTGTTCTTCAGTCAACCACTAAGCATTCATCCCGGTCTGCATACATTTACGCAACCAACCTTTATATGCATAGACATATGCAAAAACGAGCGATAAGTAGCACATCGGTGCATAAATAGCATATTCACTAGCTGGTACCCCCAGCACTCGTTCAATAAATAATGCTGCAATCGACCAAGGAATAAGTGGAGTGACAACTGTGCCGGAATCCTCCAATGTACGTGATAAGTTAACCTTGGCCAGTAATAATTTGTCATACAGCGGCGAAAAAATCGGTGCACTAACAGACATAGCAACGAAGATACTGCCTGAAAGCATTAGGATAAGTATTGTCGCCAACGAATGAGTAATGATCAGATCAAACTGAGTCTTTATTAATCCGGTTAATTTATTTAAAACCAAAAATATAATACCCGAAGCTTGCAATACTCCGCCAAAGGCCATAGCAATAATCGCAGTCACGATGGTATCATTCATACTCCGCATACCACCGCCGGATAGCAATTTATCAGTCATGGCGTTACCGGTTTTTGCTATAAATCCCTTATAAAATACACTTAATAAATCTGTAAACTGTATTCCCGGCTGAAATATTAAAGCAATAATGCATGCAATAGCAGTACCAGCCATAATAACCGGAATGACCGGTAGTCGCCTGGTCATTAAAAACAACAGGAGTAATGGTGGAATTAGCAATAGCGGACTAATAAAAAAATGGTTTTCAATTATTGATAAAATTAGTGCTATATTTTGAACAGCTTGATCTGAAACAGGCAAATTCCAGCCATAAAACGTGAAAAACAAAATAGACAGAAACCAGGCCGGGGCAGTAGTAAACATTAAATAGCGGGAGTGTTCGAATAAATTTGCTTTCGCCAAACCGGCTGCTAAATTAGTAGTATCCGAAAGCGGCGAGACTTTATCGCCAAAGAAACATCCTACTACCACCGCTCCGGCAGCCACTGGTAATGAAATGCCAAAACCTTGGGCCACGCCCAATAATGCCACTCCAATAGTCGAAATTGTTCCCCAGGAAGTACCGGTAATAACTGAAGCCAAGCTACATAGCAATGCACCTGTCGGCAAAAAGTATGTCGGATTTAACATTTGCAGACCATAATAAACCATAGACGGTATAATGCCGCTAACCATCCATGTTCCTATCAGCATTCCAACTGCAAGCAAAATAATTATCGCCGGCAATAATCCCGCAATACTGCTAACCATTCCTTTTTGGATAGTGTCCCAGTCATTTCCGCACCATATAGCATACAACGAGGTAATTACCATTGCAATTGTAAGAATTGTTGCCGCTGGAGTCTTCCAAATACTTAGGCCAGCATACATCAAACATGCAAAAAGCAAAAACAAAACGCTTACTTCGCCAATTTTGGCTTTTTTGTCTGTCCGCTTAATACTCAACTAATCATCCTCCTAGCTTTGCGAAATACTATTTATAAAAAACGGCGTCTTACCCGCGGCAGTTGTCTTTACGCAGTCTGCATAATGAAACATTATCTGCATGCATGTACTACCAAAATATTCGTCAATCATATACTGTTTTATTTTTTGCTCATCATCTAGTTCAAGGCTGCAATTATCTTTACAGACAATTGTAACTTCCAGTTTATCTAATTCCCGCTGCTCCACCTGAACCTGCCTAATTCGTTTTGCAATATTATCATCCTTGGTAAAGCATCGAATCAAATGGTTGCCCAGTAAAGGAACCGCTAGCGAAGAACTTGCAATATAATCGACAATTCGGCCGTCTATACTTCTTAAGACCGGCAAGTCTCTTCCACAATTACACCGTTCAGTACTTATAACCCCAATATCACCTGTAGCATAGCGAATCAACGGATATGCATAATTATCAAGATCAGTTATAACTATTTCCCCTTCTTGCCCATCAGCTACAGGTTTTCCATTACGAACTACTTCGACAATTACTCTTTCAGCATGAATATGAAGACAACCAGCCGGACACTCGCTGGCCACCGTTCCGAACTCAGCCATACTATACCTGTTAGCAATTCTACAGGCAAACGCCTGCTGCATTATATCTTTCCTGTCTGTGCTCAGTGTCTCAGCTGTCGAAAGCACAACCCGTGGCTTAATTTTTACTTCCGGATGCTCTATTACATATACTGCCAGTCTAGTAAGCATTGAAGCATATCCCAGCAATATATCCGGTTTCAGAGCTGCAATGTGCATGGCTTGAACTGCCAGTTCTTCATCCGTAATCCTGCTAATATAAAACCGCCATCGTCTATGGATCGAGCCCTGCACGTTTTCTTTAAGCCTTTTCATCCAACCGTTCAAGTTGTAACTTCTTTTAGGTGCTTGCCCCCAGATTATTGCTATTTTACTTCGCGGTGAGACCATCGTCCACTCATAATCGCCTCTGCGTTCAACTGCGCGATTAAGTATCCTCAAATAGTCATCAATATATAACTCCAATGGCTGCCCGGTCGTTCCTCCTGTTTTTATCCGTTGCCTTAGCTTTTCCTTATGATTTTTGGCCTTAAAGTCATTTACTTGGTGTCTAAGAATATCCCTAGTAATAATAGGCAAATTGGAAATGCAATTTAGGGGGTGTGTACTATTGGCAACCTGCTGTAATTGATCACTAAACTCCAAATAGTAAGGCACATTTCTAGCTGCATGTCTAAGCAGCTTCGACAATTTATGGTTCTGAATCTCTACTAGCGCTTCAGGTGAATACCATTGAGATTTCTTTAAAAAACCGTACTCTCTAGAAACAGCCAAGCCCAAAAATTTATCAATATGATCTTGGAATATTTCCATATACTGCTCCTCTCTGCAAGCCGTAGCTAATATTTAACTGCCAATTGCAGCTAACTGCTTGTCAATCTTAATTAGCTTAGGCATAAGCATTATCCGATAGAGAAATCCGTAGCTTAATGTAAGTATACCAATTGCTGAAAATACTTCTTTATAGCCGATTAAACCAACAATAAAACCCATCCCAACAGCTCCTGCCACTTGTCCTAAGTCATGTCCGGTTATGAAAAAACCAAATGCAGTTCCACGCTGTTCCTCACTTGTTTGCTGCGCTACAAATCCGGCCAATGAAGGAAACGCAAACCCAAAAGAAATTCCCACTGCAACACCGGCTGTTGCCAATGCGTAATATGTATAATAATTTGCCGTAAACAGCATAATGATTCCGAACGACATGATCAAATAAAAAGATAATTTAGGTGCCGCAATCACCTGGCAAACCTTGTTCACAACAAGTCGCGACAACACAACTGCAATCGCATAAGCAACAAAAAAATACCTCATCCCATCAGCACCGCGAGCTAGAACATATAACGGCAAAAATGTAATAATGGTACTATAGCAAAAATTAATTATAAACAAGCTGCCTGCCGACAAATACACACTTGGCTGGGCAATAATTTCCCAAACTGCAACAACATTACTGTTTTGCTGTGTCTTCTTAGTCTCTTGCTTGGGAAAAAGTATGAGGCTCAGAGCAGTTGCGGAAATCCCCGCGACCACCACCCCGGTAAAATCGAAGGAAGTATATAGCCATAAAGCCGAACTAGCGGCTAGACCTGATCCAATCATGGTAAACAATGTATACATAGATACTGCTTCGGTTGTCCGTGTTGAATCAAACATTAATGTTGTTGTTGTCAAAGCAGCCGACCCATAGCCGGATATACCAATACCATGTAACAGGCGGACTGCAACAGCAATGATTACTGCCTGCCCTAACGGATAGCCGGCGACAGCAATCAACGATAACATCATGCCTGCTGTTAATACTAGTTTACTGCCATAACGGTCGATTGCCTTACCAGCCAAAAAGCGGAACATTAATGCTCCGCACGAAAATGCTCCAACCGCCATTCCAATTTGGGCCTCCGAAAAGCCAAGACGATGATAATGCAATGGTAAAACCGGCATAAACAAACTTGTACTGAACCAAAAAAACAAGTTGCCAACTAACAAGGAGGCAAATATTTTAGAATAAAGCGGATTCTTAGCCAACAAAAACACCTGCCATTTATTACTGCAAAATATCCTATTCAACAATTAAAGCTGCAATCCTTCTTTATTAATTCATCATAAGATACAAATAGAGCCTTGCTCGGAAAGCAAGACCAAGCTAGGCTCTACTCTAGTATTTGTATAATTTCCGGGGAAATACTTTATTTATAGTGCTTATAGTCTTTTTAGTCGGTTCCAGCATTCTTTGCCGCCAGGACTCCAAGCAAGCTTGACCTACCAATGCTAATTAGACCTCGAATAACTCCATAACGTCTCTTCTCATGCTAGGGAGGTATTCCTTGGTTGGCTCTCCCAACCGTAAAAGCATTTGTATTGTTTTTCCGTTTGGAGCAAATTCGTGATGAATTTGGTCATGCTGATCTTTCATCTCCGAATATTCTTCCAATACTTGACTAAGTGGTTGCAAGACCAGCCCCAATGAATGCGCAATCAAAACTAGCCGGCTATACGCCATCCCGCTTTTGATTTGTTGTATACGATTATTACCTTGCGTAATAATCATGACATAAGTTGAAGTATTATCTACAGCCGTTTGGGTACTGTTTACGAATAATTCTTTCATGTTTTCTTCGCTGTTAATTGTCGGATACAAAGTAATAATACCTTGAATAAGATGCTTAAAGATGCCGTTTGTTCCCTGTCCCTCAACTGAAAATCCGTAGCGGTAGGCATTTTTTTGGTATTCATTAGGACGGAAAATCTTGGCTGTTTCTCGATTAATCCGCGAAATATTTGATTCAATTTTAGCTCCCGCTAAAGCATAATTACCTAATTTAACTTTGTCTGCGTGATCCACAATAAGTTTGTTATTTACATCTAAATCTTTATTGATACCTTGCAGTTGCCTTATTTGCTCTGCCGATAAGTTAATGTGTTGATATGCAGCTCTATTTGTATCCGGTTTAAACAAATAATTATATAAAGGACTGTTTTGCAATTTGACTTTTGTTAAACTTATTTTGGCTACCGGTTTATTTTGCATGCTTGTAAAAAGATCTGATTCATCGTATTCTCCTTCGGGGAAAAAAACGAACTCAGTATTATAGCCTAATTTTTCTCCCGCTGCCTTTACATACTCGAGAAAAGTCCCTTGCGTAATCATCAACTGCCGGCCTAATGGATCAGCCTCTGGCGTTAATCGCTCTGCATCGGCAAATAAATAAAAAGCATTATTATCTTTTGGGTCTAATCTTATTTTCCATGGCTGCATATTATGTCCGTTTGGTGCCAATATTCCGTGTGCGACCAACCGTATTCTCGGGTCGGCAAATTGCTTATAATAATCCTTTTGCCATGGTTCCAAATAAGCGGACTTAGTAAATATTCCGCTAAATAAAAACAACACAATACAAGCAATAACGAGCAAAACACCTGCAACAAATAAAGCAATTATTACTCCGCCTTTCATTTATTTATTCCTCCTTGTTCAGTTTGGATTGACCTCATAAAAAAGTTAAACGCTTCTAATACTATTTCATTCGAATTCCGGTTATGATAGTGCATAATATACTTAGCTTTATTATTTATTGTATTAAAAACGCCGACTGAACAAGCCCATAATACCAGTGCTGTATTAGTAATATCTATTTCCGATCTTATACTGCCATCTTCAACTCCTTGTTTTAAAGTATCAATCAAAAAGCCTAACAGCTTTTCACCGAGAACATAACATTCATCCTTATATTGATCTATACAGCTATCATCAAAATCAATTTCCCTATTTTCATATTCCATAATAGCTCTGAAATAATCTGGATAGTCATTGCTAAATCTATAAATAATTAAACCAATTAATCGAACCTTTTCCAATGCGTTAATACAGCTGTTACTCCCGAACTCCTGCTCCAACATTTCAAGCAACAATTTGTATCCTCTCACCATTATGGCAAAATAAATCTGCTCCTTACTACTGAAATAGACATATACCGTCCTTTTGCTAAATTCAGCTTCTTTGGCAATATCATCCATCGTAGCTGACAAATAACCTTTAGAAAAAATTACTTTTTCCGCAGCTGTAATAATATCTTGCCTGCGAATTTCTTTTTCCTTTTCCTTGCGCTCATTTATTCCCATTTTTAAACACCTCACTATCATGTATATAAGTATACTTTCAGTTTACTTATATACATGATAGTATATCAAAGTATTCTCGTCAAATACTTTTTGACTATAAATAATCAATAAGATAATAATATTCTACTGTACATACATAGGCAGGTGATATGTAATGGAAAGAATACCAGATATCATCGACTTCAACCTTAAAATTCTCTTTATCGGCTTCAACCCGGGCATTCGTTCCGCGCAAACCGGACACCACTTCGCCGGTCCTTCTAACCGTTTCTGGCGATTGCTTTATGATTCAGGCTTAACTAACGAGAAAATAAAGCCAAATGATGATCAAACATTATTGTCATACAGATATGGCATAACAAATATTGTTTCCCGTCCTACCCGAACTGCAACAGAAATAACCAAGCCCGAATATGAGCTTGGTCGTATTGAACTTAAGAAAAAACTCTCTATTTATAAACCGAAATATGCCTGCTATGTCGGTATTGGTGTTTACCGTCAATTTGCGATACGCAATGACGTTCGGTGTGGATTACAGAATCTTAATATTATTCATGACGTTAACGATTATGTTGTATCTTCATCCAGTGGACTCAACACCATTCCATTGGATCAACAGCTTAGTTTTTATATTGAACTTAAAAGGCTTGTGGAGCAGCAATTTAACTAGTTTGCTGAGGGAAAATATATACTAAATGTTGTTCCCTGAGAACCGCTGTCAACTTCAATTCGCGCATCGTGACGGTGAGCGATACCGTGACAGACTGCCAGGCCCAATCCGGTACCATTTTGTTTTGTACTGACAAAGGGAGTTCCTAAGTTATCTAAAACATGTTTCTCTATCCCCGTCCCCTGATCTTTCACTGCTAACAGAACTTTATCATCTCGATGGCAAATCACTATTGTCAAAGTCCCATTAGCCGGCATCGCTTCAAAGCCATTACGGGTAAGATTAAATATTATCTGCTGAATCTCGTTTTCGTTAGCGATAATAAAACAGTCTTGTTCTATTTGAAACACTATTTCGTGACCTGTTTTCAAAGCATCACTTGTAATAAGCGGTTCTATTCTTGCGACAAGATTATCGAGTGATATTTTACTATGAGTACAAGTTTCAGGCTTTGCTTTGGCTATTGACAAAAACTCCGACATAATTAAATTTGCTCGGTCAATCTCATTAAGCATAAGATCATAGTATGTTAAATGCATTGCAGATTCCGGCTTCTTGGCAAGCAACTGGAGAAATCCTTTAATTGTGGTCAAAGGATTTCTTACTTCGTGACTTATCCCAGCTGCCAGCTGACCGATTAAATGCCACTTTTCTAGCAAAAAAACTTCCCTCTCCAGCTGTTTTTTGGAAGTTAAATCATTAAATACAGTTAGTAAATAGGGCTTATCCTGGACTTGTACAACCTCAACATTAAATTCTCCAAAAATCGTTCGGCCATCTTTACATTTAATATAACATTCATAATTTCTTACACGACCATGCTCATGCAAAATTTCAATCTGATTACAGCGATCACGGCTGTCCAAAAATATTCCCGAATCCAAAGATGACTTACCAACAACCTCTGCTTGTGAGTACCCTAACGTTTGCAGGAATGAATCATTGACACAAATATATACTCCACTGTTTATTTCACTAATTGCCATAAGGCAAGGATTAAATAAAAAAGCCCGCATGAACAATTCATCAAAATTGTCTTCTATACCCACATACACCATTCCTTTGCGAACTATTAAAACCATTTTCTCCTTTATTCTCCATTTTATTACATGTTCCTTCCAGTATATATTAACCTTAATTTTTCTGATCAAATCTATTTCTCCCAAACAGAGCTTCGCATATTCTTCCCTAATAAACCAGATAATAAGACTTAACAAGACAGTAGGAGGGTATATATAGAAATGAGCATTCTAGATGTGATTACAGGTCAGAGAAAAGACCCTTTGCATTATGGTGAAGTATTTTTTGTCTGGCAGCATCTAATGCAAGCCAAGAGCTGTATTGTAAAATACAGTTTGCTGCGAAATCATGTGCATGATTCAGGTCTTGGGGAATTTATTAATAAAATGATTGTAGATATCATTAAACCGGAAGTAAGTACACTTGAAGATATACTTAAACTTAATGGAATATCACCTCCGCCAAGTCCTCCCGATAAACCGGATGCCAACACCAGCAACATTCCTCCTGGAGCCCGTTTCTCCGACCAAGAAATTGCAACTTGTATATGGCATGATATTTCCATGGCACTGGTCTCTTGCAGCCAAGCAATTGGCATCAGCCTGCGGGAAGATATTGGCCGTTTTTTTGCATTTCACCATGGGCAGCTAGTTATGCAAGGTAATTCGTTGATGAAGCTAATGAAAGACAAGGGCTGGATTATAACTCCGCCTATGCATGATCAAATACCCTAGAATTATTCAAATTAGAAAATCCCATCGGCCATTAGGCTGATGGGATTTATCTATATTCTTCCTGCAATCGCTATATCTGCCACAATCCCATCCATTCCCGGACGCCATCCGGCCGGTTGCTGTTCCGAAGTTTGGTCGTATTTTTGAACCGCTTTCAGTACCCTCAATATTTCGGAGACTTCTCGGCCAACTGCATCCGGATAAACAGCATAATAGCGAATCATCCCTTTAGGATCAACCAAGAAAGAAGCTCGATGAGCTGAACCCTTTTGAGAATAAACACCATAAGATTTGGAGATTTGACCACTACGGTCAGACAGCAATGGAAATTGTACGTGGTGAGCACATGGCGAGACATCATGGAAAACTTTATGAGCTAATACACTGTCAGTACTTATGGCAACTACATCTGCACCGATATCTAAAAAATCTTCGTATAATTTTCCTGTTGCTTCCAATTCGGTCGGGCAGACAAAACTAAAATCTGATGGAAAAAAATATACCAACAGCCACTTACCTTTATAATCATTTAAACATACCTGCACCTTCATACCATTTCTATAAGCATCCGTACAAAAAGCAGGTGCCGCTGTATTTAGCATTGTTAATCCCCCTTTCAGACTTAGAATACCCTTAAACATAAATTCTAAATCTAAAAAAGATCAACAAGCATTTGATTAATTTACCGCAATCTACTAAGAGGCCTAAATTCTTGTAATCTATCCATCAGCAGTTTCATTCCGTTCGGGCGACGCATTAGTTCTTATCTATCACAATCATTGCCGATAAGCATCATTATCTTAAAAGCTCATACTCTGAAGCTTTGGTATAAATTCGTTTATGCCCAACCTGCTCACTTTTAAATAGCGCCAAGCCGTTCACTGTAATTTTACGAAATTGAAAGTTTCCTATTGACTCTCGAATTTGGCCAAAATCACCTGAAAAGACAATATCCTGTCCAATAGTAATATGCGGAGTATATCTCCTTTTTTCCGGTTTAAAACCGATTGGTACCATAGCTTCATCAACTTCATGCTGTAATGTGTGCAACTGCGGAATATCGCCGGTAAATCCAAGCCAAAGGACCCGGATGGAATCTTGACCGGGGAAGATGCCCATATCCGCTATTGATAAATTAAAAGGCTTCCGCATAATACATAATTTTCGCAGGACATTATCTATCTGTTCCTTTTGTTCGAGACTTATTTCATCTAGAAACTTTAAGGTAAGATGAAAATTATCAATATACTTCCATCTTCCTTTCAGTGAGCTTTTTCTAAACTGTTGCTGAAGATAATATATTTCATTTTTTAACTCTCGGTCAAAATCAATGCCAATAAACGCTCTGATATCGCTCACCCCGTGTATAAAATCTTAGGCAACCCATACCCATACTTCAGCCCAAGGCGACATCCAAAATCATCATAACAGTGAATCCTAACATACAGCCGATAGTTGCAACGTTAGTGGCGCTGCCGCCTTCATCATGCTGCGCTTCGGGAATTAATTCTTCTACGACAACGTAAATCATTGCTCCGGCAGCAAAGGCTAAAGCATACGGTAAAATAGGCCGCATCGAAATAACTGATACTGCACCAATAACTCCGGCAATTGGTTCAACAATACCGGATGCCTGACCATATAAAAAAGCTTTTGTCCGACTGAAGCCTTCGCGGCGGAGTGGTATAGACACCGCCGCACCCTCAGGGAAATTTTGCAGACCAATTCCAATTGCCAATGCAATTGCCCCAGTCAGAGATGCTGAGGGCAAATCAAATGCAACCGCGCCAAAAGCTACGCCAACAGCAAGTCCTTCCGGTATATTATGCAGTGTAATTGCCAGCACCAGCAATACACTTCTTTGCCAGCCAGTCTTAATACCTTCTGCTTTGTCCCGTTCAAGTCCCATGTGTAAGTGCGGCAAAGTTATATCAACAAGCCATAAAAAGAGGCCGCCGCACAAGAATCCTATTGCTGCTGTAATCCAAGCAGTCTGACCCAACCCCTCCGCCATTTCAATAGCCGGGAGTAAAAGCGACCAAAAACTTGCCGCGATCATTACACCGGCCGCAAATCCCAGCATGCCGTTTAATACCGTTTTATTAATCTTCTTAAAGAAAAAAACCAATCCGGCGCCTAAGGCCGTAACACCCCAAGTAAACAAAGTACCAATTAATGCTTGAGCTACAGGTGAAAAAGATTCTAGCCATTCTATCATAAAGTATTTCCCCTTTTGATTAGTATTAGGCAATTCAAACTCTAATCAACTCGCAATTTCATAATTTGGAATTGTCCAATTTTACTAATTAGTAGTTTTTCGATTTGCTATCTACTAATTCCTGCATGGAATGGTGCCCGACATATCGCCTTCTGTCATCTGTACAATGTCTCTATTCAAAATAACCTCAACCTTTTTAGCACTGCAAGGTTGAGGTTATTTTGCCGATTGTGTTATCCGGTTAAAAATTAATTAACTTTCCTGGTTTCGATTTCCAATAGTACCAGCTTCAGTTGTTCTAGGAAAATAGGAAGCATTCTTTCTATCTCTGTTCGCTGCCCTGTTTTTAGAACACTTTGGAACTCCGCCGCAGCCTTTTGTAAACTCTTAGCGCCGATATTGCTTGAACTGCCTTTTACTTTATGAACAATATTTGCTGCCTGATCAAAATCACCTTTTTGAACAGTATCACAAATTAAATCCAAAATTCCTTTGTTCTCTTTATAGTATATTTCTAAAATACTATTATAGATAGCTATACTACCACCAATGCGGCGAATTCCATCCTCTGTGTCAATAACTGAACTGTTTGCTGATTCTTCTCCTTGGCTGCCAAACGAAACATCAGGCTGATTCTGTACGTCTTCCTTATTTATGCTATTTGCTTCTAATACTTCCTTGACAGTTTTTAAAAATTGCTCAGGATCAAAGGGTTTGCTGATATAATAATTTATCCCCGCCGCTTTGCATTTTTCTTCTATTCCGCTAACGGCATCGGCACTCATGGCAATAATAGGAATATTTTTATTTATTTTTCTAATCAAAGCTGCTGACTCAAAGCCATTAAGAACCGGCATATGCAAATCCATTAAAATCAAATCTACATTTTCCTGATGTGCGGCAAAAAATTCATAGCCGGCCCGGCCGTCATCCGCCAGTGTGATTTGGTATCCAGCCTGATCAAGGATCGTTTGGGCAATCAATTGATTTGTCTTATTATCTTCCACCATGAGAATATGGAAATCATTATTTGTCGATTCCGATTTGATAACGTTGTTCGATGAATGAGGTTGCTGTATGGTAAGGATCTGGTCTTTATTTATTTCCAAGATAGCATTAAATAAGGTCGAAGGCATAAATGGTTTAATTATTCCAAAATCAATTGCCGCTGCCTCCAAGCTTTCAAACAGATTTTCTCTGGCAATCGGAATCATTAAGATGCATTTGGGCAATTGTTTAATCTGGTTTCTTACTTCGGCAAAAAATTCAATACCATTTTCGGCCGGAGTTGTATAATCAAGCAACAGCAAATCAAATGGTCGCTCCTCTTGTTGCCCAGCTTTTTTCAGCACTTCAAGCCCCTGCTCACCTGAAGCAGCAAATTCAGGTACAATTTCAAACAATCTTAAATATTCATTGAGCAGATTAATATAAAATGAACTCTTCTCAATTACCAGCACCCGCAGATTTTTAAAATTAACGGCCTTAAACTTGTTTTCTTGATTCTCATGCACATAATCGATTGCTAAATTCAAGCGAAACACAAAAGTAGTACCTACATTTTCAGTACTATCTACTTGGATATCGCCACCCATTAATTCAATTAAATTTTTGGCAATTGTCAATCCAAGTCCTGTGCCCCCAAATTTACGGCTAATACTGGCATCACCCTGATCAAACGGCTTAAAAATCTGACTAAGCTGCTGTTTTGTCATGCCGATACCGGTATCCTGCACCTTAAACTCAATCTGACAGGTATCTTCAACCATTGAAGCCAGCGAAATAAATACAAATACAGAACCTTCTTTTGTAAATTTCACAGCATTGCTGACTATATTGATGAGTATCTGTTGCAGTCTTAATGGATCTCCTACCAAATAGTTCGGTACATCAGAACTTTTGTCAATTTTAAAATCAATGCCCTGTTCTTCAATACGATGGGAAATTATATTCACAAACTGTTCTAAAACAATATCTAAATTGAATGCAATCTTCTCCAATTCAATTTTACCAGCCTCGATTTTGGAAAAATCCAATATGTCATTTATGATTCCAAGCATATTTTTTGCTGCATGGGAAATTTTTTCTATATATAGTTTTTGAGTCTGGCTAATTGCCGTTTTAGTAAGTAAATATACCATACCGGTAATAGCGTTTAAAGGCGTTCTAATCTCATGGGACATCCGTGCTAAAAAAATTGATTTAAAAACATTTGCTGTTTCAGCCTCTTCTTTTAGACATTTTAATTCTTTTTCAATTTTCTTGCGCAGAATGATTTCCTTTTTTAATTTAATAATCCAATATGAAGATACCATTAACGCAAAAAGAATAACTGCACCAATCATCCCGACAATTTTAAGTATCTGTTTGTAGACTAAGCTATTGTCTGGCCCTACCCATTTGTTATCGATGTTAATCTTTTCTTCCTGGGTAATTGTTGCCAAACCTTTATTGATAATGCCGACAAGTTCCGGCCAGTCTTTTCTGACAGCAAAATGTAGTTCGTTCGCCGTATCAGATTCCATTTCAATGTACTTTAAATTGCTTATTCCGTTTTTTTTCATAAGATATTTGGTGGTAGCAAGATTGCCAATAAAAGCAGCTTCAGCACCATTAGCTACAGCATACAAGGCACCTTCAACCGAAGGATACAGCCTAAGTTGTAAATTTGGGAACGATTTGAGATAACTGTGGTGGGAACTGTTGGTTTGTACCGCCACCATTTTATTTCGCAGTTCTTCGACCCTATGAATATCATTATTGTTTTTTTTGATAAAAATGCCTCTTTGAAAGGTGTAATAAGAATTTGAAAAAAGGAAAGTTTTTTCCCGTTCCTCTGTCTTGGAAACGCAAGGCAAAACGTCTAATTGTCCTTGCTTTGCTTGTTCATACGCATCCGGCCAAGTCAGGTTAGGTTCAACCACCATCTTCAGGCCGGTTCTTTCACTGATAAGTTGTATATAGTCGGCTGCGATCCCCTTATAATCTCCATCCGTGTCGATAAACTCATATGGCACAAAGTTAGGATCAATTCCAAGGTGAATAACCGGGTGGGTGCGTATAAAAGCCTTTTCTGCCTCGGTCAAGTTAATGCTCTTGGAATCAGCATGGCAACATCCGCTCTCTGTTAAAAGAAGAAACATTGTTATCAATAAAACATAAAACGGATTTCTCCAACTCAACCTATTCCCCCCTGTCTTTAACACATAAAATCAATAGCTGTCTTTTATTTGGGTCATGATATCTTTTATCTCTAAAAATCCATCCACCAAATCGGCATCAAATTGAGTACCTTTGCCCTGAGCAATGATCTGTAAAGCAGTCTCGTACTCTATTGCCGGCTTATAGACCCGCTCACTAATTAACGCATCAAAAACATCAATAATAGCCATCAAACGTCCGGGTAGCGAAATTTCTTCACCCTTTAATCCTCTAGGATAACCCTTTCCATCGTATCTTTCGTGATGTTCGCCGATAATCTGTGAAGCAGTTTTTAGAAATGTGTAGGAATCAGTGTTATCCGTATCACAGCGAAGAGCCTTAACACCAAAGGTTGTATGCTTCTTCATATATTCGAATTCCTTCGGGGTAAGCTTCCCTGGTTTCAATAATATAGAATCCGGTATCCCTACTTTCCCGATGTCATGTAAGGGAGCCGTATTGTAAAGTTCTTTTATATATTCGTCAGTAAGAATATTTCGGTATTTATCCTTCTTACTCAAATGCCGGCACAATTCCAGCATATATTTCTGAGTTCTTAAGGCATGATTACTGGATTCGATATTTCTAACTTCCAGTAGTTTTACTAAGGCATGAATCGTAATATTTCGAGTAATTGCCAATTCGCGCGTTCTCTCCTGGACTGTTTCTTCTAAGATTGCATTATGCTTTTCAAGAAATTTGCTTGCTTCCCTCAGCCTGATATGTATTTCAACTCGTTTACGCAATGACTGATAATTGACAGGTTTACGAATATAATCAACAGCTCCCATATCCAAACCTCTGATTTCGTTTTCCACTTCTTCACTGTTCGTCAGTATAATTGTAGTAATATTAAATTTTTTCTTATCTTTACCTATTGCTGCTAAAATTTCGAAACCATTCATTTTGGGCATGCTTAAATCTAAAATCATGATATCAAAATCATTTTGCCCTTGGAGGATTTCCATTGCTTCCGCTCCGTCAAATGCATAACATAAGTGATAGTCACTGAGAATGCTCTCCAAAATCATCATATCCGATTTTGAATCTTCAACCAGCAGTATTTTTGTATTCATTAAAACTCCCACTCCTTTCAATAATCAACTGATTCTTTTATCATATAAGATCGGTCTCCACCATCTTACGTATATACACCACATTTTAGGTCAAATGAAAATTTAGTTTACATTGTTTTCCATCATATTCCATGCTTTCACACAAAAATCCTTCAGTCGACATGTATTTATTGTTTACCGTATAAAATACTCAAAATATAAAATTCGCCTAACCATAAGTCTAGGCGAATAAATGACAACAGAAACGATCCTAAATTGTCAGCAACCTGTCCCACTAAATTTCCTGTTTTCCGCGCCATATTTTACCACCGCTATAGTAAGTATATCATGAGAGTAGCCACTTAAGAACGTCCCTATTAACATTGTATAAAATGCAATTAAGAGGATTACTATATAAATACTCTAACGACTCAACCTTGGAGAATAATTATTTTACGGGCAAAATAAGAATCCTCAGTCGATGCAAGGAGAATGAGTTTGGAATGGAATTATTTCTGAAAACCATGGCTACTATTATTTATGGTACGTTGATGCTACGGATCGCAGGTCGAAAATCAATCGCCCAAATGACAATAGCTCAAACTGTAGTTATGCTCGCAATCGGAACCGTCTTAATTGAGCCGCTTGTAGGAACCGTACTATTAAATACCTTTTTTGTTGTCGGTATAGCAGTTGCAACGTTAATCATCATTGAGTATTCTGAGATTAAGTTTACGACTTTAAAGAAGGTTTTTACCGGCGAACCAGTTCTTTTAATAGAAAATGGAATGATAAATAGAAATAATTTAAAACGTGTCCGCATGACTATCCAACAATTAGAAATGGAATTAAGGCAGGCAAGCATTCCAAACGTTAGCGAAGTCATGTGGGCAACAATCGAGCCTAATGGGCAGTTCGGATTCATACTGAAAGAAGAATTTCAGCCGATCAGTAAGCGGGAATACCGTGAATTACTATGCAGGCTGACTGTCATCGAAAAATCGCTCGGGATAAAAAGCGAATATCTGCCCGAAACAAGCAATGCTATTAATAACGAAAAAAATCGCGATACAGATGTTTTTGAGAAAGTTTTTCGTAATGAAACTCATGGTTAGGAGGTTGGTCTTGATGAGTACCGGCCAAGGTGCTTTATCCGGTCACGATTTGTTATTAATTATAATTGCCACGACAATGGGAACTTGTTCTATACTCAATATAACAAGTTAAGGGTCAAACCCCTTGATTTTACAAGAGTTTGACCCTTACTACGTATCAGTTAATCATCGTGTTAGCTCTGATTATTTTTATTGGTTGTCCGTACTTTGCTGTTCTGTTGAGTATTGTTAGTGCTCATCTGCCCGCTGTTATTTTGGCTGTAGTCGCCATTAGCGTCATATTTAGCCGTCATTGTGCCGTAGTCGGCCTGACTTTTATTGGTGATGTTCTTGGATCTGCTATTTCCACTTTGGGATTGATAATCACGATTCGCGTCATCTTTTGCAGTCAATGTTCCATATTGAGCCTTTGACTGTTGTTGCTTTTTGTCCATATTCACCCTCCTTTTATTTGAATCTATAATATATTATTTCCTTGAGAAGAAGGATAAATACTAGAAAAATTAAGGTAAAGCATATTTCATTTTTTTACTGCATAACTGCATGAATTCAGCTTTTCCATCACCACAATGACTTAGTCTTGACAAGTATATCCAATATACCCATACCTGTCTAACTCTGGTCCAACCGGAGCATAATTGTAATATCTTCCTATATTCTTTCCGTTTTTACTCACCATTCGGTGACTTCCAATTTCATAATACCTTTTGTCGGTAGAGAAATTATTTATCCGCTGATAACTAATCTTTCGTCCGTACCCCATGAAAGCACTTCCTCCATTTACTGAAAAGTCTGATGATTAATAATTGATTGGATTCGCAACTTTGGAGTTGTTAAGAAGCTGAAATCATACACGTTTTCAGCTTCTTAACAACAAACTATTTATACTGGGGTTCTTGTTTTTGAATATACTTTTGTCTTTGCTGCAAGGTATCGACCGCTTGGTCAAGAGTTTTCGCCAACTGTTCAAAAGTTTGTTTTGCTTGTTGATCCTGAGTCTCTAAGGAAAAAGATTTCATGCTGGATGCTGCGCTTTGGACAGTTGCAATAGCTTGAGTCAATTGTGTGCCGACTGTCATTTTCTCACCTCCCTTCAAAATAACTAGCCTTTAGGTCGAAATAGCAACGAAGCTAAAAATCCAAATATGATTGCTGCAGAAATACCGGCACTTGTCACCTCAAAAATACCAGTCAGCACACCAACAATTCCCGTCGTTTCTGCTTCCTGAAGAGCGCCTTTTACTAGTTGGTTACCAAAATTGCTTATTGGGACTGAAGCTCCGGCACCAGCAAACTTTATTAACTTATCATAAATGCCAAATCCCCCCAGTACAGCGCCGGATACTACCAGCGTAACCATGGTATGCGCAGGGGTTAGCTTCAGCCCATCCATTAGGAGTTGGCCTATTACACAAATAGCACCACCCACAACAAACGCCAATACAAACTTTTCCAAAGTATTATCCCCCTCTTCACATCTCTATAGCTACGGCCGTCGCGATGCAAGGTATAGTTTCCTTCTGCTGATACGACATCGGCGAAAGCAATGCACCGGTTGCAATAACCAGAATCCTTCTAAGTTCTCGCTTGCGCAGCCGATTCATAAAATGACCAAAGGTTGTTGTCGCCACACAAGCGCATCCGCTGGCGCCAGCCATAACCGGCTGCTCAGCCTTGTACATTAACATCCCGCAATCAGTCCATTTCTCTCCCGGCAAATTAATCCCGTGTTTACTAAGCAAGTCTCCGGCTATGCGATGGCCTATTTTTCCTAAATCACCGGTGGTAATAAGGTCATAGTAAGAAGGGTCAATTTGCATGTCCCTAAAATGAGCTTCGAAAGTATCAACTGCAGCCGGGGCCATAGCCGCACCCATGTTAAACGGGTCAGACAACCCCATATCAATTACCCTCCCTATCGTAGCAGCCGCTACCCGTGGCCCTTCACCTTGCTGAGCCACAACTGCTGCGCCGGCACCTGTAACAGTCCACTGTGCGGTCGGCGGCTTTTGGGCGCCGTATTCGGTAGGATAACGGTACTGCTTTTCGGAGGCCGCATTATGACTAGAGGCCCCGACAAGCACATTATTACCGAATTTGTTATCAACAATAAGGCTGGCAATTGCAAGACCCTCAATTGAAGTAGAACACGCACCATACAGACCTAAATAAGGAATTGCCAGTGTTCGGGCGGTGAAGCTGCTGGGAATAATTTGGTTAATTAAATCTCCACACAGAAAAAATTGGACATCTTCCTTCTTAAGTCCAGCTTTTTTTATGGCAGTCTCGCAAGCCTGCTCCAAGAATTTGCTTTCAGCCTGTTCATAACTATCCTGTCCAAGCCAAATATCATCATGAAGCACGTCAAAATCATCGGCTAAATTTCCCTTCGCCTCAAACGGCCCCCCGACTGCAGCCGAAGCTATAATTACCGGTTTAGACTCGAAAATCCACGTCTGATGACCTTGCAGCATCTACATTCCACCTAACGACTTAATAGTTACCTTGATTATCGCAACTACAAATGCGGAAAACACACCAAACACAATTACCGGGCCGGCTATTTTGAACATGTTTCCCCCCACGCCTAAGACAAAGCCCTCACTTTTAGAGTCAAGAGAGGCGGAGGCAATGGTATTGGCAAAACCGGTAACCGGGACAGCTGTACCGGCACCACCCCATTGAGCAAGATGATCGTACATACCAAGGCTGGTAAGAATCACCGAAATCATTATCATAACTGCAACCGTAGGATCTCCTGCTGTTTTTTCATTAAAATTAAAGAACGTAATGAAGAATAATTGTACCGCTTGACCAATAGTACAAATAAAACCGCCGGCGATAAATGCGCGGACGCAATTCGCAAATATGGGACGCTGCGGTTCTCTGGCATGTGCAAAATCTTGATACTGCTGTTGTGCTGGAGTAAGGTTCTTCCTATTTATACTTGACACCAAATCACCTCTAACGCAATAAATAAGGTTGAAGCATTTCCATAAGCTCCGCTAGCTTCTTGGCATGCCGGGAATACATAGCTTGTGCGGTCTTATCTTGGGTCTCGAGAGAATAAGTTACAAGATCCGCCTGGCTCTGTTGAAGGCTTGCATATAGCATTTCCTTTACAGTCGGCTGGGGCAGTTGCACTGAGTCGTCAAACAAATCCAGATATAAATCTCCTGACGAGTCTACCTGCCCGACAAATACATTATCTAATGAAACCCCAGCTGTCTCGAGTTGAGTTCCCAGCCATTCTCTGTTAAATCCTAATGTAGAAAGAGGTTCATAAAGAATATTCCCGTCTAAGATGACTGTCTGTGGTTCTGCCAACGGAGCGACCTTTCGTCCTAAATCATGGGCAGATAACGGCTTTCTGTCCGATTTTATAAATACATTAATATCACCGGTGTCTTCCATTACGGCAAACTCGACATCAGCCAAGGCAAAAGCATTTTTTGAACGAAGCTCCCGCAAAAGCTCTTCTCCCGTCATCCTTTCCCGGAACAGACTTTCTTCCATGATCTTTCCGCGCCGGACCAATACCGCTTGCTTGCCATTAATAACATCATGAGCCCATTTACTTTTTAATGCTAAGTAATCCAGCGCAATTGGCAACAGTACCCACACTCCAAGGGCAATGAACCCAAGATAAATATTCGGGAGAAGGTTTAATGACATTAGGGCAGTAATTATTGCTGCGACAATATAACTAATGAACTTAAACGGCGTTGTTCTGGCAATATTACGCTTACCGGCAAGCCGAACCAACACTAGCATTAAAACAAACAGTGAAATTGAACTTGTTAAAACTTGTATCCATGCCTGCATCTTTAATCTCCTAATTAGTTTCCTTTATATTGAGGTTCCTCAAATTCTAAAATCTGCTCTCTTCTTTCCAGGTCATTAATGATAATCCCCAAATCTTTAATAGTTTCAGTATACACAGCCTTAGTTTCTTCATTTCTGGTTTGTAGTGCATATAATTCAAGTGTGCCTTGATTGCCTTTTAGGCTGGCCAAAGTCTTTTTGAGCTGGGAAGCAACCGTCATTATTATTCCCCCTTCTCGATTATTATTGCAGTAAAATATATGTTTAATACAAATTGAGGGACTAAATATCATAACATTAGATTCAGTTGCTAATGTTTCACGCCACCTGCGAGGGATAATCTTTTGCCGTTTCCTAGTAAAATATGATTCACCCGCCGGCAAAAAAATACTGCACCTCCCATTAGATTTATCGTCTAATAATTGAGGTGCAGTTTAGTTTAACGAACAAGTAATAGTTTTATTATTTCTTTTTTGAATTTATCATCATCATTCCAATTGCCATAATCACGCCGAAAATGATGAGATAGTAAATAACTGCTTGGCCATGAGAATAGCATGCGGCAATAACCATAAATATACAGGCTAATATCGCAATTGCCGGCATAAAGAGTCGTTTGAAAGTACTAAGTGATTTCTCTTTAATCATCATCATAATAAATATCGGGATATACATTGCATAGAGGGTAACAATCGGAAGCTCTGAGCTATCAAAGCTAAATGGACCAAACCACGGTTTGGTCAGATTGGCGCCGTAAAAGTACAAAAGCCAAACGCCGCACAGCAGTACTCCCAAGATAGAAGAGTTAGTCGGCATATTGGTATTTTTGTCAATACATTTTAATACTTCCGGTTCAGGACCCATATCTCTAGCCGCCAAAGAATAGAAACCACGCGTACAGCCCATCATTAAGCCATTTAAAGTACCCAAACAAGAAATAACAACGAAAACAAATAAGACCGTACCGCCGATGTTAGAGAATACTTTAGAAAATGCCAACTTTGCTCCGGCTTCGCCGCCTTTCATCATAACACTGTTTTCAACAGCTCCAGCGAGTCCAGTATAGTACAGAATATAAATCAAGGCTACAAACAACGTTCCAAATGTAAGTGCTAGAGGCAAATTTTTCTTTGCATTTTTCAGTTCCGCATTAATACTGGTTGCAATAATCCATCCTTCATAGGCAAAGGCAGTGGCAACAACAGCGGTAAACAGTGGGTTGTTACTAGTCGCATCGGCAATGACACCACTTGTAAAGTTTTTAATTAGAATACCATTATTAAGACCAACGATTGTTCCGACAACGGCCATCAGAGCCAAAGGGATGATCTTAATTACAGTGGTTGACACTTGAAACTTACCGGCAAGTTTCGGCGAAAGAGAATTCATAGCATAGCTGGCAATCAGAAAGAAGCCGGAAATAGCCATTGCTTCCCCGCCGACAATATTCCATCCTAGTAATACGCAAGTATATCTAGCTGAAACCCAGGCAAGTACTGAAGTAAGAGTTGGATAATAAATAGCTGCCATGAACCATCCAACAAAGTAGCCATACTTGCTGCCAAGAGTAACCTCAGCGTAATCTACGATACCATTTACCTTTTCATATCTGGTGGCCATCGTTGCAAAAACATAGGCGCAGACAATCATAATTAATCCACCAATACCCCAGGCCAAAATACCTAGCGGGAGATCACCGCCGGTAGCGGTTAAAACTTTTTCCGCCTTAAAAAATACGCCACTCCCAATTACAATACCAACAACCATTGCAATAGCAGTCAAAAGACCATACTTTTTTTGAAGTCCGTTTTCCATAGTTAATTATTCCTTTACTATTTTTTTGTCAAAAATATGCAAATTTTCAACATTTACTTAAGTTTACCATAAGATTGTGAAAAAATAAACTATAATGTATTTATTTTAATACACAAAATTATTATTGTAACCACCCGAATTTATTTTAATTCAAATAGAAAAAGCTAACAACATATTTCAGTTGCTAGCATAATTTATTCATTCTTGATATTAAGGCTTCGTTAGTTATTTGTTGTTCATTACGTATAACATCAGTCATATCTATATATTGGAGCGGGTGATGGGAATCGAACCCACGTAGCTAGCTTGGAAGGCTAGGACTCTACCATTGAGCTACACCCGCGTTAATTGATAACTTGGCGACCCCGAAGGGATTCGAACCCCTGGCCTTTTGATTCGTAGTCAAACGCTCTATCCAGCTGAGCTACGGAGTCGTTATGGTGGAGGGGGCTGGATTCGAACCAGCGAAGGCAGAGCCGGCAGATTTACAGTCTGCTCCCTTTAGCCACTCGGGAACCCCTCCAAATTTTGGAGCTGGCGAGAGGAATTGAACCCCCAACCTGCTGATTACAAGTCAGCTGCTCTGCCAATTGAGCTACACCAGCATATATGGTGCGAAGGACCGGAATCGAACCGGTATGGGATTGCTCCCGGCAGATTTTAAGTCTGCTGCGTCTGCCTGTTCCGCCACCCTCGCGTTATAATTTATATTTTTTTGGAGGCGGCACCTAGATTTGAACTAGGGAGTAGAGGTTTTGCAGACCTCAGCCTTACCACTTGGCTATACCGCCATATAGCTTAACTTCTTGATTTAACCTCTACAACTGAGCTGCCGAGGCAATAATTGGCGACCCGGATGGGACTCGAACCCACGACCTCCGCCGTGACAGGGCGGCATTCTAACCAACTAAACTACCGGGCCGTATTGGTGGGCGATGACAGGATCGAACTGCCGACATCCTGCTTGTAAGGCAGGCGCTCTCCCGGCTGAGCTAATCGCCCTTGTGTGGTGACCCGTAGGGGACTCGAACCCCTGATACCGCCGTGAAAGGGCGGTGTCTTAACCGCTTGACCAACGGGCCGTTGTGGTGATCCACGATGGACTCGAACCATCGACACCCTGATTAAAAGTCAGGTGCTCTACCTACTGAGCTAGTGGATCATATATTTTTGGCTGAGGCGGCTGGACTCGAACCAACGCATGCGGGAGTCAAAGTCCCGTGCCTTACCAACTTGGCGACGCCTCAAATTTTATCAACTTAACAATGGTTTTTAGATTATAAATGCCAGCGAGTTACCTCGTTGGCATTTTAAAAATGCATGGTTGCGGGAGCAGGACTTGAACCTGCGACCTTCGGGTTATGAGCCCGACGAGCTGCCAGCTGCTCCATCCCGCGATGTGATAATTCAGAACAGCGGCCATCTTTCCGCAGAAAGCGGCCACTATAAATTTCATATAACCGGCAGCTACCTATCCTCCCAGGATAAGCTTCCAACCAAGTTCCGCGTCTACCGCGCCGGAATTTCGTTAATTTTGCTGCCTCAATTACGGCTGACCTTTATGCAACCTCGTAGGAACAGCGGCCATCTTTCCGCAGAAAGCGGCCACTAAAATTTTTCATAACCGGCAGCTACCTATCCTCCCAGGCCGCTTCCAACCAAGTACTTTCGGCGTATAAGGGCTTAACTACTGTGTTCGGTATGGGAACAGGTG
>JALHDB010000014.1 GCA_022840825.1 Negativicutes bacterium | reverse complement strand
TAACTATGAAATTTATATGAGAGTTATTATTAAGAGTGAGGTGGATTTTTATGAACGATAAATTAATTCAGGAATTAAAACAAAAGGCCGAAGAATTATTATTCATTAGTTGACGATCATGTAAGAGAAATATTTGACCAAGGTCTAATTCATATCAACGAGAAGTAGTAATGCGGTAGAATAGAATATTTTTTGAAGATATTTGGGCAGATATTTAAGTCTTCATTTCAAATGAGCAATGCTTTAAGAAAATTTGAAAAAGACTTGTAGTATTCAAAATAAAATTACAAATAATATTTAGGAGGATTTAATAATGAAAAAGAAATTTATACTTGAAGGTTTAGCTTGTGCAAATTGCGCGGCAAAAATGGAAAAGGCTATTAATGAGCTTGATGGAGTGAAAGAAGCTACTGTTAACTTTATGACCACAAAACTCGTTATTGATGGTGAGGATGAAAAAATGCCAACAATAATAGCAGAGGCCGAAAAAATAGTTAAAAAAATTGAACCCGATACAACTATGAAAAAGGCTTAAAGGAGGCTATTTAGTATGACAAAACGACTATGGCGAATAATTATTGGTGCAGCCTTGTTAGCTACAGCAGTATTGCTTAATTTAAATAACGAATGGTTACAGATTGCTCTCTTTATAATAAGTTACATTATTGTAGGTGGAGATGTTGTAAAAAGAGCTGTAAAAAATATTTTTAAAGGTCAAGTTTTAGATGAAAACTTTTTATTGAGTATTGCAACAATTGGTGCATTTTTTATGGGTGAGTATCCTGAAGGTGTTGCAGTTATGCTGTTTTATCAAGTTGGAGAACTGTTTCAAAGCTATGCAGTTGGCAAGTCGAGAAAGTCAATTGCAAGCCTTATGGATATTCTACCAGATTATGCAAATGTTAAAAAAGGCGATGAACTTGTCAAAGTTGACGCAGATGAAGTACAAATTGGAGATATTATTGTAATTAAAGCAGGAGAAAAAATTCCTCTTGATGGCAAGGTAATAGAGGGAAGTTCAATGATTGACACATCGGCACTTACTGGTGAATCTGTTCCTCGTGAAGTAGAAGTAGGAAGTGATATCCTGAGTGGTTGCATCAATATTAATGGAGTTATTACAGCAGAGGTTACCAAGGAATTTGGAGAATCTACTGTAAGCAAAATTCTTGATTTAGTTGAAAATGCAAGTAGTAAAAAATCCAATTCAGAACAATTTATTACTAAGTTTGCGAGATATTATACACCAGTTGTGGTTATAATTGCAGTTTTTCTAGCTATTATACCGCCTCTTGTTATAGACGGGGCGACTTTTAGTGATTGGATATATAGAGCACTAGCATTCCTTGTGGTATCCTGTCCGTGTGCTTTAGTTATTTCAATTCCTTTGAGTTTCTTCGGTGGAATAGGTGGAGCCTCAAAAAAAGGTATTTTAGTTAAAGGTAGTAACTACCTTGAAGCATTGGCTCAAACAGAGATTGTTGTTTTTGATAAAACAGGTACACTAACGAAAGGTGTATTTAATGTACAGGAAATTCATCCAGAAGGAGTTTCCAAAGAAGAGCTACTTGAATTAACTGCATATGTGGAGAGCTATTCCAATCATCCGATTTCACTTTCACTGAAACGTGCATATGGCAAAGAAATAGACAATGGACGTATTTCAGATGTAGAAGAGATATCAGGGCATGGAGTTATTGCAACAGTGGATGGAAAAAAGGTTATGGCAGGCAATATTAAACTCATGAAAAAGAAGAACATTGCATACTTCGACGGAGAGTTGATTGGAACTGTCGTACATGTTGCAGTTGATAACCAATATGCTGGTTACATTGTTATTGCTGATGAAGTAAAGCCAGATTCAGCACAGGCAATAATGGAACTTAAGGCAGCAAATATTAAACAAACTGTTATGTTGACAGGTGATAATAAAAATGTTGGTTCAAAAGTTGCAAAAGAACTTGGTCTTGATAAAGTTTACGCAGAACTATTGCCAGCAGACAAAGTTGAGAAACTAGAAGAATTATTTTTGCAAAAATCTAAAAAGGGTAAACTTGCTTTCGTTGGTGACGGAATCAATGATGCACCTGTATTAGCCCGTGCAGATATCGGAATAGCAATGGGTGGTTTAGGTTCTGACGCTGCCATTGAAGCTGCTGATATTGTAATTATGACCGATGAACCATCAAAAATAGCTACCGCAATTAAAATTTCTAAAAAAACACTAAAAATTGCATCTCAAAACACAGTATTTGCTATTGGAATAAAAATAATTGTTCTTATTTTGAGTGCTTTTGGAATAACTACTATGTGGGCAGCTATATTTGCAGATGTAGGTGTAACTATCATTGCAGTATTAAATGCTTTTAGAGCCTTGAATGTTAAAAATCTGTAGTATTACGAAAATATAGTTTTTTTATCGCCGATTGGGAGTAGAATTCATCTTAATCGGCGAATTTTGATAGCAGGCAGTGTGCATCTTCTTTTAATGCGAAGCAAAGACGAGGAGGATATATAATGAACAATGTTAATGAATGTTGCCATGAGTGCAATACACAGAAAATAGATCAAACTAAGGATAATTGCCCGGTATGCAATAAAGGAGGAATTTCTGTTAGTAAAGTGACCGTTGAGCACTTAGTAACAGACGATTATCTCAAGTTAGTAGATGGGGAGCAATATAAGATTTGCATGAATGGAGATTGTAGTGTTGTCTACTATAACGTTGATAATGGGGTAAGATTCTTAAAAGAACAAGTTAAAGTTCCTGTCTGGTTTAAGAAAGATGCAGATCCTAAGTATGCTTGTTATTGTAGCGAAGTCACAGAAGGTCAGGTAATTGAAGCAGTTGTAAAGCATGGTGCGAAAACCGTAAAAGAAATAAATGCCATAACAGGAGCAATGAAAAATCCTAATTGTAAAGAAAACAATCCGTTGGGGGTTTGTTGTCATAAGATTATTCAGGAAGCTATCGATAAAGGCTTAACCATGAAATGATTTGAGTTGATCTGTTCCCGAGAACTATAAAATCGTTGATATGTTTCCAAATACCGTGAAAGCGCTAAAAAACAGTTGACCTGTTCCCAAGAACGCTGACATCAATAATGGCAACTCGGGCCACGTCGAGACAGTGACACTCCTACAAAGAAAACACAGGGAGAAGCCTTGAGAAATCGGGGCTTTTTTCTTTTTGTAAGATGTTTCTGCAATTTTAACGACTTGAAATGGGGAATATGTTTGCAAAATGGCATCTCATTTTTAATAAAGCTTAGAAATTGATAATATCACTTAGCAAGGAATAAATCGAAATATTGCAATCGTAAATCAAGTGAACATAAAGATAATACCTCCATTTTGATTTTTTTGTGATATACTTAAATAGATGTTACCATGACCACCATTTTTATGAGAGGTGATTGCAATGGCTATTAGTTATAAAAAACTTTGGAAATTGCTGATTGATAAAGACATGAAGAAAAAAGACTTACAAATAATCGCCGGCATCAGTTCAGCTTCCGTTACAAAACTTGGAAAAAACGAGAATGTAAATACTGAAATATTACAGAAAATCTGTACAGCGCTCAACTGTGATATCAGTGATATCATGGAAATATTGCCTGATAAAAAAATAACCGATAAATAAACTGGATTTTGTTATTGAATCATATGGACTGACGATGCAAAGGAGCAAAAACCAAAAAAAAAAATAATGGTGGATTTGGAGGTTATCATGACTACTGAAGAAATTCTGCGTGCTAACTTAACAGATGAACAATACAACGCTGTTGCGGACGAGTCAAAGCACATCCTTTGTTTGGCATGCGCTGGTTCGGGCAAGTCTCGAACGCTTGCCTATAAAATTGCATATTTGGTTTCTAAGGGGGAGTCTCCCGAGAGCATCATCGCTTTCACGTTTACGGAGAAGGCCGCCGAATCCATAAAACGCAGAGTGGCGGAGGCGCTACATAAATTCGGATTGCCGGAAAATTATATCGGTGCTATGTTCATAGGAACATTGGATTCTTTCTGTCAAAAACTGATTGGCAATATTGATGCGAGGTATCGGCAGTTTGATATCTTAGACCAGAACGGGTTGATTCTGTTTGTGATGTCGCGCTTCTACCAATTAGGAATCCAGAATAACGGTGGATATTTCAGAACGATAAATGAACTCACAAAAGCATGGCAAACGCTTAACAATGAGAATATACCATTGAGTGATATAGCAGCACATGACCAAGTATTACATACGCAGCTTTCGAATCTGGCCGCGAGGCTACTCAACGATGGTTATATGGATTTTTCATATGCTATTAGGTTGGCGGTTGAAGAGTTAAAGAAAATCTCTCTCAAAGCTGGATCATACATCGAAAAATACAAATACCTTTTTGTCGATGAATATCAAGATATCAATCCCATTCAAGAGGAATTCATCAAAACATTTGCCAACCATCTGGACATGTTGTTTGTGGTTGGCGATGATGATCAAGCCATCTACGGCTGGCGTGGTGCAAACGTCCAGAATATATTGACATTCAAAGACAGGTATAGTGATGTTTCTATACATAAATTGCTTATCAATTTTAGAAGTACCAAGGCGATTGTTGAAACAGCGAATAGATTCGTGCAGGCAAACCTTAATTACGAACGCTTGCCAAAAGATATACGCTTCAACTCTGATGGAAATATACAAGACCTTCGGAAGCTCTGGTTTGCCACTCGTGACGAAGAGGCGCAATGGATAGCAAATCGGATAAAGTCTCTGATTGGAACTACTTATATTGAATACAACCCAGATGGAACCGAGAAAAGCCGGCGCGGGTTGACCTACAGTGATTTTGCCATCTTACTTCGCAGTATACATAATTCCAATGGCGAAAACCGTGATGTTCAGTTTGTAAATGCCCTGCAAGCCTTGGGCATTCCATTCAAAACCACAGGCGAAGGCGGAATTTTTGATCGTCCATACGCACAGTGTATTTTGGCAATAATGGAATTGTTACGTGATAGTACAAATGATAGAACAGCGGCAGAGAAGATATTTAATGAGCAAGTGTTGCCCAATTTTCCACAAGCGGATAAGGTCAAATATCTTCAAGTATTGCAACACTGGCAGCAAGAGATACACGCCCCGCGCGAGGGGGCAAGGCGCAAGGTGTACCCACAGCAGTTTTTGCATGACTTGTCGGATGCGCTTATGCTTCGCGCTATTGAAGGCAATGAAACAGCATTGCGTGATTTGGGGCTGTTTAGCCAAATCATACTGGATGTTGAGCAAACCTATGTCAGCATTGACTCTCCCGGGCGTTATCGCGAAATGCTTAATTTTCTTTCAAACGTTGCACAGAACAGTTATGAGTTGGAACCCATTGATTATATTGCAAAGGACGATGCCGTCAACGTTTCCACTATACATAAGGTCAAGGGATTAGAATTTCCGGTTGTGTTCGTAGCTGATTTGGTGAATCAACGTTTCCCCGGCAGAAATGAAACATATCATGGATTGATACCACGACCCCTCATGGTTAATGCGATTAGCCGTGGAGCATATGGTTGCCGTGTTCAAGACGAAGCTCGCCTTTTCTACACGGCTATTACACGTGCTGAACGCCTTCTGTACATGAGTGGCAGTACAACGCACCCGGGATTGTCACGTGGAAAGCGCCGGTCACAATTTATCGTAAATTTAACCCACCCGAGTATGCGAGAAGATTTGACAATCGATGACTTGGCTGAAAAGATGGAGCCTTCTCCGCGCTTTGATGAAAGCGAATTCCCGACAGACTATTCGTCTGTTAAAAACTACTTGAAATGTCCGTATTCTTATAAACTCTCTACCATATACGGCTATAATGCCGCTGTACCGGAACTATTCGGTTTTGGGAAAACGAGTCATACCATTTTGGAACGGTTGCATCAGAAGTTCAAAGACAGGGCGCCCTCGGCGGATGAGGTCGAGGAAATCGTGGAGTCAACTTTTATGTTGAAGCATGTTTTCCCAAGCAATGACCCCATCAATCGCCCTGGTTCATATGAACGTGCAAAGCAACTGGTAAAGCGCATCTTGACCGAATATTCGAACAGGTATGCGGCCGACTTCGGACGTTTGCGGCAAGACGAGGCTCGTTTTGAAATTTCAGTTAGGGATGCATTGATAACAGGAGCCATTGATTTGCTTATGCTCGAAGACCCACAAAGAGGCATTATTACAGCGGATGTTATCGACTTTAAGTCGATGGAAACACCTGAGGATGTTGCATCATATGATTGGCGGGATATGTCTGTTCAGGTGCAATTATATTCAAAAGCGGCAAAAGAGGTCTTAGGCGAAAATGTGGAAACGGGTTATATCCATACCCTGAAAGATAATCAGCGCACCGCCGTGCCGGTGGATGATCAATCTGTTAGCAACGCCATAGGCGTCATTGAATGGGCAGTCAAAGGGATACTTAGCAGTGACTTTCCAATGCGAGCGTGTCCTCAAAACTGTGGCAATTGCGACTTCACGGCAATGTGCGCTCAAAAGCGCCAAGCTTTCAAAAATACGGACATTCCTCCGCAAATTAATACTCCAAGCGGTCCGAAAACCATCGCCGCGCTGGACATCGAAAGAGAGGGATGCGATGAATGAGATATAAATTTGAGGCGGTAGATATTTTTTCCGGCTGTGGAGGCGTGTCATGTGGGTTGACTTTGGCTGGTTTCAAAGTGAAAGCGGCTGTTGAAATTGACCGTAGCGCGGTAGAAACCTATCAAAGCTATCCGCCACTCGGCAAGGTCAAAGTATTACATGACGACATTTGCAATTTGAGCGGCGAGGCTATACTGAAAGCCGCCGGGATAAAAAGAGAAGATATATACCTGTTTGCGGGTTGCCCGCCTTGCCAGAATTTTTCGAGGCAAAATCCCGAAAACAAAAACAAGCCTCTTGAGGAACGTAAGAAGCTGCTGTTTGAGTTCCTGCGGGTCATAGAGGAGATACTTCCTCCATTTGTGTTGATGGAAAATGTGCCGGGTATAAAGACCGAGTACAACAAAGTCATTCTCGACGAATTCCTTATGCGACTAAAGGAGCGGTATGTTGTAGCGAACGATATTCTCAATGCCGCTGACTATGGTGTTCCTCAGATACGCAAGCGGTTTGTTCTACATGCCGTACGAAAAGATATCAGCGATGAACTAAATGAATGCGGGTTTAACTTTGAACTTCCGAAGCCGACACACGGACAAGACGGCAAAGACGGACTTATTCCATGGAAAACTGTGCGGGAAGCCATCGGTGATTTGCCGGCAATTAAAGCGGGAGAATCATACCCGGACGACGGAAGGATACACAATCATAAATGCGCCAATTTAGACCCGAAGAACATTAAGCGTATGCAAATAATTCGCCAAAACGGCGGCTCGCGCACCGGCTTGCCGGATGATTTGGTGTTGGATTGCCATAAAAAGAAAGATGCGGACGGCAACGTGTTTTCGGGGCATAAGGACGTTTACGGTATCATGGATGCCGACAAACCCTCGCCGACGATGACGGGCGGATGCCTTTGCTACTCAAAAGGCCGATATGGGCACTATGAGCAGGACAGGGCTATTTCCATCCGCGAGGCGGCTCGTTTGCAGACGTTTCCGGATGATTTCATATTCAGCGAATCACTGACGGCGGCGGCTTTGCAAATTGGAAACGCCGTGCCGATAGATCTCGTTAAAGCGAGCGGCACGGTGATAAAACAGGCAATGAAAATTATTAAAGCAAAAAGGAGCAAAGAGAAAAATGGCTAACTTTTTTGATATTCTGGTGGAAGTCCTTAAACAGGACGCACGTTTCTTTACAGATGACGGAACGCTGCTACGCAATAAAGTTTATGAGTCCGCCCTCAATATGGATCCGGGTCTAATCGAGTTGCTCCTTTCAAACGATGACACGAAAAAACGCTTCTTCGCTGAGGTGAATGGTACATACGTCTTCGATAAGGTCGGCTTCGGCTGGGTGGTCAACAATCGCCAATTTCTGCCCGACAGCTACACGCGCTTTAAAAATCGCATAGGTTTAATCGACAGCAGGGGCGACTTGATTTCGCAGTCGAACGAAGTTGTTCTCTCCTTCCCCTACAAGGATTGCGTTCTTGAGGGTGGGCAGACAAAAGACGACCAGAAGCGAGACGAAGTATTCTACAATGAAACGCTTGCACCGGATGAGGTGGATAGACTTTTATATCCGAAGGTGCTTGTTAATGCGAAGCGGTATACCGAGAATGGTGTTGAGGAGGGCGTGCCTTTTCACGACGGCGACAACCTCATAATCAAAGGTAACAATTTACTTGCCATAGCCTCGCTGCTGAAGCGCTACGAGGGCAAAGTGAAGTGTATCTACATTGACCCGCCGTATTACTTCAACGAAAGGAAAGAAGCAGACTCATTCAAATATAATTCCAACTTTAGCCTTTCGACATGGCTGGTATTTATGAAGAATCGCCTTGATATTGCTAAGAGACTGCTCGCAAAGGGCGGAACTATATGGATAAGTATTGGTGAAGATGGAATGCATTATTTGAAAGTATTAGCCGACGATATCTTTGGTAAAGACCATTTTGTTGGCACAATACCGCGCCGCACTCGAAATGGGAAATCAGATGTGCCATTCAATCTGTCACAGGATTTTGACTGGCTGCTTTGCTATACAAATGTGGATGACAGCAGCACTCCTATTGGCAGAGGTGTGGAACGCAAGTATTACGAAACTGATGACTTTCCGGGGCAACCGTGGAGATTGGCAGACTTAACAAAACAAACTACAGCAAGAGAAAGGGCAAACTCTTTCTTTACGATGGTAAATCCAAAAAATGGGGATAAGTATCCCGCAAGCACAAAACGTACATGGTGCATTACTCAGGACACCTTTGATTACTATTATCAAAAAGGTGCCATTGTATTTCCGGGCGACTATGATTTCCTTAACATTGGAAAACCGTATATGCGTAAATTTAAAAGCGAGGATGACGCAGCAGGAAAACTATCTGCAGTCATCTCTGATTTCCAGATACAGGAATTCTTGCAAACCCTGTTTGGAAGCGCGAAAAATAAGGATGGAAACAGCGAAATCGATGCCATGTTTGGACGCGAGGAATTTGGATATGCCAAGCCGGAGAACCTCATAAAGGCTATTATAGAAGTGGCAACGCAAGAGGGAGATTTAGTACTTGATTTCCATCTCGGTTCTGGCACAACTGCCGCAGTTGCTCACAAAATGGGACGGCATTATATTGGTGTGGAGCAGATGGATTATATTGAAACGGTGTCGGTTGAACGTCTGAAAAAAGTCGTTTCGGGCGAGCAAGGTGGTATCTCTAAAGCAGTTGGCTGGCAAGGTGGTGGCTCATTCGTATACTGCGAATTGGCAAAATGTAATCAGTACTTTGTTGAACGTATAATGGCCGCAAAAGATGACAGTGAGTTAGCTCCGATTTGGCGCGAAATAAAAGCCACAGGGTATATGAACCATTACATAAATCCTCGAGAAATAGATAAAAACGCAGAAGATCTTATGTCTCTATCGTTTGACGACAGGAAGCGGCTTTTCATTGAATTACTCGACAAAAATATGCTCTATGTGAACCTATGTGACCTTGATGATGAGGAGTACGCAATAAGCGATGCGGACAAGGCTTTCACACGCAGCTTCTACGGATTGGAGGGTAAGTGATGTTCCTTTTTCAACAACTGGATGCCATCAGAGACTTTGGCGGCGGCGCGGATATGCCGCAATACATTGCGGATAACCTCAATCCTGTATTCGAGTTGCGCCCTTATCAGATTGATGCCTTCCGCAATTTCATCACTTTCTACGAAAACGATAAGATACGTCCCAATCCGACGCAGGTATTGTTCCATATGGCGACCGGCAGTGGGAAGACACTCATCATGGCAGGGCTGATTATATATCTATATAAACGCGGATATCGCAACTTTCTGTTTTTCGTGAACCTCGATAATATCGTAAAAAAAACGAAAGATAACTTCCTGAACAAGACATCGGCGAAATATCTGTTCGCGGAGGAAATTGTCATCGACGGCGAGATAGTGCGGCTCAATGAAGTCAGCAACTTCCAGGGAGCAAACTCCGACGCAATTAACATTTGTTTCACAACCACGCAGGGACTTCATTCTGATATGTGGTTTCCAAAAGAAAACTCACCGTCTTTCGACGACTTCATCGACCGTAAAACGGTGTTGATTGCCGACGAAGCACATCACCTCAACGTGGATACGCGCCGAGGCAAGGTGGATAAAAACGAGGAAGCATTGACGCAAAGCTGGGAAACGACGGTTCACCGTATTTTTACCGCCAACCGCGATAATATTCTGCTTGAATTCACGGCGACCTGCGATCTTCAGAATCCATATATTTTAAGTGAATATGAAAACAAAATCATTTTTGATTACCCGCTCCGAAAATTTCGCGAGGAAAAATATTCAAAGCAGGTTCGGGCAATCAGGGCCGATATCAGTTACACAGAACGCGCCTTGCAGGCTTTGATGTTTAGCCAGTACCGGCTAAAGGTTTTTCAAGATTATAGGCTTTACATCAAGCCGGTAGTACTGTTCAAGGCCAAAACAATAGCCGAGAGCAAGGATTTTGAGCAAACGTTCTACGAGATGATCAGAACGCTTTCCGGTGACACATTGGAGCGTATTGTCACTTCGTCACCGCTTGCCGAAGTGAAACGAATGGCGGATTACTTTGCCGCCAAAGGTATTGGCTTTGACGAATTGGCACAGGAATTAAAAGAAGAATTCAACCCGGATCATTGCATTTCGGTTAATGATGACAAAGAGGCAAACGAACGGCAGATACTCCTTAATTCACTCGAAAGCCGAGATAACCAGTATAGAGCAATTTTCGAGGTCAAGAAGTTGGACGAGGGTTGGGATGTTCTGAACCTCTTTGACATTGTACGTCTTTACGAGACCCGTGACGCTTCCAAGGGCAAGCCCGGTTCCGCAACCATCGCCGAGGCACAGCTAATTGGGCGCGGCGCAAGGTATTGCCCATTTGCCATAAATGAGGACGACGAGAAATACAAGCGTAAGTATGACAGTGACATCGACAACCCTCTTCGCGTCTGTGAGGAGTTGTACTACCATTGCCAATACGACAGCCGCTACATCGACGAGTTGAACAAGGCTCTAATTGCCACGGGTATTATGCCGGAGAGCCAGACGGAAGTGCATTATGTACTGAAGGACTCTTTCAAGCAGGATGAAATTTATAAAACTGGCATCGTATTTCTCAATAGGCGTGAGGTTAAAAGCCGTAAGGATATTGTGGAATTATTGCCCTCCGTACGAGACAAAGAATATTCCGTCACCGTAAACACCGGCAAAACCGCAATGGACACAATGATGATGAACGCGCACACGAATACCACTGTCAAAACATACACCTATAGGACGTCGATTAAAAAGATTGCCGATTATAACTATTCGATTGTTCACAAGGCTTTACGCAGAATTGACGTATTTAAATTTAGCGTTTTAAGCGGGTATTTCCCTAATTTAAAATCACTGCGTGATTTCATAATTAATGACGCCTACCTGGGTGGAGTGAAGATGATCATTGAAAGTCGCGACGAAACACCCACGCCGGAAACTCTCTTTGAGGCATGTATGACTGTTCTAACAAGAATCGGAGACGAAATTTCGGCTATTAAGGAGACCTACGAGGGAACCACTGACTTCACGAATAAAAAATTCAGCGAGGTGTTTCGCAACAAAACTCTCCATATCACAGACCCCCACGGCGAGGGCGAGGGCATTTCACAGAACGCACCCGCAATTCGTCCGGAATGGAAAATCAATCTTGGAGACGCGGATTGGTTTGCTTTTAACGACAATTTTGGCACGAATGAGGAAAAAGCGTTTGTGGCTTACTTCTCCACCTATGTGGACGAATTGAAAAAAGAATATGAAAAAATCTATCTCGTGCGAAATGAACGACAGCTTGTCCTGTATTCGTTTGACGGAGGCGAGCGATTCGAGCCAGACTACCTGATGTTCCTACGCAAGCGGAACGCAACGGGTTATGAGCAGTATCAGATTTTCGTGGAGCCGAAAGGCAACCATCTGCTCACGCAGGACAAATGGAAAGAGGACTTTCTATTACAGATTGAAAGCCGAGGCATTCCGAAGAAGACTTTTGCGGATGACAATAAGTATTTCGTTTGGGGATTCCCGTTCTATAACCAGCAGAACAGGATGACCGAATTTACAGCCGCTTTTGAAAGAATCCTGCCCGATTACGTGGGTGTTTCTAAAGTAGCCGAATCTCCCGTTACGTATGGCAAGGGAGAAGCACCAGCCGAGTAGTCGGCACGAAGACAAGAAAGCGAGGCGTGATGAATGGCGGATGTGTATGACAAAACAAAACGCTCCGCCGTAATGCGGAACATTAAGTCGAAAGGAAACAAATCCACCGAATTAGCTCTTATTAAGCTGTTCCAAGAGCAAGGAATAATCGGTTGGCGGCGAGGCTATCCGGTTAAAGGTCATCCGGACTTTGTCTTCCTTAACAAAAAGGTAGCCATCTTTGTTGATGGTTGCTTCTGGCACGGACACGATTGCCGGAACACTCACCCCAAGGAAAACGAAGACTTCTGGTCTAAGAAGATCGGCGATAATATCAAACGCGATAAAGCTGCTACGGAGATGTTTATGAACAGAGGATGGACAGTAATTCGAGTTTGGGAGTGTGAGTTAAAAAAGAAAAATCGTGCACTACTGATTGAAAAATTAAAAGGTGTGCTGAGGGGCTAAATAGAAGTATATTGATGCCTTTTGCCATTATCAGAAACGATAAACGAAAATTAGCATGTGCGCAATCGTCAACGCCGTCAATAACGAGCTCTTATGTGATGAGCCAGGCTGTCGCTACCTTCATTGAATAAGCCTACAGGGGCTGTCATGGTGACGAACCAAGTTGGCTGCTTGTAAGAGATCGAAATAATCGACCAGCTTATGATGTGCTTTCGGACTAGGCTTATCTTCTCCCAAGATACCCAGCTTTCGGTACATAAGGAATATTCAGTTTATGCCCTCGCCGCTTTAAAATATCAGCTTTAATAACCGCCAGTTCCTCATGGACATTAAGCTCAGCGGCAATCATGGCATAGGTATATTCCATTCCGGCATAGTCTAAAAAATCAGCGTCGTCAATAAGTAAATGTGAAGCAAAATAGTTGGCTTCACGCTCGTAGACATCGGTAGCATCATAAATATGATAATCTTTCATTAGGCCGGTTTTGGCGTGATTCCGATGCAATTGGTCGTGCCCCAATTCGTGAGAACAAATAATCATTTGTTCAATCTCATCCGAGCGGGAATTGATGGCGATGAATCGGTTTCTGCAAATATATTTATAAAACCCCTTGAGCTGATGAAAATCGCCGTACTTGACAATGATGTTCAGATTATCAGCAATCTCAAAGGGATTTCGTGTTTTAAACCGGCGGAGCAGGCTATCGGCGTGCTTGATCACATTATCCATAAACGCTCACCCCAAAAGACAGCAAAGCTGTTACTGTTTGTGTTTTTTACGCCCGTATTTCTTATTGTTTTTCTTTGCGTCAAAGTACATTTCCGTTACCATTCGGAAAAACTCGTCCCGATCCTCCTCCGGCAGTTCGCCGCCGGCGAAGAGGGCATTAATATCATTAAGAATATCCTTGGCCTGTTTTTTGCCGGAATAACCATATTGTTCACCGGCTTGGTTGATAAACGCGCTGTCCGAACCGACAAGAAAATCAACGCTTACATTGAACACTTCAGAAATTTTCTGGAGTGTTTCTTGTTTTCTGGGGAAGCGGTCATTGGATTCATAATAGCCAATGACGCGTTCGGATACGCCGACCTTTTTTCCCAGCTCCACTTGTGTCATGCCTGCATCCTCGCGAAGCTTTCTAAGCCTGTCTCCGAATAACATATTCGAGCACCTCCGCAAATTATTTACAATAAGCATAACAAATTGTTCGATTGTGGTCAATAAAATACGAACAAAAAGTTCCGTTGACGATGAATAAAATGTTCTGTAGAATAAATTTAGAACAAATTATTCAGAGGTGATGAGGTTGAAAAATGCCAGGTTTAAAGAGCTGAGGCAGCGATTTGGCTACACGCAGGCGGTCTTGGGGGAGGTTTTTGGAATCACTCCGGACTACGTAAATACCATTGAAAATGGCAGGCAGACACCAGGTTTTGCGTTGGCTAAACGGATAGCCGATTTTTTTGAGGTGACTGTGGACGAGCTCTTTTTTTGCCAACAAATCGAACAAAACGTTCGAGGAAATACGAACGATTGTGCGGAGAGGAGGTGTTCGCATGCGGTTAAATGCACAGACCGTAAGAAATCTGTGTAGACGCCGCGGTTGGTCGCAAAATGAGCTTGCCAAGCGTATGGGAGTATCAAAAGGCGCTCTTAGCCGGGTCCTAAATGGCAAATGTGGTGCCGGACGCAAAATGCTCAGCCGTCTGTTGCATGTATTTCCGGATGAAACGGTGGCTAGCATTGTGGTTTTAGAAAGATAAAAGATGAAAAGGAGGGCGGCAAGATGAAGGTTGTTTATATCTGTTCACCGCTGCGCGGCGATATCGAGCGCAATATCTTGAGAGCCAACAGATATTGCCGGTTTGCAGTAACACAAGCGGCAGTGCCGATTGCGCCGCACATCATGTTTACCGGTTTTTTGGATGACACCATCCCGGAAGAGCGGCAAACTGGTCTGGCGCTAGGGAGGGAACTTCTCGGCCGCTGTGATGAGTTTTGGGTGTTCGGGGACAGATTGTCGGCGGGTATGGAGGCTGAACTGAAAGCTGCCCAGCAGCTGAACATCCCTATTTGCTATTTCAATGACAAGTGTGAGAGGAGATATGCCTGATGAATAAACTGGAGATCAGCATTAAAGCAGATGAGCTGGTTGCTGCTATGCAAAACCTCACCGCCGCATTGGCGGGGAAATACAGGGAAAACAATAATGCCCAGCCTCTAGAGTCAGCCGCATCGGCTGAGCAAACAGAAAAACCAATCACCATTGAAGCGGTCCGGGCTGTTCTGGCGGAAAAATCGCAGGCGGGCAAGCAGCCGCAGGTCAAAGAGCTCATCACTAAATTTGGAGCCAAGAAGCTGACCGATGTTGCGCCGGCCCAATATGCTGAGCTATTAAAAGCGGCTGAGGCGTTGTAATGCGAGCACATGCTTTGTTATCCGCATCAAGTGCTCATCGCTGGCTCCGCTGCCCGCCATCGGCCCGGCTGGAAGATACTTTTGAAAACGCGACGAGCGTATTTGCGGAAGAAGGTACTGCCGCCCATGCGCTGGCTGAACATAAACTGCGCGTGTTTTTGGGGCAAAAATCACAACGGCCCGAAAGTGATTTTGACAGCGCGGATTTGCAATATTACACCGACATGTATGCGGAGTATGCTGCAGAACTGATCACGGCGGCAAGGGCGAGCTGCAAAGACCCAATCGTCCTCTTGGAGCAGCGCCTGGATTACTCCTGCTATGTGCCGGAGGGCTTTGGCACCGGAGACCTCATCATTGTTGCAGACGGCATACTGGATATTGTGGATTTAAAGTACGGCAAGGGTGTGGCAGTGTCCGCCGAGGACAACCCTCAGATGAAACTCTATGCGCTGGGGGCGCTGGCTCTCTTTGACAGCCTTTATGACATCCAAGTTGTGCGAATGAGCATCTGCCAGCCAAGATTGGAGAACGTTTCTACCTATGAAATCACGGTAGATGAGCTGACTGCCTGGGCGGAAAAGGAACTCCGGCCCAAAGCCCGGCTGGCGATTAGCGGGGAAGGAGAATTTCTGCCGGGAGAGCATTGCCGGTTTTGCCGGGCTAGGCAAACCTGCCGGGCGAGAGCCGAGGAGTATCTATCGCTGGCAAAGCATGACTTTAAGCCGCCTTTGCTGCTAACCGAGGAGGAAATCGCAGAAGTGCTGTCTCTTGCCGACCGGCTTTCGCTATGGGCAGCTGACGTTTATGCCTATGCAACAGACCTGGCAATACGCGAGGGCAGAGAATGGCAGGGATACAAATTGGTTGAAGGGCGCAGCAACCGTCGGTATACCAGTGAAAGCTTGGTGGCCGAGATTGTTACGGCGGCAGGTTATACGGATATCTACAAACAGTCCCTTATCGGCATCACCGACATGGAAAAACTGCTTGGCAAGCAGCGCTTTAAGGAACTGCTCGCTCATTTGGTGGAAAAGCCGCCTGGCAAGCCGGCGCTTGTTCCCCTAGCGGATAAAAGACTGGCAATAACAGTAAAACAAACGGCTGAGGCCGATTTTAAGGAGGAAGTGTGATTATGGAAAACTCGACAAAAGTAATAACCGGCAGGGTACGCTTCAGTTATGCAAATGTGTGGGAGCCAAAGTCCATCAACGGCGGTGATGAAAAGTACAGCGTGTCTTTGATCATACCCAAATCGGACAAGAAAACCATTGCCGACATCAAGGCGGCCATTGAAGTGGCCAAAAAAGAGGGCGCAGCCAAGTTCGGCGGCAAAATTCCGGCAAGTCTAAAACTGCCGCTGCGCGATGGCGATGTGGACCGGGCCGATGATGAAGCCTATAAGGACAGCTATTTTATCAATGCCAATAGCAAGGACAAGCCCGGCATTGTAGACAAACAGGTCAAGCCTATTTTAGACCCGGGCGAGTTTTACAGCGGCTGCTACGGCAGAGCCAGCATCACCTTTTACGCCTTTAACCAAAACGGCAACAAAGGGATTGCCTGCGGCCTGCAAAATCTGCAAAAACTGGCGGACGGGGAACCGCTAAGCGGCCGCAGCAGAGCAGAGGATGATTTTACGACCGTTGATGAGGATGACTTTTTGGCATGAGGGTGCTGGGTATCGACCTAGAAACCTTCTCCGGCGTCGATCTGAGTAAGGCGGGGGTGTATGCGTACACCTCCAGCCCTGATTTTGAAATCCTTCTTTTTGCTTATGCCTACGATGACGGCGAAGTGGAGGTTGTCGATTTGGCTAACGGCGAGGCTTTGCCGGAGGGTATTATAAAGGATTTAGTGGATGACAGCGTGCTCAAGAGCGCTTTTAATGCGCAGTTTGAACGCACCTGCTTAACCAAGTATTTGAAAAAAACACTGAAACCTCAGGCGTGGCAATGCACCGCAGTGCAAGCGACCATGTTGGGATTGCCGTTGTCCTTGGAAGGCGTCGCCCAGGTACTGGGGCTTGCCTGGCAAAAGCTGCGCGAGGGCAAAGACTTGATCCGCTATTTCAGCATGCCTTGTAAACCTACGAAAGCGAATGGCGGGAGGGAAAGAAATCTGCCGCGCCATGCACCGGAAAAATGGGAGCTGTTTCGTTCCTATTGCCGGCGTGATGTGGAAGTGGAACGGGCGATTCGGGACAAGCTGGCCAAACATCCGCTTGGGCCGCGCGAGCAAGCGCTATATGTGCTGGACCAAGAAATTAACGATCGCGGTGTGCGGGTGGACCGGCAACTGGTGCGGCAGGCCATTTGCTGTGACAGCCGGCACAAAGAAAATACTTTCAGCCAGGCTCAGGTGTTGACGGGGCTGGAAAATCCCAACAGCGTAGCCCAGCTGAAGGGCTGGCTTCGGGAAAATGGTGTTGCGGTAGAGAGCTTGTCCAAGAAATCCGTGACCGGGCTTGTACAGAGCGCCGATGGAGAAGTGGAGCATCTGCTCAAATTGCGTTTGCAGCTTGCCAAAACTTCCATCAAAAAATATGAAGCGATCGAGCGGGCTGTTTGTCCGGATCAGCGGGTGCGCGGCTTACTCCAGTTCTACGGTGCCAACCGGACCGGTCGCTGGGCGGGGCGGCTCGTGCAGGTGCAGAATCTGCCGCAGAACCACCTGCCGGATTTGACGCTGGCCAGAAGCTTAGTGAAGAACGGTCGTTTCGAAGAGATTGAACTGTTCTTTGACAGCACGCCGAAAGTATTATCCGAGCTCATCCGAACCGCCTTTATACCCAAGCCTGGCTGCCGCTTTATTGTCGCCGACTTCAGCGCCATTGAAGCCCGTGTAATTGCTTGGCTAGCGGAGGAAACCTGGCGGCTGGAAGTCTTTTATACTCATGGCAAGATTTATGAAGCATCGGCCAGCCAGATGTTTCGGGTGCCCATTGAAAAAATCACGAAAGGCTCGCCGCTTAGACAAAAAGGAAAAATTGCCGAGCTGGCCTTGGGCTACGGTGGAGGCGTCGGAGCGCTGACTGCCATGGGAGCGTTGGACATGGGCGTTGCGGAAGAAGAACTGCAGCCGCTTGTCGCTGCTTGGCGCGCCGCCAATCCGAATCTTACGAAACTGTGGTGGGATATCGACCGCGCGGCGCTCAATGCAGTTAAGGAAAAAAACGCCCAGACGGTGGGGCGGATTAAATTGGAATGTACGGGCGGCATGTTGTTTATTACCCTGCCTTCGGGGCGGAAACTGGCGTATGTGAAGCCCAGACTGGAACTCAACAGGTTCGGGCGTGAGGGCATCACCTATGAAGGCATTGGCGAGAACAAGCGCTGGTGCAGAGTGGATACCTATGGGCCAAAGCTGGTGGAAAACATCGTGCAGGCGGTGGCGCGGGATTTACTGGCCGAAGCCATGTTGGCGGTTGACAAGGCGGGCTATCCGATTGTGATGCACGTTCATGATGAAATCGTCATCGAAACGCCGCTAGATCAAGGGTCGGTGGAAGAAGTGTGTGCCCTGATGGGGAAAGCGCCGGCTTGGGCCAAGGGGCTTCCCTTGCGGGCGGACGGTTATGAGTGCGACTACTATCGAAAGGATTGAGGTGAAATCATGGATCAGGTCAATCATCCCAGCCATTATACGACCGGCGGCATTGAATGCATCGAGGCGATCAAGGCCAGCATGACGCCGCCGGAATACGAAGGCTATCTAAAAGGCAACTGCATCAAGTATTTGTGGCGGTACAAGCATAAAGGCGGCATGGAAAGTCTGCGCAAATGCCGGTTAATCCGTGAAATACAGGGCAAAAGGAGTGAGTGCCCTTGAAACTGGCGATTGCTACGGCCAACAGCCGTAAGGATAAATTTTGGAAAAACCAAGAAATCATCTGGCCGGAATTTCTGGCAAAGGTCAAAACCCCTATCCGGACCTCGGAAAGTGTGGCCGAGTATAAAGCATTGCCCAAAGCGCGGCAGGACGAGATCAAGGATGTGGGCGGCTTTGTAGGCGGCAGGCTCAGAGAGGGCAAACGCAAAACCGGCTATGTAGAATGCCGCTCCATGTTAACGCTCGACATGGACTATGCCGATGCGAGCATCTGGGAGCAAATCACGCTGTTTTTTGACTTTGCCTGCTGCATCTATTCCACGCACAAGCATACTCCTGAAAAACCGCGGCTCCGGCTGGTGATTCCGCTGGCAAGGCCGGTTAGTGCTGATGAATATAGCGCGGTGGCCCGTAAAGTTGCCCATGACATCGGCATGGAGCAGTTTGACGATACGACCTATGAGCCGACCCGGTTGATGTACTGGCCCTCGACCTCCTGTGACGGGGAGTTTGTTTTTGAAGCGCAGCAGGGAGAATTTTTGAACCCTGATACGATCTTGGCAACCTATAAGGATTGGCGGGATACGGCAAGCTGGCCGGTATCATCAAGGCAGGGAGCAGTGGTAAAGCGCACACTGGCAAAACAGGCGGACCCATTGGAAAAGCAAGGGACTATCGGCGCGTTTTGCCGAGCTTACAGCGTGCAAGAGGCGATTGAAACCTTCATTCCGGATGTGTACAAGCCGAGCATGATGCCAGGGCGCTATGACTACATCCCTGCCGACAGCACTGCCGGGGTGCTTATCTATGGCGATAAATTTGCCTATTCCCATCATGCCACCGATCCGGCTTGCGGCAAGTTATGCAACGCCTTTGACTTGGTGCGGATACACCGTTTTCGCGATCTAGACGACAAGACTGCCGAGGATACCCCGCCCGCTAAGCTGCTCTCCTTCAAGGCGATGGAAGAGCTGGCGCTTGAGGATAGGCAGGTGAAAGAGCAATTCGCTAAGGAGCGCCGCATACAGGCGGAAACGGACTTTTCTGACGAGGAACCTTGGCAGCACCAGCTAGAGTTGGAGAAATCGGGAGCGGTCAAAAATACTCTGCGGAATCTCACGCTTATTTTGGAAAACGATCCAAAGCTGCAGGGAATTGTGTTCAATCAACTATCAGACGGCATGGAAATAAAGGGCGGCGTGCCGTGGCCGCATCCTTCGCGATTTTGGCGCGACGCAGACGATGCCCAGCTGATCAGCTACATTGACACCCATTATGGAACTTTCTCAGCGCGCAATTATGACATTGCTGTGACCAAAGTCGCCGATGATCGTTCGTATCATCCGATCCGTGAGTTTATCAATTCCTTGCCGGCCTGGGACGGGGTTCGCCGCGTAGATACTTTGCTGGTGGATTATCTTGGGGCGGTCGATAACGCATATGTCCGAGCGGTTACCAGAAAGACGCTGTGCGCGGCAATTTCTCGCGTTCTTACGCCCGGTGTGAAGTTTGATTCCATGCTGGTATTAAACGGCCCGCAGGGAGCGGGGAAAAGTACCCTGATTGCTAAACTGGGCGGGGAGTGGTTTTCGGACAGTCTTTCTTTGTCCGACACCAAAGACAAGACGGCGGCAGAGAAGCTGCAAGGCTATTGGATATTGGAAATCGGCGAGCTGGCGGGGCTGAAGAAAGCCGAAGTGGAAACCCTCCGCAGCTTTCTGTCCCGGCAGAACGACATCTATCGCGCAAGCTTTGGACGGCGGGCTACCCCGCATCTGCGGCAGTGCGTGTTTTTCGGCACCACCAACGCCGAGAAGGGGTATCTTCGCGACACAACAGGAAACCGCCGCTTTTGGCCCGTAAAAACGCCCGGCGGCGGCAAGCGGCAGTCGTGGCAGCTTACCCAGGACGAGGTTGTTCAGATATGGGCTGAAACGCTTACTTACGTCAAAGCCGGTGAAAAATTATATCTCGATGCCGGTCTTGAAAAACTGGCCAAAGATGAGCAGCGCGAGGCAATGGAGTCCGATGAGCGTGAAGGGCTGGTGCGCGATTTTCTGGACATGCTTTTGCCGGAGGACTGGGACCAGATGGATTTGTATGAGCGCCGGTCTTATATCAACGGCACGGATTTTGGCGAGGGCAATAAGGTGGGCGTCCGTAAGCGGGAGGCTGTTTCAAACATGGAAATATGGTGCGAGTGTTTTGGCAAAGAGCGCGCCAACCTTCGCAGGTCAGATGGCAATGAGATTTCCGCGATCATGGCGGGGATCGGCGACTGGAGCGGCTTGGTGAAAAAGGAGCGAATTCCCCTTTATGGGCCGCAATGGTTATATGTTCTCAAGTCATAAAAGGGTGGGAACACAGGGAACAGATGACGTTCAGGGAACAGCGCCTGCTTGTTCCGGCGCACCGATATCTGGATATCGGTACATTTTGCGGAACGGGCAAAAGCCCTGATTAAAGCAAGTTGTTCACGAACTGTGTTCCTTTGTTCCAACTATTACTATTAAAAATAATCCTATAGGTTAAGAAAGAGAAAAGGCACGCAATCACGCAAATACGCGCGTATAGAGTTTTTTTGGACTTGAGGAACACAGGCGGTGGGAGGTATTTATGCGAGAAAAACAGCTAGAACAAAAACTGGTGAAAGCGGCCAAAGCCGAAGGAGGTATGGCTGTCAAAGTTGTGTCGCCTGGTTTGGTGGGTATGCCAGACCGGATGGTTCTTCTTCCAGGCGGTAGAATTGCTTTTGTTGAGGTAAAAGCACCTGGCATGAAGCCAAGAACAGTACAGCAAAAACGGCATGAACAGCTCCGGCGATTGGGGTTTCTTGTACACATTCTGGACGATGCGGGGCAGATACAAGCGTTGTTGTCAGCAATCAAAGAAGGGGATGCCTTGTGAAGTTTGTGCCGCATGAGTATCAGCAGTATGTAATTAATTATCTGTTGGAAAAGCCTGTTGCGGCGATCTTCCTTGACTGCGGGCTGGGCAAGACCGTCATTACCCTGTCGGCTATTTTTGATTTGACTTTGGACAGTTTCCAGATTCGCAAGGTTTTAGTTATCGCACCGCTGCGGGTAGCAAAAAATACCTGGCCTGACGAAATCGAAAAATGGGAGCACTTGCGCGGCTTGACGTATTCCGTCGTTATTGGGACCGAAGATGAGCGCAAAGCAGCCCTTCGAGAAAAGGCGCAAGTTTATCTTATTAACCGGGAAAATGTTTCGTGGCTGATTCAAGACAGCGGCCTGCCCTTTGACTTTGACATGGTTGTGATCGATGAGCTGTCCTCTTTCAAATCACATCAAGCCAAGCGCTTTAAAAGTCTGTTGAAAGTTCGGCCAGGTGTGCAAAGAATGGTGGGGTTGACGGGTACTCCGGCGGCAAATAGCTTGTTGGATTTATGGGCTGAATTTCGATTGTTGGATATGGGCCAGCGGCTCGGGCGTTTCATTGGGAATTATCGCAGCACTTACTTCCTGCCGGACAAGCGGAGCCAGCAGATGGTATTTTCGTATAAACCTAGCCCTGGTGCGGAAGAAGCCGTCTACCGCCGGATTTCAGACATCACCATCAGTATGAAGAACACCGATTATCTGAAGCTGCCAGACCTTGTGATGAACGAAATATCCGTGCGGTTGTCAGAGAATGAGCGGCGGCACTACCAAGTCATGCAGGATGAAATGGTGCTTTCTCTTAACGGCAAGGACATTGATGCGGTAAACGCAGCCGCTCTGTCCGGAAAATTGCTGCAGATGGCCGGCGGTGCGGTGTATGATGAAAATGGCGGTACCGTTCCCATTCACGACCGTAAGCTGGACGCCCTGGAAGATATCATCGAGGCCGCGAACGGCAAGCCGGTTCTCGTTGCTTACTGGTTTAAGCACGAGTGTGAGCGGATATTGGCGCGTTTCCCGGCTGAGTTGCTGGAAAGCGAGAATTCCATTCGCAGGTGGAATGCCGGTGAAATCCCTGTGGCGTTGATTCATCCGGCCTCAGCGGGGCATGGCCTCAACCTGCAAGCAGGCGGTTCTACTCTTGTATGGTTCAGCCTGACGTGGAGCCTCGAGCTCTACCAACAGACTACCGCCAGGCTTTGGCGGCAGGGACAAAAGGAGACCGTGGTGGTGCATCACCTTATTGCAAAAAATACGATTGACGAGAACGTCATGGCGGCGCTGGCCAAAAAGGAAGTTGGCCAGACGGCGCTACTGGAAGCGGTAAAAGCAAGGGTTGGGAGGGATAAAAATGGATGCTAAACAATACTTGTCACAAGCCTATTATTTGGACAAGCGGATCAACAGCAAAATTGAGCAAGTTGCCAGCCTTCGCGAGCTGGCAACAAAAGCAACGGCCAGTGTTCATGCCGAGCGGATCAGCGGGACAAGGCAGCGCAGTCCCATGGAAAATGCCGTTCTTAAGCTGATCGACTTAGAGCATGAGATCAACGACGATATTGATCGGCTGGTGGATTTAAAGCGGGAGCTTAACGCATTCATCGCGGAAATAGATAATCATGCATATCGGATAGTGCTTGAACTGCGTTACTTGAATGGCAATACGTGGGAAGAGGTTTCCAGCGCGATGGGATATGACTTGAGATGGATATACCGTCTGCATGGCAAGGCGTTAAAGGAAGCTGAGTTCCGATTGTCAAAGTACGTCTATAAAGGAAGGCTTGAAAAGTAAAAAAGTGTGCCAAATAAGCCTAAGCCCTTAGATAATTCTAGGGGCTTTTTGTAGAATCTTGGTATTTGATAAGACTATAAATCAAATTACATGCTATAATTATTTCAAAAGTTTAGTTTTCATTTTGTACGGGAGGGGTAAATAAATGTCGATAAATATTGATTTATCTAAAACTCAGATGTATTTAGATTGGCTTAAGACTAAACTATTTCTTGATGCTAAAGCAAGTAGTGCAAGAAGAAGAATTGTAAAACGAGGAGAGGTTTATAGGTGCCATTTTGGAGCTGGTATTGGTAGTGAACAACGTAAAGAAAGGCCCTGCGTTATTTTACAATACGATGCTGGGAATGCAAGTTCACCCAATACAATAGTGGCTCCTATAACGCATACATCTTCTACTTTGCCGGTTGTAGTACCAATAGCTAATAAATTAGATAGTTCCGGAAACATAATTCTAGATGGGAATGTGTTATTAGGAAACATTGTCTGTGTAAGTAAATCGAGGTTGGGGGATTTTGTTACTACTTTGAGTCCTAATGAGATGAATGATGTTGATAGAGCGATTGCTATTTCTCTGGATGTGAAGCGACATTATGACACGCTTAATAACATGTATAATGACAAACTAAATTATATTGAGAAATTAAAGCAAAAGATTACTAAATTACAATCGGATGTAACGGAAAAAGATAATGAATTAAATCGGTTTATTGTGCTAAAAGACGAGTTTGGTATAGCTGATCTAGAAACATTTAGAACTCAAATTCGAATTTTTTTTGAAGGAAATATGGACAAGAAGCAATAATCATGATATCATTTAACTACAAAGATGCTATTCACGAGCGGGATAGTGGTATAATTATTCAATGTGGGAGCTACGAGTGAGCTCCCATGTATCATTTTCACAGCTTTTTCTTAAACAAATTTCTTGAATATATTTGCTCTATAGAAGTATAATATAATTACAAAGATACTTTGAGATGAATGCTCAAAGTGGTATATCGGGCAAAGATGGGGAGCCACGGGTGGGCTCCCCGGTATTTTTTATTGTGAGATACGACGCCATTAAAAGCCATCATAGGTAAATGATAAAATATAAAATATAGAAGTAGTGTAAACAGCGCCCCGAGGAGGCTAGTACCTTCAGGGGCATTTTTAATGTCCATTTTAATCCGATTATGGAGTTGATACAAAGTGCCAATAAAACCCAAGAAACCATGCAAGCATCCAGGGTGTCCAATGCTTACAAGCGACAGATATTGCGAGTTTCACTTTAAGCTGCATGCCCATGACCGGGAAAGTTCTTACGAGCGCGGCTACGGCAGTCGCTGGCAAAAGGCGAGAAAGCGGTTCCTAGCAAAGCATCCTCTTTGCGCGGAGTGTGAGCGGACCGGAAAACTGACACCGGCAACCGTTGTGGATCATATTAAGCCGCACAAGGGAGACAAGGTGCTGTTCTGGGATGAGAATAACTGGCAGCCGCTTTGCAAAAAGTGCCACGATCGGAAAACACGGACGATGGATCAGCATCAGGAGTATCGGTACGTCAAACTTTAGATTGTTTTTTTTTACTTGGCGCTCGACAATTGCCGTTCGGTATACTATAATATGCGTAAGAAATCTTACTTCTTACATGAGGTGAAGCCATGACCGAATATGATGTGACTATTAGCAGTAAAGGGCAATTTGTATTGCCGAAAGAAGTTCGGGACAAGTTTAAGCTGTCAGCAGGCAGTAAAATTAAAATTGTAGTTGATGGAGAACAAATCATTCTAAAGCCCCGTACCGTAGCGGATGAACTGCAAGACCTTATTCGTGCTGATCTTGCCAAAGAAGGTAAACTTATTAATGAAGAGACGGTAAAAGCGTACCAGGCAAAAATAGCTCAAGCCTTAGATTCTATGGTTGCCGAAGCAGAAAAGGAATATAATGCTAAGCAGTACATTACCTTATCCCAGCTTAAACAGGAAAACGGCGATGTATGAGATTATAATTCTTAATTCTGTGGCAAAAGAGCTGCGAAAATACGATAAACCTGTTCGTAATAAGATAATAAGTGCCATGGATAAATTAGCAGAAAATCCTTATATTGGCGATAGGCTAAAAGGTGATTTGGCAACAATATATTCTTATCATCTGAAGGTATCGGGAGTTGAATATCGCATAGCTTATCAGATTAAGGAGCAAGAGATCGTTGTTATTGTAATGCAGATTGGCACGAGAGAGAACTTCTATTCAGAATTAAAAAAGCGTTTGTAATGAGAAACAGGCTAATTAAGGCCGCCTGTTTCTTTTTTGTTAGTTACTGATGATTTGATTTAGGGGGAGGGGCGGGTCGAATCTCTACAACCTTTACCCCCAAGACCACCGCCCCCCTTCGCGCAGATTTTCGCATAATAAATAGGGCGGGGGGAGGAATACCTTTCGGTTTATAGACGCGCAGACCTTGTAGATACAGGGTTTCAGCGCGTTTTTTATTTCGCAAAAAGGTGAAGGAGAAAGAGGCTATACAATGACAGCGTTGCAGAAAGAAAAAATTTACAAGCTTCGTTTGCAAGGGCTGGGGTATAAAGCGGTGGCCCGTGAATTATTGCTCAGCGTCGATGCTGTAAAAAGATATTGCAAACGGCATCATCTGAATGGGCCGGCGGAAATTGTGAAGCTGAACGCTGAGGTGATTTTGAGGAACAGCGGACTGTGCTTGTGCTGCAAAAATCCGATTCGGCAAAAGAAGCGCGGACGGACTAAAAAGTTTTGTTCAAACGCGTGTAAATATGTCTGGTGGAAGGCGCATCCGGAAAAACGCAGCCCAAAACCAGATGCCGTCTATCATTACATTTGCCAGCATTGCGGCAGACAATTTAGTGCGTATGGCAATAAACAGCGAAAATACTGCAGCCATGCCTGCTATATAAAATCTAGATATCGGGGAGAAGACAATGGAATTTAGAAAACTACCAATCGACAGTTTGGTGCCAGCCAGTTATAACCCAAGGAAAAAACTCAAGCCTGGCGACAGCGAATTTGAAAAAATTAAAAACAGCATCAATGAATTCGGCTATGTCGATCCCGTCATCGTCAATCAAGATTTGACGGTCATCGGCGGTCACCAGCGCATTTCTGTGCTGAAAACCTTAGGTTATACCCAAATTGATTGCGTGGTCATCGATATTGATAAGACCAAAGAAAAAGCGCTGAACGTGGCGCTGAATAAAATCAGCGGCGAGTGGAATAAGGACCTTTTGGCCGAACTGATCAAGGATTTGCAGTCCCTGGACTATGATGTTTCCTTTACCGGCTTTGAGCCGCCGGAGATTGATCAGCTGTTTAGCGACGTGCACTCTAAGGAAATCCAAGAAGATGATTTTGATGTCGACGCGGAGCTGGCGCAGCCGGCCGTAACCCGTAAGGGGGATGTATGGCTTCTTGGTCGGCATCGGCTAATTTGCGGCGACAGTACGGATCCCGCAGTCTTTTGTTTGCTTATGGACGGTAAAAAAGCTAACCTGGTAGTCACCGACCCGCCCTATAACGTGGCCTATGAAGCGAAGGCAGGTACGATACAAAACGATAACCTAAAGGATGACGAGTTCTATCATTTCCTGCTTAAAGCTTTCACCAATACAGCGGAAGTCATGGAAAAGGACGCGTCCATCTATGTTTTTCATGCCGATACCGAGGGTTTGAATTTTCGAAAGGCATTTAAAGATGCCGGGTTATATCTTTCCGGCGTATGTATTTGGGCCAAGCAAAGCCTGGTGCTCGGTCGCAGTCCCTACCAGTGGAAGCACGAGCCCATTCTTTATGGCTGGCGCAAGGATGGAAAGCATAATTGGTATGCCGATCGCAAGCAAAGCACGATCTGGAATTTTGACCGGCCTTCGAAAAATGAGCTTCACCCAACAATGAAGCCGGTGGCGCTTTGCGCCTATCCGATTACCAATAGCAGCATGATGAGCTGCATTGTGCTGGACCCTTTTCTGGGAAGCGGCTCCACACTGATTGCCTGCGAGCAGACCAATCGAATTTGCTATGGCATTGAACTGGACGAAAAATACGCAGATGTGATTGTGAAACGATATATTGAAATAACCGGTGATGATAGTGGTGTGTTTTTAGCGCGAGCCGGGCAAAAAATACCCTATAAAGATGCCGTAAAAGCAGAATAAAGCTTGCTATTATCTGTGTTTAGAGTGATATATAGTGTAACGAAAACACAGGAGGTGCTTACAATGAAAGCACATTTTGGCAGAAAAATCCCGAACCTTCAATCCTTAAAAGCGGCCACCCGGCGAGCCAAGCAAGAAAAAAATCCCGGTTCGGCTTACACAGTCACCAAGGAAGTTGAACTAAGCGATGCGGAATTCAAACGATTTGCAGAAGACCTGCTGGAAGATCAACCTTGGATTGCCAAGGAAGACGGCGGCATGAACCAAGCCGGCGAAATCCGCTGCATTCGGGTGCGAAACGTCCAGACGGGCGAGCGGATTTTGGTGAACAGCGAAGGCTACGATTATCCAAGGTACACAGCCATCGAGGAATAAAAAAAGAACTGTTGGGGCGGGCCGCAAGGCCTGCTTCTTTGCTATGGCGATACAGAAAATACTGAATGGATTTGCACATTTTGCTTGCTAATTCCTGTGTTTAGAGTGATATATAGACTACCGAAAACACAGGGAGGGAAACACATGAAGATTCAAAAAGGCGACCAATTTTACGCCACTTATTCCAAGCAGAGATATGTGATTGTTGGAAAATGGGGCGGCAGCTTAGTGCTTGCCCCGACAGCAAAGGACAACGACGAATGCTTGATCTACTCGCTTGGCGAAATTGAAGAATTGTTAAACACATTAACATGGGTCAGGGAAACGGGGTGTGACCAGTGACTCGTAAAGAACTGGTGCAGGCGCTGGAGGCAAAATGGGGAGTCAAAGCAACTTATCTTGGCGTGCCAAGCTGCGCTTATGAAATTCATTGCAGCGCAGGAACCTTCCAAGTGGACCGTCACGGTGTAATCCGGGATATAGAAGGGCGTGAATTAGCAGCCGAGGAAATAATGGGTAAAACCATGCAGGAACTGACAGGTGGACCAGATCAGGTGGAGCAAAGCACGCTCCATATTGACGGATATGCGGTTGAATTTCCGCTGGCCGGTCATACGGTAACGAGCCTTCGCAATCTGGTTAATATGCTGGCCAGCAAACAACACCTGCTTGTCAGCGCTTTTGGCTTAACTCAGCCGCTGTTAGACAGCTATTTTGCCAAGGAGCTGGATAAGATACCGATTGAAGATCTGGACACTTTTCCTATGGTTTGGTCTGAACTCGGGGATCAACGCTGCCCAGGGCTGGAATTGGACTTTAACAAGCAGCGCGTGATTTTGAAGCTGCCGAAAGAAAACCCCTTGCCGGAAGAAATGGCTGCTTTTCAAAACTTAGCGGTTTGCATGAATGAAAGCGCTAAAACCCTCAAATATTCTTCCTTCAAGCCTTCGCAAGATGAAAATCCAAAGTATGCGCTGCGAACCTGGCTGCTTCGTCTCGGTATGTATGGCGATCGCTTCAAAGCGGTTCGCAAAGTCCTTCTGGCGCACTTACCAGGCAGCAATGCTTTTCGGCACAGCAAACAAAAGATTTTGCCGAACGGGGAGGGAGCTTGATATGGACCGGTTTTTTATGCAGAAAACTTGTGATCGCTGCGGCGCTAGTTTAGATGGCGGGCGGATCATGTCGATGTTTAATACCGATTGCATTTGCCTTGCCTGTAAAGAAAAAGAGAAGGCACGGAATGATTATAAAGAAGCGGTTCGGGCGGAACTGGATGAATTGAAAAAAGGCAATACAAACTATAAGGGGATTAAAGGGTAGTTCAAAATTTAACACGATGGAGCCTGCCGAGAGGTTAGGCTCTTTTTTATGGAAAGGGGGTGGATTTTATGGCTCAAACCGGTCGAAAACCAAAGCCGACGGCAATTAAAAAGTTGGAAGGCAATCCCGGCAAACGCCGGCTTAATGAACATGAACCCACTCCGGAGAAAAAAGCGCCGAAATGTCCGATGTGGCTGGAGCCGGAAGCGAAGAAGGAATGGCGGCGAACAGCAAAACGTCTGGAAGCGCTGGGAATATTGACAGAAGTCGATATGGCGGCCTTTGCCGGCTACTGTCAGGCTTTTGCCCGCTGGAAGGAAGCCGAGGAATTCATCTCAAAGCATGGAACCATTGTCAAAACTCCGTCTGGTTATTGGCAACAGGTACCGCAGGTATCTATTGCGCAGACCTATTTAAAGATCATGCACAAATTTTGTGAACAGTTTGGTCTGACGCCCTCTGCAAGAAGCCGTATTATTGCTGATGCTGGCCAACAGGCTGATGCCGATCCGATGGAGCTCATTTTGATAAACGGAGGCAAACGGAGTGTATGATGAAAAAAAGGCGCAGCGTGCGGTCCGGTTCATCAACTGCTTAAAACATACCAAAGGCCAGTGGCGAGGCGTGCCTTTTGAACTTTTGCCCTGGCAGGATCAGATTATCCGAGATATTTTCGGCACAGTAAAACCAAATGGCTATCGGCAATACAATACGGCGTATATTGAAATACCCAAGAAAAATGGAAAGAGTGAACTTGCCGCCGCCGTGGCCCTCTATATGACCTGCGGCGACAATGAATGGGGCGCGGAAGTGTATGGCTGTGCTTCCGACCGCCAGCAGGCTTCCATCGTATTTGACGTGGCGGTTGACATGGTGGACCAGTGCCCGGCGCTCAAAAAACGGATTAAACCGATTATGTCAGTGAAACGGCTTGTATATCAGCCGACCAATAGCTTTTATCAAGTGCTGTCGGCAGAAGCTTACACCAAGCACGGGCTCAATGTGCATGCCGTGGTGTTTGATGAACTGCATGCCCAGCCGAGCCGCGATCTCTATGATGTCATGACCAAAGGCTCAGGCGATGCCCGAACCCAGCCGCTATTTTTCCTTATCACTACCGCCGGTACAGACCGCAACTCGATCTGCTGGGAAGTACACCAAAAAGCAGTAGATATTTTGGCGGGGCGCAAGGTTGATCCGACGTTTTATCCCGTGATTTACGGTATTGACGACAATGACGACTGGACGAGCGAAGAAAACTGGTATAAGGCCAACCCATCCCTTGGCCATACCATTGATATAGAAAAAGTCAGGGGCGCTTTTCAGAGCGCCAAAGAAAATCTTGCCGAGGAAAACCTGTTTCGCCAGCTTCGGCTTAACCAATGGGTCAAACAATCGGTGCGCTGGATGCAGATGGAACGCTGGGATGCGTGCGCTTTTTCCGTCTACCCGGATAACTTGCGAGGCAGGGTCTGTTACGGTGGGCTTGATTTATCGAGTACTACGGATATTACGGCTTTTGTGCTGGTTTTTCCGCCGAGTGAAGAAGACGAGAAATTTATTGTGCTGCCGTACTTTTGGATTCCGGCGGACAACCTGATAGCTCGAGTCCGGCGCGATCATGTGCCGTATGATATATGGGAGCAGCAAGGTTTTATCAAAACTACCGAGGGCAATGTTGTTCACTATGGCTTCATTGAAGCGTTTATTGAGGAGCTCAACACCAGATATCATATTAAAGAAATTGCTTTTGACCGCTGGGGCGCGGTGCAAATGGTGCAGAACCTGGAAGGCATGGGCTTTACCGTTGTGCCGTTTGGCCAGGGGTATAAGGACATGTCGCCGGCTTCTAAAGAATTGATGAAGCTGACCATGGAAAAAAAGCTGGCTCATGGCGGTAATCCGGTTCTTCGCTGGATGATGGATAATATCTATGTCAAAACCGACCCGGCCGGCAACATCAAGCCGGACAAAGAAAAAAGCACCGAGCGTATTGACGGTGCTGTGGCGTTAATTATGGCTTTGGATAGAGCTATACGAAATGGTGGTTATACCGGGAGTGTGTATGATGAGAGGGGAATATTGGTGCTTTAAATAGGATAAAGGGGTGGCCATATAAAAATACAAGATATTATAAAAAGTCCCACCCTGGTACGCTTTCAATGAAGAGGCGTGGTGAGTTCGGTTAGCTAAACTATATTGAATAAAGAGAAATTTGTCAATCGGTTTGCGGTGATATTGAATGTCAATAAGGAAATGGTTGGAAAAGTTTTTTGTGTTGAATTATTGAACTGGACTATGCCATAATCTATCATAGACTGATATTGGTGGGATGGGTAACTATGTCTGAAATAAGCCAGAACGGATTAAACGAGCGGCAAATAAGTGAAGAAGTGCACAAAAAACTAGCGGAAGCTGAGAAGCAAATTGCCGATGGGGTTTCGCTTTTAGACGCCGAAGATAGCTTAAATAAAATAAGGGTAAAGTATGGGTTGACTGATAAAAAATAAAAATAAGCATAGAGATTAGATCCTTTATTTCAGTTTTAATCCAGATATGAAATATAAAGGTAAGCATCTATTACTGACAGGTGTTTTTTTCGCCTAGTGTCTTTTTGTTCATATAATATTGCGAAACGCTTTCATAATGCAATACAATAGGGTATAATATATCATAAAGGAGGCGTTTTGCAATGGCAAGGACAGCGAATATATTTGCCCGTGTTGAGCCTGAAATTAAGGCGCAGGCTGAAAAGGTGCTTGAGCAGCTGGGCATCCCGATGTCCAACGCAATCGGGCTTTTTTTGCGCCAGGTTGTACTCCAGCGCGGCATTCCTTTTGATATGAAACTCCCTCAAAATAAGCCGTTGTCGATAGAACAGCTCAGCGAGGAGCGGTTTAACGCAGAAATCGAGAAAGGCATGGCAGATTTGAAAAGCGGAAAGGTTGTCCCGGCGGAAAGGGTTTCAGATAGGATGAGCAAGGATTACGGTCTATGAATGCTTGGAAAGTAGCATATACCGAACAGGCGGAAAACGATCTGCGCGGGATTTACGAATACATTGCTTTCTCGCTGCTCGAGCTTGAAATCGCAAAGAGACAGGCGAAACGGATTATGGAAGCTGCGGCAAAACTGAATGAAATGCCTTTCCGCTACCGCCTGTATGAAAAAGAACCGTGGCACAGCCAAGGGCTTCGGGTTTTGCCGGTTGACAATTACTTGGTGTTTTATCTGCCCGTTGAAGATAAAGAAACAGTTGTAATCATCCGTATCATGTACGGCGGGCGGAATATTGAGGAACAGTTATGCAAAGGAATAAATACTTGAAAAAAGTGAATTAATACGAGGAGCATCGCCGCGGCGGTGCTTTTTTAACACCCATTTTTAGGAGGTGACGCATGAAAATTCCCTTTTTATCAAGATTCTTTCAAACTAGAGCCAGCCCGAAAAACAGCTTCTGGGGTAGCGCCTACAGCTTTTTCTTCGGCACCAGCTCCAGCGGCAAGACGGTCAACGAGCGGACGGCGCTGCAAACCACAGCGGTCTACGCCTGCGTGCGGATACTGGCGGAAACCATCGCTTCTCTGCCGATTCATACCTACAGATATACTCCAAACGGCAAAGAAAAAGCCATCGACCATCCCATATACTACCTGCTCCACAGCGAGCCAAACCCGGAGATGACCTCATTCGTGTTTCGCGAAACACTGATGGGTCATCTTTTGTTATGGGGCAATGCCTATGCTCAGATTATCCGGGATGGACGGGGCAAAGTGGTCGGCTTGTACCCATTGCTACCCAATAAGATGCTCGTCAACCGGAACGATCAGGGAATTCTGTACTACCAATACGAAAAGGATGGGCAGACATTTTTATTACGCAATTACGAAGTCCTCCACATTCCAGGGCTTGGCTTTGACGGCCTTATCGGTTATTCTCCGATCGCCATGGCCAAAAACGCTATCGGCATGGCTATCGCCACCGAGGAATACGGCGCCAAGTTCTTTGCCAACGGGGCTAGTCCCGGAGGAGTGCTGGAGCATCCCGGCGTGGTCAAAGATCCGGCGCGCATCCGGGAAAGCTGGAACGCCGTGTACCAAGGGAGCGGCAACGCTCACCGGGTAGCGGTGCTGGAAGAGGGTATGAAGTTTCAAAGCATCGGCATACCGCCGGAGCAGGCGCAGTTTTTAGAGACACGCAAATTCCAGCTTAATGAGATTGCTCGCATCTTTCGCATCCCGCCCCACATGATCGGCGATCTGGAGAAGTCCAGCTTCTCCAATATTGAGCAGCAGTCGCTGGAATTTGTAATGTATACCTTAGATCCTTGGGTAGTCAGATGGGAACAGGCTATGCAGCGGGCCTTGTTCAGTGAAAGCGAAAAACGGCAGTACTTCGTAAAATTCAACGTGGACGGACTGCTCCGCGGCGACTACCAGAGCCGGATGAACGGCTACGCCGTGGGCCGGCAAAACGGCTGGCTTTCCAGCAACGACATCCGCGAACTGGAAAATCTCAACCGGATACCGGCAGAGCTTGGCGGCGACTTGTATCTCATCAACGGCAACATGACCAAGCTGGCTGACGCGGGAGCATTTGCCCAAAACAATGCAAAGGGAATGGAGGGAAGCAAATGAGAAAATTTTGGAACTGGGTAAAAAACGAGGACGGCCGCACCTTGTATTTTGACGGCTACATTGCCCAGGACAGCTGGTTTGACGACGATATCACCCCAAAAAAGTTTAAAACCGAGCTAAACAGCACCGCCGGCGACATCACCGTTTGGCTCAATTCACCAGGCGGCGATGTGTTTGCGGCCAGCCAGATATACACCATGCTCAAGGAGTATGAGGGCAAGGTCACTGTCAAGATTGACGGCATCGCGGCCAGCGCCGCCTCGGTAATCGCCATGGCTGGCGATGAAATCGTAATGTCGCCGGTGGCGATGATGATGATCCACAATCCGACAGCGGCTATTTTTGGTGAAGCTTCCGACTTTCAAAACGCCATCAAGATGCTAAGCGAGGTCAAGGAAAGTATTATCAACGCCTATGAACAGCGGACCGGCCTGTCGCGTGGCAAAATCTCAAATATGATGGACGCGGAAACCTGGTTCAGCGCGCAAAAAGCGGTAGAACTGGGTTTTGCCGATAAAATCCTCTACGCGCCTGATGCACAGGATGCGGCAGAGGGTTTTATTTTTGATCGCATCACCGTCACCAACGCTTTACTTCGAAAGCTACCCAGGGAAAAAGAGAAGCCGCAGCCTGCATTGGCGGGGACACCGCACAAAGAACTGCTGACAAGACTTAAACTCTTGAAATAAAAAACAGGGAGGAACTCACTATGAATAAAATACTGGAACTGCGCGAGAAGCGCGCAAAGCTTTGGGACAGCACCAAAGCTTTTTTAGATTCCCGGCGGGGTGAAAATGGCCTTCTGTCAGCCGAAGATACGGCTACCTATGAAAAGATGGAGGCCGATGTTGTGAGCTTGGGTAAAGAAATCGACCGACTGGAACGCCAAGCGGTTCTGGATCTCGAAATGTCCAAGGCCACCACCACCGCCATTACGAACAAACCCAGCCAGCATCAGGAACCGGAGAAAATCGGCCGGGCTTCGAGTGCATATAAAGCGGCCTTCTGGAAGGCGATGAAGAGCAAAAACGCCTTTGAGGTACACAATGCCCTGCAGGTTGGCACTGACTCCGAAGGCGGCTATCTCGTGCCGGATGAATTTGAGCGCACTTTGATTGAAGCTTTGGAGGAAGAAAATATCTTTCGGCAATTGGCTACAATTATCACTACCTCCTCGGGCGATCGAAAAATTCCGGTAGTCGCTACAAAAGGAAGCGCTTCTTGGGTAGATGAAGAAGGGGCTATTCCTGAAGCCGACGATGCTTTTGGTCAAGTTTCTATCGGGGCCTATAAGCTGGCCACCATAATCAAGGTTTCGGAGGAACTCATAAACGACAGCGTATTTAACCTCGAGCAATACATCGCCAAAGAGTTTGGCCGGCGCATTGGAGCGAAAGAGGAAGAAGCCTTCTTTGTTGGAGATGGAACCGGAAAACCCACCGGCATTTTCCATGCTACCAGCGGTGCCGGGGTAGGCGTTACGACCGCCAGCGCGTCGGCCATCACTATCGACGAAATCATGGATCTGTTCTATTCCTTGAAATCGCCGTACCGCAAAAATGCCGTATTCGTGACCAACGACGCGACCGTCAAGTCCATTCGCAAACTGAAGGACGGAAATGGCCAGTATCTCTGGCAACCATCTGTGACCGCAGGACAGCCGGATACGATCTTAAACCGGCCCTTAAAAACCTCGGTCTATGTCCCTGGCATGGCCGCGGGAGCAAAAACCATCGCCTTTGGCGATTTCAGCTACTACTGGGTGGCGGACCGACAGGGCAGATCCTTCCAGCGACTCAACGAACTCTATGCGGCAACCGGTCAGGTCGGTTTCAAGGCCACCCAGCGTGTTGACGGCAAGCTAATTCTTGCCGAAGCCGTCAAAGTTCTGCAAATGAAAGCGTAGGTGAGAAACGATGAGTAATGTTAAAAATTATACGGAGCAAGGCGGGGAGAAAACCGTAATTGGCGGTACCCTGGAGATTGTGGCAGGCGGGCAGGTGGTGGGCCTTTTTACGCCAGCCGCCTTTCAGGCCGACAGTACGGCTACCACCATAGCGGGGCTGGTGACGGACTTCAATTCGCTTCTGGCCAAGCTAAAAGCCGCGGGCCTCATGGAACCAACCAATGGCTGAGCCGCTGACACTGACGGAAATAAAGGATTACCTGCGCATTGACGGTGAGACGGAAAATTCCCTTCTCACCGCCTTGCTTTCCGCGGCGATATCACACTCGGAAAACTATCTGCAAGCGCCGCTGCCGAGTGAAACGCCAACTCCCGTTAAACAAGCCTTGCTGATTTTAATCGGACATTTTTATGAACAGCGTGCAGGCGAGGATATTCCCAATGTGGTGTATGTCCTTCTTTCCCCATATCGTGCGCATCTCTGGTAGGTGATGATATGAACCCAGGAGAACTGAACTGCCGCGTTACCTTGCTCGCGGAAGTGAAAACTGCTGACGGACAGGGGGGTTACGAAACAGAATATACGCCGCGAGCTGCCTTATGGGCCAAGATCATGCCGGTGACGGCAAAAACGCTGGACCAATACGAACAAATGACACCGGAAATACTCTACCGCATCATCATTCGCTATCGGCGCGATGTGGCGGTTACGGACCGGATTCAATACGGCGGACGTATCTTTGAGCAGATCGGGCCACCTATTGATGTGGAAGAAAAACATGCATTTTTAAGACTGGAATGCCGGGAGGTGGTAGCCGATGCGGCCAATAATTAAGGTAATCGGGATTGATCAATGCGTTTCCTTCGGCGATCTCCTTTCTACCAATGTCAGTCAGGCGATTGAAAAAGAAACCGAGCTGGGCGCTAAGGAAGTTCGAAAGCGCGAGCGCTCGCTGGCACCGGTTAAAAGCGGTCTTTTGCGCAAAAGTATCGTGAATCGCAAGGGCAAGTATGGCATCTCCCGCATGGTCAGGGCCAAAGCGCCGCATGCGCCGCTGCAGGAATATGGTACTAAACGGGGCGTGAAGGGCAAGCATTTTGCCGAGCGGGCGCGCCGTGAGCTGCTGCCGGGCATCCAAGAGAAGATCCGGACAGCGGTGCAGCGGGAGGTGAGACGATGAAGCGATCCCCAGTGTCGCCGCTCAACAAGGCGCTTTTTGAGCGGCTTAAAAGCCAGATGACGGCTCCGGTTTACGACTATGTGCCGGCAGGCAAAAAAGCGCCCTATGTGGTGCTGACTGACACGAGCGCCGAGAACTGGAACACCAAAACGGTATGCGGCGCGGACGTCATGGCCACTATCAAGGTCTATAGCGAATACCAAGGCGACAAAGAAGTGGCGGAGCTGGCCGACAAGGCCATCGCGGCCATCCAAACCGAGCCGCTTGCCTTAACCGGCGAGTGGCAGATCGTGCTGTCAAGCGTGGACAGCCATTCGGTCCAGCGTTTAGACACCTGCCGCGAAGCTACGGTAACCTTCAAGTTTACGATTATTGACACCAAGGAGTGATGAAAAATGCCTTTAATTCCCAGTGATGGCGTGGATTTTCTGCTGAAAGTGAATACCGGGACGGCCGAAACGCCGGTCTGGACGGTGATTGGCGGCCAGCGGGGCGCGACAGCGGAACAGATCGATGCGTCCAATAAGCAGTCGGGAGCCTGGAAAACCAGCGTACCCGGCATGATGTCCTGGAGCATTGACGCCGATGCGGTGATGCTGACCGACGCCTCCGGCCTGAGTATTGACGCGGGGAGGGCCAAACTGCTCAGCGTGTTCGCGAGCCGCGAACTGGTGCATGTGCGGTATGTCCGCAAGGATGGCTCGAAATTCCAAGGCTATGCGGCCATTACCGATTTGAGCGAGGAGTCTCCGCATGACGGGGTAGCGACATATAAAATTACCTTGGCCGGAGCAGGTGCGCCGGAAGAAGTGAACGGCACCAAACAGGTGGAAACGGCGGAGGTTGCCGGCACCATTACGACGGCCGGCAATGCCATAGTTACGGTAACTGCCGCCGGGATGACCGGCTCGCCCAAGGCCATCAGCGTGGCCGTGGCGCTGGGTGATTCGGCGGCCGTGGTAGCGCAAAAAGCCCGTGAAGCACTGACGGCGGACAGCGCGGTAACCGCCAAATTCAGCGTGGGCGGCTATGGCACCAAGGTGGAGTTGACGGCGCTCACCGCCGCGGCCAATGACAGCACACTCAACATTGCCATTGCCAACGGGACCTGCGCCGGCTTGACGGCGGCTCCGGTTTCGACCCACACTACTCCGGGCGTTGCGCCTGCAGCATAAAAACGGAGGAATGGACAAATGACCAAACCTGTATTTATTACCATCGGCGGCAAGGAGCGCCGCCTGCGTTACGATATTAACTCAGCCGCCGAAATGGAAGAGCTGATGGGAGGAAAATCGCTGCTCTATGTGATGGCAAACCCACAGGCGGCCGGCTTTTCGGCCATCCGCATTCTCCTTTGGGGCGGCCTCAAGCATGCGGAAAAAGGAATAACTCTACAGCGGGTGGGGCTGATGATGCAGGAATACATGGAAGCCGGCGGCAGCTTCGGGGAGCTGGCCGGCAAGATCGGGGAAGCCATCAAAGCCTCGAAGATCATGGGGGAAAGTCTGGCCAGTGAAGAGGACGCTGAGGAGACAGACGAGGGAAACGAGTGACCCCCGTAGCCCAGTGGATTGAAAAGGCCGCGCCGGTGGCTTACGGCCCATTGGGTTTGAAGCCATGGGAATTTGGTCGGCTGACCTTCGGCGAGTTTTACGAATTGGCGGAAGGTTACCACTGGCGAACCAAGCAGGAACAGATCATGACAGCGGGTTTTGTCGCTTCCATCATCAACACCTGCACGTCGCGCGACCTGAAAAAGCCGGTTACGGTGGATATGCTGCTTGGCAGGGAGAGACAAGAAAAACAAAAAGTAACGCAAGATGAGGCCAGGACGGACATGAAAGAGCTTTTAGCCAGCGTGGGATGACGAAGTTAGACAGAAAGGCTAAACTTTCTTGCATAGTTTTTGAGCAATAGTATGCAAGAAAGTCAAAAACTGATCGCGAAAGTGGGGTGAGACTATGGCCGGAAATGCTTCAATGACGATTTTCATCGGCGGGGACAACAGCGATTTTTTGAAAAAATGGGAGAGCACCAAGCGCGCACTCCGCAAAGGGCTTGGCTCGGAAGCGCTGGCAGCGTCGGAGAGCATTGCCACCGGCCTGGCCGCCGGAGCAACAGCTCTCGCCGCTTTCGGGGTTGCCAGCATTAAACTGGCAGGCGACATGGATGCCAGCCGCAAAGCCTTAACTACCCTATTGGGAGACGCCAAGGCCGCAGAAAAAATGCTCGCCGATCTGGCAGCATTTGCGGCGGACACCCCTTTTGAACTGCCAGGGCTTTTAACTGCATCGAAAAAACTGCTGGCTTTTGGCTTTGCGGCCCAAGATATTATTCCCATGCTGGCAGCGATCGGTGATGCGGCGGCCATGCTGGGCATCGGCGAGGAAGGCATTAGCCGCTTGACCAACGCCATCGGCCAAATGCAAGCCAAAGGGAAAGTGTCCGCCGAAGAGATGATGCAGCTTGCCGAAGCCGGCGTGCCGGCGTGGAAGTTCCTGGCGGACGCCATTGGAAAAGATATTCCGACTGCCATGAAAATGGCAGAACAAGGGGCGATTGACAGCACTACCGGAATTAACGCGCTTTTAATGGGCATGCAGGAGAGGTTCCAGGGCGGCATGGAAGCGATGAGCAAGACCATCCCCGGACTTGTGTCGACCATCAAGGATAATGTGAGCATGGTCATGGTGGAAATCGGCGATAGCCTTGCGAAAAATCTAAACCTGGTGGAAAAGCTGCAAGGCGTTGCCGACTGGCTGTCACAATTTGCCGCGGCGGTGAAGGCGCTCGGGTTGAAAGAAGCGTTGCAAGGCATGATCCCGCCGGAAGTAATCGCTTCAGTGTTTGTTCTGTCCGGGGCGTTACTTGGCGCAGCGGTTCCGGCAATGGTGGCATTCGGGATTTCGGTTTGGACAGCACTGGCTCCCTTACTACCCTTTATTGCAGCAGGAGCAGCGATAGGGCTACTGGCTTACGAAATCTGGACCAACTGGGAGCCGCTGTCCGAGCTTTTCAGTACCTTATGGACTACAATCAAAGATATTTTCACCGACGCCTGGAACGCGATTACTGCTGTCGTAGACAATGCGGTGACCACAGTGATTACAGCCATTTCCGATGCTTGGCAGACAATCGTAAGTTTCACGGTTGGCGTCTGGAACAGCATAGTAACGGCTATATCCGAAGCGTGGAACTGGATTACCGGTCTTGTCGGCAATGCGCTGGGTGCGGTGGTGCAGTTTATTGGCGATGGCTGGAACGCGGCGGGCGAAGCTACATCGAGTGTCTGGAACAGCATCGTGGACTTCATCGACGGTGCTTGGGCCGGCATCAAAGAACTGGTTGCACAGGGCATCAATTGGATTGTAGACAAGCTCAGCCCACTGAAAAGTTTTTTTGCCCAGTTCATTCCCGATTCGGTTGGGAACTGGTTTAACAAAGTCACTGAAGGAATCGGCAAAATCGGCGCGGCGGCGGGCAAGCTCAGCTTTGGCTTCAGCCGCAAGGATATATCCGCCCTGCTTCCCCAGATGACGAAGCCCAATACCAAGTTCACGGGGCTTACGAATGCCGCTCCAAGTGCAAGTTCGCCAGCAAGTGGCAGCGGAACCGATCAAGCGGCAAAAGATTTTGAGAAACTGCAGAAAAAAGCGGAGCAGGCGAGCAGGGCGATTGAAAAAGAATGGCTGCAGCTGACCGCCACCCAGATGGACGCTCTTGACGCCTGGTATGCCGATGAACTGGAAACTTTGAACGAATCCAAGGAAGCCAATGAGAACTATGCGCGGGATATTCTGCGCCTTAATGAAATTTACGCCGCGAAAAAGAAAAAGATTTTGCTGGACGAGCAAAAGGAAAACAACCGGATTGCCGATCAGGCGGCTGACTTGGCCCGGAGTCTTTCCGATAAGCTAGGCGGGATTGGTCTGACTGGCGTCGATAAGCAGAAGTTTGATATTGAAACCGACGCGGCGCGGCAAATCGATGACGTGCGGAAAAAATACCGGGATCTTGCCCTGGAGTATTCCGCCGGCACAGCCGCCCAGCAAGCTGAGTTTCGCAAAGCGTGGGAAGAAAACGGCATCCAGTTTGCCATTACCGAATCCGGTATGGTGGATTTTAGCCGCCAGGTGGCTGCCGAGCAGGTCGCCATTGAAACGGAGAAAAACCAAAAAATTAACGACTTGCACTATGAGCGCGTCAAATTCCAGGAGGAACTAGATCGGGCGCGGGAAGACGGCGACCTGGCACGGTTTCAGGAGCTTTTGGGTAAAGAAGAAGCCCTGCAGGAACGGGCACTATCCGGGCGGCAGCAGATGATCGACTCCTATTATAAAATCTGGCAGGAGGCGCACCGGACCGCCATGTCGTATATGGCTGAGCTTACGGACGGCCTTTACAGCGGCTTTTCGACTTTCTTTTCCGACGTCCTCTCCGGTACCAAGTCCATTGGCGACGCCTTTCAAGACCTGGCCAAGAGTGTGCTGAAAATGATCAATGATATGATTGCCAAGTGGCTTGCCGCCAGGATCATGATGGGGTTGTTTGGCAGCAGCTTCGGAAAATTAGGCGGCAATGGACTTTTTCCAGCCTTTGCTGCCGGCGGCCATTACTCCGGCGGGTATGCGCTGGTGGGGGAGAAAGGACCGGAACTTATCAACTTCAACCGCGGCGGCTATGTCTACAACGCGCAGGATACCAAGCGGCTGCTGCAAAGCGGCCATACTTACAACCAAATCAGCGTACCGGTGACGGTTGCAGGAGAAACCAATCCGCGGCTGGTAGGGCGGCTGAGATCCGAAATCACCGAACTGGTACAGCGCATTATCTACGAGGAGGCGAGGGCATGATCATTGGCGGCATCACCTTGCCTGAAAGCTATACGCCGCTGGACTGCACCAAACCGAGAGCAACGCGAACGGTCGCCGTGGTCAGCACCTATGGCGGCGCTAATGTTTTTGACTGGGGCAGCATTCTGGCCGGCAAGGAAATCAAGCTGACCTGGAAGTCCATGACGGTCGCTCTGTTTGAAGCGCTGGACGCGCTGTACCAGGCAGGGAATGTGGTGATATGGGACAGCGGCATCGGCGGCAAAGTCTATCAGGTAAAAATCACCGCCTTTGACGGTTCGCTGCTCTTTGACAAGAACAACGAATATATGCTCAATGTCGCCATGACCATGATTATCTTAGACGAGGTGGTGACCTAATGGCTAATAGCCTAAGCGCCGCGCTTTTGGCCGCTCAGGATAACTCGAGCCGCTATCCCATTGTAGAGATCAAAGCGGGGCAGTTCGCCGACGACCTGCCGCTGGCCGGCCAGCGCCTGAACGCCCAAACGCTTGACCAGACCGGTGCTGTGAGCGTTCTTCATTCCAGCGGCCGCCTGATCGCTGCCTATACGCAGGATGAATTTGACAGCGTCAATTATCCGGCACGGACGGTCAAGCTGGTCTATACCGATTCCGAACGGGTGGAGTTTCATTATGCGGACCTTTTTTCAACGACCGGAAGCGGAAAGTTCTACGACCTGTCGCTGACGGAAATGGCGGATGGCAGACTGGTTCTGGCCTATGTATTAAAGGACAGCGGGGGAAAGTACAATCTGAAAGCCGCCGTTTTTGCTTATGACGGTTCCGGCGTTATTCATTACACCATTAAGGCGGGAGAGACGCTGCCCATCTATTCGCCGTCCATTTGCCGGACAGGAACGGGGTATCTGGTGACCTATATCCAGGAGATCGCCATATCGGCGACGCGGAGCGGAACCTACACCGGAACGGATGACAGTACGATCTATATTGAGGTTACAGCGGATGGTTCGCAGACAACCGCGAAATTCAAATGGAAAAAAGGAGAGGGTGCTTGGTCGAACGAGATCACTATGACTGGAACGGCGCAGGCCATCACCGATGGGATGAGCGTCACCTTTGCTGCCGGAACCTATTGGATGGGGCAGAAGTTCTGGTATACGGTAACAGCGGCTAGGTTTGCCATCGGCACAGTCACTGTCGAAGGGATGCCGCTGGACGGCGACACGGTGGTGATTGGCGACAAGACCTATACCTGGCGCACGACATTATCTACGCCGGCGGTGGCGGGTGAGGTCAAAATCGATACGCTGGGCCGCGAGATCTGCGCCGAGAATTTGCGCTGCGCGATTATGGCGGGAACCTATGAAGGAACCGGCGAAGGGGTGCGCTACGGCATTGGTACGGTTGCCAGCACCAAGGCGAGCGTGGTCAGAAATGACAGAACGCTCACGCTGACCGCCCTAACAGCGGGGACAGCCGGCAACAACCTGGCCCTTACTGTGGACGGAACGCGGCTGAAAAAGACCGCTTTCAACGGCGGCGCGGCTTCGACGGCAGGAACGCTGTACTGGACGCCGGGAAGCAAGCTGTATAAGACAACAGTTCCCGCTCCGGGCGGCACTTGGGGCGCGGCTACGGAGGTTGCAATCTCCGGTGTTTTAGCAAGCCGGAAAAAGCTTGATACCTGTCTGCTTAGGCAGGCTGACGGGACAATTTGGCTGTTTTTCACCTACATGAACGCCGGGGATACGGACGCCACAGCCGTATATAACCTGTATTACAGCAAAAGCACCGACGATGGCGCAACCTGGAGCCCGGCGGTCAGCTTGACCAGCTTCGCTACGCCGTCGGAAATCGCCAGACGGCCGGCGGCGGTGCAGAAATTAGCCGCGGAAATCGTGCTGGCCTATGATTCGGTCAGAACCTCGCTTGTGATGGACAAGTCCAATCCGTACTGGACGGATGAAGTGAGCCAGGCAATCAAATATTTGTATTTCAATTCTGCCACCCGCAAGCTGTATGCGGTATACGGCAATACCTCGACGGGTACCAAAGCCATCTATGGAATCGTGCGAATCGATGCGGACACTTGGGCAATTGACCGGTTTTGGAACGGGAACACGGTGCCGGCGGTGCCGAAGTTTTTCCGGGAGAACCACGTATTCTATTGCCATGGCAGCGGCTCAATTCTTGCCATGCTGGCCCAAGACGCGCAGATTCTGGTTCTGGATGACTCCGCTAACAGTATGAAAATACTGTCGCTGGAGGACAACAGCAGCTACGGTCTTACGCAAAATGTGGGAAGTGTACCTTGGAGCAGCACGTATCACTGGGAATACCTGGCTGGTGTCCAGGTTGACGCGGACACAAACACGCTGTACTTCGGCTTTATGAAAACAGGCAACAGCTGCACAGCCCAGATACTGACGCTCGATTATACACAGGCGAATCCGTCCTGCACGGTTTTTACGACCTTTACGACCGATATTTTCAGCGCGACGATTCCGGAAGCCATAGATACTATGGGAGACAGCCTGGTGCTCGATAAGACAAATGGTTATCTGATCTATTGCACCAAAGGGCTGGTCGGCGGCATTTCCTGGGGCGGCAGTATTCGGGTCTTTCTGCTGAGCGGCGGGGGCCTGTACCGCCACTACTATTACCAGGACAGTCTGACCAGCATTCCCTATTACGGGGCGGTCAATCCCGTGATTGTCGGCGGCAAGCTGTATGCTGGTCAGTATTTATACACCACGAGCTACGGCCAGCAAGATTATTGGGGCATCGTATCCGTCGACCTGGCAAGCGGCGCGGTGAAGTGGTATCTGCCGTCCGGGATTATTGCCGGCGGCCCGCAGGATGCTCAGTTTCGAAATCTTACGGCGACCCCAACCGGCAATATCGTGATGTCTTGCAAGGCTGGCGTGGCTTTGCTGGATACGCAGACCGAAACGTGGAGCTTGATCAACAACACGACTACGCCGGGAGTATTTCCTGCAGGCATCAGCGCATTCAGCGGCTCCAGCATTGCCTATGACTCCGGCAATGAACTGATATTTATGGGCGTGCGCGATCCGGGCAATCCGTTCACAGGTGTGGTTGCCTTTCCGCTTACCGGAAAGATTGAGCAAACCCAGTATGTGAGCGCGCTGTATTCCGGCGGGGTGTGGAATTTTGACGCGCCGGCGCCGCTGGTAAAAGGCAGCCGTGATTATGCGGCCGCGCTGGCGGTTGACCCGGCTACCAGCGGCCTGTATGTCTTTTGGACCCGTTGGAGCAGCAGTGCGGGAGAACAGTTGGTTTGGGACAAAGAAGCCGGAATGCTGGATTTGTCTGCCGAGTTGGTGCGCGCTCAGGCGATTGAGCAGACGCGGAGCATTGACGGACAGCCGGGCAAACTGACTTTTGCCTTAGACAAAGGGCATCTGTACGACCCGCACAACCAGGCCTCTTTACTTTCGCGCTATTTAAAGAAGGGGAAGAAAATTACCTTGCGCTGGGGCGAGAAAGTGGACGGGGTGGAATATTGGCAAGACGGAATTAGCGTGTATGTCTTGACCGGCACTAAACTGTCGTATCGCCGCGGCAGTTACCCAATAATCACTGTCGAGTGTGAGGACCGAAGAACGCTGTGGGAGAACCTGGGCATTGCCGCAAGCCGTTATTACAGCGGGATTACGCCGGATGCGGCTCTGGGCGATTTGTTGCAGAGCTATGCGGGGATCGAGCAGACAGACATCGACCTGAGCGCCATGAGCGGCGAGGACGTGCTGCATCACCAATGGCTGGACACGACTGTCAAAGCGGCGGTGGAGAGCATTACCAACCGGTATGGCTACTATGTGGATGTATCGCTGGCGGACAATACCGTCCGGGCGCGGCGCATCGCTGCCGATAATCCTGTCGATCACGTCTATGGCACAGCGGCCAATCTGCTGGAGTTTTCGCCCGACGACAGCTACAGCAGCCTCGTTAACCGGGTCACTGTCATCGGTGAGGGGCGCACGCCGGTAGATGTGGAAACGGCGGAAGAGAGCATCGGCAGCGAGGCGGGGACGCTGGGATTTTTCCAGCATCGCGAGGTCCGCCGGATTTACTACAGCGACGATCGGCAAAAACGAGCGGTGCGGCCCAGGCTGGAAGTTACACAGAGTGTGTCCTCGATTGGTTTTAAGATGGGCGGCCAGATGAAGCAGTGGATCTCGGCGGTCGACCCGGAGGGACACTGGGTGGAAGTAACTGCCGAAGGGCCTAACCTGCTGCCGGTGCTGATGGGTGCGCTCGGTATGTTTCTCGCCGGCAAAAACCAGCCGCCGGCAACCGGGATGATCAGCGAACCGGCGGAATCGAAACGCGGCAGTTGGATGAAGGATGCCGGGCTGTATCTCGCCCTCCAGTGCCTGGCGGCGGTGGGGAACTATGCCTATACCATCTATGCTTGTCCAATCGGCCAGGTCTATCAGACCTTTGAAGCGTCTGCCAATGACACAGAGCTGCAAAGCGACCTGCGGGGGACGGTGATTGAAAAGCGCATCGATGACCCGCTGGTTTATGACGCAAGCCAGGCGCAGCAGGTGGCCGAGCGGGAATTGTGGATTCTCAAGGCGCAGCGCCGGCGGGTGAAATTTGCCAAAACGGCCCACCTGCAGGATGATGCCGGAGACACGCTGCAGGTTCCGCATCCTTACACCGGCGCGCCGCTGAAAATATTCGTGACCAATTTGACCAGGCGAATGGTTATTCCCGCAGGGAATGATGGCGGCGAATATACCGACACCATCGAGGGGTGGGTGCTATGAGGACCTATGGCAAGCGCTTTTTGCGCGGGGCAGCGGACAAGGCAGCCAAACAGGCTGTTGAAAGCCGGGACGCGGTGCTGTGGGACATTCTGCTTTCGGAGCGGGTGTGCCGCTGCAAGATTCAGGGGAGCAATGAGCTGATTATCGCCCGCTTTCCGCAGAACTGGGCAACCGTGCCGGAATGGGCCAAGCCGGGGCAAGCGGTGAGGATTACCCATCGCGGGGGAGTGCGGGGCTACATTGAAGTGGCAGGCTATGGCCGGGCCATCCCGACATCGGTAAGCGGCAGCGCGACACCTGCGCCGGATACGCCGGACGATGCCATCATAAGTGGCTGCAAAATAAAGGCCATTCCTCAGACTCCTAGCATGAGCGTTTATGTGACGACCGGCCTGGCGCGGTTTGGCGGCAAAGAATATGCTGTTCCGGCGGTGGCCATGGCAGCCGGCAGCGCCTTCAAAATGAACATGGGCATGGCAATGGGTGATGTAGCTGGGGTGTTCACCATTTCAGCGCCGAGTGCGGGGCAGTTCCGTTATGACCTGTTCAGCCTTTCGCCTTCTTTGGTCGTCACCCGGACGATTGGCGCGGCGTTCACCACAGCCGAAACCAGGCCCGCGCTGCCCAGCGGCCATTTGCCGATCGGGTACTTACTGGTGCGTGGGGGACAGTCGGTCATTACCGCCGCCGATATTGGCCAGAGCTGGTCAGCGCCGGTGCCGGCGTCGATTACTACGACCGCCGCCGATAACGGCGATACCTGGAGCATCGTAGCCAGTGTGAAAGACCAGTATGGCAATGCCATTACCACGTCTTTGGGCTGGGACATTGCCGCAACGATTGTCAGCGGCGACGGCAGCATCGCACCGGCCAGCGGCAATACGGGAAGCGGCAGCAGTTTCACCTTCACCTACAGCGAAGGCACGTCCGGAACGCTGGTCAACATTGAATTTATCCTGTCTCAGGGCGAACATTATGCTTACGGGCAGGCAGTACTGAACTTGTAGGGGGGGGATGAAATGGGGGCTAATTTTCATACCGCCTATGCGGATGGCACGACAATCTTTGCGGCGTCCTCAATGGAAGCGCCGCTGTCGGACTTGGACAGGGCCATTTCGTATATAAAAAATATAATTGTGCACTGTGACGGGGTTATCAATTATTCTTCGAGCAGTGGGCAGCTCACCTGGAATGGTCCCTTGCGGATTTTATTTGTCCGCGCTGACGGCCAGCTGATCCAAAATACCGTGGCAGCCGGCGGCGTGACGCTCAGCGACAACCAGATGGCTTATGTGGACCTGTCGGAAACAAACGATGCGGCGGTTACGGTGTATACGACATCTTTGACGACGGCTGCGGCCAGTACAACGAAAGCTTACAACAGGCTGGTGCTGGGATATCGCAATGCGGCCAGCGATGCCTTTTATCCTGTGAATGTGAGACTTCCGGTCAACTCTTCCACAGTCGGCTTCTTTGGCTCGGCTCCGGTCACGAAAACAACGGTCACTTTAGGCAATACGGACAACGAAATCGGCGGACTGACCATCAGTGCGGCTTATTCGCAGGCGGAGGTGCAGGCGCTGCGGGATAAATGCGAGGAACTAGCTGATGATGTGCGGGCGCTAAAAGCGGCGCTGAGTAGCTATGGCTTGGTATAAAAAGGGGGGATGGCAATGATTGAGTACACACAAATAGAGCTGCGCATCATGGCCTTGTTTTCAGCCATAGGCGCAGCTTTTTCCTTTCTTGTCGGCGGTGTCGACAAGCTGATTACGGCGCTTTTGGTTTTTGTTGTGATTGATTATGTGACCGGGTTGATCGCTGCGTGGAAGACTGCAGCGCTCGACAGCAAAAAGGGTTTTGAAGGAATAAAGCGCAAGATCGTGATGTTACTGATAGTCATTTTGGCTCACTGGCTTGATGAGGGGCTGTTTGGCGTCAACACCTGCCGCTCGATGGTGATTTTTGCGTATCTGGGAAATGAAGGCTTGAGCATTATTGAAAACTTGGATCGCATGGGCTATGGCGAGTATATTCCTGCTTTTATTCGGGAGAAGCTGGCGCAACTGAGAAGAGAAAAGGAGTCTCTACAAAAAGAGCCATAGCAGCCGATTTAATAGGGCTTTTTGTCTGCCCAACGATTTTACTTTCTGTATAAAATGACGCTGAAAATATGCAGAAAGGTTAGCAGGCAAGTGAATGAAGGGAGATGCTGAATATGAGAGTGGTAATCGATCCTGGCCATGCGGGCCGAAATATTGATCCTGGCGCGGTAAACGGAGCAACGGGCCTGCAGGAAGCGGATGTTGCGCTGAGCGTTTCGCGGCTAGTTGAAAAATATTTGCTTGCGGTAGGATATGAGGTGAAATTGACCAGGACCGAATGGGAGCAAGCAGAAACGGATAATCTAAGCTATCGGACGAACCTGGCAAACGACTGGGGCGCCGATATTTTTATTTCTATTCACTGCAACAGCGCAGCGAACCAGTGTGCGGAAGGCTTTGAAGTTTGGACTTCGCCAGGTAATACACTTGGAGATAAACTTGCGACATGCATCTATGGGCAAATTGCCGCCGAGTTTCCCGACCGGATCGGAAGGACGGATTACGCTGACGGTGACCCTGATAAGGAGTCGCACTTTTATGTACTCATTCATACCGATGCTCCCGCCTGCATGGTGGAGATGGCATTCATTTCAAACGATGAGGAAGCGGCCTTATTAGCTGACGCCGCATGGCAGGACCGCTATGCGAGAGTGATTGCGCGGGGAGTGACTGATTATGCAGTTACCCTGGAGGGATGAGGCATGATGTGGGCTTTTCAAACATGGAAAACGGTCCTTAAACAAAATAAGTGGCTCATCGTACTTGCTGCTACCTTCCTATTAATATGCGCAATGCTTTTCTGGCTTTGGCAGCGTATACAGCAAGCGGAAGATAAGTACCGGCAGGCGGTGGTGCTGCAGCAGGAGCAGTTGGAGCAGGTTCAGGAGCTTGGCAAAGCGCTTCATATTTCACAGATAAATGCTAAAGAACTGCAGGCGGCGTATGATGAACTGAAAGCTAAGCCGCCTGTTGCCAGTTTTACCGTAATCGCGTCATCGCTGGAGGTTGCAACTGAGCAGGTGGCGGAGAGAATTAATAAACAGGATACTACCCTGCCGCCTGCCGCGCTGGAAAAGACCGACCGGACAGCGGTGGTTAAAAACGATACGGATTATAAGGTGGACGTACTGAAGATTAATCTGGACAAGTCTTGGGAATTTTCCGCAGGGGTAGGAAGCCACCGCGGTGACGCCTATATTCCGCTTGGGATGCAGCGAAACTATGCGCCGCATAAGGCGGTGGCGGCGGAAGTGCATCTCGTGCCGGAGGAGCTGGCAAGTGGGAAAATAAAGACTTCCGGGTGGGAGGTCAAGCATGTGTGGCGATTTTAGAGACAATAAATAATGTAAGGGGAATTTGCTGATGTTAATACTTCCTGTGGTATCCAATGAATATGAAGTGGCCAGTCACATTATCAAGAGCATGCTTCAGAAAGGCCTGATTACAAAGAAAGAATATGAAAAAATCGATGCGGAAAATAGACGAACATTTATCAATGATTTAGCGGCAAAATGACTTGCTATTAAAGCCCGTTAGAGCTAACATTACCTACCTTCTAAATTACTGGGGGTGGGTATATTTTTTTATCCCAAAGATGTTGCCGCGTTCATCGAAATTGCGGATTGGAAAGGGGCAGAGTATGAAAAAAGTAACAACCATTAAAGCGGCACCCGGCTTTGATGAGGGTGGAAAAAGAATCAGTAAGCTTCGTGTTTGTGCCTACTGCCGGGTCAGCACGATGCACGAAGAACAGCAAAATTCTTTTGACGCTCAGATCCGGCATTATAGCTCCCTGATTGAGAGCAATCCGGATTGGAAATTTGCCGGCATTTATGCGGATGAAGGGATATCCGGCAAGAGCAAGAAAAACCGGACGGAATTTCTGCGAATGGTCAGAGATGCTGAAAATCGCAAGATAGACCTTGTAATTACAAAGTCTATAAGCCGTTTTGCGAGAAACACCGCCGATTGCATTGAAACAGTCCGGCTCTTAAAAAGCTGGGGCGTAGGGGTGTTTTTTGAAAAAGAAAATATTAATACGTTAAGCGCAGAAAGTGAACTGATTCTTACCATTTTAAGTTCCATTGCCGAAGAAGAACTAATATCTACGTCGCAGAACATTCGCTGGTCTAATCAGAAGCGGTTTAAGCAAGGCAAGATGCATTTAGTGACAGAACGCTTTATGGGTTATGACAGAGATGGCAAAGGCGGGCTTGTCATCAATGAAGAACAGGCGGCTATCGTCCGAAGGGTATTTAATGAAAGCATATCTGGTAAGGGGGTAACGCTGATTGCAAGAGATTTAGAAGCAGATGGGATTAAAAATGTGTCAGGCGGTACCCGTTGGCAGCCTTCCGTTATTTTGGGAATGCTTCGAAATGAAAAGTATGTTGGGGATGCCATCTTGCAAAAGACGGTTACCGCCAACAGTATTACGTTTAAACGAAAAGCGAACGAGGGCGAGGCTCCGATGTATTATATCCGAGATAATCACCCGCCGATTATTGAACGAGAAAAGTTCGAACTGGTCCAACAGCTCCTGGCCGAACGCGCACGCGGGAAGGGTTATAGTCCGGAGATGGCTTGGAAATATCAAACAAGGTATCCCTTTAGTCACAAGATTATATGTGGAAATTGCGGACGAGGTTTCAGACATCAAATTCATAACTGCTCAAGCACGTTCAGGCAAGAGTTCTGGGGATGTGCCAACTACATCGAACGGCGAGTGTCTACCTGCGATATGCGGCCTGTTAAAAACAAGACGCTCGAGAAACTGTTCGTCCGGGTTTTTAATAAACTGCTTATGAACAGACATCTGTTAGCGAACTTTTCCGCCACGCTTAGAATGGTTAGTCATGCCAAAATTGGCGGCGGCAAGCTTGATGACATTAATGCTGAAATTGAAAATTTGTTAAAGCAAGAGCATGTACTGCTCCAGCTGTATGAGAAGGGGGTGACGGATAAGACTCTTCTGCGGATTGAGCATGAGGAGTTAATCGGAAAACTTGGCAGGCTGAGAGAGGAGAAAAACAATATCATTCAGCAAATTGAAGGGCAGGATGAGCGGGTAAAACAAACTGACGAACTTATATCATTCTTTGAAGGGATAGATAACCCATTAGAGAGCTTCGATGCAGAACTTTTTGAAACCCTTGTGGACAAGCTGATAGTCAAGGAACGAGAGTGCATCGTATTCCGCCTGAAAAATGGCATGGAGCTTGAAGAAAGATACAAATTGCAGCGTGGCGACGATAAGGTGTGAGGTGACAAATGTGGCGACTATCCCGTTGTATCCATACGGCTACAAGCTCAATTACCTGGGGAGAAAGGAGATACATGAAGAAAGGGCGGCGGTTGTCCGGCTGATTTATGAAAAATATATCGGGGGCATGAACCGTTACGCCATTACCTGGTACCTGATCAATCACAGGATTTTACGCCCGCGTGGAGACTCCTGTGATTGGCAATACAGCATGGTCACCAGAATTTTGATGGATGAGAGGTATTTGGGCAATGAGAAGTTCCCCCAGATTATTTCTGAAGATATATTTGAAGCGGCCCAGGCAGTACGTCAGCAGGAAAAAGAGAAAGCAATTGCCACACGGCATGAAAGTTGCAATGCGAAGCGAATATATCCCTTTTCCGGCTTAATCCAATGCGGAAGCTGCGGCAGCAGTTATATCCGAGGACTTCAACGTAAGAACAGCGTCATACGAAAAGCAAGCTGGCGGTGTCGAAATTACCAACTGAAAAACGAAGGCAAGTGTAAGGCGAGCGGCAATATTTATGAAGAGATGCTCGAGGTGGTTTGCGTTGAAGCGTATAACAAGGTTCGAAAAGAGTGGCTTGACGGAAAAATTCTCCCGCATACAAAAACTTGTTTGCCTGACTCAGATAAGAATTTGGAGCTATTAATTCATGAAACGATTGAGCAGATGAAGAAGGCCGATGAAGCCAGATTACAAGAACTTCAGAATGATTTGGATTTGTTAATAAACCGGCGGACGGCAACTGAATGGGCGGCTGTTCCGTTGGATTTAACGGATTATGAAACCGAGAAATTGGAAAAGCATTTTAAGAAGTATCCCATGCAAATGACGAACCTGGATATCGATCGCTTCAAGGAAGTGTTTGCCGGAATTGTAGCCCTCGAACCAGGTAAGCTGAAATTGATTCTTAAAAACGGCATTGAAGTATATCAGAAATATAAGCCAATGAGGGGACAGATGAAAAATGCGCAAGAAAATAGAGGTTATACCTGCAAAGCAGATAAAAGAACTTAGGGGACTTGAGCCGACGGCCAAAACTAGAGTGTGCGCTTATTGCCGGGTTTCAACAGATAACGAAGATCAGCTCAGTTCGCTAGAGGCGCAAATCAAGTTTTACTCCAGCCTAATCGCGAACAATCCAGCATGGGAATTTGTAGGCATTTATGCTGATGAAGGGATTAGCGGTACCAACACCAAAAAGCGGGCTGAGTTTAATAGGATGATTGACGATTGTATGGCGGGGAAGATTGATATGATCATGACGAAATCAATCAGCAGGTTTGCGCGCAATACGCTGGACTGCCTTCAATATGTGCGTCAGCTTAAAGAGAAAAACATAGCGGTATTTTTCGAGAAGGAAAATATTAACACGTTGGATGGGCGGGGAGATTTGCTGATCAGTATTATGTCGTCGCTCGCGCAAGAGGAAAGTTCAAATTTATCAAAAATAACCCGCATGGGTATTGTGTATCGCTTCCAAGAAGGAAAAGTCTGGGTTAACCATAAATGGTTTCTGGGCTATACCAAAGACGAAAATGGCAATCTTGTTATTGTGCCCGAGCAAGCAGAAGTGGTGAGGCGGATATATCGGGAGTTTCTCGAGGGGAAAAGTGCAATAAGCATAATCAAAGGCTTAGAAAAAGATGGCATAAAAAATGGCGCGGGGCATACAAAGTGGCACGATTCCAATATCTATCAGATTTTGAAAAATGAAAAGTATACAGGCGATGCGCTGCTGCAAAAGTCATATACCATAGATTTCCTTACCAAAAAGCGGGTTCGTAATGATGGCTATGTTCCTAAATATTATGTTGAAAACAGCCATGAAGCAATTATAACCAAAGAGGAATTTGCAGCGGTTCAGGCGGAACTTGCCAGAAGAAACAATTTGCGAGGCTACTCTAAAACGGGCAAAAGTGAATTCTCCAGCAAGTACCCGTTTTCCGGGAAACTATATTGCAGTAATTGCGGAGCCAAGTTTAACCGGCAGATGTGGGGTGTAGGAAAACTAAAGAAGCCGGTCTGGATATGCGTCAACCATAAAATGAATGGTGATAAGGCTTGCCCGCAGAAGGCCCTGATTGAACGCCAGCTTGAACGGGCGTTTGTAAGGGCTATGAACAAGGTTATTGGCGGCAAAGAAGTATTTATGAAAAAGCTAATGGATAATATTTATGAAAGTCTTGATACTGTTGAACATGAATATACCCAGGAACAGATAAACGACCGCCTGGCCGAACTCCAGCAGGAGATCATGAGCTTGGTCCGATTAAACGCCAAGACCGGACTCGATACGAGAGCGTATGACAACGAGTATGGCCAACTGACGGCCGAGATTGAACGGCTTAGGGGACTGCGGCAAAAACTGCTGGATGAAGAAGCCCAGAAGGTAATTCGAATTCAACGGATTGATGAAATGAGACAGTTCATCCAGGAACAGTCTTCGCCGCTTGAGCGCTTTGATGGAGACCTATTCCGTCGGCTGGTTGAAAAGGTAAGTGTAAAATCGCTTGTCGAGGCTGTGTTTGTATTCAAAACAGGCGTTGAGGTGCGGGAGGTTCTGGGATAGCGCTACAATAGTATTAATATAGGCAATTATTGCTCATGTTCTGAGAACATAGGAAAAATTTACGATTTTTTTCCTATGTTCTCTTGATATAGGAAGCCATTACTCATATAATTAGGCATAAGAAGGGGGTGTTCATGATGGATAACAATATAGTAAAGCCTTTACCGCCACAAAGCGATTTGGAAACCAAGCGTGTACTTAAGCGACTTGCTGCAGCACACAGAGCGCTGGCGGAGTTGAAGGGTTTTGCCGATACTATGCCAAACAAAAATATTCTGATCAATGCTGTAACGATCAACGAGGCAAAAGATAGTTCGGAAATAGAAAATATTATTACCACACATGATGAACTTTTTAAGGCTATGTCTCAAATTAACTATAATAACCCTGCGGCCAAAGAAGTTGTCAACTATCGTACAGCGCTATGGAATGGTTATGAGGCAGTAAAAACTAAACAAATGCTCACTATTAACATGATAATTGAGATTCAGCAATACATAGAAAAAAACCGTGCCGGAATTCGCAAGTTGCCGGGTACGGTTTTGAAAAACGACGCAACCGGTGAAGTAGTATATACACCGCCGAGCGGTGAAATCGAAATTATGTCGCTTTTGTCTAATCTTGAACGGTATATTAACGATGATTACGACACGTTAGACCCGCTTGTCAAACTGGCCGTAATTCATCATCAGTTCGAATCTATCCATCCGTTCTACGATGGCAATGGCAGAACGGGAAGAATAATTAACGTGTTGTATCTTGTGCTCAAAGAATTGTTGGATAGCCCGATTCTCTACCTTAGTAAGTACATTATCCGGAATAAGACGGCGTATTATCGATTGCTGCAAGAAGTAAGACTTAAAGGGAATTGGGAAGAATGGATACTCTTCATGATTGATGGTGTGGAAGAAACCGCTCAAGAAACTTTAATGCTGGTAAAGAAGATTAACGCAGTTGTTGAAGCGACAGCACAGGATATATTAAAGGTGTTGCCTAAGATTTACTCAAGAGAATTAGTGGATTTGCTGTTTTATGAATTTTATACAAAAATTGTGTATTTGGAAGATGGCCTCCGTGTTTCCAGACGGACAGCGGCAACCTATCTGGCTGCTCTTGAAGAAAAAGGCTTCTTAACATCGGAGCGTATTGGCAGAGAACGTATCTATCTAAACAAACGGTTATTTGAAGTTGTACAGCAGGCTGGCTCAAATAAATAAATCGTGAAACTATGTATTAATCAGGAAACAGGAAAAGGCGGTACTTCTAATGATCTATGTTACAAATACTCCCAATAATGCCGGAGTAGCTATTTATGGTGATTGCTTGGATTTTGACGCGCTGTATGAGGCGCTGCATACCGTTGTCGGTAATGAAGAGGAACATATGCGATATGAAGCGGCCCGTATTAGAGTTTTAGGCGTTTGCTACGATTTACGGCATGCCTTGATGGGTGATCGGGAAGTTGAGTTTATTGATAATGGTATGAATAAGGATAAAATGAGGAATATGGGAATTATTGCTCATGATAAAAACATTTATTTAAAAATCAATGTGCTATGGCCGGAATTGCTGTTTGTCACGATGGCTCTTAACGACTTTGTAAGGCTTTATGCTGAAAAACAAGCAAAGAATAATTATTACGCGATGCTGGACAAACGTAATATATGGGATGGATCTATTGCCAAGGTAAGATTGTTTCAAGCCGCAATTGCAAAATGCATCAAAGAGGTGGTTTCACCGGCGTCATTTAGCCGTATGATGAATCTCTTAAATCATGATTATACTTGGACTGACGGGTATATTACACAGTATCTCGATGTTCTCAATATCAAATTTATTAATATGGATAAAGAAAAGCGGTTAAAGAGTATTCCGACTATGGCCAAACGCTTAAATGAACATGACAAGGAATATCGTGAAATTGAAAGCGTTGTATTAGAGGGAACAAGAGAATTCGGCTGTTCGGCTGGTGATATACAGCTTGAGGGGATAGAATATCCGGAAGAAATTGATTGGTGACTATATGATATGTGTTTCCTAACGAGCGATATTTGCCAGGGGAGGCAAGACGAGTCGCGGTCAATCTCGGAAAACTCGACCTGGGGAATCAGAAGGCGGTTTGAGCAAGGTAAGTTGCATATTAACCACACTAAGTTTTTAGGTTATGACAAAGATAAAGACGGTAACCTCATTATCAATGAACAGCAGTCAAAAATCGTAAAACGCATATACAAGGAATTCCTTGATGGTAAAGGAGCCAACCGGATCGCGAGAGAATTGGAAAGCGACGGCGTATTAAACTGGCATGGCAAAGCAAAATGGTATGAAGGTAGCATTCGAAAAATGCTTACCAACGAAAAGTATAAGGGTGATGCACTACTCCAGAAAACCTACACCGTAGATTTCTTGAACAAAAAGCGGTCAGATAATAACGGGCAGGTGCCGCAGTATTATGTCGAAGACAGCCATCCCGCGATTATTGATAAAGAGATGTGGGAAGCGGTACAGCTTGAGATGGAGCGCAGGCGGAATTTCGCCTTAGAGTATGATATCCAGAAGTTTGAATATGCCACAACATGCAACCCCTTTGCGGGCAGAGTCATCTGCGGTTCTTGTGGCCAGATTTTTGGCAGGAAAGTATGGAACTCTACAGATGAAAGGCTTAGAAGAATCATCTGGCGATGCAACGGGAAATATCCGGCGAAGGGGAAAAAAGGCTGCGAAAGTAGGCACATCGACGACGGGCTTTTATATCAGGCTTTTATCAATGTGTTAAATTTGATAGTTGAGAACAAGGATTATTTTATTAAGAAATGGATGGAGAGCCTGCATAGCGAGAATGCACTTAACCGATATAAGGCAAAGCAATTTATTGCAATTCTAAGAGAGGCTAGGGAAATTGATAAATTTGATGTTGACTTATATTTTGCGCTGGTAGAGAAGATAACCATTAATAATGACGGGTTGATAATTTTAGGTTTACTAGATGGTACCACCATTGAGTGTGAGCCTAATAAGTAAAGGCGCCGGTTGAGGGATAAAGTACCTGGACCGGCTTTCTGTTTTTGAAAATCCGGAAGGTATCTTATGGTATAATATGGAATAAATGTTGAGTATTCGAGTATTTATGAACATCACGGTAGATTCTTCGTAATGTATAACTTCACTATTATTTAAGGGGGCAAAGAATGTCAAGTTACTTGGTATTGTACGATGATCCTAAAAACCATAACGGTCATATAGACCCAATGCTGGATGAGTATACATACGGAGATCATAAATTAAATGGGAAAATATTACGCGATAAGATAAAACAAGGAGATTTTTTGTTTTTTCATACAATGCGAAAAGGCAAGAGAGTGATTACGGCCTACTATGTCGTCGAGCAAGTTTTACCAGTGCCGCAGGCAAAAGCTAATAAACTAATTATGACAAAGTATAGGAATCCGCACCTGTTAGAAAGTAATAACGTAGAAAACGAAACAATTGTCTTTGGAAACCCCATTACATCGAATATTTTACGCAAGCCGGTCGAACTTACAATTGAACTACTAAACAAGCTATCGAGAAAACCTAACTTGAATCCTTCACAAACAGAAACAGCAGCCATCACATCCGCTTTACGCCAGTGGAAAAAACTAAGTGATGCTGACGTCGAATTGTTATTATCATATATAGAAGCAGGCCAAGAAATAGGTATTTTAAAAGACTCTTACCTGTCGAGTGACGAGATTGAGCAATTAGATGAGTCAGATGTTGAAACGTTTATAGCGGCTAATCCAGGAGTCATTAGTGAAGGTGCAAAGCTCTTTAGACAGCAACTTGTCCTTAGTGATGGGAACCGACTAGATCTTTTATTAAAAAATCCTGATGAGAGTTTTATTGTCGTCGAAATCAAAAAAGGAGAACTCGGCAAGGAAGTTTATAAGCAAATCCACGATTACATTAAAACGGTGAAGAGTGATTTTTCTTGTAATAAGGTGACAGGTGTAATTATTGGATCACGCATTATGCCAATCTACGAAGACTTTTACGCAGACATCATACAAAAAAAGGAGCTAAAGGTTTTCTTATACGCATGGAAGTTTAGCCTTAGGCCCTACCCTGGAGACTAAACGCAAACAATAAAAAGTGTTTTGGAAAACTTTTTTATGATAAGTAGGTGCGCGGGTTAGCCAAGCAATGGATGGAGGGATTCAGGTGAACAATAGAAGTATCCCAGAGCTCGACAAGCTGTTTTCTGAAATTGGTACTTATCGTAAGAGCAGTGAGCTAAAGGAACTGTTCAATTTTATAAAGAGGTTCCCGCGAATTGCTCCGTACAATGCAATGCTATTACATATTCAAAAGCCAGGAAGCCAATATGTTGCATCTGCATCTGATTGGCAAAAAAGGTTCAAACGTAGTATTAATCCTGGTGCGAGGCCATTAGTTATTTTACGTCCTTTTGGACCTGTCGCATTTGTTTTTGAACTGGGTGACACGTATGGAAGAGATCCGTTTCCAAAGAAACTTCTTGAACCGTTTGGAGTCGAAGGTGAAGTCCCTAGTCGTCATTTTAGTAATTTAAAAATGAAGTTGAAATGTGATGGGATATCGTATACGGAAGTCGAGCATGGTACCGCTAGCGCAGGATTTATTCAAGTTAGTAAACTTAAGAAAGAAGAAAAAATTAGTAGTAGCAAAAAGGAGATTTGGGTTAAGACCTTATACGATATTGTGGTTAATAGAAATCATTCAGATACAACGAAATTTGCAACCCTTGTGCACGAATTAGGGCATCTATATTGTGGTCATCTTGGGGTTCCGTATGAAAAATGGTGGGAAGATAGAAGCCAGTTAGACAAAAATCGGCGCGAGTTCGAAGCGGAAAGCGTTTGCTGGTTGGTCTGTGAAAGATTAGGCATCAAAAACCCATCAGCGGAGTACCTGAATGGATATCTAGATAATAATGAGGAAATTCCTAATGTAAGTATTGATGCTGTGCTGAAATCTGTTAATATGATTGAAGCGATGATGGACGGAAACAAGGTGCCGCGCAAAGAGATAATTACGAGAGAATTTGATATAAAGTAGAGTATAACGGAGCCGGTTGGGGTGAATCTGTCGCCTTGACCGGCTTTTTTTGTCTACTATTAATAATTTCATTTAATAGTCGTATTTCGGGTAAGTAGGATACTTTTGCTAAAAGTATGTAATATTTGGTAGAAGATTAATTGTTTGAATTATATAATGTATTTAATGTTAGAAGTCTGGGTGGTGAGTAAACATGGGTAAGTATTCAGACGATGAAATTAGGAACTGCAAGAAAATCACATTAAAAATCGCGGCAGATTATCTAGGGATATCTCCTTTGGCTGTAGGGCTTGGTATGAGAAACGATTTGTTGCCGATCGGGTTTGCTGTAAAAAACGAAGAGCGATTCTCTGAAAGCTGGAGCTATCACATTATTGACGAGCGGCTCATCGCATATAAACATGGGAAGATAACAAACGTTCAGGTGCAAAACATTGAAAAGAACCTAGAAACAATTATTTCTAAGTTCGAGGAGATGAAAAAAGACTTGCTTTTTATATTAAGCGAAAACGCGGAGTAGGCGATATAAGACTTTTTGAATACGCGTTTTCGCTTTCATGGGATAACGACTACGTTCATGGTGATTTACAGCAGTACCTACACTCCATTTTAGACAAAAGGGGGAAGGATATTGACTGAACAACAAGCTTCAAATATAACCAGAGAGCAACTTTATAATGAAATTTGGGAAATATCTGTAGCCGGCGTCGCGAAAAAGTATAACGCTAACTATAATGATCTGTTGAAATTGTGCAAAGAAGCAGATATTCCGGTTCCTCCTTCGGGATACTGGGTAAAATTACAGTTTGGCAAGCCAGTTGAGCAGCTTCCATTACCGGAGTCCACTATCGCTGAAGTTACGCTTCCTGGAAACGACAAGCCAAAACGCATACGCAAGGCCGTTGCAGAAAAAAGTGTTGAAAAAGATTTGGATCATGAGGACGTTCCGGAAAAAACGCCGGAAGAAGAGAGTGACGACAACCCCGGCGATGAAACTGGGGAGAATCTAGACGATGCTGAAGACGGTTATGTTCCTTATTGGGGTGCGAGCGGCAAATACAACACCTATAACCGAGAAAAATTGTACAAAGAGGTCTGGGCAAACCCGGTTGTTAAAGTTGCTGCGCAATATGGAGTTTCAGACGTTGCAATTCATAAGATTTGCAAAAAGCTAAATGTTCCTACCCCTCCGTTAGGATATTGGGCAAAAGTTAACGCCGGAGCGAAAGTACCAAAAACTCCCCTGCCCAAAACTAATGGACCTACTCAAATTACTGGCGCAAAAACTTTTGAGGAAGTCAAGGAAAAGATTGCTGGTCCTGCCAAACAACCGCTCGAATTCTTAACGGACACGGAAAGGGAAAAGGTTTTGAGCGCTGTCCAGGAAATCAAGATGCCTGTTGAGAATGCTCATCTTCATAAAAAAATAGCTGCCTATAGAAGTGTCGTAAAAGAATGGAATCATAAAGACAGAAAAGAAGAAGGTGCACAAAGGAAAAAAGACTATTATTACAACCCGCCTTTTTTGGCCGGAGTAATTTCGAATGAGTCGCTTCCTCGCGTGTACCGGATACTTGACGCTATATTTCGCCAGGTTGAAAAGCTAGGTGGATCGGTCAATGATGACCTTTCGCTTCGTGTCAGGAATGAACATGTACGTATTGAAATTGCTGAGGGCCAGGATAAGGTCGAGCATGTAATTACAAAACAGGAAGCGCAAGCCCTTATTAAGTATAGAGATGAGAAACGGCGCAGCTCGTGGGCATCAGAGCCTCAGATTCGTAAGTATGACTATGTGTTCAACGGAAGGCTTAGAATAAGCATTCGGCAGGGACGATATTTCAGAGACACGGATAAAATTAATGTTGAATCTCGGCTTGGCGAAATGTTAATAGAGCTTTATGAGGAATCTGAAGTGCTTCGTCTTGATCGTGAAGCGAGAGAAGAGGAAGCTCGTAAAAAGGCGGAAGCTGAACGCCGGAAGGAAGAACGGCGAAAAAGATATAATGCGGAAGTAGAGAAAACAATAGCGCTGGAAAATGCCGCACTCGACTATGAGACTGCGTGTAGAATCCGCGCTTATGTCAAGGCAGTTTCGGCTTCCTTTGGACACGATGGACTGGATGAGGAAACGGCCGCGTGGGTTGAATGGGCAACGAAGAAAGCTGACTGGTTTGACCCAACTGTAGCTAGAAATGACGAACTATTTGGTGAACGCGAACACGAAAAAAGTTCTAGTGACAAGGCACTAAAAGAAATTTGGCGTTGGTGATGGGAGGCTAAGCTATGTTTACAAAGTTGACCGATGATCAAATAAAGTTGGCGGAGCAATTACTGATATCAGTAATAAAAAAAGAACCAACTATCTATTACGAGGAGTTGGCGAAACGAGTTAAACCACGGATGTTTCATAGGAACATTGGGAGGCCCATTGGAGAAGTTTCACGGTTATGCCATGAACTTGGGTTACCACTTCTTTCTGCAAAAGTTATTAATAAAGACACGAATACGGCTGGTACAGGTTTTTATCCACTCTACAAGATGTACGGCATTGAAACGAACGGGCTGTCAGAGTATGATCTCTTCAAACAAGAGCTGAAAAAAATTCGTGAGTGTACTGAATGGTATAAGCTTGCGGACCACCTGGGACTTAAGCTGGACTTACCGCGCCCTAATAACGAGATTGTGGAAGAAGTCGAATTACAGATACGAATACTTCCTATGAGTAAGGATGAAGAATTTCCTGGATGGTCCTTTGAGGATATCCAGAAACAGTACTTTTTAAAAGACCTCATAGAGAAAAATGGTTACTACTATTACCGTAAATCGGGGATGAATTGTGCTAGTGGATCACTCGTGCTATTTCAATTTAATAGTTCGATCATAGCAGCAGCACGCATTATAGATATTGAGAAATATGATCCCCCTGTTGACGAGCATTATCATGGCGCATATGTTTTTGATACTAACAGTGTGACTGTTTTTGAACCTATTACATATGAAGAGCTCTATGCTATTGACAATTCCATTCAGCCATTTAAGCAAGTTAAGCAGATCATGCGGTATGAACTCTTAGAGAAAGTTCAAAGGCTTATTGCGCGCAAGCAAAATCCATTAATGGCGGAAGAATTACCTTCTGATAAAGTAAACCAATATATAGAAGGCGCCAAAAAACAAATCACCGTTAATGCGTATGAAAGAAGTTATAAAGCTCGGCAAGAATGTATTAAACATAAAGGGGATACATGTTTAATCTGTGGATTTAATTTTGGTGATTTCTATGGCGAAGAATTCAAGGGAAAAATACATGTGCATCATATTAAGTCTCTAGCAGAAGTAAACGGCGAATATCAGATTGCCCTTTAAACGATCTAATACCGGTATGCCCAAACTGTCACTTAGCTTTACATTCGAAAGGCAACAATGAGGCCTATAGCATTGAAGAGTTAAAGGGCATGTTGCCGAGCCGCAGTTAATGTAAACGTATCCCAAGTTACACGGAGGACCTAGATGGACGAATATATCAAAACTTGGAATCATATCATCATGAATTGCGGTTATGATAACACCTACAAAATGGCATGGGCTAAAGCATTAGTAGAACTATATGTAGCAACGTTAGATAAAGGTCAACATAGTACAACGTTATCGTTCAAGCAAATTGCCAAAAGGTATCTGTGCTATTACTGGAATCAAACGATATACTTTGATCTTGTGCAAGGTTCTAATTTAAAGAAGCTTCCAGAAGTATTGAGCGCAACAAAAGAGCTGATTGACCGGTATTATAGAGCGAAAGATAATTATCTTCCGGAGCGCTTTGAGAAAGTCCAATTTGAACGGTTGGGTTTATCATTGGCTTATCAGGATACGATTGGAAGCATTGTTAAGACGCTGAGGAAAGATGTGTGCTACCGTTTCATGACTGTCGGTGGTACTACATATGATATTTATCAGCTTGACCGGAAATCGGGAATAGTTACGCTCCATTCAGAACAAATAAGGTCACTGACAGAGCACTCAGAACTACTTTTACAGGTAATCAACTATCGCTGGACACAGATGTTAGAGAGCTTTAACTATAGTCCTAAAATCGCCATGAAGGTACGGGCGGTGGCGGAAGGTAAAATCCGGCGCCAAAACTTATCGTCATTCCATCCGTATTTGGATCTAGAATTTGATAAGGGAGAGCGGATCTGTTTTTATTGTCAGCAGCCAATTGCTAGTGAAGACTTGTCAGTTGATCATGTGATACCCTGGTCATATATGTTCTCTGACGATTTGTGGAACCTTGTGTACAGCCATAAGTCGGAGAATTCTAGTAAGTCAAACACTAGCCCCTTAGAAGATGTCATTATCCGATTAGAGCAAAGAAACAAAATGCTGCAGCAAAAGCTTGAGGAAAGTCAGTTCAAGAAGGAAAAGCAGTATGACGAACTGAAATTAGCCATTGAGAAAGATTATGTGCGAAAATTCTGGTTGGCTGCGAAGGGATGATGAAATGGCGGGGGAAGTAATCCATAACAAATTGGTTAGAGATAAAATTCTCGATATTATTGAAAGTCACGGCAAGCAATGCAGCTTTCATATCGCAGAGGAGGCAGAATATCAGCAATCCTTGATGGAGAAGCTCATCGAAGAATTGCAGGAATTTAGTCAAACGCCGAATGAAGAAGAGGCGGCCGATATATTAGAAGTCATTCTTGCCTTGTTTCATACATTTAACCTTGACCACACTCGGGTGGAGGAAATTCGTCAGAAGAAGTTAGTTGAGCGCGGCGGCTTTGAAAAAAGGATCATCCTGGAGAAGGTTATTGGTTGAAAACGATAACTCTCATAACAGGCTGTGGTGTATATTTATAACTTCGAAAGCGCTGTTTTGAGATGTTTATACAAACTTTTCTATTGCATAAACTGTATAAAGGCCAAAAAGAGAGCCAGGAGGCGGTGAACGTGCGCCAATCCTGGCTTTTGTTGTTTACAGAATGGCATTTTATCGGACTTAAAGAATTCCGCAAACGGGTGGCAAAAATATTTACTTTAATGTAAATATTTTAAAGGTGTTTCAGCCAGCTGCAATAAAATACGTATAATATATTTGATCAAATGTTTACCTAAATCTATGGAAGGTAGTGAATCTGTTGAGCGTTTCAACTAGGGATTTAATGAAATCTATAGGCTTTACAGAAGAGGAAAACCGCACTGACAAGCTAATTATTGATTTTGGAGATTTTAAACTGTCAGCTATATTCTGCTGTAACCTTTATGGACAGGAGGTTGTACTGCTTTCCGGGGTAATGTCAACACCACGCAGGATAGCTATGATTCAAGATGAGATGCCCTGGGAGGTTGAATCATACGAGCAGGGCTTAGCGTGGATTACATGGTGTCTTGATCAGAAAGCGAGAGATAGAAAATTTGAACCGGCCGTCTCAGGTGATTGGCTATTAGAAGGAAGAAAACACTTTGACCTTTTACCATGGGAGAAGGAACGTATAGCATGGGAAGCTGAACTCGCTCTGTATAATGCCCGGCCGCATTGCTTTGTTCATAGGGACTGGGTTAGAGTTGTACGTCGAAAACTAATAGAATACTTAGAGATACTCGAAGATGAGGAATTGGTGATTTTTGAATTTGATGGTGAAGTATTAAACATTCGAAACAAGTGCGCTATCATCGCTGTGCCTGCTGAGGGCATTATTTGGTCCAATAAATATGTTCTTAAGGCTAAAGAGTTGCGAACTCTTCCAAAACGACTAATGAATGAGATGGTTGAATTTTGTTATTGGAATTCAACATTTAAGATAGACAGCTGCCGTTATAAAGATGTTAATATAATAGATGTGTAATTTAACACGTGAAAAGCTTCGGCAACATGTGCACGTTATAAGTAAATAATTCTAATGAAAGAATAGGTAAACTTTAAATGGTTGACTTTAGCTACCGCCTCCTTGGGTCTGTATACATTTTCGAAAATCCAAACGCGCATCGAGTGAAAGTTGGTATGACCATCGGGAGCACCAGCACCGTTGCCGATCGGCTTACAGATGTCAATTACATGTGGCTTGGGAGAAAGGCCACTTGCCAGATTTGTGGAGGACGACGTTTGGTCAACATCAAGGGGCTTATTCCTCAGCATGTTGGTTGTCCGGGCGGAAACGAGTTACCCCTTGAGAAAGATGTGACGCTTGCTGAGTCCTACCTAGAAAACCTGAAAAATCGTCTTAACGAACTTTCAGGTAGCGAAAAAGGTTCAGCCACTCGAATAGTTAATAATCTTGAAAAACGAATAGAAAAGTATCGGCACTACAATCAACCAGTGGGAGAATGGCAATTCAGGGTTGTTTTTTACACGAAATGCGCTGAGCAGGTTGAGTTGCTTTCACATAAAATCCTAGAGAAGCATCTGGATAAGCTGGCACCATTCGGAGAAGTCTTTTGTTGCTCGGTATCAGTGGCCACAGAAGCAGTTGAAACAGTTCTGGGTCAACTGGGATTGTTACATTCAGCTAGGAAAGAAACTAAATTGTGAAAATATGATATTGAAAAGATAAAAATTCCTTTTAAAAGGCGCGGGGGAACTGAAGAAGTTTGCGAGATAATTGGCGGACAAAAAAGACTGATGTTCGGTCTACCTGGAGTCGGTATAAGTCCTGGGATGCTAACGTGCGCCCGAAAGGTCAGTTTGATCCTTGGAAAGGAAGTCTGGATTAACTTAAGTAATTCATCATAAGAGTGTTGTACAGTGCAGGATAAAGTCGAATAGTAGAGAAAAATAACCATAATTTGCTAACTGCAAATTATGGTTATTTTTATATGCACAAATATTGGTCAGTAAATTTTGAGGAAGGCAACTACTATCATTCAGAGGTGAATCATGCAGGATTACACAATTTATAATTTTGAGGATCTCGTTCCTGATAGTAGAGCATTAAAAGCGGCTACTCTTATTTTGGGAAATGGGGCAAGTATTGCAGTTAACAGTTGTTTTAATTATAGTAATTTGTTTGATAAGGCATGTGGCAACTCTATTTTAGATCAGACTTCAAAGGCGTTATTTGAGGCGCTAGAAACAACTGATTTTGAATTGGTAATGAATAAACTAAGACAAGCTTATGTCGTAAACAAAGCACTCAACTTGGATAGTAACAATGTCGCTTTCAAGACTTACGATAATATAAGAAATTCGCTTATCAGTGCCGTAAAAGAAACACATGTAAAATACACTGACGTAATATTTCCGATAGACGATATACGAAAATTTCTAGAACAGTTTAACACTGTTGTAAGTTTAAACTACGACTTATTAGTTTACTGGGCCATAATGGCTAGCCACAGTAACACGCCTTATAAAATGAAAGATTGCTTTATCAAAAGCCTTGGTAGTGGCACTTTGGGGTTCGAATATGACATTAAAATGCTCCGTGAACCATATTGCGGCATACAGGACCCAACATTGGTTTTTTATCCCCACGGTAATTTGATGTTAGCGAGTAATGAAAATAATGAAGAGTTTAAAATAAAACTTAATAATCAAAGTAACTTATTTGACGAAATTGGTGAAAAATGGGGATGCAGATATGTTCCTCTGTTTGTGAGTGAAGGAGACTCAAAGCAGAAATTAAAAGCGATAAAAAGAAGTACATACCTGAATTTTGTTTACGAGAATGTATTGCCTGACTTGGGTAAAGTTGCAGTGGTATATGGATGGAGACTCGCAGAACAAGAAGAGCATCTTATAAGCAAGATATTCCACAAAGGTAGCATTGAGACGGTGTTCATTTCTATATATCTTGGACAAAATCCCGACTACGGGAGACTTAGTATCGAGCAAGAACGGATAGTGAGAACACTAAAAAGAGGAAACAGTAACCTAGACATAAAGTTTTTCGATTCTGCAAGTAAAAACTGTTGGTGTAACCCAAATTAATGAGAGTGATTACCGTTGTTGCAGTAATTGGGAATCACCTTGGCAAGTATAAAAGTTGCTATAGAGTAGGGGAAAAGATGTAGTGAAACTAAAAAAAAGCAAAGGTTCGCTGAAAAAGTGATATAAGGAGAAGAACAGTTGAAACAGAAGGATGTTATTAAATGTCTAAAACAACTGGAAATGCTGTACCTTCAAGATGAATTGGCGTACTTATTCCTAACTAGTAAAGGTGAAACGATAATTAGAGATAAGTTAGCGTATTTGTTAAATAAGCAATTTCAATGTAACGATGAACTTAATAAAAATTTTACTGATGGGCGGAGTATTGTCGTTACAAGAGAGTGGGCAGTGCCTGATAAAAAATTCAATGAAAAATATAAAACTAAGAAAAGCAAAAATGCACAGGCTAAAAGGGTTGATCTTGTAGTATTTCAAGAAAAAGAAATCGGTGATAAACTGCTCACGATTTGGCCAATAGAAGAAATGGTAGAAGAAATGATTAATGACGCAGAAAATAAACATTGGGACAAGAATGATCTTCACAATTTACAGAGTTCAAAGAAACTTGAGGAATTTTTTTCTGGACTTGATCTCGAAGTCGCAAAAAACTGCATGCGAAAAGTGGCTCAACATTTTGATCCTATTATGTTTATTGAATTTAAAATAAGTCATTACTGACCATTTCTTTAAAAATATGGACAGTGGATTTAGGGCTCATATTAAAGGTGACCTTAACCGTTTAACCGACCTAAAGTTATTGTATGGTGCTGATTGCCATTTCGTATTAACTGGAATACACCAAAAGCAGCAAATAGATGAAAAATATGAGAGAGTAATTTATAACGATTTTGAGGAACGAAATAATTTGCTTTCTCTTCATAGAGACCAAAGCTTTTAGATAATTGCCCAATGCGATTATTTGATAAGGGAGTTAAACGATGGTAATTTTTTGATTAGTAGAGAATGTATAAGAGCGGGTAATGCGTTTGGTAGTGAGGTTGACGTATATTTCTGGGTCTTTACTTGCAAATAATCACAGTTTTGAAACCGCGTTTCGAGGAGAGCCAGCATAGGAAAAATACTATACATGCGAGGTGATGAAGGTGACAATAATTGCGACATATCGATTTCAAGACAAAGCGGTTTTCATTAGTGATTTTAGAGTCACAACGAGGCCAATCAGTGGATCTAAAGTACAAGCGGACTTATCGATGAAATTTGTTCCTATAGATAGGAAAATAGGGATGTTCTTAGCTGGCGATGTGGATTTTTGGAAACTGGCTATTGCGGAAGTAATTAAACAGTCGTCTGATATTAATATAGATAATATTTTGGACACATTAGGTCCCTTTAATTTGCTGCTTAATGATGTTGCGATAAAATACGGTAGACGAGCAGGTCAATCTAGTGCCATAGGTTTTATAGTTGATGAGACTCGACATGAGAACGTCCAATTTAATATTGAAATAGTTCATGGAAACGGGGCAATTCTAACACAAACTCCAAATAACCAAGTGACAATCATGGGATCAGGTAAAGATGTTCCTAATATAAAACAAGCACTGGAGCACTTTTTCAGCGATAACCTTAGTAGATACAACAATGATCTTTATAAGATAGCTTTTTATTTTAGGGACGAAGTTAAGAAACTGCTACAGCGTTGTGGTAGCTCAGCTTATGAGAAACTAGGAATATCTCCGTATATGGCGAAAGCTAGTCTAGTTCAAGATTCATTTTGTTTACATGGAGAAGAAATGTCAGGAGGGCACTATAGCGACAGGAACTCATATGACTTTAAGTATTCATTGGTTAAGGAAGATGATGGGTGTATTATCCTCTTTGATCACTCTAATAATGAAAGATTAGAAGTTATAGAAATTATGGGAAACACACCGAGTATGGAAGCGATTATTTTTGATCCGGAAAGGGCAACAACTCGAGGCGAAGACCCATCACAACTTTTTCCAGGGAGAGATTATATCTATTTATTTCATCAGTGGGTGATTCCTGAGGATCAGACTGTTTATCGAAGTCTTAAGAAAATTATATTTGCAACAGATAAGCGTTTATGTGTTCCGTCTGATCCGATTATTGGTGTACTTCACTTAGAGGATAAAAAGGAAATTCAAAGATATTTAGACTGTAGAGATCAATATTTTGAATTAGATCCCGGAAAAGCGGCATTATTTGATTTGTGTATATCTAGTGAGAACCTATTTGATCATGAATTATTAGCCACATATATAACTAATTACTCTACCTTTTGGAAATCAGATGATGGGAGATTAGAAGAATATGATGGGAAACCCTTATATTACAAATAGAAAAAAAGAACTAAAAACTTCCGTAGTCGCCTTTCTAGATCTTCTTGGATTCTCTGAAGTATCGAAGCAAGAAATAAATAATGGGAATGGAAACCATTTGTTATCGAAATTATTAAGTGTTTTGAGAAAAGCAGCTAAAAATAGTATTCATCCACCAAAAGGATTAAAGCCGATAAAAGGGATGAAAAATCCGTATGCGTTTAAAATGTTTACAGACAATATAGTCATCGGTTTCCCAATCCATGGGGATGCCGAGCATGAGTTAGGGCACACATTTTACATGGTCGCCCTTTACCAATTAAATATGGCAGTTGAAGGTTTCTTTGTGCGTGGCGGATTAGATGTAGGACTTCATTATATGGACAACGAGATTGTTTTCGGAGATGCGCTAATTGAAACTTATAACATGGAAAACAAGAAAGCTATTTATCCGAGGGTAATACTATCTGAGAATGTTAATGTTTTACTACAGAAACATTTAAGATATTATGCTGAACCGTTTGATGCACCGCAAAATATCTATGTAGCTAAAGATTCCGACGGTCATCTATTTATTAATTATTTAGGGTGTCTACAGGAAATAGTTAACGAAGATCCAGAAGCAGCAATTGCTTTCGTAAAAAAGCATCAGAAGCAAGTCATGAATAAATTACAATTATATAGAGATCAAGCGTCTATCTATAGTAAATATGTCTGGGTTGGTAAATACCATAATTTTTATTGTAATACGTTTTTGCCAAATTATCCGAAATTGGAAAGTTTACTAGTACAAGAAAACTTACTTTCACTACAACCAGAATTACTAGTAAAGGCCAAGCAATTATAGATTTCTATGATTTTTGGAAAAAATGGCAATTCTAATTAAACCACACCCCCTACCGTCAAAGGGGTCAAACAATTTCGCAAATCTCTAATTCCGCGTAATAGTATCACGTTTCTATCAAAACACACGTTGAGTGTGTAGCGGTGATAGAGCGGAAGTAGGCTGATTTTGTAAGTTCACGGGTATTTAGATAAATTTAAAATGTCGACACCCCTTACACGAAATTATACTTCGAAGCAAATTTAGGAGGATTTCCTGTTAACGGTTATATGCAACCCGACGTTCGACATAAAGTCTCGTTATTCTTGAAGGCTTGATAAAGACGTAACCGTCCGCAAAGCGGATCTGGGACGAGATATCCGCAGCTCTATTTACTATACCGTTGGCTGTATGTTTGGTTGCTGTCTTGATATAGAAGGATCATTGCAAAGTTTATCAGAAACGTCCCATCTACTGGCTTTTTGACAGCGGCAAGGTAGATGGTTTCAAGGCGCTGATCTACATGTACCGTTACGGCGAAAACACCATCGGCAATCTTCGTATCGATTATCTGCACAAGAGGCAACGTGTTTATGAACGCAAATTGCCCGGATGCAAGAGACTATCGATTGCAGCACCAACGCCTGTGAGGTGGCCGCTGCCGAAAAACGTAAGGATAAGCTAATCGAGCAGTTGAAAGAAACCAAGGATTACGACGAAAAGATAGCCCATCTGGCGCTTGCTCGTATTGCGATTGATTTAGATGACGGCGTCAAGGTCAGATATGAAAAAGTTCAGACCGGAACGGATGGTAAGAACTAGAAGTATTGGCGAAGATCTGAATTAGGGTTAAGAGTTAAATGGAGGTCTTAAATAACTAAACTCTAAAAACTTAACTCTATTAACTGGGGAGGGGGATATGGATGAACGAAAAAGACAATGAGATTTCTTCGTCCAGAGGAGAAATTCTTTTTTATCAGACCCAAGATGGTAAAACCCGCCTGGAATGCCGGTTTGAAGATGAAACTCTTTGGCTCAGCCAAGGGTTAATAGCAGAGCTTTATCAAAAAGACGTTCGAACGATTAATGAACATTTGAAGAATATTTATGCTGAAGGTGAATTGTCGCCGGAGGCAACTATCCGGAAATTCCGGATAGTTCGAATGGAAGGCGAACGGGAAGTTTCCCGGGAAATTGACCACTATAGTTTAGACGCCATTCTTGCCGTCGGCTATCGGGTCCGTTCACAGCGCGGTACACAATTCCGTCGTTGGGCAACGGAGCGACTCAAAGAGTACTTAGTCAAAGGTTTTGTTATGGATGATGAGAGGCTAAAAAATCCTCCGTTGCCAGGATCGGGTATACCGGACTATTTTGATGAAATGCTGGAACGCATTCGCGATATTCGCGCAAGCGAACGACGAATGTATCTGCGTGTCAAAGAAATCTTTGCTATGGCTGCTGATTATGAACCTTCTTCTCATGAAACCATTCAGTTTTTTAGTGTGATTCAAAATAAGCTGCATTATGTTGCAACTGGAATGACAGCTGCTGAATTAATTCAATCTCGTGCCAATCATAGTCTTCCTAATATGGGATTAACGACATGGAAAGGCGATGAAGTTCGTAAGAATGATGTGATTGTAGCTAAAAACTATTTGAATGAAAAAGAAATTGATGAGCTTAATCGAATCGTTGTCATGTGGCTGGATTATGCAGAAGATCAAGCCAGACGGCGAAAACAGGTGTTTATTAAGGATTGGGAACAAAAGCTAGATGCTTTTCTCAAGTTTAATGAGCGTCAGGTGCTTTCTAATAAAGGATGTGTAAGCAAACTGCAAGCAGATGAATTTGCGAAACAGGAATACGACCAATTTGCTGTTCGCCGTCGTGAGTACAAAGAACGAGTTGGTGGAGAAGAAAACATCAAGGCTTTGGAAGTCGCCGCAAGACAGTTGTCTTCACGTCAGACAAATAAGACGGATGAGAGAATAGGGAAAAGTTGAAGTTACAGTTAGTAGTGGAAGACGAAGTAGTTTCTTCAACTGTCATCTTCAACTTCCACTGTAAAGGGGCGGGATTATGGCCGAACTTAACTTTAAAGCAAATTACAGACAAAGGAAAGCATCGAAGTCGCCCTGATGAGTGTACTTTGCAAAACCCGTACGGCTTCCTTCGATGAGGTGCTGCGCGTTGTTATGTCGGAAGAAGATTTTGAGGACAATAAATTCTTGGCTGAATGGCAAAGTACGATCTGTTGCCAGCGTTCTGGCGGCTTTGTGAAAAACAGCTAGGTTATACCGATGTGAAACTGATGCTGGGAAAGCTGGTTGTGACCATGTTCGTAACCTATACTGCAGATATCTGAAAGGTGAAGTGCTTGTAAACTGGCGCAGCTTTGTGTCCTATAAGTCTGGCAATATTATTGCCTTCATGGATAACCTGGTGAATAACATACTGTATCGTGAACGGTATGATGAGATTTCCGCTACTATTGCAGTTGGCCTTAAAGTTGCCGCTTCGCTGGAAAGTTGCTATTTGCAAGGCAAAGGACTGGATGCCACGCAAGAAAAGATTTTCACAGAACCAGACTATTTCGACGCTTTTTCTCATAAGAAACCAAGATACTATCAGCGTATCGCAATTGATAAAACCATAGAAGTTATCGCCAAAGGGCAAGACCGTATACTGCTGGTCATGGCGACTGGCACAGGCAAGACCTACACTGCTTTTCAGATCATCTGGAAACTTTTTAAGATGAGTTAATATTAAGTAGCAAAGAAAATGCTTAATTAAGAAGTGAACTATTTAGAAGGGAGATTTGATTATGATATATACAGGATCATGTCTTTGTGGTGAAGTTACGTTTGAGATAGAAGGAGATTTCGAAAATTTCTATCTTTGTCATTGTGAGCGATGCCGTAAGGATACAGGTTCAGCACATGCCGCCAATCTTTTTTCATCTACAGCCAAGTTAAGATGGTTGTCTGGTAAAGAAAAATCTAAAACCTTTAATTTTCGTTCAGAAGGACACATAAAAAGTTTTTGTACTAATTGTGGATCGGCTTTGCCAAATATTCAAATGGATGGGAATTTGCTGGTTGTACCTGCAGGAAGTATTGACAGCAATATAAACATAAAGCCGCAGGGACATATCTATTATGCAAGCAAAGCAAACTGGGATACTGAGCTTGAGAAAGTACCGAAGTTTGAAGAACTCCCAAATGAATGAAGCTAAGAATAGTTATTCATCATAATCGGTTTGCGTTTGGACAACGCTTGGTAAGAGATCATCAATAGAACTTGACACTTTAGTTTCAATGGACTCCTGCCATATATGCAGGAAAGGATCTGAGCATAGTATTGTAAATACTGGTGATGAGGATCGGGTTTTGCTGACAAAAGTTGTGGAGCGCTAAATTCAAATTTGTTTGGAAACACAAATTGTTACTTAGCGAAATGAAACAGCCGTAGTTTTGCGAAAAAAATCAGTAGCGCATACGCAATAAATCGCAAGAAATGTGAAATAAAGCGGAGTCTGGAATTGGAATGTCAAGGGGATGGAATGTCACAAGCCAGATAATAGCTACCAGTTGAGCGGCAATAAGATAAGCGTAAAAACATTAGACCTGAACTGTCGGTTTTCTGAAATTGCAGCACAGTTGAACGCTATTATTAAAGAGCATTTCCGCATTGCCGAATGAAGCAATGGCCAAATTTCTCAATCGTGATATTGGACGAACTCGGATATATTCCATTTAGGGATGTATCGATTAAGTACCGTTTTTGCCTTCTTTGCATACTACCCTTTCTTGTTTTGGAGCTCAACAAAAACAATGGAGCTCAATATAAACTATCGTTATAAGAAGGTTAAGAATATGGATGCAGCAGTTGAGTGGTATGAAGATGTAGTTGCCCAAAGAAATTGGCTATGGACTGACACTCAAATTTTAATCAGAATACAAACTCGCAAGCCAGCAGTTTTTGATGGTGCCGGCTTGCGAGTTTTCTTTGTTTGTGGCATTTTATTACAGCCCCCTTGCTTTTTGTTTTGCTGTATGTTATGTTATATTAAATATGCTATAATACACAGGAGCAATGCTATGAATATACCAAATTTGACCATAGGAGAACGGCTAAAATCCATAAGACAAAGCAGGAATATGTCTTTGGATGATGTTTCAAAACTAACTGGGGTCAGTAAACCAATGATCGGTCAAATAGAACGGGGGCAATCCTCTCCTACAGTAAATACCTTATGGAAAATCTCCACGGGACTAAGAATACCGCTGTCTTTCTTTCTCCAAGAACAGCAAGCTAAATATAGGGTTGTGAATTTGGAAGACAAAGATTTAGTTTTGGGGAATAATGGAAAGATGAAAGCATCTCCCGTATTCAGTTTTGATCCGTTGAGGAGTTTTGAATCTTTCTATATTGAGTTTGACTCCGGGTGCAATCATGATTCCGAAAAGCACATGGATGGTGTGGAGGAATATATCTTTGTTATCCAAGGGAAATTAGATTTATTTATAAACGGAGAAAAAGTCACGTTGGCTGAAAAGCAGGCAATCCGATTTGCTGCTAATGTACCCCACTCTTACCGAAACCCCTACAAAAATCTTTGTACCATTTATGATATGATTTTTTACCCCAATGATTAATGAACCGAAAGTGAGTGTATAGTTATGTTTGAATTAGTACAGATTGGAGAAAGAAGCTATTACATAAACTGTCCTGCTAAAATCGGTATCTATAAGTCAACAGATACAGATGTATATTTGATTGATAGCGGCAACGATAAGGACGCAGGCCGAAAAGTCCGCAAGATTTTAAATGAAAACGGATGGAATCTCAATGCAATTATTAATACCCATTCCAATGCCGATCATATTGGCGGTAACCGCTATTTGCAGCAACAGACCGGTTGCAAAATCTTTGCGAGCGGTATTGAAACTGCATTTACCAAATACCCGATTTTAGAGCCGTCCTTTTTATACGGCGGCTATCCTTGCAAAGAGCTGCGACATAAATTCCTGCTTGCGGCGGAAAGCGATGTCGTTGATATAACAGACAAAGATTTCCCCAAGGATCTGGAGGTCATCGCTTTGCCAGGACACTTTTTTGATATGATTGGCATCCGTACTCCTGACGACACCGTGTTCCTTGCGGATTGTATCAGCAGCAGAGAGACATTGGACAAGTATCAAATTTCCTTTATTTATGATGTTGCTGCATACCTTAATACATTGGACAAGGTGGAAGCGTTGCAAGCCAATATCTTTGTCCCGGCACATACTGATGCGGCTAAGGATATCAAAGAATTGGTAGGTCTTAACCGTAGCAAGGTGTTTGAAATTGCTGAAAGGTTGATTTCTCTTTGCGAAGTACCGTTGACTTTTGAGGCTATTTTGAAAAAGGTGTTTGATGAGTATGAATTGCTTATGAACTTTGAACAGTATGTTTTGGTAGGTAGTACGATCCGTTCCTACCTGTCTTGGCTAAAAGACACGGGGAGAATCTGCACTTGCTTTGAAAACAATCAGTTTTTGTGGAAGCATGTATAAATATTTGGAGGTGTAAGTATGTCAGTCGAAAAAGTAAAAGAATATTTTAGACAGATAGGTAATGAAGATAGAGTGTTGGAGTTTGATGTTTCTAGCGCAACGGTTAAACTTGCGGCTCAGGCGTTGCATTGTGAGGAATGCCGTATTGCGAAAACGCTATCTTTTCATGTTGGCAAAAAAGTCGTATTGATCGTTACTGCCGGTGATGCAAAGATTGACAATTCTAAGTACAAAGCACATTTTAACACAAAGGCTAAAATGCTATCCTACGAAGAAGTGGAACCATTAGTTGGTCATACTGTGGGCGGTGTTTGTCCCTTTGTGGTCAATGACGGTGTAAAAGTTTTCTTGGACGAATCGCTCAAACGTTTTAAAACAGTGTTTCCTGCGTGTGGCAGTTCTAATAGCGCGATTGAGCTGACAATAGCAGAGTTGGAAAAATACTCAGCCAACTTAGGGTGGGTTGATGTCTGCAAAATCGTATAGAAATGTCAAGGGGACGGGGTTGCTGACATCGTTATTCATTTGAAACAAGATTTTTAATAAAACAATAATTTAGTCAATGAATTAATGTGCGATTCTGCGAATTCTTAAGATATTGCGCGTTTATCGTGTCTATTGATCCGAGGTAAGGTCAAGCAGGCTTCCCGAAAAAGTAAAATCGGCAAAACTGTATGTGGAGTTTCAGGAGGGGCAGGATTAGACAGTGATTATTAATTGCGCATTGGTTGAAAAGTTTATAATTTCATGGTAATATTATCGCTGACAGTTCGGTCATCAGACTAACTGTAATAAGCCTTTTTAAGGAGTCGCTATATGAAAAATAACAACATTTCGGAGATTGTAGATTAACCGGGAGGTTTGCGTACAATCTCAAGCACAAACCTCCCAAAAAGTTAGATTTTACTTTTAGGAGGAATAATTGCATGAAACGAGAAAAAATCGAATGGTCACAGATGAATAAGAAGGTAGAAATCAGAAACGAAGTGGAAACTGATTATAAGAAAGTTGAAGAAGTCACTAGGAGAGCTTTTTGGAATTTATATGTTCCAGGTTGCATTGAACACTATTTAGTTCATGTTATGCGTTCTCACAAGGACTTTCTGCCAAAATTAGATTTTGTGATTGAAGTTGACAATCAAGTCATTGGAAATATCATGTACACAAAGGCAAGAATGGTTGATGAGTCTGGGGAAGAAAAAGAAATCCTTACCTTCGGTCCTGTTTGTATTATGCCGGAATACCAAAGAATGGGTTACGGAAAAATGCTTATGGAGCATTCTTTTGAACAAGCGGTTGCACTTGGCTACGATGTTATTGTAATATTTGGAAACCCAAACAATTATGTAAGCCGTGGCTTTAAGAGTTGTAAAAAATACAATGTTTGTCTTGAGAATGGAACATACCCAGCGGCAATGATGGTAAAAGAACTGAAGCCAGAAGCGTTGGACGGAAGGAAATGGGTTTACTATGACAGCGCGGTGATGAAGATAGACGAACAAGAAGCGCAACGCTTTGATGAGAGTCTGGAAAAAATGGAGAAGAATTTTCAGCCAAGTCAAGAGGAATTTTATATTCACAGTCATTCCTTTGTACAGTAAGTTTTCTTTGGTAGTATAAACTTTACTTCTGATTATCAAAACAACTAAACACATTTATGGAAAGCGTCTGGAAATGAAGTGACCCCAAAAGTTAGACAAAAAAGTATGGTGTATTCTGGAAAGGTAGTCGGCTATGCTGGCTGCCTTTACTTTTATGCTGCCTGCAGCCTATATTGGACAGGCGACAGCACTACCCTCGCCATCCTATCAGCACTATTATTTAATTCAACATCAGAATGGACCAATTGAGCTCTTTGCAAGAAACAGGCTCTGTGATATAATGATACCAAAGTTTGTATAGGAGGCGACAACATTTTGTACCGCCGCAATATTGATGTTGTAATTGCCAGCAGCAGCGAGAATTTATCTAAACTACTTGCCGATGCATCGATGCACGAAGAAATCAGTATATCGGTAACCAAGACCGATGTCGCAATGCTAAACAACCGTTTGAATTGTGACATCCTTATCTGTGATCTTGAACAGCTTGAACTATGCGGCGTTAAAAAACTATACGCCGGCAGCGCGTTTGTTCTTTGTCTGTACCCAAATCAGTTGGAACGGCTACCTACTTCGCTTTTGGTTAACATAGCGGATATCTGGATCCACCCTCTTTCGCCTGAATTAATTTGCTTTCGTTACCAAAAACTCATTCAGCAAATTCTTCTTGAGCGCAAATTTACCCTGAACCAAACTTATCTTGATACACTAATCAATAGTGTACCGGATCTAATTTGGTTCAAACGGTTAGATGGCATACATGTCAAGGTTAACGATAGCTTTTGTTCAACCGTACAAAAAGAGCGCCAAGATGTTGAAGGCTATGATCATTATCACATCTGGAGCATTCCAAAGGAGATATATGAAAAGAGTGACTATGTCTGCTTGGATACGGATTCTATTGTAATCCAATCAAAAAAGCCGGGAGTTTTTGATGAAACAGTAGCTGAACCGCAAGGAATGCGGCAATTAAAAACTTATAAATCACCAATATTTGACGATTGCGGTGAACTGATTGGCACGGTTGGCGTGGCACATGATGTAACTGAGTTGAAGAATACTGACGCCAAATTGGACCTGATCTTGCGCACTATGCCGTTCGCAGTTATGATAACCGACACAACAAATAATGTGATTATGGTTAATCCAAAATTTGAAGAGTATTTTCAAGTCACCTCTGAAGACGTAGTATGCCGATCATATCCGATCAGAGAAGCGTCTGCTGAGTTTCCCGCCAATCCTCCACATCTGCTTTACTGTGACCAGGAAAGTGGGATTGGCCTTCTATGTAACGGCAAAGAGCGGATTTTAGATTTTCATACTGAATCGATTAATGATTTTTTCGGTAATTTTGTTGGAACTCTTAATGTTTTTCGTGATGTTACCATAGAGCGTGGATTACAGTCCCAACTCAAACAAATGGCTTATAGTGACCAGTTGACCGGTTTGTTCACCCGACGCTATTTATTTGAAAATATCAGAGAAAAGATGATAGATGCAGACATTAGTATGCTTTACATTGATTTGGATAACTTCAAGCTGTTTAATGATACTTTAGGACACCATTACGGTGACATGGTTTTGAAAAAGTCGGCACGATTAATGAAGGAACTTTTTCCTAACGATGCCTGCATTCGCATGGGTGGCGACGAGTTTGTCATCGTCATCTTAGGCAAACACCGAATCGAAGAGTTGCAAGAGAGAGCCGAACAGCTCATCCGGAAATTCAAATGCCATTTTCCGGGATCTTCTGAGTTGCAGGCACTTTCTGTCAGCATAGGCATTGCAAATATGACGGTCACTACACCTGTTCAATTCGATGAACTTTTGCGCAAAAGCGACAGTGCTCTCTACAAGGCAAAAATCAACGGTAAAGCGCATTGTGTGGTTTATACGCTGGATCTCGAAAGCGATAGCACCACCTCGTGTGATTAAGGAGAGTTTTTACTAGTGACCGGTTACCATTTCAACAATGATATTTCTCTTCCCCAGTGTCAAGGGGACGGGGTTGTTGACATCGTTATTTATTTGAAACGATATTTTTTAAGAACAAACGGCGGATGTTCTTTTTTGTCATTAAGATATTGATCCAAGACCAGCGGTGGCATATTGACCCGGATAACTGTGTTAATTGTAACGGCAGCAGGCGGAACGCAAGCTTGGCTGTGAAGCATGAACGCGATAAGAGGGGATTTCGTTATGAGCGAATTATCAAAACTGCCCAATGTAGGCAAAGTGTTGGAAGAAAATCTGCAGGCTGTCGGAATCGAAACACCGGAGCAACTTCAAGCTATTGGCGCGAAGGAAGCGTTTAGGCGCATTCGCCGCCAACGCGATCCCGGTGCCTGCTTCCATATGCTGTACGGGATACAGTGAGCAATCCTTGGCATTCCGGATAAACATCTGCCTGCTGACATCAAACAGGAATTAAAAGCATTTTTTTATAATTTATTGAAAAATAGCGAGAAGGAAGATGAGTTATGGTAGAAATTCCGGAAGCAAGCGTTATTGAGGCTGAGCTAAATCAAACCATCACGGACAAGCACATAGAAAGGTGATTGCAGCGGTACTATTCCAGAAATTCGCATTACTAGGAAAGGTATAAGGAAAATTCAAAATTAACATAATCAGAGGTTTGCCTAGACTTCGGAAACCACTCTCTATGATATCGTCGGGGTCGGTAGCGACCTTCGTAATTACGAGATTGGGGTTGGTTACCAGCACAACAAAAACATGGAGCTTAATATAAACTATCGTTATAAAAAGGTCAAGAATATGGATGCAGCTGTTGAGTGGTATGAAGATGTAGTTGCCAAAGGAATCGGCTATGGACTAACACTCAAATTTTAAACAGTGATGCAATCAAGCTTAAGTTTTCAATACAGACTCGCAAGCTAGCAGGCTTTGGTGGTGCCGGCTTGTGAGTTTTCTTTATTTATGGCATATGCATGCGAGGTATTTTAAAAATATGAATCGTTGTCGATAACCCCGTCCCCTTGACACCCCCTTGACAACCTATACTCTGCTATATAGACAATGCTATAATACTTAGTGAGGGATAAAAAAGTGACAAGCCTTGATTGTCCGATTATTATTTCAGGAGGTAAAAAAGTGAAGAGTTTTGAATTTCCTATCTGCACGCAAGCCTTGGATTCTGTGACCCGACAGCGCTCGCTGGCTGAACAGCTGTTTAATGTATTGCTCGAGCTTTCGAGCGATCCCGAGGGGGGCGTGACGCGCGCGCCCTATAGCCCCGAAGAGACGAGCATCCATCAGCGCTTCGGCGACATCGCCGAGTCGCTTGGGCTAACGGTGACGAGGGACGCAATGGCCAACACCTACATGACCTTGCCGGGACGTGATCCTTCGGCGAAGAAGATTCTGATAGGCTCGCATCTTGACTCGGTCAAGCAAGGCGGCAACTTCGACGGCGCGGCCGGCGTGGTCGCCGGATTGGTGGCGTGTGCGGCGCTTAAGGATCTCGGCATCCAGCCAAGCTGCGATATTTCAGTGATGGGCGTGCGTGCCGAGGAGAGCGCGTGGTTCGGCGTGTCTTACATCGGCTCACGTGGCGCGCTCGGGGTGTTGCCCGACGGTGCGCTCGACGCCAAGCGGAGCGACACAGGCCTTACACTGGCTGACGGCATCCGCGTCGCCGGCGGCGATCCCGAGGCGGTGGCGGCACGCAAGAAGACCTTCGAGCCAACTGATCTGCGCTGTTTCTTAGAGCTACATATTGAACAGGGGCCGTTGCTTGACCGCGATGGTCTGCCGGTAGGCATCGTTACGGGTATCCCTGGCAACTTCCGCTTTCCCGATGCACACGTGATTGGCGAGTACGGCCATGTAGGGCTGCTCAAGGACTGGCGCCGTGACGCTGTGACGGCGGCAAGTGAGTTTGTTGTTGCTATGGACGCGCTATGGGCGGACTGGGAGGGCGCCGGCAAGCCGATGGCGTGTACAATCGGTGAGTTCAGCACCAACCCAGAGCTGCACGCGATGACCAAGGTGCCAGGCGAACTGCGCTTCACCCTCGACGTTCGTGCCTACAGTTCTGCACATCTACAGGAACTCGAGCAGAAGACGCTGGCGATAATTCGCTCTATTGAGGAACGTCGCGGCGTGCGCTTTGAGCTTGGTAATACCGCGCGGGCCGCGGTCGGCGAGATGGCGCCGGCGATTTGCGACGGTTTTGAAGCAATCGCGCGCAATCTCGCGATTCCGGCTCGCCGGTTGGGCAGTCCGGCGTCGCACGACTCCGCGGCGTTCGCTGCGGCAGGTGTACCGACGGCGATGATCTTCGTGCGCAATGCCAATGGCAGTCACAACCCCGCCGAGGGGATGACGATTGACGACTTCCTGCAGGCTACCGCAATCATGACCGCGTGGATCGCCGACACGACGAAGTGACTTCATGGTGAATGCAAAACGAATGGAAAACTGACTGAAAAGAGCTGTAACCCTTTTTTGAAACGAAGGGGTTACAGCTCTTAATTTATGAGTTATTTGCTATTGATCTTATCTTAAACCCGAATTTAGCAGTAATCTTGTTAGAGGGGTAGTTATGATTGATTCTTATTCAAAACAAACTGTGTTAGCACAGCGACCCCAACCGGCAGGGCATCATCATCAAAGTCAAAGTGGTCATTGTGGACACGCATTTCTTCCGCGCCCTTTGCTTTTACGCCGAGGCGGAAGAAGGCGCCGTAAGGAACCTTTTCCAGGAAGCAGGAGAAATCTTCTGATCCCATCACCGGACGGTCTAGTTGGATAACATGGTTTTCGCCTAAGGCTTGGTCTGCGGCCTGGCTGACTAATTTAATGACCTCAGGATGGTTTACAACCGGTGGAATCCCGTACTCATAATCCAATTCATACCCGCAGCCAAAAGCTGCTACTACGCCGCCGACGATTCGCTCCATTTTTTCTTTAATTGAGTTGCGTACTGTATTGTCATGGCAACGGACCGTTCCGGTAAAGACAACTTCTTCGGGAATAATATTAAACGCTGTTCCGCCATGGATGGTGCAGACTGAGATTGCTACCTTATCGGCTGCGTCTACCTCTCTGCTGATAATGGTGTTGACAGCTTGTACGGCATAAGTGGCAGCAAGCAGCGGATCGCGGGATCGATGCGGATATGCGCCGTGACCACCACCGCCAAAAACCTTGAATGTAAACTTATCGGCAGATGCCATATATGGTCCTGGCCAGACACCGATTGTGCCAACCTCAATTTGCGGCCAAGCGTGCAACGCGACGATTGTATCAACAGGGGGATTTTCAAGAACACCGGCAGCCACCATGCTTTTTGCGCCAAGCAGGGTTTCCTCACCGGGTTGGAAGATCAGTTTGATAGTTCCAGAAAATTTGTCGCGCATGGAGTTGAGTAGCTTTGCCACTCCAAGCAGGATCGTCGTGTGTCCCTCGTGACCGCATGCGTGCATGACACCCTCATTCTTTGAGGCATAGGGCAATCCGGTTTTCTCAAGAATCGGCAAAGCGTCAATATCAGCGCGCAATGCAGTAACAGTAGCAGGTCCTGGCTTTTCGCCCTGAATAATGCCCAGAACGCCGGTGTCAGCTTTAATAGGGACAACTTCAATCCCCATAGCAGTTAATTCTTTGTGAATAAATGCAGTTGTTTCATATTCTTTCATGCCGAGTTCCGGATGCTGGTGCAGATGGCGCCGAACTTGGGTGAGGTAATCTTTGATGGACAACGCTTTAGTCAGAATCTCGCTAGACATTAGAAGCCCTCCTGTCAGATTATTTTAGTTTTGCATTCGCTATCAATCTAGAAAATCCTGTTAACAACTGATTGCATAATAAATTGATTGTGTCGAGGGGACGGGGTTATCGACACTTACTATCTGTAGGTGTCGATAACCCCGTCCCCTCGACACCCTTTAACAACTAAATTTTTTCTAATTTTCCAATGATTATTTGGTAGGAAATTCCTTTGATGTGCGGAAAAAACATATAAGCACGTTTAAACAGTATCAGTGACACTGGTACTTGAAACATTGTGACGGAGGTATATAGATATGCTGAAGTGTGGAATCTATGAGCAAATTATTAATAATTGTATAGAAAAGTATATGACTTCTGTCGGGGTTAAGCAGCTTTATCAATTTGAAACAGGCGTTATAGATCCGGAAGAATCCGCTAAAATACTTGCCCAGTACGTAGCGAACATTATTGAGCATTGTCTAAATCTATTGAAAGCAAATGGTGGAAATATCGTTAACCAAATTGAGCTTGTAAACCATGTTATCGATCTACTTGTTGCTAATGCCGGTAATTCTGTTAGTGATGATTGTGAAATAAAACAGCAGATTGTGTCTTTACGGGGCGAGCTTCTGCTTGCAGTAATGAGCAAGCAAAACAATATTGCCGGTGTGAAGAGTCGTTTGAAATTAGAGAGGCCAATAACTTCTATAGCGCAGAGCTCTCTTTTTACTGGAGCGGTTTATGAGCCAAGTATGTTCATGGAATTAAAAAAAGAGATACTGTCTGCTGATAAGATTGATATCCTGGTGTCTTTTGTTAAATGGAGTGGCTTGAGGCTAATATATGACGAGCTAACCGAGTTTACCAAGCGTGGAAAAATCCGTGTTATTACTACATCCTATATGGGTGCCACTGATGTAAAAGCGGTCGAGATGTTAAGGCAGCTTCCAAACACTAACATCAAGGTTTCCTACGACACAAAGCGTACCAGACTACATGCTAAAGCCTATATTTTCTGTCGGGAAAATGGCTTTACCACTGCGTATATTGGCTCTGCTAATTTGAGTAATGCTGCCATATCGAGTGGACTTGAATGGAATGTTAAAGTTACTGAAAAAGACTTACCTGCCACGATAAAAAAAATAGCCGCTACATTTGCGGCATATTGGAATGACCGGGAGTTTCAGGATTATGGACAAGAGCAAAAAGAAGTACTTGAAAATGCGTTGAGAAATGAAAAATACGGAAGTAGCGTCAACTCAGGTTTTAATTTTGACATCCAGCCGTATGATTTTCAAAAGGAGATTCTAGACAAACTTCATGCCGAAAGAGTTATCAGGGGATACACTAAAAACCTTGTAGTTGCGGCTACGGGAACGGGTAAGACAGTGATTTCAGCTTTTGATTATAAATATTTCTGTGAGAAAAATCCGGGCAAGCCAAATCGGCTGCTGTTTGTTGCCCATAGGGAAGAAATTTTAAAGCAGAGTATCGCATGTTTTCGTGGGGTACTGCAAAGTCCAAATTTCGGAGATCTGTTTGTAGGCAGCTTTCAACCTCAGGGCATAGATCATCTATTTATATCTGTACAGACTTTTAATGCGAAGGACTTCACCAACTTTACGAGTGATGATTTCTACGATTTTATTATCGTTGATGAATTCCACCATGCAGCTGCCGCAACCTATGAAAAGTTGCTTTTGTACTATCAGCCACAAATTTTACTTGGCCTTACCGCCACACCTGAACGCATGGACGGAAAAAGCGTGCTTACATGGTTCGGCAATCGCATAGCAGCTGAAATTCGATTGCCGGAGGCTATTGACAGGAAACTATTATGCCCGTTTCAATATTTCGGAGTTACTGATAATGTTGATTTAGACAAGCTGCGCTGGACCAAGGGTGGGTATGACAAAATAGAACTTGACAATGTTTACACCGGAAACAAACGCCGCGCTGAGCTCATCGTTCGTTCTCTTGAAAAATATATAACTGATATAAATGAGGTAAAGGGACTTGGTTTTTGTATTAGTGTCGCTCATGCTGCTTTTATGGCCGAATTCTTTAATACACGCGATATCCCCTCGATAACTTTGACATCGTATAGCTCCGATGATTTAAGAAGAGAAGCGAAAAGCAAATTGGTATCAGGGGATGTGAGATTTATCTTTGTTGTTGATATCTATAACGAGGGAGTTGATATTCCGGAAGTTAACACGATTTTATTTTTACGTCCAACAGAAAGCTTAACTGTATTTTTACAACAGCTCGGCCGTGGGCTGCGTCTATTTAGAGATAAAGAATGTCTCACGGTTCTTGATTTTATCGGACAGGCCCATAAAAAGTATAATTTTGCGGAAAAAATTGCAGCGCTTTTGACTAATACCCGAAAAGGTGTTGAGCGGGAAATAAAAGATGGCTTTTTGAATTTACCTAAGGGATCATTTATCCAGCTTGAAAAAATGGCTAAGGAGTACATTCTTGAAAACATCCGGACATCTTATTCCGGTAAAGCTAGTTTGATTTCTCGTATAGCTACTTTTGCCGAAGACACTGGTAAAGAGCTGTCGTATCGAAACTTTGTCGAGCATTATAATGTTGATTTGAAGACAATTTACCCTTCATATAGTTTTGCCAGACTGTCTGTTGCCGCAAATGTACGTCCTGATTTTCACGAAAAAATGGAGGAAACGTTTATTAAGGCATTAGCTAGATTATGCGGAATTAACTCAAGGCGGTGGATATTGTTTTTGCTAGACACACTACCACGCATTGATAAATTAAGTGCTGAGTCCTTCAATAGCACTCAGAAGGCCATGCTCTTAATGCTGCACTACACTATATACCAAAAGCCCGTAAGCAGTTTGGGGTTTGCCAATATAGTTCAAAGTATTACGGTATTGAAACAATATCCGGTAATGTTCGGTGAACTAATGCAATTGCTCGAGCTTCGACTCGCACAGATAGATTTTATGGATAAGCCGGTAGACATGGGATTTGATTGCCCCATTGATCTACACTGCACATATACGAGAGATCAGCTACTGGCTGCCCTCGGATATTATACGGATGGAAAAATGCCGGCCATGCGTGAGGGCGTAAAATACCTGAGTGACAAAAACCTTGATATATTTCTAATTACACTCAATAAATCTGATAAGGACTATTCTCCGTCAACTATGTATGACGACTACTCCATAAACGACGTATTGTTTCACTGGCAGTCCCAAAATAATACGTCGGAGCAGTCAGCTACTGGTCAGAGGTACATAAACCATAATCGCATGGGCAGTAAAATAGCTCTGTTTGTCCGGGAATTCAAGGCAGATAAAGCTGGGGCTTCCCCATACACTTTTTTGGGACTGGCTGACTATGTTACTCATGTTGGATCAAAACCAATGAGTATTACCTGGCGCCTGCGCGAGCCTATTCCGGCAAGATTTTTGAAGAAAACAAATAAATTGATTGTGGGGTAGCGGGTGTCAAACATGTCAAGGGGACGCAAACATGTCAAGGGAAACATGTCAAGGGGACGGGGTTGTTGACATCTTAAACATGTCAAGGGGACGGGGTTGTTGACATCTTTATTCAAGATGGATTCTAGGCGATTGAAATAAATTCACCAAAGCATGAAAGTAGAATTAATTATA
>JALHDB010000022.1 GCA_022840825.1 Negativicutes bacterium | reverse complement strand
TAATGAACTCCATAAACTTAAGCGAATCAATAGAACCGGAAAGCTCTTTTACGTCCCGGTCAATATAGGTACTGATATAACTGGAATAAACTGCTCGATTGTCGCTATACTGCCCACTGATGAGAGCAGGCATACCGCCTCTAAAAATACGCTCATAAAGTGCAGGCGTATCAATAGGAGTACGATCCTTTATTCGCTGTGACAACTGTTCCAAATCCAGCACAAAAGGTTGAGTGGCAGTACCGTAGATTTCCGCCTGTGACATAGGAGCCATATGCAGCAGACAGACACGCCCGGCCAGCGATTCCTGTATTCCCTCCATCAATTTAAATACCTGCGAACCAGTCAACCAAAAATCACCGGCTCGATGGTTTTGGTCAACGTGTATTTTTATATAGGTAAACAGCTCTGGTGCATACTGTACCTCATCGATAAACACTGGCGGCTTGTGGATTTGCAAGAACATCTTCGGGTCGTTCTTCGCCATTTGACGTTCCGTCAAATCGTCTAGCGTTACATACTCTCCCCCTATATTTTCTTCCGCAGCTAGTTTTTGAAGCATGGTTGTCTTGCCAACCAGCCTTGGACCGGTGAGCAGTAGCGCTGGAAACTCCTTGCTAAGACGGAGAAATGTATTCTCCATTGCTCTATGTATATAATTCATATATTCACCACACCGTCTAAAAATAGAGTTTATTATATTATAGCCGAGGGGCTTGGTGGGCAATGAATTTTCGTCTATTATTTATATTTATTATTTAGCCGAAATTATTACGATATATACCAATCGTGAATAAGGAGTTCCCAGCGTTAGAACGCTGAGAACTCCTTTTGCGCGTGTGCCGGCATGGGCGATAACTCGGTGGTGAAACTCCACTACAGACTTTATCAATAGTTCTATTATGTGCCACTGGTGCCATGTTCGTAAAGGTAACATTTTCGTTTAAGATTAGTCATGGTGAACCGTATCGTTGGTGATAGCGAAAAATGTGTGACGGTGATAATCGTCCAGCTGTCTCGTCGGTGATCCGGGGGCACGCTTGCCGTACGCCCCGATATACTGTCCGCGTGCGCTTCCTCTCAGCCGCCTAGCATCTGGGCATTTCTAAGCGCCCTCAAGGTGATATGGGATTGAATAAGTATGAAAATCCTGCAGGTTTTGAAAACACAGCAGGATTTTTTGTATTTTCATGGGAATAAATTGTTTTAGATATTATTGAAATAGTCGGTGACACGCAAGGAAGGCGTTGTCATTAAGTATTGTCCATGGGAGGGGGGTTATTATGCTGTGCCCTTGTGGAAGTTGTAAACCGTTTTCTTTATGCTGTGAACCATACTATTCTATTTTAAACTTGAAGCAGAATTGTCCTGATAATGACAAAATTTTAATTGATTGGCTAGAAAAGTATTCGGAGCCAATTGAAAAAACTTTTATGAGTAAAACAGAAGTATACATTTTTAGAATTTCACTGTATTTTAATAAAATATTTGATTCATATTTTACCCTGGGATTTAAGCCTTACTTGTTGCAGCAGAAGGAATTAGATAACCAAATAATATCTATAAAGCTTAATATTCTTCATTCGTTAATTGCATCATTATCATGTCTATCACAAGGTCTATTTTTACAAAGCGGAATTATTCTGCGTTCCCTTATTGAAGATTGTTTGGTTTTATTAGATATCTCTGAAAATGATGAGCAGCTTCAAAAATTTGTTAGCGAAACATATTCAATCAATAATCTAATATCACGCACCAAGAAATCTGTTCCTCCAAATATTATAGAGTGGTATGGCTATTTTTCTGCAAACTTTACTCACTTTGGCCAGGTTCACTCTGCTCCATATTTGCCTCGGGCATGTTACAGCGATAATTATGTTATTGTAGTTGGCCTGCAGAATCTAATCCGAGCAATCGTGACTATACATATTGTGCTCGAACGCATTTATTTTAAGCAAGTGCCTGAGCATTTCTTTTGGAAAGAAGATACGCAAGGGGGCTGCCTTAAGTTTAACAATGAAAGTACCATTTTTTCATGGACAGATAAACTTGGGTCCGAAATTAATCAAACTTATCCACTGAATGAACATAAAAAAGGATATAATTATAGCGATAAAACCTTTAAGTTTAAATAACAATTATTCCAAATAGCTGTGTTCTGATAAAAGAGGATGCACGAATATTTAATTGTTCGATGGGTTAGCGAGGTGTGAATGTGTGAGTACTAGTAACAATAGAAAGGTTATCAGTAAAGCCAGCCCGCATACAGTAAAAAAGTTTGATTTGATAGAAGAATATATAAAATCATGGGCACAAAAACTGATGTTAAATGACGCATGTAAAGGATTGGTCTTTATTGATTGCATGTGCAATAGCGGCATCTATACGGACATTGAAGGTAAGTTTGTTAAGGGAACACCTATGCGCGTGGCAGAGGCGTTACTGGATGTTGCTCGAACATATACCCAAAAACAAGTTTTCCTTTATCTCAATGATAACTCTGGAGACAAAATTGAAGAACTCAAAAAACATCTTCCTGCTGACGAAAGAAATTTTATGATTGTTACATCAGTTGGCGACGGTAATGAACTTCTCAAAACAATTGGGTCACAACTGAATAGAGCCAAGCACTTGCACTTCTTTTTGTTGTACGACCCATATGATGCTTCAATCGACTGGGATGCTCTTTTGCCTTTTTTTAGAAATTGGGGCGAAGTACTTATCAACCATATGATTTCCGATTCCATTCGCGCTATAAGTCAGGTGAAAAGTAATAGCGCAAAGAAGAAATACGAAGTGACATATCTTGTTGATGATGTTAAAAAGTTGATTCCTTTTGGCAGTAACAAGGCTGCTTACGAACAACGTTTGAGGGAAGTAATTGAATTTTTGAAAGGTTCCTCTGAACGAAAATATTATATTGCTGCATTTCCATTTTTTAATACTAAGAATTCTCTTGTGTATGACCTCGTTCATTGCACCAGTCATGAAGCAGGTTTTAAACTGTTCAAAAAAACAGCCTGGAAAACATTTGGAGATCAGTCTTCTTTGAAAAATCGGCATGGAGCAGAAAAACAGTTGGTGATGGACTTTGCGGAAGGAAATTTATGCAGAAACGTCATAGACGAATATTGCTATGATATTAATAGTGTTGCATCATATGTACAAGATAATTTCCGTGGCAAAAAAGATGTTTCACTTGATGATGTATGGTCACTTCTCGATGAACATCCGGTATTCCCTTCTGACGGATATAAATCACAAATTAAATCAGTACTAAAGAAGGATTATAATGCACAGATATCGAGACAGACTATTTCTTTTTCAGATAGAAGGGAGTAAATATGCCCAAAATAGAAAATTTTATACAGCGCAAGACTATGCTCTATAAAACTGGAGTAGAGTATGGCGACTATACGATAAATTATGTCCTTGGATGCTCTCATGGGTGCAAATTTCCTTGCTACGCATATACAATGAAAAAACGATTCGGGCAGGTGAAATCCTACGAAGATTGGTGCAGACCATGGCTCGTATCGAATACACTTGAATTATTGGATAAAGAGATACCAAAATTAAAAGATAAAATTGAGTCTGTACAGCTGTGCTTTGCAACAGACCCATTTATGTACGGATATGATGAGGTCGGGCAGATGAGTATCGCTTCAATTCGTAAACTCAATGCAGCAGGAATCAAATGTACCGTATTAACTAAGGGGATATTGCCGATAAAGCTTGCACAGCTTTCTGATACAAATGAATATGGCATCACACTTATATCTTTGGATGAAAGATTTCGAGAAAAAATGGAGCCGGGTGCTGCACCATATCAGGAGCGTCTGGCCGCTTTGAAAGCCTTGCATGATGCAGGCTGCAAAACGTGGATAAGCATGGAACCTTACCCTACGCCCAATCTAATCAAGCAGGATTTACAAATATTGTTGCAAACGGTTGGATTTGTCGACAAGATTATTTTTGGTCGTACTAATTACAGCAAGGAAGCCAACCGTTTTGAAGGACATAGGCATTTTTATAATGAGCGAGCCGCCGAAGTGATAGCTTTCTGCGAAGAACATGGTATTCAATACCACATAAAAGAAAAGACGATAACTGAAGGATACGGTGATAGTGATGGCGTTATTGCAAGACTTAATTCAACAGATAGATGATCCGGCGCTTCGTGAAAGAATCCTGCAGGAGACAAATAAATTAGTAAAACAGAAAAAATTCGGACTGGTTTTCGAAGAGCATCTGCCGGAGTGTACACCACTTTATGATGTGCCGATTCGTGTCGGAGCAAAGGTTGCTTTGAAAACCGGATATGTTAGCGATATATATACGGTCTTGAAAATTGATGGTAAAGAAGTTCTGTGCGACCGTAGAGAGACGCACAAACAGAAAACTTTCCAGCTCGATGAGCTTGTAGTAGTGGCGCAGTTTGGAGAGCCGATTTATCCGACATTAAAGCCAATGGATGAAATTGAAAATGCTCCGGATAGTGATTTGTGGCATACGTTGATTGAGGCCGAAAATTACCATGCACTGCAGCTGCTGGAATACCTTTATGCGGGTAAGGTGGATTGTATTTATATCGATCCACCCTACAATACTGGTGCAAAGGATTGGAAATACAACAACGATTATGTCGATAGTTCTGATATGTATCGCCATAGCAAATGGCTTTCCATGATGGAAAAGCGATTAAATCTGGCAAAAAAACTGTTGAATCCTGCGGATGCTGTTCTGATTGTCACCATCGATGAGAAAGAATATCTGCATTTAGGGTGCTTGCTGGAGGAAATATTTCCAGAGGCAAGGATGCAGATGATTTCATCTGTAATTAATCCCAAAGGCAACAGGCGTGATAATGAGTTTTCACGCTGTGAAGAATACATATTTTTTGTTTATATTGGAAATGCTGCGATTATTTCAAACGGTACTGATATGCTCCGTGATACGGAAAAAAAGGAAATAGGAGATGAAAAGGATAAATCAGTAAGATTGAGAGCTTTACTCAGACAAGCGAGCAATCATGGAAAGCGAACAGATAGACCAAACCTATTTTATCCACTTCATTTTGAAATAAATACAGGTAAATTTCTTGGTCATGGACCGGTTCTTGATATTACGGAAGACCGAAACAGCTACACGCCTCCTGATGGCGTTGTGGCAATGTGGCCTATTGGTGCAAATGGCACAGAGCTTACATGGAATTTACAGCCTACAACATTGATGGATAAGCACCGACAGCATTTTTTAAGTTTCGGGCGTTGGGACGGCAAAAAAAGAACCGGATATTATTTGTCTGAGGGGCAAGAGGAAAACTTCAAAAAAGGAATGTATAAAATTGTCGGTCAGGATCAAGACGGCGCATATATTATTGAGTTAAAATCCGCTGAAGATAGAGACGTTCGTCCCATGACCATTTGGCACCAAAAATCACACTCTGCAAGTGAATATGGGACTACGCTCCTCAACAATATCTTCCATGATCGGCGATTTTCTTTCCCAAAATCCATATATGCTGTTAAAGATACACTACGTTTTTTCGTCGCCAACAAGCCCAATGCTCTCATTGTAGACTTTTTCGCAGGCTCCGGCACCACTCTCCATGCGGTCAACCTGCTTAATACCGAGGATGGCGGCAAACGTCAGTGCATTATGGTTACCAACAACGAGGTCTCCGCAGATGAAGCCAAGTCGCTGATGGCTCTGGGCTACCAGCCCGGCGACGAGGAATGGGAGAAGCTCGGTATCGCCCACTATGTCACATGGCCTCGGACGGTCTGCTCTATTAAAGGGCATGATGTGAATAGTAAACAGTTGAAAGGAAACTATCTCGGTAGTGAGTTGTCAATGGCTGATGGTTTCAAAGCAAATGTAGCTTTTTTTAAGTTAAGGTTCCTCGATAAAACATCGGTTGCGCTTGGCAGGCAGTTTAAAGAACTACTCCCAGTGCTTTGGATGAAGGGTGGAGCTGTAGGCAAGCTTCCTGTGCTGGATTCTGATGCCCTGCCGCACATGCTGGTTCTGCCGGAAAACAAGATGGCAGTCTTGATAGATGAGATTTATTATTCGGAATTTGATGCCCAGCTTGCAAAGTATTCGGCAATTCAAACAGTATTTATCGTAACAGACTCTGAAAGTGCTTATCGTGAGATGATTCGCACTTATGAAGGTAGGGATTCCTATCAGCTTTACAGAGATTACTTAGATAATTTCCGCATCAATATAAGGAGGTGACCATAATGAAAGTAGAATTATTTCCATTTCAGAAAAAGGCTCTCGCTGATATTCGTATGAAGGCAGCAGAAGCTATGGGCAGCTATCACAGGACTCACGCTCCGCAGGTGGTTTCCTTCACTGCGCCTACGGGTGCAGGTAAAACAATTATTATGGCTTCTCTGATCGAAAACATATTTTTCGGTGATGAATCTTATGCGGAGCAGCAGAATGCTGTCATTGTCTGGCTTTCTGATTCACCTCAATTGAATGAGCAATCAAAGCTAAAAATTGACTCTAAGGCAGATAAAATTCGTCTTGGTCAATGTGTAACCGTTAGTGAAGATTCATTTGACAAGGAAGTCTTTGAGGATGGATACATTTATTTTCTGAACACGCAGAAGCTTTCAAAGACATCAAACCTCACGAAAAATGGTGATGGGCGTGCCTACACAATTTGGCAGACAATAGCCAATACTGTTCGAGAGAAAAGTGACCGTCTCTATTTCATTATTGATGAGGCTCATCGTGGCATGCAGGGGCGTGAAGCTGGTAAAGCAACCACCGTTATGCAGAAATTCCTCAAAGGTAGTGATGAGGATGAAATTCCACCTATGCCAGTGGTTATTGGCATGTCTGCTACTACACAACGCTTTAATACGCTGGTAGAAGGAACCTCCTCAACTATTCATAAATCTGTGGTTTCAGTGGACGAAGTACGTGCATCCGGTTTGCTGAAGGATAGAATTGTTATTACTTATCCAGAGGAAGGATCTGTCAATAAGGACATGGCGATACTCCAAGCTGCTGCAGATGACTGGAAAGAAAAATGGGAGCATTGGTATCAGTATTGCTATGAGCAACACTACGCCTATATCAATCCCCTCTTCGTGGTGCAGGTTTTGAATGGCAGCGGAAGCAAAATGTCAGACACTGATTTAGATGATTGTTTGAGCAAAATCGAAGAGCGCACCGGTTTTAGATTTGAAGCCGGACAGGTCGTTCATACTTTTGGTCAGACGAGCTCGTCTATTCAAGTAAACGGTCTTGAAGTGCGATATGAAGAGCCTTCCCGAATTTCCGATGATAGGAACATTCGAGTGGTTTTCTTTAAGGAAAATTTGTCTACAGGCTGGGACTGTCCACGTGCAGAAACCATGATGTCCTTTAAGCACGCAAACGATGCTACATACATTGCACAGCTTCTTGGACGTATTGTTAGGACACCTATGCAAATGCGTATTCAAGTTGATGACGTCTTAAACGATGTGCATCTCTATTTGCCGTACTTTAATGAAGGAACAGTAAAGGATGTTGTTGATGCCTTGCAAAGTGCTGAGGGCGGAGATATTCCAACAGATATTTATGGCGAGTCACTTACTGGTAAAAAATTTGAGACATTGACGGTTAAGCCGAAGAAGAAAAAAGACGAGCAGCAAATACAGGGACAGATGACATTTGATATGTTTGGTAACCAGACATGCGATACAGAGGCTCCATTCAGTTATAATCAACAGACTTCCGGTGAAACAACTCCGGGAGTGAAAGAAACCTGTACAAACGAAAATCACAGTTCTGTTATCGAATTACCCAAGAATGACATTTCGCAGCAAGTATTAACTAATACTATACAACAGTTAACTTCGGATCAAGAAAGTGCTAAGGGCGGAGATACTCCACAGACAGAAATGTCGACTGTTCCTTTGTCCAACAATGAGAATGAAAAAGAAGATGATTCCGAAGATTTGTTTGATCGTGAAGCAGTAATGAAATTTATTAACGATGCCGGTTTGCTTTCTTATAATGTTAGAGCTGTGCGTATTAGCAATTATCTGAATTCACTCTTTAAAATGGCACATTTGCTCACGATGTCTGGATTGCGGCGAGAGTCGATTCGTGAGGTGCAATCTGAGATTGCGCAGATGATACGAGATTATGTTGAAGATTTGAAATCACAAGATAAATATGATGACCTTGTTTTGCAGGTGAAGCAGTTTAAGCTGGCTACACAAATTTTTGATGCCTTTGGAGAAACCGTTGATAATTATTATGTGCATGACTTATTCACGACGACAGATACGGATATTGATAGGCAATTTCGTGTGGCCGAGACAAAACTTGGTAACGAGGGTATTGGAATAGCCTATGGCAATAAATATATGGATTTGAATAATCCAAATGCCTTTAAAGTTGATGTCATCTTATTTGTAGCGGATGAAGAGTGCATGAATAACTTGCATAGCTATGCGAAGGTGCGCTTTCATGGGCTTAATGATGATTATCGTAGATATATTGCCAGAATAGATTCTGAAAAAGTGCGTAGGCAATATGATAGTATCGTATCGGACGGAGATGCTGTAAGTAAGCATAACTTCCGATTGCCAGAAACTATTCAGGTTCCGCATGAAAGTGGTGGGAAGGAGTACAGAAACCATCTTTTTGTTAATAACACTACTGGTGTGGCAACTCTGAAATTAAATACATGGGAAGCTGGGGTAATCCAGGAGGAAGAAAAGCAGGAAGATTTTGTTTGTTGGATTCGCAATCCGTCAAGAGGCTCTTGGGCATTTTGTATTCCATATGAAATAAATAATGAGACAAAACCGACCTTCCCTGATTTTATTATTGTCAGAAAAGATAGAGTATCTGGCTATGTTATCGACATTCTTGAACCTCATAATCCTGAGTTTAAAGATAATCTTGGTAAGGCTAAGGGGTTTGCTGAATATGCCAGACAAAATCCGGGTATAGGCAGAATCCAACTCATTCGTATGGGGAAAGATGCCGCTGGAAAAAATCGATTTAAAAGACTGGATATGTCTAAGAGCTCTATCAGAGATAAGGTTTCTCACATTATAAGCAATGATGAATTAGACCATCTTTTTGATATAGATGGATTCTTCATGTAAAGAAGGCGGAATTTTTTTGAAAGCCATCAGGCAAGTAATGGACTATATGTGAAAAGTGCCATCCTTGTCCGCATTTGACGGTTTCAGCTACTGATCGAGTATGCAGGTAGTAGTAGTCTTGTCCTCTTTAATATTGTAGACGTTATGTTATAATAAATGGCAATGTAGAAAAATAACGGGCTGGTGCAAAATTCATAGCCATTTTGACAATATTGAATTGGTTTGTGATTCTAAACCCCGCTTTACATCAGGGTTTAATGGACTTTACATAAATTGATAATTTCGGCGAAATGCTGGACATTGTGCAGCAGCACATGAACAATACTCATATGTGGAACGGCTGCTGTATGGAAAAATAAATAAAGGCAATAAGCCGGCGCAACTGCGCCGGCTTAAAAAAATATAGATATTGTTTATCTGCTACTTTTGCAATATTAAATTAGAGTTGGGGGCAGTGGGTTAGTGTCAGCAACTCCGTCCCCGCGACAATTACCCACGACAATTACACTTATATCCCCCAAATAGGCACAATCAAATTCTGGCTGTCAAACGCCGCCAGTCTATCAGTCGTACAAAGCACGGCTCCTGTTCCACGCTCTAAAGTAGCCTTGTCAATCACGCCAAACACACGAGTAAGCTGCTTTTGAGGCGTGGC
>JALHDB010000021.1 GCA_022840825.1 Negativicutes bacterium | reverse complement strand
CGGAGTTACTGGAGGAATATCTGGAACAACAAACTACATTTCAAAATTCACAGGAGCAAACACAATAGGGAATTCACAAATCTTTGATAATGGAACTAATGTGGGGATTGGGACGACTACGCCAGGGGCTAAATTGGATGTTAATGGTTTAATTAAGGGAACCATTCTGGCTTCTGCAAATATTTGGAGTGATGCTTCAATGGGTTCTTTGGGAGGATATAATTCTATGACATTTAGTTCTGATAGCTGGCCTGTTGGGAGTAAAGCTTTTAGTTTTTTAACTTATCCAAATAGTGGCTCCGGAGTGATTAATGAAAAAATAGCGATTTATAATGGAGATACTGGTAATATAATATTAAATCCTAATGGCGGTAATGTCGGCATCGGCACCACCAATCCATTGGCAAGTCTACAAGTTGGCTCCCTAACATCGTCGTTTTACGGTTTGACAAGCGGTAAGGCAAACTTTATAGGTAACAATATTGGATTGACTGAGACTTCGATGGGAACTATCAATGTAACATCAAACAGTAAATCCGGAGATTCATCCATAATGACCGGCTATGGTCCATCAATAACTTTTTCTCAGAATGTTAGTCAATATGTTGATGGATACGAGAAAGTTATTGGCGGTATTAAATCATATTTGACGCCTACAGGAAACGTGAATCCGCGGAGTTCTTTAGGTTTTTTTACTCATGATGATTCTGCTTTACTGGAAAGAATGACAATTACCCATAGTGGCAATGTTGGCATCGGCACCACCGCTCCTGCCTATAAACTTGATGTCTCTGGCACTGGTCGTTTTACCCAGCCGGTTATTGTGGGTACCCCGACTGTCGCTGATCATGCCGCTACTAAAACTAAAAGTTATGTGGACAGTACTGCTGGCGGTGGCGTCGGGGCGGGTACATCCGGTCAAACCTTGCGACATAATGGCACTTCCTGGGTGGCTAATTCTAATCTATATAACAATGGGACAAATGTAGGGATTGGGACGAGTAATCCTTTGGCTAAAGTTCAAATTAATAATGAAGGCGTGTTTAATACTACTACTCCGGGTGCATCCGCTTATTACGGACTTCATTTTAACGGACAAACAACGGCAGACTATGCTACTGGTATTACTTGGAATGGTGGCACTAGTGGCACTCAGGCTGGTATATATGTTCAAGGATCTGGCGCTTATGGAACGAAGATGTATTTCGCTACTACTAATTCATATGCTACTGGTGCTCAAAATAGGATGATGATTAATCAAAATGGCTTCGTTGGGATTGGGACGACGATGCCCTTAGGAAAATTACATATTAATGGAGGAACGGCAACGGGCGTTATTGCTCCTAATAGTACTACTGACCACTTGGTAATTGATGATGATACAAATGCTTATATAAATTTACGCACACCAAGTACTGGCTATGGTGGAATATTGTTTTCAGATGACACTCGTGCTGCTGGATATATACAGTATGACCATACAAATGATGCGATGAAATTTATTGTTGCGTCCGCTTCCGACTTAGTTATAAATAGCCTCGGCTCCGTCGGCATCGGCACTACCGCCCCTACCTACAAACTTGATGTCTCTGGCACCGGTCGTTTCACGCAACCAGTTATTGTGGGTGCGCCAACCGACACTAATCATGCCGCTACTAAAAGTTATGTGGACAGTACCGCTGGTGGTGGTGTGGGGGCGGGTACATCAGGACAAACCTTGCGGCATAATGGTACTTCCTGGGTGGCCAACTCTGTTTTATATAATAATGGAACTAATGTCGGGATTGGGACAACTAATCCGACATCAAAAATACATATAGAGGGTGCTGGAGCCAATATTCGTGTTCAAAATTCTGGTTTTAACACTGGCCAAAGCTCTATTACTTTTGGCCATGGTGGAGCTGGCTATGAAAAAGCTGGTATTGTAGCACTAGCTACTGGCTCATGGGGTAAGTCAGATTTTTATTTTGTTTTAGATTCAGAGAGTGATAATGGTCCATTTAATCTTGCTAGTGATACTAAAATGATTATAAAGAATTCCGGTAACGTCGGGATTGGGACGACTGCGCCAACTAATGCTAAATTACAAATTGAAGGCAGCGGAACATATGACGGAATGATTAGAATAAATAACACCGGAACTAATGGTGCCAGCTTCTTTATGGGGTCTACGGTGGATGGTTGGACAGTAGGAGCAAATAAATTTGTTATGGGGCATGGGGCTCCTTCAAGCTCTAATGTTGATTTTTTAATAGATAGCGCTGGTTCCGTCGGGATTGGGACGACGAATCCGGGAGAAAAATTAGAAGTTTCTGGTAAGATAAAAATACCGGGTTCTGTAATGGAAACATATTTTCAGTCAGATAAATGGACTCTAAGAAATGTATATACAGGAGGTGGTTGGGCGAGGTCTTTAATGGTAGTTGAAGATGCTTCACAAAATTCATATTTTCAAATAGGAGCTTTAGGTTCTGGGCAGGATTTTTCATATGGATTTATCGGTCAGGCTTATGACAATCCAACTATTAGATGGTATCCAAATAAAAATGTCGTATTTGATGGCTCCGTCGGGATTGGGACGACGGGGCCAGTAAGTAAATTAAATGTTGTGACTGCAGATAATACGGATAATAGTATTAATCCTACGGTAACCATAAATAATCAGGACGTTAACGGTGGCCAAGCTTGGTCTTTATTAGTTAAAGGGGGCGCTTTAAGTGCTACAACAAAAATTCTTGAAGTTCAAGATTATAATGCGGCAAGCGTTTTATCGGCTATGGGTAATGGCAATGTCGGCATAGGCACCACCACTCCTACTGCTACATTGTCAGTTTCTGGTGGCAATGTTTTTATCAATGACGCCGTTATTACTTCGGGCACACCGAAAGCGGCTGTTACTAAAGAATATTTAGATTCTGCGCTTGGCACTTTAAGTTCAGTGCCGAAGTTCGTCGGCGTTACGGCTTCTGCCTATAACGGTACTAGCGGTGGTAATCCCGGCTATGGTTATGCCAATTCTTTGTGTGCGGCCGCTTTTACCGGTTCTCATGTATGTACCACTTATGAGATGTTAAATACCATTAATGCCAGTAGTACGATGCCGACAGTCGATGTTTGGGTGCATGCTGGCCCCCCCGGCTACACCGCTTTAGCCAATGATTGTGATGGCCGCCGCAATTCTTCTTCGGCCGCCTATGGTACTTATTGGCAGATGTCTGATGCCAGCTATGCTCCTTCCGGCAGGGGTTTGCTTATGACCTGTAATAATTCTTTACAGTACGCTTGTTGTAAATAATATTTATATATATCTTTAGTTTTATAAAATTATTCTTTAGCTTATGCTAAGAAAAAAACTTTTAATAATCGCCTTGGCGGTTTTCGGCACTTTGTTTTCTTTGCCTGCTGCCGCTAATACTTGTCCCAGTGCTTCGCCTCAGGGCGTTGGTTGCCCTACCGGCAGTTATTATTGTTTCGGCAGCTGTCGTTCCGGCTTGAGTTGGTGTCCGACTTGGTCGCCAGCTCCGATCTGCGCCAGCGGATTGGACTGCTCTAACTGTAGTTCGGCCGATTCTTGCGGTGTTTGTAACGCCTGTAATTCAGGTTATCGGCTCTGTGGCACCTATCCCTATAGTTTTTGTAAGGCTAACAGCACTCTACCGCCTAATTGTGCTTCATATAATGCTAATTGTGATGGCTGTGCTTCTTGCCTTGCTGGCTATACTTTATCTGGCTCATCCTGTGTTCCCGCTATTTTGAAGCTAGGTTCAAGTTCTGTTTCTGGCACTAATGTTGTGTTAGGGGGTGCCGATTCTTCTTTATTCGTCTCCGGTAATAAAGTTGGTATTGGCAATTCCGGGCCAACGGCTAATCTCCATTTAAATGCCACTACTGATACTGAAGGTTTGCGCATCGTGACTAGCAACTATTCACCTTTTGTAATTCGTAATGCCGCTGATACAGCAGATTTATTCCGCATCGACCAAGAGGGTAACATCACTGGTGTTGGCAGTTTTGGCGGTAGCTATTGGGTTCTTAATGGTGCTAATCTCTATGCTTCGTCTACTTCTTGGAATATAGGAATTGGGACGACGACACCAGGACGCAAGTTTGTTATACAGGCTAACCATAGTAATACTCAATTTTTAATGCACTCTCTCGGCGGAGGTACGGCAGAAACTGAAGCTGACTTGATGCTTTGGGCTAGTGAACCTGGCGCGACATATACCGGTGTTGGCATTGCTAATAATATTTATAACACCACTGCGTTTCCGAGAATAAATACTGTGCGTGGAGGATCTTATATGAGGTTACTTGAAAATGCGATTGCTTTTAATACAGTAACAAATACGGGCGTTAACACTAATACAATGTATATGAACGGTGGCAACGTCGGAATTGGGAATACAAACCCTGGTACCTATAAACTCAATGTTACTGGTACAACCTATTTTAATGGAGCATCAACTGTTAATGGAATTCTTAATGTAAACAGCGGATTAGAGCTTTCAACAGGAAGCAATAGGTCTATAAGTTATTATGGGCCAGTCTCTAATGGTTATTTTACGCAAATGCAAACCACGGCGACTACTGGATATGGAACATACGGACCAGTTACCAGTGATTGGGCGCTGTATAATAGGTTTAGCGGTTCTAATACAAGAGGTTGGATATGGCAACTTGGTACTAGTAATATTGCCGCTTTAAATGGTCAGGGTAATTTTCAAATAGCTGGTAACTTAAACAGTCAGGGGGCTAGTAATAATTATTTTGCCGGCAACGTTGGCATCGGCAACACCGCCCCTAGCTACAAACTTGATGTCTCTGGTACCGGTCGTTTCACCCAACCAGTTATTGTGGGTGCCCCGACTGTCGCTGATCATGCTGCCACTAAAAGTTATGTTGATTCAGCGGTTTCGACTGGCGCAGCCGCTACTCTCTCATATGAAGATAATCGGACGATAAGTCCGAGCGAATTGGCGGCTAATCGGATGAAATTTGGTTTTACTTCCTATACTAACAATAACGCCGCTCCTTATGCTGATTTTCTCCATTTCCGTTCGTATCAGGATGCCTCTGGCGGAAGTGATAACCTTTTGGTGATTAATAAAACTGGTCTGGGTATGCGCCTATATCAGCAAGCCTACGGCACCACTACTGCCTATACAACCTACAAAGACATAGTCTTAGCTAATAATACTCCAACCGTCAATTATTTGACTAAGTACTCTAGTGCCGGAACTAATGTGAGCGTTGTTAATTCTCAAGTCTATGATAATGGGACTAATGTCGGCATCGGCACCACCAATCCTGGTGCCTATAAGCTTAATGTTACTGGTTCAATTTATGCCACGGGGATGACTTTGGGCGGCGATTTAAATCTGGGTGGTAATAACAATATTACTGGGGTCAATAAGTTGACCGTCAATACCATCGATCCTCTATATCGTGTCAAGGGTATAAATTATTCAACTTTTGCTTCCGCTATTGTTGGCGGCGTTAAGGAAGAATATGTTGGTCGGACTGAAATTAATCAGCCGATAGGGGAAGCGGAGTACGAGAAAGTAATTGATTTTGATAAAGTTGAAAAGGGAAGCGATCTCTGGGTTTGGCGCCAAGTGGTTGATTTTAATCCAGATAATATCCAGGTTTTTCTTACCCCTTATGGCGGTTTTGCTAATACTTATTATGATATTATCGGTAACCGTTTGGTTTTTAGGGCGGATAGGCCCATTGAAGTTTCGTATAGATTGATAGGCAAGCGTTTTGATTGGCGGCAGTGGCCGACCAAGGCTTTGGATCAATCGGAAAAAGCTGGCCTTATCATTCATTGATAGACTTGCTTATTTACGTTATAATATAAGTAATCATTATAATTTGGATGTTTTGTCCGCTGGTTCTAAGTCCTTAACAAGGATTAAGACTTAGTTTAGACAATCATCCGTTAATAAATTGGCGGCGCTGGCTGAGTTTTCTCCTGGCGGCCCCAAGCAAAAAATATGGACAATACAAACAAGCCGGCGGGCGAGTCCAAGAACAAAAAGCTTTTCGTAATCTTGGGCTTGGTCCTCGTCGTCGCCATCATCGTGGTGGCCGCTGTGACGAGCAGTGAACAATCAGGCAATAATTCTGCCGATAATCAGTCTGCCGGTAACGGCGAGACTAGCGCTGATATTCCGTCTGATGTTCAACCCTATGCCCCCGAAGGAGGAGAGGCAACTACGACTGAGGGAGAAGTAGCTATCCCCGAGGCCTTGAAAGAGGCGACTGTGGCCGTGGTTGGCGCTAATCCGATTGCTAAAGACGGAACCGTGGTGACTACCGAGGGGGTGGCGGTCAAAAATGACGCCGTCCCGATGTCACCAGAAGCGCCTCAACAGACCCCGCCGGTGGCCAAAGAAGAATTACCGGCCAGTGCCATTAAATTGGATATTTCTGCCACCGGTTGGAACCCTAGTGAGTTTTCCGTCAAAGCCGGAGCGCCTGTAACTTTAGCAATTACTTCCGCCGATGATTATACCCATATTTTCATGTTTGATGATTCGGCCTTATCTGCGGTGGCGGTCGGCGTTTCTCCTCATGAAACCCGCGCCATCACTTTCAATGCTCCGTCTAAAGCCGGTGAATATGCCTTTCATTGCGATGTTCCCGGCCATGCCGCTCGCGGCGAAGTCGGTAAGATGATTGTTAAATAACTTACTTATCAACTTTTCTGTTTCCGGCTAGAGTTTGATAATAGAAAATTAAAGACAGCCTCCCTTGGAATCGGGCGGCTGTCTTTTTATGTCTATGGTTAGACAAAGAATAGTTTTTATATTAAAATAAAGGCATAAATATCTAGCTTAATTTTTATTATGGCTAAAAGAAAAACAGCCAAGACCAAAGCTTGCTGGTGGCGTTATCGTTTGTCGAGAAAATTATTCTGGCCCTTATTGATTGTCCTCTTTTTATTCTTTGCTTTATCCGTTTTTAATTTTATTTCTCTCTTGGCGGTGCAGCGTGATTTGAAGGCCAATTTGGAGAAAATCGAAGCGGGTACGATTGTCCAGACTGAGTCTTTGCCGGTGGCTTATCACAGTTATCGCCATTTAGATTTGAGTGCCCCTGCCAGCGCGACCGCGTCAATTACACCGGTGGTGTCGCCGTTATTGGCGACAGCCGGCTTGATTGAGGGCGAGAACTTTGCCCCGTTGTCGAGCGAACAGATGTTAAAGGGAACATTAAGTAGTTTCGGCGATAGTTTTTCCGGAATGGCTTATATTAATCAAGCGGAGACCGATATGTTTTGGGATGAAAGTATTACCGCTTTTGTTTTTCCTCCTCTTTATGAAATTCATGAACAAGGAGCTTGTTCGGCGCCTGATTGCGGCTTGTCACGGTCATCTACTGACCCTATTTCTATTTGCCTTTCGGCCGGTTGTTTGCGTAAAACGGAAGATTTAAAATTATTTTTTAATGACCGGGAGTTACAATTGCCGCCGGCGATAAGAAACGAAGAGTTAAGCAGTATTACTTTATTCGCTTTGCGTAATTCCTGGTTAATCGGTTTGGTTAGCGGACCAGTAACGGCGGAAAGGGGTTGGGTTTATCGTTTTGACGGTCTGTCTTTTTCGCCATTAATTACTGATGATACCCCTTTGCAGATTACTCCTCGTTTCCAGCGGGGAGGAGGGCGGATTGCTTTCGGCGGCGATGATGATGATTTTTTGGTGTTATATGCCGGCTATGACGGCCGCGCCTTCCGTTTTCGCGGTTCTAATCAAGAGGATATAAGCAAATTTTTTGGTTTACGTGTGACTGACGGGGGTTTCTGGCCGCAGATTCTTAAAATTGGGAACAAGCAAGACGCCATTTTCTATATTTGTAGCTTGACCGAAAATAAGCCTAAAGTAATAAAGATTTGGTCAAAAGATGACTTCAATAGCGGGGGCGCTTTGGATTTTTCTTCTTTATTTTTCCGAGGAAAGCTAAACCCCGATAGCATTTTGTGCGGTCTTAGTGATTCTGCCAGCAAGAGCTTAATGATTGCTGCTAATAGTCAAGGCTTTTATTCTCTCTGGCTGGTGCGCGATTTAGGTTTTGATAATAGTCGGTCTCGACAAGTAATTTCCACTAACCTTAATCACAGAGCGTCGTCGTCTGTCAAGGCGGCGGTGATTGCCGAAACCGGAGTGGAATCTCTCGGTTCGGCGCGGGGCGGCGGTGTTAGTTTTTCTATGGCTAATAGCGCCGGTAATTTTGAAAACACGCCGCCTTTTTTGTGGCATGCTTTCGAGTCGGAGGGCAAGGAGTTATATTGGCGTTTTGAGGCGGAGCCGGATCCCACTAATCCAGATTATTCTCCTTGGTTTGACAACATCAATCGTCTTGATTACCTTTTATCGGACTAGTCATATCTAGGATTACTATCGAATAAATGCTATAATTATCAGTGTGATAAATATTAATCAAAATTTATATGATAGCCTCTAAAAGCAAATTATTTGCGGCTGTTGTCGTTTTTTCCCTAACGGCTTTTAATCTATATCCTTTGGCGGCGGCGCAAGCTAAAACCATTAATCTAGGAGTTTCCGGGGACGTGGTTTCTATTCCCGGCACAATTCTTAACAGTAATCTGGCCGGTACCGGTAATCGCTGTCTTTATGTTGATGCTTCTGGTAACGTTTCGGTTAAAGGTTTTGATTGCGGCAGCGCCACTGGCGGCGACAATCTCGGTGATCATACCGCTACTCAGAATATTAAGCTCAACTCTTTTTGGCTGTCGGGTGATGCCGGCAATGAAGGCGTTTATGTTAACGACGCTGGCGGTGTCGGTATTAATACTAGTTCAATTCCCGCCGGTCTTAGTTTGTCGGTAAATGGTAATATGCAAACTAATGGCGTTCTCACTCTTGCCAATGTCGTTTATGTTGGTGGTGGTAATAGGATGATTACCGTTGATAATAACGGCGTTTTAGGTGCCGCCGCTATTCCGACCGATACCGATATTTATTGGACGGGTACTACCGGCGGCGGCTTTAATGCCGCTACCGCCCGCACTTCTTTGGGTCTTGGTTCGCTAGCGACTTTAAGTTCGGTTAGCAATGCCCAGATTAATGATGTTGCCTGGTCAAAAATTACCAACTTTCCCAGCGCCTGTTCGGCCGGACAATATGTTTCCGCGGTCGGCAGCACCCTGACTTGTTCCACTCCGGCCGGAGGGATTAGCGGTTCCGGTACAGCCAACTATGTCACCCGTTGGACAAGCGGTAGCGCTTTGGGTAATTCCGTTATCTATGATAATGGCACCAATGTCGGTGTTAATAATACTAGTCCTGGCGCCAAGGTGCAGATAAACGCCGCTGCCAGCAATGAAGGTTTGCGGATCGTTTCCGCTTCTGATTGGAGTCCTTTAAACATTCGCAATAGCGCCAATAGCGCCGATATTTTTCGAGTGGACCAAGCCGGCTCTCTGGCCGTGGGTTCAATTCCTTGGGCTCGTCTCACTTCTTATCCCAGCGCCTGTTCGGCCGGCCAATATGTTTCCGCGGTGGGCGGAACTTTAACTTGTTCTACCCCCACTGATACTAATACTGATGTCTATTGGACAGGTACTTCCACTAATTTAGTGGCCGCTACCGCCCGCACTTCTTTAGGTCTTGGTTCGCTAGCGACTTTAAACGCAGTTTCAGGTGGCGCTGGCGGTACCATCACTGATGCTACCATCACCGACGCTGATATTAGCGCTACCGCTAATATTTCTGCTTCTAAAATTCAACATGGCCCTTATTTTATCACTTCTGCTGGTACTTCTGGTCAGATTTGGACTTCTGATGGCGATGGTGCCGGTATTTGGGCGACAGATAACGGAGTAACTGGAGAAGGCACCGTCGGCTTTATTCCCTATTGGAATACCGCCAAGAGTTTAAGGGATTCTAATATCTACTATGATCAAAATAACATTGGTATTGGCGTTACTTCCCCTGTCGCTAAGTTGGATGTTAACGGTAGCCTGAAAACTAATTCATCGGTGACATTTTCTGCTTTAAGTGGCGGCGGTTCTAGAATTGTGACAGTTGATAATTCTGGAACTTTAGGCGCTACCACTAGCCCTATTCCTAGCGGCACCACCAGTCAAACTTTACGTAAGGGCGCCGATGTTTGGGAGGCTAGTTCTTTTTTGTGGAATTCCGGTTCGACGGTCGGGATTAACTATTCGCAGGATGCTTGTGACCGCTCAATCAAGTTGTCAGTTAGTGGTATTATTCAAACTACCGGCTTAAAGATTAGTGAAACTTTGCCGACTGGATCTCTTTGTCCATCGTCAGGCGATATTTCTTTCAGTTCCGGCGTTATGGAGTTTAGCGCTAACAACGGCTTTACTTTTAACAACTCTCTTTCAGTTACTGGCATAATTAATGCGACTACCGGTTTTGCCTATAGAGGCACTGCCGGTTTAAACACTTCTTTCGCTGCCAACACAGTTTTAACCGGCGTTAGCGTTGGGGGTGGTATCATTACGGCCGCTACCCCTGTTACCGGTTTGACGGTGACAGTGTCAGTAAGAAAACCTGACAATACGGGAGTTTGTGCTTTAGTCTTTACTAAAGGTATTTTAACTTCTGTGACTTGTCCTGCGCAATATGAGTAGCTTTGTAACACTAACTCATAAATTGGGCGAGAGCCTTGAGCCCCAAGCCAAGGGGTAATCTAGAGTTATTATAGTATTTTAAATAATCATTAATTAAAGACAAATAACGATCATCG
>JALHDB010000013.1 GCA_022840825.1 Negativicutes bacterium | reverse complement strand
TTTTAAGGGAAATTTCACTTTATGCTCATTTTTTTGCAAAAAAATGTTGAGGTAATTCCATTTAGTGAAACTGGCTACCCCAACATTTATTATAGAGCCGTTTTTTTATTTGCACTAACATCCCTAAATTAGGCCGCGCAGATTGTCCATTTCCTGCAAAGAAAATAATTGCGGCTTGGTAATTTCTTCATAAGATGAGATTTCTTTTACACGGTGGCTTGTCCGCAGCCAATACAACATTAGGAACTGGCAGAACTTTTTGACCCGCATACTGTTGCAAGGCAGTGTAGGATATACTGACCATAAACGATATAGTTGGATTATTATGTCCCCCGAAGTCGACATCACATTTTTACGGGCTATTTGTTCAATTATCATCATAATCTGTCTTATTATTAAAAACAGATATTTCTGGCGAATACCGTCACCATTACCGGGAAATCTCAATTCATTTTGAAATATATTTCGTCCCCACTCAAACAGCGGAAATAATACAGCAAAAGAGCTTTTTAAATCATGCACCCCGATTATACAGCACAGATTCTGGCCGAGCTTCTGCAATATTGGCTTGATCAAAGCGATATCTTCGGTAGCCAGACTAATCGAAATAACATTGTTAAGCATTGCCGGACCAAGTTGACTGAAAGGATTAAGTCCGGCTTGCCCGAAGATTTGGCACCATCCGTTTAAAAAGTCAAGCAGTTCCTGCGAATTGACTAATCCGGACGCTAAAACTGCATCATTTATTTCCAGCCAAGCAGTATACATCTCTAGATTATCTTTCTGCACTATCCCATGCAGCCAAAACAATTGACAGTCGGTTACCACAGCAATGTTAGATTTTTGCATATGACGGCCAATCCACTGATTATAGCGAGAATTTATTTCCCGGTATAATCCGGTATCATTTTTACGAACTGCACCAATGCCAATGACCTTAAGTGTATTCAGGCAATCCTGCTGTAATACCGCCTTCATTTCTTGTTTCGACATTACCATAAAAACGATTTCAATTATTCTGCTAATAAGAAAATGCTGCCCATACTTATACGCTAATACTGATATAAGATTCAAATGTTCTGGTAATTTTGCCAAGACAGGCAGTCCCCACCGTAATAATGGCCGGTACAAACTTAAAACATGTTCGGCAGCATAATAGCGCTGTAATGACATAGTCAAAATAAATAAACTTTTAACATTATCAAGCTCATCTTCCAGAAATATTCCTTTACCAAAAGCTAATTGCAGCAATTCAACAGTCTTATAAAACACCTGTTCATTACCGTCATTGATGCTTCTTACGGCCAATTTATATAAATCATCTAATAATTGATCAGCAGATTGTTGATCAGCTAATTTCTGTAATTTTGATTCATATTTCTCTAGCAATTGCTCGCTACTTCGTTTGAATATAGCTGTGGTAACCGACGAGAAAATGGACATAGTGCCCTCCGCTCTGTTCTTATTACCTTGCGTTAATTTCTCCCTGATAGACAATACCGCGACTGGCATCAACCGTCACCGTCGATCCTTGAGGTATACGCTCAGTTGCGCCATCAGCGCCGACAATAACTGGAATTCCGTAACTAATGCCGACAACTGCCGCATGGGAAGTCAAGCCGCCTTCTTCGGCAATGATTGCCGCCGCTTTAGAAGCATATATGGCCGTTTGTTCATCAATGCTGTCCACAACTAATATGTCACCTGGTTTAAACTTAGTCTCGCAATCTCTCAGAGAGCTTACAATACAAACGTTGCCGGTTACGGACCGGTTGCCGATCCCGATGCCCCTAATTATTATATCGCCAACAATATGCACTCTAATCATATTGGTAGTTCCGGAAGTTCCTACCGGAACTCCGGCCGTAATAACTACCAGATCACCATCGTGTACCAATTCGGCCTTTAAAGCACTTACAACTGAATTGGCCACCATACTGTCGGTATCGGTTGAAGCAGGCCCTAATACCGGCTGAACACCCCACAACACCTGCATGCGACGGACAATGTCTTCATGCGGTGTTATTGCCACAATATTTGCTTGCGGACGGTATTTGGATACCATGCGAGGTGTATAACCCGACTCAGTTGCCGTTATAATCGCTGCCGCATTTAATTCATAAGCGATTTGCACCGTGGCATGACTTATCGCATCAGTTGTTGCCGTTTGAGACAAAATTCCTTTTGCCAGCAGCAAACTACTGTAATTAAGTGAAGCTTCCGTTCTTTCGGCAATTTTAGCCATGGTCTGAACAGATTCAACCGGGTACATACCAGAGGCCGTTTCACCGCTGAGCATTATGGCATCAGTCCCGTCGAAGATAGCATTAGCAATATCACTGGCTTCAGCCCTTGTTGGCCGAGGGTTGTTTATCATCGACTCCAACATTTGCGTTGCGGTAATAACAGGTTTTCCCGCTTTATTACATTTTTGAATTATACTTTTTTGTACCAACGGTACTTCTTCCGCCGGTATTTCCACACCTAAATCACCGCGAGCTACCATAATACCATCAGAAACCTTGATTATTTCATCAATATTGGCTACTCCGGCGGAATTCTCAATTTTTGCAAAAATATCCATTTGACAGTTGGCATCTTCCAAGACTTTGCGAATTGCTAAAACATCGGCAGCCCGCTGCACAAACGAGGCCGCTACGAAATCCATCTTTTGCCCGGCACCAAACAACAAATCTTTTACGTCTTGCTCCGATAACGCCGGCAGGTCTATCGCTACGCCGGGCATAGCAACCCGCTTGCGCGAACTGATCTCTCCTTCATTTAACACTGTAGTTATTACATCTTGATCAACTACTTCATTGACCTGCAAAGTTATCAAACCGTCAGCCAACAGAATATGATCGCCCCGTCTTACTTGCAACGGTAGTTTTTCATAGCTAACCGAAGCTATGGCAGCATTACCCACAACATCTCGTGTAGTCAAAGTAAACTTTTGCCCTACTCGTAATAACACTTTACTTTCTAGTATACCAAGCCTTATTTCGGGTCCTTTAGTGTCTAACATTAATGCGACCGGTCGGCCCATCTTCTTGGCTGCTTGCCGCACTAACGCAATTCTTTGCTTATGATCGTCATGACCGCCATGAGAGAAGTTAAACCTGGCGACATTCAGTCCCGCGTTAATCATTTTACACAATACGTCAATGTTATCGGTACTTGGCCCAACAGTACAGATAATTTTTGTTTTCTTCATAACGGCCCACTCCTATTTTGCCGAATATTGGCAAAGTATTTCCTGAGCTTCCATCGCTTCAGATTCAGGTACAATCAATTCAAATAACCCATCACCAATTATTCCGGAAACACCGGCTGGTCGGATATCGGCCAACATCCCCTCGTTAAGCAGAATGTTTTTCAGCATATCGGCTTGAGCCCGGTTTCGCGCAATATACACAACCGTCCACACTTTTTCATTCCTCCCGCAATACCATTGAAGCATTTTATGGTCTGTTTCTCCGTATTTACAGATATTCCTGCCATTTGTAAAAATCCCGCCTGCATTACACAAGCGGGAGTATGATTTTAGCGGTTCTTAAATTCGCGGATTAATGCCGGTAATACTTCCTGCACATCACCGACAATTCCGTAATCAGCCACCTTAAAAATAGGGGCATCAGGATCTTTATTGATTGCAATTATGATGTCCGAACTTGACATGCCTGCCAAATGCTGAATAGCTCCGGAAATACCAAACGCAAAGTAAATCTTAGGCCCAACCGTCTTACCTGTTTGACCAACTTGCTGTAAAGCTGAAATCCAGCCGGCATCGACAACAGCGCGTGATGCGGCAACAGCTCCTCCCAACAATTCAGCTAATTCATCCAGCAACTTAAAATTATCCGGGCTGCATAATCCCCGCCCGCCCGCACATATTACTTGCGCTTCTTCGATTTTACATGTTTCATTGGCAACCGGTAATAATTCCAACAGCTTGGTTCGAATATCAGATTCTTGAACAGAACTGGCAAAAGAGATAATTTCGCCGGTACGATTTTTATCCAGTTCTGGACGTTTGAATACATTAGGACGTACTGTTCCCATTTGCGGATAATTTTCAGGGCAAACAATTGTAGCCATAATATTACCGCCCAAAGCCGGTCTGGTCCATAAAATCAGCTTTGATTCCTCATCAATTGCTAAACCGGTACAATCAGCACATAAACCAGTCTTCAAGCGTGCTGCAACCCGCGGTGCTAAATCTCTGCCGTCGGTTGTTGCGCCCAATAACATCCCGTAAGGTTTTGTTTGCTCAACAATCTCACATATAGCTGTTGTATATCCGTCAGTATTATAGTTCTTAAATAACGGACTTTCTACAACATATACTTCATCAGCCCCGCCGGCAATAATATCCTGCGCTAAATGGCTGATTTGGTCACCAATCACCACTGCGGTCAATTTTTGTCCAAGAGTATCAGACAACTTTCTGCCTTCACCCAGTAGCTCATAACCAACATTTTTGACCTGACCATCAGTTTGCTCTATGTAAACTAAAATATTTTTGTAGTCAACTTTTGCCGGGGTTTCCGGCTTAGACCCTTCTTCTCTGTATATCGCCTGAACCGGGCAAGCATCAATACACGCCCCGCATTGCGTACACTTTTCATCAATATAGGCTTTGCCGTCCTTCATATAGATGGCCCCAAATGGGCAAACATCTACACAAGTACCGCAGCCAATGCATTTTTCCGTTGAAATAATAACAGCCATGTTTTTCTCCTCCTGCTAAATAATCTTGGCATCCGTGAGCTTTTGGACCAGCAAAGCCGCTGCAGCTGATGGCGTTTCAGCCTCGATAATTTCTCCCTGTACCCGCTGGGTGGGAGTAAAAACACGTTTTACTTGCGTAGGTGATCCAGTCAAGCCAATTCTGGCCGGATCAATATCAATATCGCCGGCGGTCCATACCGGAATTTGTTTACGGTTGGCCTTCATAGTGCCTTTAACTGTCGGGAATCGCGGCTCATTGATAGATTTTACAACAGTCAATAATAGCGGCAGCTTGGCTTGTAATACTTGATAGCCATCTTCATGTTCGCGTTCTAATCTGGCAACATCTTGCTCAAATTCAATTTTAGACACACAAGTTACTTGGGGTATACCTAACTGTTCTGCTATTTCCGGCCCAACTTGAGCAGTATCGCCGTCAATTGCTTGTTTACCGACAATAATCAAGTCGAACGGCAGCTTTTTGATGGCAGCCGCCAGTACATAGCTGGTAGCCAAAGTATCTGCTCCACCAAACGCGCGGTCACTTAACAAAATTGCTTCATCCGCGCCCATTGCCACGCATTCTTTTAATGCATCGGCCGCTTGTGGGGGACCCATCGAAATGACTGTAACTCGTCCGCCATGTTGTTCTTTCAGTTTAAGCGCCGCTTCCAAAGCATTTTTATCAAAAGGATTTACAATACTCGGAACACCTTGTCTAATAATTGTATTAGTATTAGGATCAATTTTAACTTCTGCAGTATCAGGGACTTGCTTGACACAAACAACGATTTCCATGTAAGGCCCTCCAATTCAAAAATTATTACTTGTTTTATTTTACCATCACCAGTATGACTCGGCAATCATTTACCACGAATAATTACATAACTGTTACGGAACGCTGACCAAGCAATTCTTCCAGCGCGGCGATAGCTTCCGGTGATGGATTTATCCAATATTGTTGTTCACACTTGATAATACGCCGGCTTTGCGTTAAATGCAGAAATACGGCTGATTCGCCATGGTACTGGGCAAATATTTGTTTCAACTGCTCAAATATTACCGTGTTTTCTTGGTCACGGTTGATTGACAGCCGCACCTGAGGTATATAGGTTGCTAAAGAAAAAATTTCTTCAGTTAATATTTTAGTTCCTTCTTCACTTGCACTTACTTTTCCATAAACAACAACCGGCAATTCAGTAATCAGCATATGCTGTAACCGTTCGTAGGTTTTGGGAAAGACAATGACTTCCATCTGACCGCCGTAGTCTTCCACAGCTAAGAAACACATCATTTGCCCGTTTTTAGTTGTAATGCGTTTTATATTCGTAATCAATCCGCCAAGCTTAATGAGTTTACCATCCACAGCTTCTTGCAAAACTTGATTTATCGGTATAAGTTTATCCATTTTTTCTTTGAATTTATCTAATGGATGCGCAGTTACATAAAATCCAATAATTTCTTTTTCCCAGGCTATCATCCGTTCTACCGGCGCTTCTTCCATATTGGGCATACAAACATCAAATACGGCAGCCGCTTCATCACCAAACAGTCCTATTTGGCCGCTGGCTTTATCGCGTTGACTACAGGCTGCAGCATCAACCGCTTGGTCGAGAACGGACAGTAATTGTGAACGCTTATAGCCCAAAGAATCAAATGCGCCGCATTTGATCAAGCTCTCAATCACTCGCTTATTAACCGTACGCATATCAACCCGCGTGCAAAAATCCACTAATGTTGAAAAGGAGCCTTCACGGCGGGCTTCAACAATACTTTGGATGGCATTCTCGCCAACATTTTTGACCGCTGCCAAACCAAAGCGAATAGCTCCTTCACTGACCGTAAAAGAAGCCATGCTAAAATTAATATCCGGCGGCAGTATCTTTAATCCCATCCGCTTCAGTTGTTCAATATAGTAACCAACTTTCTCATTGGTATCCATGACGCTAGTTAACAGCGCCGCCATAAATTCCGCCGGGAAATGAGCTTTAAGATAGGCTGTTTGATATGCCACCAATGCATAGGCTGCACTGTGCGATTTATTAAAACCATAGCCAGCAAAATGGGCCATTAAATCAAAGGTTTCTTGGGCTGCATGTCCATCAATCTGCCTTTGCAATGCACCTTTAACAAAATTTTCTTTTTGGGCCGCCAATACTTCCGGCTTTTTCTTACCCATAGCCCGCCGCAAAATATCCGCTTGACCTAAGGTAAAACCGGCCATGACTGAAGCTATTTGCATGACCTGCTCCTGATACAAGATAACACCGAACGTATCCTGCAAAACCGGCTGCAGCAGCGGGTGCAGGTGGTGATTCTGTTTGCGGCCATGACGGCCGTCTATAAAGTCGGACACCATTCCGGTACCTAATGGACCGGGACGGTATAACGCTACTAACGGAATTAAATCGGCGAAACTTTCCGGTTTCAATTCTTTGACCAGATTAGTCATACCGCCCGACTCCATTTGAAATACGCCTTGAGTTTCCCCGCGCGTCAACATTTCGCAAGTTAAAGTATCATCAAGCGGTATTTGTTCGATATCCAGGTCAATTCCCCGGGTTGCCTGTATATTTTTAATGGTATCGCCAATAACAGTCAAAGTACGCAGTCCCAGCAAATCCATTTTCAGCAACCCGATTTCCTCAATCCGGTCCTTATCATACTGGGTAGTAATGAACCCTTCGGACGAATATTGTAAAGGTACATAGTCCGTCAGCGGATGATTAGCAATTACCACTCCAGCGGCATGAGTTGAAGCATGACGCGGCAGTCCTTCCACCGCTTTAGCTAATTCAATCAACTGATGCACTGTGGCATCCTGCGCATAGCTCTGCTGCAAATCAGGACTAATCTGCAAAGCGCGCTCTAACGTAATTCCCAATTCATTAGGAATCAACTTGGCAATTCTGTCGACTTCGCTATAACTCATATTTAAGGCTCGACCAACGTCGCGTACAGCCGCTTTAGCAGCCATAGTACCAAAAGTAATTATTTGAGCTACTTTATCCACGCCATAACGGGAAACAACATAATTGATTATTTCGCCCCGCAATTCATAGCAAAAATCGATATCAATATCAGGCATACTGACCCGTTCCGGATTCAAAAACCGTTCAAACAGCAAACCATACTTTAACGGATCGATATTAGTTATTCCCAATAAATATGACACGATACTGCCGGCTGCCGACCCACGCCCCGGCCCAACCGGTATATGCTGCTCTTTAGCATACTTTACAAAGTCCCACACAATCAAAAAATAACTGCAGTAACCCATTTGTCGAATTACTTTCAATTCATAGTCTAACCGTGCTAAAACTTCGCCGGATATTGCCGCATAACGCTGAGGCAGCGCTTGCCGGCATAGCATTTCCAAATAACTATCGTCAGTAAATTCAGGCGGAACCGGAAATTCAGGCAAAAGCAACTTGCCAAATTCAAAATTTACCCGACAGCGTTCAGCAATCTTAACTGTGTTATCAATGGCCTCCGGAAAATTAGGGAAAATTTCCGACATTTCCTCCAGTGATTTTAAATAAAATTCATCGTTGGGAAACCGCATACGTTGGTTATCGTCAACCGTCTTACCGGTTTGAATGCATAATAATACGTCCTGGGCCGCCGCATCTTTCTTATGAGTATAATGACTGTCGTTAGTTGCAACTAACCCAATTTGATATTGTTGAGCAAACCGCACAAACTGTGCATTTACTAGTTTTTCTTCCGGCAATCCGTGATCTTGAATCTCCAGAAAAAAATTATCCTTGCCAAAAATGTCAATATATTCCCGTACTAATTCTTCGGCCGCCGGGACATCACCCTTAATTATTTTTTGTGGAATTTCCCCGGCTATACAAGCGCTTAAACAAATAAGTCCTTGGTGATACATGCGCAGCAATTCTTTATCCACGCGCGGCTTATAGTAAAAACCTTCGGTATGCCCCAATGAAACCAACTTTACCAGGTTACGGTATCCCTCATCAGTCTCGGCCAATAAAATCAAGTGATAATAAGATTCGCCATCAACCGGGTTTTTAGAAAACCGCGATCCCGGTGCCACATACACTTCGCAGCCGATAATAGGATTAATGTTGTGCTTCTTCGCTGCTTTATAAAAATCAATGGCCCCATACATTACGCCATGATCGGTAATAGCAATTGCCGGCATATTTAATTCGACGGCCCGCCGAACCATCTCATCGATCCGGGCTGCTCCATCCAACAAACTAAATGCGGTATGGCAATGCAAATGAACAAAATTTTGCATAGATGTTCTCCTTATAATCTTTATATTATTATTCGCAAAAACCAACGCCATCTCCTGTTCAATATAAATAAAAAAACTGACTAGATTTAATAGTCAGTCAGACCGTTACACATTTGTTCGAGCTTAGCATCGCGTTTTATATCAGGCATAGAGCTGCAAACTGATTCGCTTTAGGTTTGCATAACACGCTTACGACGGGAAATCCGGTGTCCTTGCTCCAATTTCAGCAGATTTCGCATCCGCCGGCGCTGCTTATATTGATTAACGTTGGCTAGCAGAGCAGCCACGGCCATCCCTGTCCAGCACACAGCAAATACCTTACCGATAGTAGTGGTTAATAAGCCAGGCAATGCAACTATGAAACCGCCAACAATAAGCACAATGGTAAATATCTTCAACCAAGATCGAAGCATAATCCAGCCCTCCCTTTAGAGGTATCTTTAGGACTATTGTATTCATGTTAATTAAATTCCATGAATAAATCAGACTTCTACCTATCAAGGGATACGAAGGATACTTGGGGACGGTTCTTTTGTTTCCTCAGCTTGCCCAGCAACATTAAATTATGAGCTACATTGTTAATATGCAAAATAATATGCAAAAGTTCACTGGCGTCACACTAGACTTAACAACGTTCTTCCCACCAACCAAAGGCAATTCTCGCCTGCAAAACGCCGCTCTCCCCTCCTGTTAAAAAAACGGCAAAATTACTGCCTGGAGGAATAATAAACTTACCGTCTTCCTCTTCAACAAGTGTCGTTTGCGCAGGAATCAGCCTATCAAAAGCATTTACTCCGCAGCAGGGAACATCAAGAACATTGTCAGAAAATTTTATTTTCACCTGTGGTGTAGACTTAGGATACATTGTCAGGTTAGCTGGTGTTACGATATTTGAAATAGTTCCCATTCCAGGCAATTTAGGGTTAAACCATAATTCAGCCAAAAAATTATTATCAGATATGTTGGTAACCGTAATCACATTAACAAATAGCTTTACCCGTGAGTCGCAAGGGTTAAATAATCCGCCCCATGCATATCTACCATCACCGAAGCATAATAATTCTGTCTGCCCCACAAAATATTTGCCTCGATATGATTCGTAAAGTGACACGGGAATATTCACTGTTTTTTTTAGCATTATCTCATCCCCCTTATCACAGTCACAATAAAAATTGTGTTTATACTATATAATTATGTAAGCATAACCCTACATGTGTTTGGAAAAGCGATTGATACACAAGTTAACCTAGACTACAAGAAAAAAACCTGTGTTTTAACACAGTCTCACTTATCCAGCTATTACTCTCCTTTTGGGTTGGTGTAACATTTATCTACTCAAAGCTCCAGACCGGATACTCGGGGATACTTGGGGACGGTTCCGTTGTTTCCTTAACTTGCATTAAAAATAATAAATAATAGTTTTTTACTCCATTAACTCATTATTTACTATTATATTATCAACCTAGATGTTTCTTTGGTGGGTACTCACCCAAAGTGGTGATGACAAAATTCCCTTTTTTTATTAAATTATAGGCATAAGCTAAGCAAAATTGCCTTTTATATCTAAAAATTTTCTGAATACCCTTGCTTTAGTTGTCAATTTACTGCAGTAGCAAAAGTTAATGATTGGAGATGGTTATAGAATGAATAAATACTGTTATTGGTGCGGCAACCCTGTAAAAAATAAATACTGCACCGAATGTGGAACTGATACGAACCCACCACAAGATGTCTATTTTCTAGATGAAGAATGTGGTGAATGTAACGCACGACTTCCTCGCTGGTCACGTTATTGCCCTCAGTGTCGACAAAAATTTAATTTTTATGATCCAACCGACAAAGCTAATAAAGCCAATCATAATAAAGACCTTAAAAATGGCTTAATCTTTTGGTCGTTAATCTCTATTATCATAGCCTGCATCATCCCTATCGTTAGCGATACAATAGCCTTTCATCATACTCTGCCGGTAAGTGCGATTATTCTGTTGATATTCTGGAGCATCTATTATTCTCGTACGGAACGTGGTAAATATATAGACGGCACTGTTACTGAGCTTTACACTAAAAATGAAATTCAACGGGAACGATCATTATATAAAACAACAATTATTGGTAGACCGGTTTATTACGATGTACCTGTCACCGTTTATTTCACCAAAGTCTGCTGGGACAACGGCAAGGAAGAAATAATTAAAAGAGACTGTATTGCAGCCGACCATATTCAACTAAAGCCAGGCGACAGATTACGTTTTCTCATCGCTAAGAGAAAATATCAAAAACTGGAGAGTAACAAAAGATGAGTAAAAGCAATCTTCCGCCGATTGGATGGCGAATCTTTTTAAGTGTCGTCTGCATAATGGGTATTTATATTATAAGTACTATGGTTGCTCTTAATCTATTTGGTGTAAAATCAATGGCTACATTGGATGGAACAGACATGACATATGAAGATCGTCGTGGCGACAAAGATTTGATGCATCGCATTACTGTCAGCTATCACTTCTATGTCCATGGAAAAAAGTATCATAACACTGTCGTTTACCGGAGTGGCGAAACACTAATTAAACTTATGGGAACTAGCAAGCATGGCAATATTAATATCCGCTACCTCAGAGCTTTTCCTTATATAAGTAACCTTGAAAAACAAGTACGCTTCGAAAGAAAATCGGATTTCTTCTATAGTCTGTTGGCAATAGTGTTTCTATCCTACCTATTCTGCTTTGTTAACGGTATCATCAGTAGTACGCAAAAAAAGTCCAAAGGCGTAAATAGCTTTGGCAGCAGACGCATTACTATGGCTAAGCTTATGGAAAATGGACATACGGAATATGACGAATTAACTCAGGAGTACTACGAACAAGGATGGAACAAGGATGACCCGTCCTGGAAATGTGATTGCGGTCATTGGAATGATAGTCTATTCTGCCATAGCTGCGGCAGAAAACATATAAATACCCCTCACCCCTAAGAGTGGGAGGAGAAAAAGTTGTTATTGCAGTTATCAGAGATGATTCTGTAAGAATGAACTGATTAACTCGGCTCTGGACGACACCTGATATTTGGACAAGATATTTTTCACATGAGTTTTGACGGTATTCTCGCTAATAAATAGTTCAGTTGCAATATGCTTATTGGTTTTCCCTTTAAGAATCATGTCTAACACCTCGTGTTCGCGCTTGGTTAGCGGATTAAGTATTATAAGATTATCTATACTTTGTTTTGACTGTTTTTCTTCCACGGTATAATAAGATGTCAGGTAAGCATGATTTTTTAAAATAACAACCAGTCTGCGGTTAAGTGTCGGCAGAATAATAAGAGTAACGCAAATTACTACCAAGGCAATTAACGTTACATTCGTACTAGGCAACTTTGATGAGTAGATGATAAAACCAAGTATATCGCCGAACAATACTCCCAACACATTAGCTGATAAACCAATACCAAAAACTTTCGCAGGATAATCACTGAGTTCTAGCAATTCACCAATAATGCTCCACCAGAATAAATCGAAAATTCCGCAGGCACTAAGCATCAGAGTATCGATAACAAAATAACTAACTGCTGAACGGTCAAGGAACGTAAAAGCTATGAATGAAGCCATAATCATGATCATCCCTATGTACAAAAAATGAGCCCGGTTGGTTTCAAACGGTTGCTTGCGCATGATAATCAAGGCCACAATATAGGGAACAGCCCAGTACCAGCTTGTCAGCCAAGTCAAATGTTCAAAGGCAGGATTAAATACCTGATACATGAAACCCGAATTAATAGTGAGAATAATTACAAATAAGCTCAAATATAGCATCGGTTCTTTTAAACTATGGCTATCCTTAGCTCTTCCTCCTTCCATTTCATGATCTTCAATTATCGTAAGAAGTCCCGTAAAATATCTAGCCAATAGCAAGGCCAGCATGGAAAGAAATAAACCTATGAATGGCGAAAGGTGAATAGACGTCAGATTAATAACAGTCATAAGGATGTTGGAATAAATCAGGACGTCAGCACAGGTTCTGATCCGCTCGTTTTTGGGCGTACAACTTTTAAGGAAATACCCCCAAGCAGCGACTGCACAGCCAGAAAAAAACGCACACCCCAGCAGCGACACAGTCCACCAAAAAGATGTTTGAAAGAAAAAGGGTATAGTACATACAAAGCTAATTTCAATACCATGTAACATAGTCTTTTGGGCTCTTTTCATAGTTTTTACAAAAAAGCCACAACAAAACAGACCTATGAAGTGAGCGAAAATAGCAGCGAACATGCTTGAAGTTGCGGATATTTTAAAATAGTCGGCAAGTCTATATAAAACCTGCCCCTCAAACACAAATGATAATAGATAAGCAAACAAAAAAGAAAATGCAAGTACCGAAAGTATGCGTGGTTTACTGTTCATCGGATAACCTCGTGCGGTATTTGTATTTTATTATATCACTTACAAAAGACACAACCAATACTTTTCCTGGTTGTGTCTTTTGTTGCAATATTACCTTGATACAAGATGTCGGTTCTGTGCCCTGAACTGACAAAATAACAATACTTCTTAGCTCATCTCCCTTCATGCTGCAAAGAACATCAGAAGGAAACAGCAGAACCGTCCCCCTGATTCACGACGGTAACTATCTCACAAAGGAAACAGGAGAACCGTCCCTCCGCATCCTTCTTTCCGCTTCATTTTTGCTCTAAAATCAAACATTTGTAAAATTATACAAAAATTATATTAATTGGCAGGAAAGGGCATACATGCAGGCGAAAAAATATGGGATTAATTAGTGGAGGGATTTTGATGAAAAGTATTTTATTAAAGTCATTAATCGGAACGATATTGATTGCTTTTTTGTGTCAAGTTTCTTTTGTTAATGCTGCACAAATTACCAAAACATTAGTCGAGGATACTAAGATAACGCCACCAGGAGTTATGGCAATTTACTGGAGAGAAATACCAACATTTAAAAAAGGTACTACTGTTATTCTAAATGAGTATGGTGAAGTTATTGAAGGAACATTAGAGTCATACGCAGAACTTCCATGTGTTTCGGGGGAGCCGTTTTATTATCGCCACTCCTATGAAGCTATTAGTATAAATATTGTGGAACCAAACAGAATACGAACATTTAAAGCAGGTACTAAAGTGACCTTTAACAGTAAGGGAGAAGTTATTAAGGGTACAATAGGTGAAATTATAGCATCTGTTCCCATCAGTCAAACAAGTTATATTGCTGTAAAGAAAGACACCGAAGTAAGTTTTCATGGAAATGGTATGATAGCGACTTGTACACTTGATTATAATACATATTTGCGTCCTATTGGATGGCAGCAGAATCTAACAGCAAGCTATACAAATAAGTTAGCTTGTCCAGGATTTGTCGAATTTAAGGAGAAAAAAATAATTTAGCTCAATGATAAAGGCGAAGTGACCAAAGGTACGTTAAATAAAGACACTAAGCTTCCGTCAGCGTCGGGTAAGATTAGTGTGTATCAAGCAGGTACAACAGTAGAATTTGATGATAAAGGTTTCGTGATAAAATCAACACAAAATTAAGAGCAATTGTAACATCACACTCAGTATTAGGTGACTGTCACAACCGAAAGCTTTTTGACGAATTTCGACAAGTGAACTGAATTTGCTGCAGATTGGCCTTACTTTGGCAAAAGCACGATACACCAAGTCCCGCGTCTTTGGCCCGTCCACTACTGCAGCCGATGTTTTCTCGGTTAAATAAAGCCGCTCCAACCCAGTAATGAATGTCTATTTTTAAGGTGCAGTGCAGTTATCTGTTTCCTCGGTTATCTGCAGCTTGCCCAGCAACATTAAATAATGAGCTACATTGTTAATATGCAAAAGTCCACTGGCGTCACACTAGACTTAACAGCGCTCTTCCCACCAACGAAAGGCAATTCTAGCCTGCAAAACGCCACTCTCCCCTCCTGTTAAAAAAACGGCAAAATTACCGCCTGGAGGAATAATAAACTTACCGTCTTCCTCTTCAACAAGTGTCGTTTGTGCAGGAATCAGCCTATCAAAAGCATTTACTCCGCAGTGGGGAACATCGATGACATTGTCAGAAGATATACAGGGACGGTTCTTCTGTTTCCTCGGTTTGCGCGCATAGCGACTACTCAAAGCCCCAGACCGTAAATCCTGTTGGCGTTGTCAAAAAACACTTTGTCATGGTGCCTTTCAGGAATAATATGAGCCACAAACTCAATATAATTGCACAGATTAGCCAGCGGCCAGTCTGTCCCGAAGATTAGGCGATCATAGTTGTCCAAATATTCCATCCATACTTTTAAGTAGTTAATATAACCGTGTTTACGGTTGAAGAAATCCGCCATACTGTCGATTCGGCCTTCCAAAATCCCCGAAAGATCGGCGGCTACATTTTTATTTTTTTCAATAACTGCGACAGCATCCACCAGCCAAGGATTGCCAATATGACACATGATAAACTGAACCTGCGGATAACGTACCGCTGCCTCATCCAAAATTAAAGGATGACTGTATTTTAACAGGGCATTACTGGTGGCGGTTAAGCCGGTGTGAACAGCCACCGGCTTTTTATAGTGCATTACCAACTGATAAAACGGTTCAAACTCCGGATTATAAATGTAAAAGTGATTATAGCCCGGATATAACTTAATACCCACACAGTTCTTTCTTTGTAAATGTTTCTCGACCATATCCGCTTGCCGTTTCACCTCTTGCTCCTTAAAGCAGTAACTATCCAGCCCGATACAATAGCTAAGGTAGTCAGGATAATGGTGCTCGCTCAACTGCAGACTCCGATTACCCATGACCACACCATGAACAATATTATGTGCAGCATATTGTTCTTCAAGATGAGCACCGGTATTTTTATGGCCCGCCAATTCCGCAATTTGGTCAAAGTAAGACTCCTGACAAAAGTGGATGTGGGCATCAATAATTTTCATTGGTATTAGTCCTTTCTTAGATGTTTTCTAAGTTTAATCATGTCCTGCAGAATATATTGAACAATCTCTTAGCAATGTCTTTATCATACTAAGAGATTGCTGATGAAAAAAATAAAAGACTAAGGACGGTGCCACCTTAAAATAACTAGTATTCTATTGCCGCCTGTCCAACAATTTTGATTCCCTGGATGCCTTTTAACTGTTGCATTAGCGCATGCAATGCCCTGTCTTTCTGTTTTGCCTCAAGCATAATATCAAAATCTCTGTTAACGCAATCTTTAGCTATGCGTAAAAAGTTCAGTAAATCATCAACATTAACGCAATCGGCATGTGCACGAAAGTTTTTAGCATCTTTAGGACTTGAAAAATGCAGTTTGGGTTGCATTACTTGCCAAGTATCAAAAATATCGGGTAACAGATCGATTAAAGGTTCTCCATTATTGCAACAGTAATGATGGTGGACATCCAAGACCATCGGAGCATTTAGCTCTTTGCACAGCTTAAGTACATCAGCGGCACTATACGATCGATCATCATTCTCAATAATAATCCGGTTTCTTATTTTAGCCGGCAATAGTTTAAAGTTATCTTTGAACCGGACAAGAGCCGGTTCTTTGTCCTTATATAGCCCGCCAACATGCAGAACAAGTTTGGCACTATCATTTAATCCCATTGCATCTAATAAATCCGCATGATATTCCAAATCTTTCAAAGATGCGGAAATAACTTCCGCCTTGGGGCTGTTTAGCAGCACAAAATGGTCCGGATGTGCGCTTAGCCGCATATTGTTATCTTTGGCATAGCCGCCGATTTCATCAAGTTCATTATGAAATTCACTTAAATAGTCCCAGCCAGCGGTGGCAGGATGAGTAGCCAACGGTATAAGCTTAGAAGTGACACGAAATACCTCTATTTCATGAGCCTTGTTATATTTTAAAACTCGCAGCTGATTTTCAAGGTTTTTCTTCACCAGACGGCGCAGCCGATTCAAGCGGTCAGCTTCTTGTGGCACTTTAAGCAGATTTGCAACCGTCACTGTCTTGTTTGGTGATCCTTCGATAATATCGAGGGCCATTGCTACATAACCAAATCGAATGCGCATGTCGAAAACCTCCTTAATGATATAGTCTGTTCTTAAAAATCTTATCTATCCGACTCACAGCCGCATTCATGCTGTTTCCTGTACTCTCCATTGGCAACCGATCAAAAGTTGTACAACGTATTTGTAGATATACACCATTTTCAATGGTAAAATTATTATGAATTGAAAGGCAAGTTCAAAGATGGAGGAGTACATATGAGAAGCAATCCGATTATTATTATGGCATTAATAGTACTATTTGTAGCATTACCAGGTTGCAGCCTGCATACTGGATCTAAGACAAAATCATTTAAACAGGGTGCGGAAAGTCCTCAGCAAATAACATCCGTTTCAAGTAAGTGCCCAGTTGACGGAGCAAAATCAGAAGAACTCTTCAATCAAGGTTTGAAACTCTATGAGCAATATAATTACCAGCAAGCAATAGTTAAGTTCGATAGAGCTATCGCCGCTAATCCCGCCAACTTCAAAATCTATACTGCCAAGGGTATTGCTCTTTGTTTTGCAGGTGATTACAATAACGGCATGGCACTGATCCAAAAGACTCTCGACCTTAAACCCGGCTATGTACCTGCTCTTTATGATATGGCTATGGCCTATAAACTGCAAGATAATTATAACAAATCACTGTATTGGTTTAAAAAAGTCATACAAGGTGACCCAAATAATACTTGGAGCTATTATGGTATTGCCACAATTTATGCCGACATGGGAAATACACAAGAATCTCTAAACTATTTAGAGAAAGCCATTAAACTTGACCCAATCGTAAAAACAGTTGCCCAACAGCAGTCTCACTTTGACCAAATGCGAAATATGACAGAATTTAAAGCCTTAGTGCGCTAGTCTTTTTTATTCTCTTCCATTAAAGCCACCCTAGACAACAAAAAGCGATTGGAATGTAGAAAAAACTAGCCAGAGTTTCAAGCCAACCTAATGGGTAATGAATTTTTTATTCGCAACACACTATGCTCGCAGGCATGTTGGCTAAGTCCCGTTCGATAATTTCGAGTATTTCTAGGAAATGGTCAGCCTCACGTCGGACATGATCTGCTAACAATGGGGGAAACAAAGCTAAAGCAGCACAGCGATCATGCAATTCTTTAGCAGTTGCCTTGAAGTCGCGAAGACGTGTAGTTGCCGTCTCCACAGATTCTTCGAAGCGAATCAAATCATTGTTAGGACGGAAATGCTACAGGCATTCCGCCTTTCGATTTCCTCTTCAACAACTGTCCGTGTGCAGGAATCAGCCTATCAAAAGCATTTACTCCGCAACAGAAAACGTCGCGGACTATCGTGTTACAGTGCAAACCGTCCCCCTTAAATCCAAAAAGCAGGGTTGCTATTAATTTATAGCAACCCTGCTTTTTGATCTTATAATTATATTTTTACATTATGGTTGTTTAACCCTACGATAGTTTTAACTACTTTATGAGCAATATCGGGGTAGGCGTAGGAAAACCGGGGAAAAGCAATTCCAGATAACACTAATATTTCTGTAGCCCTATCGGCAACAATATCTTCCCTATGCATATTATGACCGGTTAAACCGTTTGCACCAAAATGTTGTCCGGGCCAATAATATTTAACAGGGTTGCAAATCGTCAAAGACTTCATTCTCCCTGAAAGCACCAAATTATATGAATAACTAACATCACCTTGATTTACAATCACATCTCCGAACTCGCATTGAACATAGATACTACAGCTATGCAGAAATTTTTTAGCTTCCTCTTCGGATAATTCCCGCAACAAATCTATTGCCTGATTAAGTGGAACGGGAAAATGTTTGGACACGATCAACCATAGCTCATCTTCATTTACACCTTTGCTGTTTACTGTTTGCTGCGTTTTTAAAAAAAGCGCACGGAGCCATTCTACTGACTCTAGACCATAATCAGTTCGTTTGCGGGCAACACGAAGCAGCGGAGACCTTATCATGCGCAAATACTTTACATCATTTATTAATAAAACAATCGGAACTAACAATCCATAGCCCGGATCAACAAAATTGTTGGTATACCGATGAAAACCCATCTGTTCATATAATCTTAATAAATGTAAATTACATGCCCCAAAAGCAAAATGTACCTGATTGGCATAACATAACTCATAACACCTGGCAATAAGTAAATATAGTGCCGGTGAGCTTCGGTAAGCAGGGACTACCATTAATTTTGTAATGTACGCAAAGACCTGATCACGGCCGTTATGTGAATCTATAAACTTATCCAATGCTAAAATTTGCACAAGTTTTGCCGGATATTGTTTTATAGTGCCAACATTTATCCTGGCTGTTGCAATTATCTTTTTACCTATTTTTGCATATAGCAATACTGCCCATGTATCCAATTCATCACATAAAGCCTTATTCTTATAATCGGCACTTTGTATCCGTTTGGACATTTCTTCTACATAGATTTCATAACGCAAATGGTATATTTCCTCTTTTTCTAACTGATTCATAGCAGTTTCAACTCTCATACAATTATCTGAAACTTGACTCGGACAATCCAATAATAAATTTGACATAATATCTCTCCCTTTAATAAATTTTGGTGTAAATTTGGCTTTACTCACTATGTTTTCATATGCCTATCCCCCCTTTACAAAAAAGGGATTACGGAAAAATACCGGAATATCCTTGTAAAATGTTGTAAAACAATGGTTAAAAATGGAATTTAAGCAAAAATTAATAAAAAAATCCTATTTTCATAAGCTCATGGCTCATGAAAATAGGATTAGACGAAAATTCAATTAACTTGTAATGGGAAAACTAATAAAAAATGTAGTCCCACCAAGTCCAGTATCAATTTCGATCTTGGCATTATGTCTTTGTGCAATTTGATAGCAAATTGGAATACCTAGGCCGGTACCGGTCGTTTTGGTAGTTATAAACGGAGTACCTAAATTATCAAGAACATGTTGCGGAATGCCAGGGCCTTGATCACTTACAGCTAAAACAACATTGTTCTCTTGTGTAAACGTCTTAATAGTTAAGTTTCCACCCAGTGACATTGCTTCAACGCCATTGCGGGCAAGGTTTAAAAGCATTTGGCAAATCTCATTTTTATCAAGCAACAAATCCGGGATATTGGCAAGATCAATTCGGGAACATATTTTGGCTGAAGTAGCATTCGCTTGGATTAAGGGGAATAGATTCTCAATAATGGTATTTAAAGAACATTTTTGTAAGTTACTCAACTTGGTTCGCGACAAGGAAAGATATTCTTGAATAATCGAATTTGCTCTGTCTATTTCTTCGATCATTAACATAAACTTGTCCCTATCATCCTTATATATTTTCCGTCGTTGTAAAATTTGCAGATAACCACGTACGGTTGTCATGGGATTTCTAATCTCATGGGCAACCGTAGCTGCCATATTGCCTATCATATTCATTCGCTCAAACATAGAAGCCATTTCTTCTAAATTTTTGCGAACAGTTATGTCTCGCACAATACCTTCCACCGCGATTACCTTGCCTTCCTTGCCGTATATCGCCATACACTTTTGCTCAATCCAAATGATAATATTATCCTTGCGGACTAGCCGCAATGTTAGCGGTAATTCATTCTGGTCCACAGGATTGTTGATAAAAATTTTAAATAATGACTGGTCGTCGGGGTGTATCAAATTTAAAATAATGCTTGGATCAGCATAATATTCATCTGCACTGTATCCGGTAACGGTTAACACCGATGGGCTTAAATAACTAAGTTCTTTAACGGGTGCTATTTTAAAGTAGTAAATAACATCCACCGCATTTTCCGCCAACAGCCGATATTGTTCTTCCTTAGCGATTAAATCATTTCTTGTTTTTTCTAAATATACCATTAACGTGCCCAACGCAATAATGAATCGCAATATTCCGCCCATTAAGTACCCCAAAGGAGCAAACCAGACCATATCTATTGTAAAGGGCATTACTGAATTGAGCGCTCCCCACAAAATATAAGCATAACCTGTTACTAGCGGTCCAATCCCGTTCAATTGTAAATGAATAAAAGTTATCCCTATCCAGAAACAAACAAAACTGCCAAATAGGATAGGAATCAATAGCTTGCATATGAGGGATAAGTCAGTTAAATTCATTATAGTACTTATAATGGCAATAATGGCCGTACCATATAGCCAGTATTTTTTAAACGGTTTATTTACAAAAAAATAAGTTCCCCCTACAAATAATAACACGCTGGAAAAAATTAATACTTGATATATCGTCAATTTTACTGTGGATTGTTGCCAAACAAATACTCCTGAATCGAATAGGACATACCGTGAAAGTAGCAGCAACCAGCTTAGTCCCAACATACCAATATGACGTTCACGGTAGAGAAAATAAAGATATATATATACCAGTACGATCGAGATAGTCCCAATTAAAGATCCAATTACCGACAATTTAATATAATCCATGATAACTCCATTTAAGTAGATAATTACGTAATAGTAACCCTTTCCACCAAGAACAGTAAAATCCTTTTTTGGGATATTTTATCAATATTTGGATTATTCTAGCCCTAGACTGTAAATCCTGTTGGCATTAGCAAAAAACACTTTGTCATGATGTCTTTCAGGAATAATATGGGAAGTTTTTCTCAATGACCGCGACTGCATCTACCAGCCAATAATTGCCAATATGACACACTGATGAAAAAATAAAAGACTAAGGACGGTGCCTAGTCTTCCGGCAAATGGCGCATTATATTCGTATGTACAAAAAAGTATCAGCACAATGCAAGTTTTGTAGCCGAAAATGGAAATTCAAGTAAGCAATATACCGTTTTTTCTATGACTATACTTTCCTGGCGAAAATTCCGAAAGTTTCCGAATCATCACTTAGCGGCTCACCTTTTAAATTTTTATATACCTTTTCAATTTTAAAATGATTTTCACTAAGCAGATTAATAATTTCCGCCAGTCCAAACATTCGGTGATAAAGTCGGATAATCCTTGTCGCACCATCTTCAGCAATAATCGTGTATTGCATCCCCTCAGTTTTTACATTCTCGTACCAAAATGTATTATAAATTTCAATATACGGTTCTGAATTCCAAAATCCACCTTCACATATTGACATTTTGGTTGTTACTAAAGTCTTCCGTTGATCTGAAAGCACATCAAATATAAACAGTCCATTATCTTTTAGTGCAGTGTGTATTTTTGCAAGGAGATGTTTCTGTTCAGTCGGATTAAGTACGCAAAAATCATAAAAAATTAAAGTTGCAATATCAAAGGTCTGGCTATAATTAAGATTAAGATAATTCATGAGCAAAAAATTTGTATTCTCATAAACCGCTTTGACAAATTCGTTAGCATAATTAATTGATCGATCCGAATAATCAATTCCGGTAATCTTAGCGCCAGTTTTGGCAAATTCTTTAACATACAGACCCGGACCGCAACCTAAATCAACTACTGCCTTCTTATCATCCATATCTGTCCATTTAACGATAAAGGACGTTTCCGCTTCAATCGCTTCTCTAGTTTTGCTAGCTGCTTCTATGTCCGGATCCAAGTGGTACTTTAGCATTTGTTGAGAAATATATTCATCATCCCAAAATTTCGCTGTGCTTTTCTCATAAATCTTCGGTTTTGCAATACAATTCTTTAAAATCTGCAAATCGATTTTACCATTTTGTATAATTTTCAAATTATTTCTCCTTATAATAGAAATGGGCTTTTTAAGGTAAAGTTGAAACGTACAAAATAACGCCCGCTTATTTTGTCATCATAAGCCAAATAAAAAACGCCTCAGATTTCTGAGACGTAAAAATAACACTCAGAATACGTAAAACAACTTATCACAAAATAAACCACAGATAAATTACCGGTAGATAAAAATGGCTTATTCGGATTTATCGTTGTTTTAAATATCCGTTCCAATTCACTCAATTATTACAATGAATCGGATTAATCAACTCCTTAAACTTTACCTACCATAAAGGTATCACAACGTTTAACAATAGTAAAGAGTATTTAGACAATTTAATTGGAATAAGTTAACAATATTTAAGCGTGAATAGTACAGGCATTAATTAAATGTGATTAATAAAGCATTTTGTTTGTCAACATTGAGAATGTATTCATTAATTAAAACGAACTGGCTATTTTTTCTACACTAGTTGCTGATGATGCTAATTGCTCCATTGATTTAGAGATTTCCTCAGTCGCAACTGCCTGACGTTCGCCTAATTGAGCCGTTTGGACGATGGAATCCACAATAGTCGTTGCCTCTTGACGAATAGAGGCAAGGATTTCTCGAATATCTTTAACGGCACTAGCGCTATTAGCCGCCATCTGCCGAATTTCATCCGCTACAACAGCAAAACCTCTGCCATGATCACCTGCTCGAGCCGCTTCAATGGCGGCATTAAATCCAAGCAAATTTGAACGGGCAGCAATATCATTGACGAATTGTAATATTCCTTCGGTACTGTTAATATGTCCAATAACACGGTTTCCTTTTTCCTTTAACTTTTCAAGATCACCTGAAAGTTCGGCTGCTGTAGTCGATAGTTCTTCCGACATCGCCGTAAGTTCTTCGGTACACGCAGCAATAGACTGAGCCGATTCATGCAATGTCTGCTGCAAAACCATGGTTGTAGTCACGAACAAAACCCCGTTAACCTCACCGTCTACAATTACCGGCACACCAATTGATTTTAGCACGAATCCGAATTTTTCTTTAGGAATTATCCGTCTTACTTCTTGACCAGTGCGTAATACCTCTCCTGGCGTACTGTTTGGAGCAACCTTGGTCCCTTCTTGAAATTTTAAATCAAAGGATTTGGCAGGACTATACTTTATAATAGTACTTTCTTTGTTCACAACCAGTGCTGCACAATCAAACGGGAATGCAGACATAAATATTTCTGCAGCATTTCTTAGGGCTGCAAGCATTGTCATATTTCATCCCTCCAAAATAATGAAGTTGTAACTAATAAAATATCATAGAACTTTATTAAATCAACCCTAGCATCATAAATGCTGTGTTTCATCTTGTATGTTTGTACTAGTAGAGGTATGTAACAACTAATCCAAGAACCAGTTGCTATAATAAACCCCGATCGCCGGCGATTTTGTTATCGCCGCAGCGATCGGGGCAAAAGCAGTACTTTTTAAACGAAATTCGCTCATGGCACCAACGGTATCTTAATTTTTTTTATGTTTACCAGATATATCAGGACTGTAATGCCCAAGCTAATAGCCATTCCAATGCTATTACTAAAATCACTGGGTGCAATCAAGATAAAAGACGACATAATTAATAACCCTCTAAAGACTATATTAATTGAACCTTTCATCCAACCTCCCACGCCTAATGGAACCATTGCTACTGCTAATGTTGTTAGGAGAACATTATATAGTATTTCTCCAGTTCCCGATCCAACGATAAGTATTGACGGTTTGAAGATATAAGCAAAAGGAATGATAAATCCTGAAAGACCCAACAAAAATGCTTGTATACCAGTCTTCATTGAATTAGCACCCGCTATCCCGGCTCCAGCATAGGCCGCAAGGGCAACGGGCGGTGTAATAAAAGAAATTATAGCAAAATAGAATACAAATAAATTAGCTGCCAGAGGGTTAATGCCGGCTTTCAGTAATGCAGGTACACCGATAGTAGCAGCAATTACATAGGCAGCTGTAGACGGCAACCCGGTTCCCAAAACAATACAGGCCAACATAATCATTGCCAGCATTAAAATTACGTTTCCACCGGATAATTCAAATACAATTTGCGTAAATTTAACACCTATTCCCGTCATACTTACAATTCCTATCACTATGCCGGCACATGCACAAGCTGTCGCAACCGGAATAGTTGTCTTCATAGCGTGGATCAATGCCTCAGTGATTTCAGTCAATGGTATTCTTCTTTCCTCAATAAGGTACTTAACTATTCCAATAACAAGTAACACAGCAATTGCAAAAATAGCCGAATAGTTTGCCGATAATTCTAAACCTAACAGACAATAAATCAAAACTATTAACGGCAAAACATAATACCAGCCCGATTTTAGTACATTAATTAAATTAGGCAAATTCTCCTTTGGCTCAGCCTCTATACCAAGCTTGTCGGCCTCCAAGTATACAGCGATACCTAAACTTAGATAATATAAAAGTCCTGGTATAATAGCTGCAATTACGATGGTTGAATACGGAATACCCGTCATATCCGCCATAACAAATGAAGCGGCTCCCATAACCGGAGGCAAAAGTTGTCCGCCGGTAGAGGCTACTGCCTCAACAGCACCTGCATAGTAAGACTTGTAGCCAACTTTTTTCATTAAAGGAATTGTAAAGGTCCCAGTAGTAACAACATTCGCAACTGCACTGCCATTTATTGAACCCATTAAAGCGCTTGATAAAACAGCTGCTTCAGCCGGTCCTCCCTTAATTCTTCCAGTCAATGCGTAGGCAATGTCTATGAAGAATTTTCCGGCACCAAATCGGTCAAGCAGATCACCAAATATTATATAGATTGTTACAAAGGAGACCGAGGCTCCTATTGGTGTTCCAAAAATGCCTTCCAACGTCCAGCTAATATAGTTTGTTATATACGATGTATCATACCCCTTATGCGCAATAACCTCAGGCATATACGGACCGAAAAATGCAAATGATGTAAATAATAGTGCCGTGATAGTCAACGCCCAGCCTATTGCGTCTCTGGTAACATCCAAAACAATGATAATTAACATTACTCCCATGACTATATCATTAGGTGAAGGACCAAATATACCCTTGTCCATCATTGCAGCAGCCGTAGTATTCACCAAATAATAGCCGCCTAATACCATTGTTAATACGGCCATTAAGTTATAAATAAGAAAAGATTTCTTGCCTTCCATACTCTTCTTTTGAGCTTTATACATGTACCAGATAAAGAAAAGGATAAAGACATGCAAAACCCGTTGCTGCATAACACCAATTTGTGATCCGTAAGAAATATAAATGTGAAATAGTGCTGCAATTAAAGAAACAACAGCAATACATTTACTCGTATATTTTATATAATTACTTTCGATCTTGGCACCGTTTGCTGTAAGCACAGTGTATTCTCACTTTCTTGCGCATACACAGTCTAATGACATCATGTCTATCAGACTGTGTATGTGCATTTTGATATTATTTCGGCGGCATTAATCTGTTCGGTATTTTCATGCCCTTTTCTTTAAAATATTTAACTGCCCCCGGATGGAGTGGCACGGTAATTTCATCAAGTGCTGTTTTTAAGTTACAATCTCTTTTTACCGCTGCATGAGCCTCTTTCCATTCTCCATTTTCCCAAATGGCCTTAACCATATTATAGATGTCATCTTCACTAAAGTTGGCCTTAGTTGATGTAAACATAACAATCCTGCTGCGCGGTACAGTTACTACCTGATTGATACCTTTGTAAGTTCCTGGCTTAATTTCATGTTTGGTATAAAAAGCATGTTTTTTATAAAAATCATCGTCGGCAATCGAAATCATCTTCACAGCTGTTGAGGTTGTTAAATCAACCAATGCTGCCGATTTTAACGGATGAGTGGCAATAAAGGCATCAATCTTGCCGTCTTTTAATGCTTGTACTGCTTCTGTCTCCGGAATAAACTGTGGTTTTATATCTTTATAAGATATTCCGTAATATTCGAGAACCATTCTTGCAGCCATTTCTCCGCCTGAACCTGCCGGACCAACGCCAATAGTCTTACCTTTAAAGTCTTTTATTGAAGTAATTGGACTGTCTGCTTTGGTAAATATTTGTAGATATTGATAGATTGTTGAAAATAGTGCCCGTATATCCGACATCTGTCTTGTTTTAAAATAACCTTTTCCATAATAGGCCATATCGGCTATTTCGGTGGCTGCAATTCCCCAGCCTAATTTACCATCATGAAGATTTCGCAAGTTTTCTACTGAAGCTGCGGTAGCCTCACCAGTTGCAGCAAAACCCGGAACTTTTTTGGAAATTACATCCGCCATTTTTACTCCCATCGGATATAATGCACCCGCCGTACCTGCTGTACCAATCGAAAATCTTACCAGCTTCTTCGCTTGGGGTTTCGTTTGTGAACATCCCGCCAGACTCAACAACAATGCAAATGCCAGTGTTATGGCTAGAGCGATTTTTGTATATCTGCCCATCTTCATTTTGTTTCCCCCTCACCATTATGATTCAGTTAATCTCTTAATGTTTGCTCCCATAGATTTCATAACTTCGTAGAAACGTGGGAAAGATACTCCAACATACTGTGCTTCCGGAATTACAGTCGTTCCTTCTGCCATCATTCCTGCTACCGCTGTCGACATGACAATACGATGGTCGTGCCTGCTATTGATAAATGTACCTGTGAGCTTTGATTCATAGATTGTCAAAGTGTCACCGGTTTCCTCCAATCTGGCACCCATTTTGGTCAATTCTTCTTTAATGGATTTTGTTCTATCCGTCTCTTTTAAACGGGAAGCGCCAACATTGGTGAGAATAGTTTTTCCTTTTGCTTTACATCCCAATACCGCAAGTGCCGGGACAGCATCCGGCATATCCTTGCAGTCAATTTCGATGCCGTGTAGTTCACGGCCGCCCTCAATAATCACACCTCCTTTTCCTTCATCGATAACTTCAACTTTAGCTCCCATAGTACTTAATATATCAACAAAGCATCTTTCGCCCTGTCTGTCATTAATATTCATACCTTCCAGAACAAGTCTTGAGTCCGTAATTGCTGCAGCTACCATTGGATAAGTAGCGCCGCACCAATCCGAAGGTACATCTGCATCAAATGGCTTGTACGTTTGGTTGCCAGGAATATAAAACTCTTCATAATCTTTATGTTCAAGTTTTATTCCGGCTCTTTTAGCCCAATCAAAGGTTAAATTCACATAAGGCAATTCCATTAGATCTTTTACAGTCACATAGGTATCCTCTGCCAAGAAAGGACAGGTAATAAGCAGCGGCGACAACCATTGCGAATTAACGCCTGGCAGTGATGTCCTGCCACCTTTCATTTTCCCATTGACTACGATCGGTGCCAAACCATTGTTTCTCGTAGAAACAGCATTTCCACCAAGTTCGTTGATAGCGTCCAGCAGCGGTCCGGCTGGTCGATAGCAAATTTGATAATCCCCTGAAACAACTGACATTCCATCAATTAATGCTGCAAGAGCGATGAAATAATAATAACCTGTGCCTGAATTCCCCAAATCTAGGACTTGGGAAGGTGGTTTCATCTTCATCCCGAAACCTTTTATGGTCCATTCGGATTCGTTTGAACATTCAATCTCAGCGCCTAACGCCCTACAGGCATCAATAATTGAATAGCTGTCAACCCCAGGCATGGGATTTCTTAATTTTGATACACCCTCCGCCATTGATGCAAGAACAAGACCTCTTGCCGTACCGGATTTTGAACCCGGAATCCTAGCTGACCCATTAATTGTTGACTTCGATACTAAGTAAATCAGTTTTCATCATCCTTTCTGTAATTTATTGCCCAATTAAATTTTGGATTGCTCAGTATATCCCATATCGTTGGAAATGTTGTTAGCCAACCGTTTTCCCAGTTTAATACACCTACTCTTTTCAGCGTCTTTGAATTTAGTGGTAGGCAGAAGAATTGCTAACGCCGCAATACAATCATGGCGGTGATTAAATATTGGAAATGCAACTCCCGAAATTTCCTCATAGAGGTCGTTAAACGATGTTGCATAACCATTTTGGCGAACCATTTCGTAGGTTGCAAAAATATCATCCAGTGAATATTCGGGATTTCCGTTCCATTTAGGTGGCGGATATTTTGTAAGCAGTTCCAGCGCTTTTCCCTTGTCTTGATAAGCTAACATTACTTTCCCCAACAGCCCATAAGTAGGCTGCGAAATCTTACCGATATATGTACCGATCTTTAGTCCTTCCAGGCTTTCCCGAATATCAATTTGGATTATTCTCTCAGCCCGTAATATGCCAACTGTTAGGGTATGCTTAATTTCCTCTTCTCCCCAGTCTAAATGGTATGGGAGCACTTTTGTTAGCTCAAGACCTCGTTTGACTATACCTGCTCGCTCAAATATTTTTATACCCAGAAAGTATTTTTCAGTAACTTTATCGAATTGGAGATACTTATTTTTTAATAAAGGATTAATAATTCTATACAAGGTGGCCCGGGGCAAATTTGTTATATTTTCTAACTGTTGAATCCCCAGCTTCGGTTGAGTTACCGAGAATGCATTTAAAACCAACAAAGCTTTTTCAATTGATTTGTTACCGGCAATCGTACTTGGCATGAAATATCACACCTTTTATCAAAATATTTCGATTTATTTTAATTATAACTGCTAAAATAAGGTAATATCAATATCTTTTTGCACTTTAAGTTCACAATGCGAACTCAAATTGTAAAAAAGAATAATAAAGGTCTTCAATCAACGATGATTGCCGCTTACGTAATTACAAACAATCACCAAAATAATGACAACAGCCTGGGTTATCAAATGATGATAACCCAGGCTGTCTATTATCACTGCAATAAAAGCAGTTTTCTTCAAATTATTTTTTCTTTGGTACCCAAGAATCTACCAACTTTTCGTTATCCTTAGCCCATTTTCTTGCGCTTTTTAAGGCATCATCGCTATTAGCTATAAGGCCCATCAAACTCCCCAGTTGTTGATCGTTGAGCTTAAAGTTGCGGAAAAATTGGGCTACTTCCGGCATATCTTTTTCAATATTTTTACGCGCAACAGTATGGATATTTTCTACTTTACCGTAAATCCCTTTAGGATCTTCCAAGAATTTAAGTTTCCAGCGTGCAAACTTCCAATGAGGTTTCCAGCCGGTTACTGCAACCCATTCTTTTCTTTCAACAGCATCTTTTAATGCTGCGGTCATGGCCGGGCCGCTGCCGGGAATGAGTTTAAAGCTAAGCTTATAATCCTTTATGGCCTTATCGGTAGCCTTCATAATTCCGGCACCGGAATCAATACCAATAATTTTTCCATCGAATTTTGCTTTGGCATTATTCATTTCTTCGATGCTTTTGATACTCACATACTCCGGGACTACTATACCGATTCTTGCTCCCTCAAAATTTGTTCCCAAGTCAGTAAGTTTTGAACCATATTCTTTCATATAACTTTCATGGGTGACAGGAAGCCAAGCATCCATAAATGCATCATAATCGCCATTCGCCACCGAGGTAAATATTGGAGCGACATCAGCCATAGTAATTTTTACACTATAACCCATCTTATCTTCCAGAATTACCTTGGCCAAGTTAGTCATAGCTACTCCTTCAGCCCAGTTGACATACCCCAGTTTTACTTCCTTTTTAGCTTTTTGTCCTGTTGGCTTGCTGCTGCCGCACCCGCTTACAAGAACCAAACTTAAACTTAACGCAGCTACTAATGCAATAATCATCCATTTTTTAAAATTGTTTTTCATAGTAATAGTATCTCCTCCTCACATTTTTCTGTTGCGGTTTATATTGGCTAGACTCTGAGTGATTCTATCCAGGACCATCGCCAGAAAAACCACAGCAATTCCGCTTTCGAACCCCCTTCCAATCTTTAATTGAGTAATTCCTTTCAAAACCTCTTCGCCGAGACCACCTGCCCCAATCATGGCTGCAATTACAACCATTGATAAGGAAAGCATGATCGTCTGATTTACCCCGGCCAAGATAGTTGGAATAGCAATAGGTAACTGAACCTTAAACAGTAGTTGTCGTGGTGTAGAACCAAAAGATAGTGCTGCTTCAACAACATCTTCCGGTACCTGCCGTATACCAAGATTAGTCAACCTTACAGCCGGCGGCATAGCAAAAATTACGGTAGCAACCGCGCCGGGCACCTTGCCCAATTTAAAAAAGAGTACCGCCGGTATCAAATACACAAAAGCCGGCATTGTCTGCATAAAGTCAAGAACCGGACGTGCCACCTTGTCAAACTTATCACTTCTGGCAGCCCAAATGCCAATCGGAATACCAATTATTAGAGCAATCATCGCCGATGTTAGAACCAACGCGAGAGTCTGCATGGTCTGTGGCCACAAACCCATACTATAAATTAAGCTCATGCTAAGTACGGTAAATATAGCTACGCCTTTCCCTGCTGACCGCCAAGCTATCGCAGCCATTAAGCCAATGACAACAGCAGCAGGAATAAAAATAAGCATATTTTCAAAACCATCAATAAAAGATGTTAACCCCTGGCGGATAATATTAAAAAAATCATCGAAGTGGAAGCGCAGCCAGACAATTACAGCCTCAAAAAATTTCCCTATCGGAATAGTAACCATCTTATTTTTCCTCCCCCATTATGCTGGATATTACAGCTGCTCTCCCAATTATCCCCCGCATTTTATTTTGATCATCTAACACAACAATTGGCGTTTTAGCGTTAAAAGCTACCGGCAATAGTTCAATTATTGATATATCCGGGCTGGCAATCGGAACATCTTTAATAATAATTTCTTCAAGGTCATGTACTCCTTGTTTAACAAGCCGCATTGCATCCTCGACCCGTACAATGCCATGAAACTGTCGTTGAGAGTTAACTACATATATACTGGAAATTCCTTCTTCTTGCATACGCCTTACCGCTGCCCGGGGGCCATCTTTGGGAATTACCAGCGGATCAGGACGCTTCATAATTGAACTTGCGGTAAGGACCTTGGTTCTATCTACATCTTGGACAAACTCTCTAACATAGTCATCAGCCGGATTAGTCAAAATTTCTTCTGAATTGCCGATTTGAACAATCTGTCCATCCCTCATAACTGCAATCCTGTCACCAAGCCTTAGTGCCTCATCTAAATCATGAGTAATAAATATTATAGTCTTATGCATTTTGGCCTGCAGTTCGAGCAGTTCACCCTGCATCTCCCGCCGAATAAGCGGATCAAGTGCACTAAATGCCTCATCCATCAGCAGAATATCAGGATCGGTTGCCAGCGCACGGGCAAGACCCACTCGCTGCTGCATTCCCCCGCTCAATTGATCCGGCATGCTATATTCATAGCCTTTTAAACCAACAAGTTCAAGAGCTTGCAAGGCTTTTTCTTTGCAAACAGTTGGTTCAAAACCCTGAATTTCTAGCCCATATTCAACATTTGAGCAAACATTGCGATGAGGAAAAAGACCAAACCGCTGAAATACCATCGCTACTTTCTTCCGACGAATATCCAGCAGCTGATCATGATTTGCGGAAATAATGTCTTCACCGTCAATCAAAATTTCACCCGCAGTCGGCTCAATTAGCCTGTTTATACATCGAACCAATGTAGATTTGCCACACCCTGAGAGTCCCATAATTACAAATATTTCGCCTTGCTTAACCTGGAAACTCACATTATTAATGCCCACTGTATGACCAGTATCTTCCATTACTTGGCGCTTGGAAATACCTTCCTTTATCATAGGCAAAATAGTTTGGGGCTGTGGTCCGAAGACTTTAAATAAATTATGTACTTCTACTTTAAACATTTGTCCCCTCCCTGATAAACTCTATTCTAACAATCCTATTATAATATACAAGTTGTTAGAAGTCAAAAATATCCTCTAATCAAATTAACACGTATTTCGTGTTATTCCGCCAATACACGTCAAAAAATGCGAAAGTGCTATAAATTACTGCAGAATAAGGTGAACCCACTTTATCAAAGCTAAAACATCGGTCAGATCAAGTGTAGAGTCAACTCCACCTGAGCTAGCGCCGCCTATCAATGCGGGTCCTTTACTTTTTATAAACCAGAAAACTTATAAAATGATTATCAATGAACAGAGAAGAAGGAGCTTTCTTTTTCAGAAAGCTCCTCCTTCTCTGTTCGCTTTTGGCTTTTTCTATTTACTTCTGATAAATACGGTAACCGGCATGGCAAGTAGGGCCCACATAACAATTTAGCTGAAACCCATAGCGAATTGCAGCGGTAATAAATTCTTTGGCTTGTTCCACAGCTTGGCGCACCGACATTCCCTTGGCTAACCCTGCCGTAATAGCTGCCGCTGTAGTACAACCAGCACCATGGGTATAGGTTGTATCAATCTTTGGTGACTCTAACACCACAAATTCACGGCCATCATAAAGGATATCAATTGCGTTGGCCATACCCAGTTTCGACCCGCCTTTGATGAATACATTTTTTGCACCTAATGAATGTATGCGAATAGCAGCTTCCTTCATATCGGCAAGCGATTTAATACTAATACCGCTTAGTTGACCAGCTTCGAAAATATTAGGCGTAATAACTGCCGCCCGGGGGGCAAGCTGCTCGCGAATTGCAATTGCAGTTTCCGGATGTAATACTTCATCAGTACCTTTACAAACCATAACCGGATCAATGACTACATTTTGAACTTGGTATTGATCAATTTTTTCGGCTACGAGTGAAATTATTTCAACCGTACCCAACATGCCCGTTTTCAAAGCATCAACACCAATCCCGGCTAAAACAGTCTCCAATTGTGCTTCCAGAGCCTGGACTGGAAGTGGATATATGTCGTGTGACCAATTATTGTGCGGATTTTGCGCCACTATAACAGTAAGTGCAGTCATACCATATACACCTAACTCTTGAAAAGTTTTTAAATCCGCCTGCATACCTGCACCACCGCTCGTATCAGAACCGGCAATCGTAAGTGCTTTACGCAATGTCATATTATATTCCTCCTTGTTTATTAGAGTAGTAAATAGGTTGATAATATAATCACCCGAAGCTGCTCTAAAATTTCATTTTAAAGTTAATTGATTAAATAAATAAACTTAATGTGTTGAGTAAACATAACTGTATTATAAAATAAATCTGATAGGTTTAAAATGTACAGAATTTACATTTTAACCTGGGACAGATTTAACAAGTATCCATTTATGGCTCCATCATTTTTTTCTGTTATATTTACCAGGCATTACAACAGGAAAAGTATGAAACACTAATATAAAAAGAGGAGGAAAACCGTATTGGATAAAAAATCTGCAAAAGCTAAACATCTTCATCACCGGCTGCACCATCACTTTCGCCACAAGTATAAACACTATGCTGCTGCAATGGCTGGAGCTGCCATAATGAGCGGCGCAATGCTACCTGGTTTGCCTGTGGCCAAAGCATTTGCCGATACTCCGGCTAAAGCAGCCCCTGCTGCAAACAAAGATGTTGAAAAGTCGCGAAATGAGAAGAAAGGTCCTCCTGGCAAGGGTTGGCATGAGCACATAGACAGTTGGCCGTCAAGCGATGAAAATCATGCTTGGTATGAAAACGGCCGCATATATTACCGCAGCGATAATCAACGTTATTATCCAAGATATGTCTATTATCTAAGTAGCCCCATAAATTTTGTCATCCACAATGCGGCATTATACGGGTTTGATGCGCAACATGATTCTTACCGGCTGCTGTATCTATCAACTCGGAAAGCGTTGGTTGAAGTCACCAAGCATGACACCGGAAAATTGATAAACGTATTATTAGAACGAACCTATAATAACGATTGGAGAATCATTGAAACCCGCAACATATGATTTAAGCAGAGGCTCAGGTTAAAAGATATTAAACCTGAGCCTCTGCTTATGCACTGCAACGCAGAATGTACGAATAAGCAGCGTATATGCTTATCTTATTCAGTCGCCAAAATTGTCTTATTGACCCAATATTATCAATAGCGTTGTAAGTTAGCCGTGCATAGCCTATATTAAATAGGCTTTTGCGAGGTGATGTTTGATGAATGACAGTACAGAATTACGGCGAAAGATTGATGCCAATGATATATACGTTCCCCCAGGTTATGAAGTTAGTACGTTTGCCACCAATCTTACCACGCCTATTAATCTGGTATTTTCGGATTCGGGTAATGCTCTTGTTGGCGATGCAGGTGTTACTGATGGCAATGGAAAAGTCATTAGCTTGAACCAAAACGGATTTGAAGTAATAGCTGACGGTTTTAATCCGCCGCTTACCGGAATCAATATATTGGGCAATGATATCTTCGTTTCCCATCGCGGCTTTGTAACGGTTGTGAAGCCGGATGGCAGTAAAGTTAATATATTGTCAGGTCTGCCGAGTTGGGGCGATCATCACAACAACCAAGTTGTATTCGGTCCGGACGGAAAAATGTATTTTGGTCAAGGTACCGCAACCAACTCTGGCATTGTTGGCGTAGATAACCGGGGGTGGGTATTAAATTATCCATTCTTCCATGATTATCCCGGTAAAAACATTTGCTTAATCGGAAGAAATTATATAACTGATAACTTTCTTTCATCTGCCGTGGATGACTTTGCAGTTACCGGCGCATTTTCTCCCTTTGCGGTTCCAACTACCCAACGAGAAACCGTTAAAGGAATTATTCGCGCCAGTGGCAGCATTTTAAGAGCAAATCCGGACGGGTCGAAACTGGAATTAGTAGCTTGGGGCCTCAGAAATCCATTTCGGATGAAATTTAATAGAAAAGATAAATTATATACTACAAACCACGGTATGGATATCCGCGGAAGTAGGCCGATAGCCAATTCTCCTGATGAGTTTTATTGTGTTAAGCCAGGTTGTTGGTATGGCTGGCCTGACTTTACCGGCGGGCTTCCGGTATCACTACCGCTATTTAGGCCTGAAGGAGAACCTCAACCTAAGTTCATATTAGCTAACCATCCTAATATTCCACCGCGGCCGTTCGCTGTTTTTAAACCCCATTCAGCTATAATGGGCTTCGACTTCAATTATAATGAACGCTTTGGACCTGTTGGCGATGTGTTTATTGCTGAATTTGGTAGTGAGGCACCACGCACTACAGGCGGTAAACCCGCTCCCCGGGTTGGTCATAGAGTTTCCCGTATTGCTATGAATACAGGTGAAATAAACACATTTGCTATCAACAAGTCCGGTTATCCAGCCTCCAAGACCGATGGTGGAGGGTTTGAAAGACCAATTGACGTTGTATTTGGTCCAGACCAAGCAATGTATGTTGTTGACTTCGGTATTACCGGGGAAGATGAACATCCGAACCAGAATGAGCATACTGAATATCATTCTGAAGATGCTCATCAACATAATTACCTGCCGGGAACTGGACTAATTTGGAAAATATCACGCATATAACTTTTATAATCAAAGTAACGAAACATTTCCAAAATAAGGCGCAAGGTTATAATTACTAAACCTGAGCCTTATATTTTTATCTTATTCAGCGAGTTAAGACTCCCGCCTCTATAGGCGGCGTCAGCTCAGGTGGATTTGACTCTCCACCTGAGCCCCCGATGTTTCAGCTTTGCTGAAACGAGTTCACTCGAAAATTTTAATACGTTCCTCTATAGGTATAATATTTTTACTACCGGGCATTGCAGTTGGTTTTCCAAAAGGCATTTGAGCTATTAGTTTCCATTCGTTAGGAATATTCCATTCAAGTTTAACTTGATCGTCGATAATCGGATTATAGTGTTGTAAAGATACACCAAATCCGTCAATCTCTAATGCTGTCCATATCACGAATTGAAGCATTCCTGAGGATTGTTGAGACCAAATCGGGAAATTATCGACATAAAGTGGGAATTGTTGTTGCAAACCCATAATAACGTTCTGATCCTCAAAGAACAATACTGTTCCATAGCCATTCCTAAATGAATTGATTTTTTCTTCGGTTGTAGTGAATTTGTCTGCAGTCAACATTTTTTTCAACGTATCTTTGGTAATATCCCATAACTTATCATGATGTTCCCCTAACAGCAACACAACACGTCCACTTTGCGAATTAAATGCAGATGGTGAATATCTAACGGCTTGTCTAATTATCTCTTTAATCCGGTCATTACGAATCGTTGCCGCTTTACTAATATCGTAATAAGTACGGCGATCCATAACTGCTGTCCAAAAATCTTTAGCCATCATCTTTCCCTCCATATATTTATTTTCGGCCATTCTCGTTGTCTAGAGACAACAACTTACCTGTTTTTCTTCATATAACTATATCCTAAACGGCATATGATACAACACAACAATTATTCAATTCATTATCTTTATTATAGTTTGTCCCGGGTCTGCCTGACAATTGTTTTGAGAAGGTGACATCATGTCCAATTTACAATCTATTAATCCCGATGAACTAGTATTAATTGCTTTTCTGTTGGGAATAACCCCCATTAAGTCACATAACCCCGATGAGTTGAATGTATTGGGAAATTTTTTGGTAGCTATTGGCGGTATTATACTAACGGCTGCAGCACAGCAACAATACCTAATATCCCAAAAGCAAAATGATAAACAGGATATGCAAAAGCAAATTGAGGAACTACGCTTACAAATCCAGCAGCTTATTGACCAGCATATCTAGAATTACAACTGTATTATATCATGCTTTTCGAACTTATTCAGATAACACCTACATAAGATAGTTTTAGTTTTATACAGGAGAAATAACATAGCCTCCCGAAAAATAATATAGTAAGAATCAACTTACATATATTCACAATTCAGTATTAGTGAAACGTATCGTAACAATCGCCAGAGCTATGGTACGAAAAACAACTAATCCTTATGATGTATTTAGAATATGGAAATAAATGAGGAGCTAGGAGGACGAAAAAATGTTTAAGTTACTAAAAAACGGCAATGTGTATGCCCCGGAATTTATCGGTAAAAAAGACATATTATTAGTGAATCGTACTATTGCCTATATCGCTGATAAAATTAAAGATATCTCCACCTTTGGTGATGTAGAAGTAATTGATGTCAGCGGTTGCTCTGTCGTACCTGGGTTTATCGACCAACATGTACATATTATCGGTGGCGGCGGCGAAGGTGGCTTTTCTACCCGTACACCTGAAATTATGCTTAGTGATCTCACTAGCGCGGGGATTACTACCGTAGTAGGTACACTAGGAACAGATGGTGTTACCAGGCATCTGGAATCACTGCTGGCCAAAGCTAGAGGTCTCGAGGAGGAAGGAATTTCGTCTTGGATCTATACGGGTGCCTATCAAATCCCGTCACCAACATTTACCGGCAGTGTTCGCTCAGATATTATGCTTATTGATAAGGTAGTTGGCTGCAAGGCAGCTATGAGTGATCACCGCTCATCCCAGCCATTATTATCTGATTATGCTAAATTGGCAGCTGAAACAAGAACAGGCGGAATGCTGTCAGGTAAAGCCGGTGTATTACATTTGCACATGGGTGATGGTAACCGTAAACTTGATATGATATTTAGTATAATTGCTGAGACCGAGTTGCCTATCACGCAATTTACTCCTACCCATTTAAACAAAACCAAAGAATTCCTGGCAGAAGGGATTCGGTTTGCCAAAGCCGGCGGAACAATCGATATTACAACCAGCAGTCCGGCCGTAGCTCCCCAGCGTGTACAAGCTCCTGATGCGATAAGAATATGTCTTCAGGAAGCTGTTCCGTTAGAAAGAATCACATTGAGCTCGGACGGAAATGGAAGCATGCCGGCATTTAACGAGAATCGAGAATTAGTCGGCTTAATGGCAGCATCGCCTGCCAGCCTATATGAATCGTTACGTAGTATTGTCCAACAAGAAATTATGCCACTTGCCGATGCCCTTCGATTCATAACCGTCAACCCAGCCACTAAACTAAAACTGCCTAACAAAGGAAGAATAACAACAGGATATGATGCCGACATCGTAATACTCGATAAGGACTTGAACATTCAGCACGTATATGCTAAAGGCCGCTGCATGGTCGAAAATCGACAAGTTAAGGTTAAAGGCGTCTTTGAAAAGTGAACTCGTTTCAGCAAAGCTGAAACATCGGGGGCTCAGGTGGAGAGTCAACTCCACCTGAGCTGACGCCGCCTATAGAGGCGGGAGTCTTAACCCGCTGAATAAGATAAAAATTACAGTCAAATAAATAAGAATCCCCTTGTATATTATCAACTACAAGGGGATTCTTATTTACAGGAATAGAATATTTTATTATCGTATACTATAAAATTAATCATATTTGCAACAAAACTTAAAGCGGAGAGGAACAAACAATGACCAATGAAGATCGCACTTACGAATTAAATAGACTGGCTAAAATTATAAAAATTATTGAGTTCCAATTACAAAAATGCAAATTAGTTACAGAAAATGCTGAAGATACTTTAAAAAATTCTCTTACCGATTATTGGGATGAGCGTAAAGGTTCAGATGAAGCACAATTACTGGCGACTTTGAATCGTAACAAAGGACTGGCTGCTATTTATACCCGCGAATACCGCCAGTTGCAGCAATTGAAAAAAAATCCTTACTTTGGTCGGATCGATTTTCTTGAAGAACAAGATTCTTCTGCTGCCTGCCCTGAGAAAATTTACATTGGAATTGCCGGTCTGACTGAAAAAGAATCACATGAACTGCTTATTTATGATTGGCGCAGTCCCTTGGCCGGAATGTTCTACGATTTTTCCCGTGGACCGGCTTTCTATTCGTCGCCCGATGGTTCAATTCAAGGCTATATTAGCTTAAAACGCCAATATAAAATTATTAACGGAACGATGAAATACATGTTTGATTCGGACCTCATAATTGAAGATGAAGTACTCCAGGAAGTTCTTAGCAAAGCAGCTGATGAAAAAATGCACACTATTGTAAGCAGTATTCAATATGAACAGAATCAAGTCATTCGCAATAAAAATGACCGCTTTGTATTTGTTGAAGGCCCGGCAGGAAGCGGAAAAACATCCATTGCTTTACACCGTATTGCCTTTCTATTATACCAGCACCGCGAAACAATTAACTCAAGAAATATCCTGATTCTATCACCCAATCGTATTTTCAGTGACTATATATCCCATGTACTGCCAGAAATAGGTGAAGAAAACGTTCCGCATACAACCTTCAACAATTTACTTTCCGACTTCATCGCCGATTTCTCTCTCAATGCTGAAAGCAGAAACGATCATTTAGAGTATTTATATGCCGTTAATAATAATACAAATAACTTGGATGATCGCATTGCCAATATCCAGTTTAAAACTTCAAATGATTATAACAATATGTTGGGAAAATACCTTGATTTTATCGACCATAGTCTACTGCTTTCATATCCGGCTATAATATTCAAAGACCAAACAATTTTTAGCCAAGCTGATTGGCAAATCTACAATGACCGTCTTTCTTTTCTTCCGCTTATTCGTCGTCTAGCAAAAATAAAGGAACTTATTAAAATCCGTTTACGTCCCTTAATCCATCAATTGAGGAAGCAAAAAATAAAAGAAATTACTGATCAAGCAGAGGAAGTTAACGAAAAAACAATCCGGGCACTGGCGCGAATTGCCGCCAAGAAAGAATTTTCTGCTGTTAGAAATGAAATTGAACAATTAACAATGATAAACCTTTTAGATCTTTACCGCCGATTATTTGAATTTGAGGATCAATTCCTGAGCTTTTACAATGGCGAATTAAACAAAAATGAATGCAAGCTGATCTGTGATTATACACTGAATTACCTCAGTTGCGGACGCATACCTTACGAAGAGTCTTCCCCGCTGCTGTATTTCTATTGGAAATTACATGGTTTTCCTTCTCAGTCTGATATTAAATATCTTGTTATCGATGAAGCCCAGGATTATACCTCACTCCAGTTCAAAATCTTAGTCAATTTGTTTACAAATTGCTCCTGGACGGTCCTCGGAGATCCCTCGCAATCACTTCATCCCTATATGCAGACTATAAATTTTCGCGAAGCTGCCCGCACAATTGGTTTTGATAAACTGGCCTTCTTCCGTCTTACTAAAAGTTACCGTTCAACGTTGCAAATACAATCATTTTGTCAGGCATTACTCCCTGCTGAACATGAAAAAGTTGACCATATTCAGCGTATTGGTGTTAAACCTATAGTTATTCAAACAACAAATTTACAATCGTACGTAAATAAAATTGAATATCTATTGCACGATATCCAGACACAGCCTTGGCAAACTATAGCTGTCATCGGCAAAACCGCCCAGCAGTGTTCCGTTATCCATCGAGAGTTAAATGGTAGAATTGCTACTAAACTGATAACTCACGATAATCAAACTTTTTGTTCGGGCATTACAATAATTCCGTCTTATTTGGCCAAAGGCTTGGAATTCGACGTTGTCCTAGTCCTTTATACCGACACTGAACACTACCATCAGGAGGCTGATCGCAAAATTTTATATACGGTTTGCACCCGGGCCATGCATCGTTTATATCTACTCTATTACAAAGAATTATCAACCATCATATCAAGTATAGATTCACAGTTATACCAATTCGGCGAAACATATACTTTAGAAAATAGTTAACAAAACAAGCAGTTCCTGCCTCACAAGAACTGCTTGTTTATTACTCTTATTCATAGCGAAGTGCATCTATCGGATTCAGCAAGGCGGCTTTTCGCGCCGGATATAGACCAAAGAACAACCCAATGGCCACAGAAAAGCTAAATGCTACCAGAATCGGCAAAAAGGTAATAACTGTATTCCAGCCGGCCACCGATGAAATAATATAAGCCGTACTTATGCCTAGTACAATGCCCATCGTACCGCCGATTACGCCGATGACCACAGCTTCAATTAAGAATTGCAGTAAAACGTCTTTATACCTAGCGCCTAACGCCTTACGAATTCCAATCTCTCTGGTCCGCTCAGTAACCGAAACCAGCATAATGTTCATGATTCCAATTCCGCCAACAACCAAAGAAATAGCGGCAATACTGCCTAATAACATGGTAATGGATTTAGTAGTCTCATCTGCCGTTTCCATTAAACTCAGCAAATTTCGTACGGTAAAATCATCTTCCTTATTTATCGCAATCTTATGCCGAGCCCGCAACAAGGCCGTAATACCGTCCTGAACATCGTAAATGACATCCGCATTAACCGCTTGTACACTAATTGTTTGCACATGAGTAATACCCATTAACCGTTCTTGGGCAGTAGTTATCGGAACAATTATTGTATCGTCTTGATCTTGTCCACCCATGGACTGACCCTTACTTTCCAGTACGCCAATCACTTTGAACGGAGCGTTGTTTATACGAACATTTTGGCCAACGGGATTTTCAATGCCGAAAAGATTACCGGCCACCGTTGCCCCAATAACCGCCACCCGATTTCTTTTATCAATATCTTCATTAGTAATAAAACTGCCGCTTTGAACAGCCACATTGCGAACATCCATATAGTCAGGAGTTGTACCTTGTACGCTAGTTGTCCAATTTTGGTTTCCGGCGATTACTACATACTGTTTGCCGACACTGGGAGCCACAGCACTTATTCCGGGTACTTCCCGCTCAATAGCTTGAGCATCTTTTAGCGTGAGCGTCATGTTTGAACCGGCAGCTTGACGTACACCCGATGAAGCAGAAGAGGCTCCAGGCGTAACCATGATTAAGTTACTACCCAAGCTGGCAATAGAATTTTGGACCTTATCTCTTACCCCCATACCAATAGATACCATCGCTATCACCGCGGCCACACCAATAATTATACCTAGCATGGTCAATACGGACCTCAACTTATTTGTAATTAATGAATTAAAAGCAATACGAATACTTTCGCCAAACACATTATTCCTCCTTTGCCGTATCCCGAATAATCAGACCATCCCGGACATAGATAACCCGCTTGGCATATTCGGCAATGTCCTGTTCATGCGTAACCAAAATAATAGTACGGCCGGAAGTGTTTAACTTTTGAAAAATATCCATCACTTCGTTACCAGATTTAGTATCCAAAGCACCAGTCGGCTCATCTGCCATAATAATGGTCGGGTCATTTACCAAAGCGCGGGCAATAGCTACTCTTTGACGTTGTCCGCCGGACAATTCATTTGGTAAATGATCTACCCGATTATCCAGTCCAACCGATGCCAGCGCCGCTGTCGCCTTCTGGTTTCTAATTTTTTTCTCAACTCCGGCATAAACCAGCGGCAAAGCTACGTTTTCAAGTGCTGACATGCGGGGAAGCAAATTAAAACTTTGAAAAACAAAGCCTATCTTTTTATTGCGGGTAACTGCCAATTCGTCATCAGTTAACGATGCAACTTCTTGCATATCTAACCGGTATGACCCGCTGCTGGGCCGGTCCAAGCAGCCTAATATATTCATTATCGTTGATTTCCCAGAACCTGACGGACCCATAATAGCCGTAAATTCGCCTTCACTGATGTTTAAAGTTACCCCAGCCAAGGCAGCAACAGTTGTTTCACCCATCTGATAATATTTTTTTATGTCTGACAATTCAATTGTCATAGCTACCTCCTATTAGCGGGGCATTCTGCCAAATGACGCATTTGATTGTTTCGTTTGAGATTTGATCTGTGGTATGACAACAGAATCGCCTTCATTTAATCCAGCTAAAATTTCCACCCGTTCTTCACCCATAATGCCTGTTTTTACCCGAACTGTCTCTTCACTGTTTTGTTTGGCAACAACGACATATTTTCCGCCCTTATCAGTGCGAATAGCCGCAAGCGGTAATGTTAAAGCATCTTTACTTTCACCGGTTACGATCGATACGCGGGCTACCATGCTTGGTTTCAACAGGTTATTACCCTCTTTGATATCGATAGTCACAGTATAATAAATTACATTTTGCTGAACCACTGCTTTATGCGAAATATTTGAAACAGTACCTAAAAAGATCTTTTCCGGATAGGCATCCACGGTAAATGAAACTTTTTGTCCCACTACCACTTTACCTATATCGGTCTGATCGACCTGTGCTTCAATTTGCATCTTAGACATATCGGCAATAGTCAAAATTACTATCGGGTTAGCAACGCCTTGTGCCACCGTTTCTCCAGCCGGCAACGGCTTGCCGATGACAGTACCGTCAATTGGCGCCGTAATTACTGTTTCTTGAACCTTAGACATTATTTCGTCATAGTTTGCTTGAGCTATATTAAATTCCATACGTGAGGAATCCAGTTGCTGGTTAGAAACAGCACCGATAGAATTTAATTGTCTATTTCTTTGGTAATTTGCTGCAGCATTTTGCATTCGTTCTTTAGCTTGGATCAACTGGGGACGTATTTGGTCATCTTCGAGCACAACCAAAATATCTCCGGCCTTAACTTGGTCATTTTCTTGGACTTTAACTTCTTTGATCTGTGCAGTTATTTTAGAACTAATGTCAACCATATTAACAGGTTGGATACTACCGCTGGCTGCTACCAACGAAGAAATATTTCCTTTTTCTACTCTAGATAACTGTTTCGGTGAAGCATCCGCCTTGTGATTATTATTATACATTGCCAATCCAGCTTTGAAGGCAACAACAACCAATAATCCAAAAGCCAGCCATTTTTTATATTGCCATAACTTGGTCAATAATTTTCTCATTGTCTACCCCCGGCTTTTTAAAATTATTTAACTTTATTGCCAATTGCTTTATCGAGCTTTGCTTTATTTATATTGTAGTCATATAGCGCTTGAACTTGATTAGTTCTGGCCTGCGTTAACGCTAACTGGGCATCAATAACTTCAATATTAGTACCGACACCGGCTAAATACTTTTCTTGAGCAATATTTACGTCTTCCTGTGCTTTGGCTACAATAACGTTGGTCGTTGAATAACGTTTTTCAGCCTCTCGCATGCTAAGAAAACTTTGCCGTACTTCTTGTTCAGCACCATCCAATATTTGTTCGTATTGCAGCTTGGCTTTTGCCAGTGAAGAATCGGCTTGCTTAATTCTAGCATTGGTTACGCCAGCGTCAAATACATTCCAACTGGCCGCAACACCGACAGACCAATTGTCATCTTCCGGCAGCAGTTTATTGTCCCAAGCAGTCGATGCCGATAATGATATTGATGGTTTCTTACCACTTACTGCTTGCTTAACTCCATTCTCGGCTATTTTGATATTAATCATGGCCTGATTAATATCCGGACGGTCAGATTTAGCAATATTCAGACAATCTTTCAGTTCACGATTATCAGGCACATACTGTAAATCTTCAGCTAATTGTATCTCAGTGGCGGCATCCATGTTTAACAAATTTAGAAAAGTTGCCACAGCCAGCGTATTATTGTGTTGCGCTTTGATTAAGTTTTGTTCGGCATTAGCCAACTCTACTTCAGCCCGTAACAAGTCAACACGAGCTACTACTCCAGCCTCCACCTTAGCTTGTACATTTTGCAAATGCTTGTTTAAGCTGTTTACAGTTTCTTGATTTACTGCAACCATGTTACCGGTTTGCAGGATATTATAATAAGCGGTTGTAGTATCTAATTTAACCTGCTGTTGGACCTTTTCAATATTTAAATTTGCCCCGGTTGTTCCCAGTTCAGCTTGGTTAATTTGACTTTCGACGCGGCCACCCGAATAAATATTCCAATTCATACGCAATGAATTGTGTACATCGTTATTGTCGACTCCAGCCATTGCCGGTGCATTGTCTTTAATACTATAATTACTTCCTAATGATAGACTGGGGAGCTTTCCGGCTTGCGCTTCCTTGACACCCCAGACTGACTTTTCATGGTCTTCGCGGGCAACTTCGATTGACGTATTATTGGCCAAGGCATAGCTAATACTGTCTTGCAGCGTTAACTCAACAGGAGCTGCCGCCGCAAAAGCTTGATACATAAACAGCATACCCACTGTTAAAATTATAGTTTGATATTTCAAGTAACTCCTAATGTGTCGCAAAGTAAAACCTCCTAAATATAATTAATTATTCGTTCAAATTTTAGGAATAATAACGCTTGCTTGGATTCGCCGGGCGAATTGTCTTCAGATAAGCTACTCCCATCATACAGGTATTAAGTAAAGCCAGCGTGTAGTTGCTTACAGAACCTACCTTGAGCACAGCCTCTATAACGTTTATCGCTTTTTGCCTTTTGATATAGTTCATTTTCACTCTCCTGCCTATCATATAAATTACACTTCATTCTAATATATTTGTTTTAGAATTTCTTTTGAGTTCATAAGCTAAATAATAGCAATCTATAAGTTGTGCTAAAAGAAAAACTAAGGGTATGACCCCTTAGTACAGATAATAACTTATGTTGTTATTACAATTTTTCACGCAGCAATAAAATATGAAGATAAACTGCCGAACACCTGTAATTATATTTTGCTGGGAATAGTAACAATGAAACTTGTCCCCTTTCCCAACTGACCCTCAACCTTTATTTTGCCACCGTGTTTTTCTACTATCCATTTGGCTATAGCCAAGCCAAGTCCTGTACCGCCACCACGGGAACGGGCTTTGTCTCCACGAAAGAATCTGTCAAAGATAAAGGGCAAATCTTCAGTTGCAATACCATAACCGGTATCTTCAACTGAAAGTACTATATTATCGTCCGCTTTATGACAAGATAGACAAATGCTGCCCCCGGCAGGAGTATACTTAATAGCATTGTCTAATAATATTACCAGTAATTGATGCAGCCGTTCCTTATCAGCTTTCACTACAATATTATTTTGGATAACCACCGTAAAAAGAATGCCTTGAATTTCCGATAATTCACGGAACTGAGAAGTTACTTCGTCAATAATTTCATCAATTTGTACAGTTGCAACCTGTAATTCGGACTGGTTAGCATCAGCTCTTGCTAAGGTCAGCAGCCCGGAAACTAGCCTGGTCATTCGTATAGATTCTCTGATTATATTTGTAATCCTGGTACTTTCATCTTCGACATAATGATCGGGATGTCGCAGCATTAGTTCAGCATTGCTTTTAATAACAGAAAGTGGCGAGCGTAACTCATGGGACGCATCTGCAACAAATTGCTGTTGTTTATTCCAAGCATTCTGAATAGGTATCATGGCTCGTCTCGCTAAAAAATATCCGGTTAAGACAATTCCGGCGATACCGATTACCATACTACCCAAAATAATAATGAATAACTTTTTTAATAGTCCGACTTCAGAATCCACATTACTGATAGCAATTACCTCTCGGATTTTTACATCCGAGTCTGGATAGCTAAGAACATTTTCTGATCCAACCAACGGTATACTAATTATTCGATAAGCGTGTTGTTCAACTTTTTGCGTTTTTAACTCTCCCAGCCGAGCTTGAGCAGCTAAAGCAAGCAAGCTATCGGTTTCCTCATTTTTTACCGGATAAAGATGAATAAGCTGACCATTTTCACTACGCAACACCAAAAAAATTCTTGGATCAAACAGCGATCTTAGTTTAACCTGTGTTATCTTTCCGTTTACGATCTGAATCGCTTCCGCCTTGGACCGTAATCCGTCATCAATATTGTCAAACAGCCTAAAAGAAACATACCCATAAATGATTGTCCCAAACGCTAAAAAAATAAACAACAGCACAACTGAATTTAATATACTTAAATTGCGTAGTGTTCGTTGGAACATAACTATTTCTCCTTCAACATGAAACCAGCGCCGCGTATTGTATGTATCAAAGAATCACTATTATAGACAGCCAGCTTCTTACGCAAATAATGGATATATAGATCAACAATATTCAAAGTAGTATCTGATTCAAAACCCCATATGCGGTCAAATATCTGTTCGCGCGTCAAGATATGTTCTTTATTTAAAATTAAAAACTCCAGTACTTCATATTCTTTTGCTGTTAATCCCAAAAGGTGTCCGTTTACCGCAGCATCCCGCAAATTCTGGTCTAAATGAACATTACTATAACTAAGCTCACCCTCTTTATTAAGACTTCCGGTACGCCTTAGCAATGCTTTGACTCTGGCCAAAAATTCCAGTATGGCAAAGGGTTTAACCAAATAATCATCGGCCCCGGATTCAAGCCCTAAAACTCTGTCTTTAACACTGTCACGCGCTGTTAACAACAGTATCGGAACTGTACTTCCCGCAGATCTTAATGACTGAATAATATCTAAACCGTTTATCTCCGGCAGCATAATATCTAAAACGAGCAAATCGTAAATACCTTGCTTTGCTTTATATAAGCCCTCATCGCCGGCAAGAGCTTCATCTACAATATATTTCTCTTCATTTAAAACTGCTGCAATTACTTCTGCTAACGCCTTATCATCTTCAATAACAAGTATCCTCATTACTGCCCCCTGTTATCGCGGAATATATTTTGACATTTCTTAGTATTAGCAAAACAGTAGATATTAAGCAATCGTAATAATGTTAACGTGCTTAAATCAACAACCAAATAACCACTATCAAAAGTAGTCTTATATCCAGTAATAATGTTAACGTGCTTAAATCAACAAGGCAATTTAAGAATAAAAAACAAAAACTGGGATCTGACTTAGCTTCCCAGTTTAAACTATTACATTATTTAGCTTATATACTTCACTGTACAGTTTGCTTAACGTAAGTAGGTATCGAATAAGCAAACAATTCTTTACAAACATCAACGTGCCTAGGAACATAAATCATCATATTCTTGGAAATTTTTTCAACTTCAATATTTAAAACATAACTTACCCCGTTTAAGTAATCAAAAACTCGTTGGCGAGTAGCAGCATCAATATTTTCCATATTAACAATAAGTACCTTGCCTTTTCTGATGGCCTCAGCATATTGATCAACATCATCAAAATTCAGCGGAATTGCAACAGACATATTTAACACAGCTTCAGAAAATAATTTCAGACGAGGTTTATTTTCATGGCTCGCTAAATTATCATTATTATCGTCTTCCGGCATCAAAAAACTGGTCAATCTGTCAAGCAAGTTTACTGCCATGACATCACCCCCAAAAAATAAGATTAATACCCCATTTTTTGGTAAATATTCGACATAATCTATTGATATCCTGCATGAAACCGTACTACTAAAATATTTTTTACTGCTATTCTGCTGATTTCCCCCGTGCTCTGGCTCGTTGCAGTCGATCTAAGATAGTTTTTCGTAACCGTAGACTTTTAGGAGTAATCTCTACCAACTCATCATCATTAATATATTCCAAGGCTTGTTCAAGGCTTAACAGTCTTGGCGGATTCAACCGAATAGCTTCTTCAGAAGTACTAGAACGCATGTTAGTTACATGCTTCTTTTTACATGGATTTAAATCCATATCTAATTCACGTGAATTTTCGCCGACAATTTGTCCAGTGTATATCATTTGACCTGGTTCTACAAACATTGTTCCTCTGTCTTGAACGCTATTAATTCCATAAGTAGTAGTCTCACCTGTTTCGAAAGCAACTAACGATCCTCTGGTTCTTGCCGGAATATCTCCTTTATAAGGGGCGTAGCCATAAAATACATGGTGCATAATACCATTGCCTTTTGTACTTGTCAAAAACTCATTGCGAAAACCAATCAAACCTCTGGCCGGTATGGTAAATTCAAGACGCAAATAGCCGGCTAATTCTGTCATATTCACCAACTCTGCTTTTCTAGTTCCCAAACCTTCCATTACGGCCCCCATAAATTCTTGCGGCACGTCAATTGTTAAAAATTCAATAGGCTCACACCGCTTGCCATTAATGTTTTTAAAGATTACTTTTGGTTTGCCGACTTGAAACTCATAACCTTCCCGGCGCATTGTTTCGATTAATATCGCTAAATGCAATTCGCCCCGACCAGCCACTTCAAATGCATCCGGGCTGTCTGTTTCTGTAACTTTTAGACTTACGTTAGTTTGCATTTCTTTAAACAATCGCTCCCGAATATGGCGAGAAGTAACAAATTGTCCTTCGCGTCCGGCAAACGGACTGTTATTAACCGAGAACACCATCGACAGCGTCGGTTCATCGATACGTATCGTTGGTAGTGCCTCAGGGTTCTCCGTATCGGCAATTGTCTCGCCAATATTTACATCAGCCAGTCCAATAACTGCAATAATGTCACCAACTGCCGCTTGATTAACTTCAGCCCGTTTTAAGCCTTCATAAATATATAATCGTCCAACACGGGCTTTTTTGATCACATCGCCGTTGAGAATTGATACTGATTGACCGTTGTATATTCGTCCCCTTACCACACGGCCGATTGCAATCCGGCCTACATAATCGTCATAATCAAGTGTTGTAACCATAACCTGTAGACTACCTTCAACATCACCTTGTGGTGCCGGTATCTGCTCAAGCAGCACTTCAAACAGCGGAGTTAAATCGCTTCCGGTATCAGCCATGCTTAACTTAGCAATACCATTCTTGGCAGAAGCATAGATAACCGGAAAATCTAATTGGTCGTCATCTGCTCCGAGTTCGATAAACAACTCCAGTACTTCATCTTCAACATCCTTAACCCGCTCGTCCGGCCGGTCAATTTTATTGATGACAACAATCGGTTTCAATTTTTGTTCCAACGCTTTTCTTAACACGTATTTTGTCTGTGGCATTGGACCCTCAAAAGCATCTACCAATAGCAGAACTCCGTCTACCATATTCAATACCCGTTCCACTTCACCGCCAAAATCAGCATGTCCCGGTGTATCAACTATATTAATCTTAGTGTCATGATACATAATGGCAGTATTTTTAGCTAAAATCGTAATACCACGTTCACGCTCTAAATCATTTGAATCCATTACTCGTTCCATCACCTGCTCATTAGCTCGGAAAACACCACTTTGTTTAAGCATAGCATCAACTAAAGTTGTTTTGCCGTGGTCAACATGAGCAATAATTGCAATATTTCTTAAGTCATTACGTTTCATAAAAAGACCTCCTGAAAAATAAAAAGCAAAAAAGGATGCTGACAACACTCGCATCCTTTAGTGTCATTCCTAAAACAATATATTATACTAAATTTATCCTGTCAACAATTTTTAACAATAATTAGCCGGCCAGAGTCTTTTTAATAAACTTACTGATTTTCTCCAGCTTGAGAATTACTTCCCCTAACTTTCTTCGATCCTGAGTCACAAGCTCTTCTAATTGTTTACGATAAGCAGAATATTGACGTTCCATATCAGCTAATAAATCCTGGAGTTGACGAAGTGCCGGATCAGTATCAGCCAAGGTCGAAGGCTCAATACTCCAATTTTTCCCTTGAATAACCGCCGTATCACCATAACCGGGAATATAGCTGCTAAAACCAAATTTTTCTTTTAGGATATCAGCAAAAGGTTGGGCCGAATCAAATTCGCCATGAACTATAAAAATATTAGCCGGCTTAGATTCGAATTTAGCTAACCATTCTAACATCTGTTCCTGGTCGGCATGAGCAGAAAAACCGTCGATTGTAAAAATTTGAGCTTTAACATTAATGCGCTCACCCATTATTTTGATGTTCTTTTCGCCTTCAATCAAGCGGCGACCTAGACTGCCTTGAGCTTGATATCCGACGAACAAAATGCTGGAATCCTGTCGCCAAAGATTATGTTTTAAATGGTGCAGTATTCTGCCCGCATCAGCCATTCCGCTGGCTGAGATTATTATAGCCGGCGTATCAAGACTATTTAAAGCCTTTGATTCTTGACTGGTCTGGGTAAACTGCAACTGTGGCATTTTAAACTCATCTTGTTTTTTAAACATTTCTGCAGCTTCGCTGTCAAAGAATTGCGGATTTTTATAAAAGATATTTGTAGCAGCAATCGCTAATGGACTATCAATGATTACTGGAATATCCGGAATCCGTTTTGCTTGAAACAGCCGCATTAAGTGATATAACAGTTTTTGTGTGCGCCCTACGGCAAAAGATGGAATAATCACATTTCCACCACGCTGGACTGTTTCTTTAACAATTTTCTCAAGCATTGCTTCTCTGTCTATATCACCACCGGTATGATTGCGATTGCCATATGTGGATTCCATAATAAGATAATCAGACTCTTGAATTTCAGTTGGATCATTAATAATCGGCTGATCCGGTTGGCCAATATCACCGGAGAATAATAGTTTGGTCGTTTGTCCGTTTTCTGTAACCCATATCTCAATCATCGATGATCCGAGAATATGCCCTGCATCTTGAAATCTTACCGATACTCCTTCAAATAGTACTATCTTTTCCCGATAGGAGACTGGCTGAAAATGTTTTAAACAACTATATGCATCTTCAACCGTATATAAAGGTTCAACAACCGGTCGACCGGCTCTGGCACCTTTACGATTAGCCACCTCGGCATCAAACTCTTGAATATGACCGCTATCCGGCAACATTATGCCGCAAAGTTCAGTAGTTGCCTTAGTCGCATAAATTGATCCTTTATAGCCTGATTTAACAAGTTTAGGCAGTAACCCGCTGTGGTCGATGTGCGCATGTGTCAACAACACAGCGCTTAGTTCCGTCGGATCAAACAAAAATGGACGTCGATTCAAACTAGTAATAGCTTTTGAACCTTGAAACATGCCGCAATCAATTAACAGCTTGTGTTCGGATACCTCTAGTAGATAGCAAGACCCTGTTACCATTTTTGCAGCGCCCATAAAAGTTAAACGCATATAATCGCCCCTTTTGCAGCTTCTTTTTAGTATATTTACACAGCAATAGCCAATAATCCTGCCGGAAGCTTTTTTACAAAACAAAAACCGAAGTAACCATATGGTCATTTCGGTTCAATAATCGTTTTTTGCTTCTATTATATCTTATTCAACGAGTTAAGACTCCCGCCTCTGAGTTAAGACTCCCGCCTCTATAGGCGGCGTCAGCTCAGGTGGAGTTGACTCTCCACCTGAGCCCCCGATGTTTCAGCTTTGCTGAAACGAGTTCACTGTTCACCGATTATACGCACTTCCGGTTGCAGAGTAACACCGAAGCTTTGGCTAACCCTAGCAATGACCTGTTGAATTAATTCTAAGACATCCCGGGCGGTAGCACCGCCGGTATTAATGATAAATCCGGCATGTTTTTCCGACACTTGCGCTCCACCTATCCGCAAGCCTTTCAATCCTGCTTGCTCTATTAGGGTTCCGGCAAAAAAACCCGGAGGGCGCTTAAAAGTACTACCCGCACTCGGCATTTCCAAAGGTTGTTTAGTCTTACGTCTAATGGTATAATCATTGATTTTAGTCTCAATTGCATTACGGTCACCGGGTTGAAGCTGCAATTCAACATCACAAATGATACTATGATTTTCCTGAAATATGCTGTGACGATAAGAGAAATTCATTTCCTCTCGATAAAAGCGTTTTATACTGCCATCTGCAAATATGGTAGTAACTGAGTTAACGACATTGCTCATTTCGCCATCATAGGCTCCGGCGTTCATAAATACGGCACCGCCAATACTGCCGGGAATACCAACGGCAAACTCCAAACCGGTTAATTGTTGCGCGGCTGCATGTCGGGCAACACTATTTAATATTGCGCCCGCTCCGGCAGTTATCTTAGTACCTTGACTGCGGATCCAATTCATTTCGGACCCCATTTTAATGACCATGCCGCGAATACCTTTGTCTAATACTAATACGTTTGACCCGTTGCCTAATATTGTCATCGGCATACCAAAATCATTACAGGCCTGAACAATTATAGCTACTTGTTCAGCCGATTCTGGCAATACCAGATAGTCAGCCGGACCTCCGATTTTAAAAGTAGTATGCTTGGCCATAGGCTCATTTGCTAATAGCTTCAATCCCGGCATAGCCCTATTAAGTTCTCTAATAAATATCTGCTTATTATTTTGCAAACATATTCATTCCTTCTGATACAGTTTCACCAATTATTTTATATATATCACTCATTAATTGATTAAAGCGCATATAATTATCAAGAAAATCCCTTGCCCTGCTATTTAGTGCTAATACCTCATACATCTTCTGAAGTTGTTCAACCTTAGCTTTGTCTTCCGATTTACCCATCATGATTTCAGTTTCAATTTCTAACCGTTTAGTCAGAAAATCCTCGACCATTTTCTTGGCCTGAGCATCACCATCGATTTGATGCTTGGATACCAATAACCGGCGATATTCATCACTATCCTTTAAAGCTTTGGACAATTCATGAGCTTTATCATACGCGTTCATTCGTCATCCCCCATTTTACATCTTTATTTTCTCCAAAAAGAATTTATTCCACACCTTTTATTTCATTCCCTGCACACCAGGCAAAGATAGGTAGTAATCCTGCATAATCTTGGCATCAATGGCCTGCGTACCATTTGACTCACAAATAACCCGCGGTGTATAACCATACTTAGCTAAAACTTGCATCAAAGGTCGATGATCCGGCCCATATTCATCGTTAAATGTCCAATGTTTTTTTTCACCGCCGGCTGTATATTCGATCCGGCTAAAATGAATATGTAATGTTTTGGCAACAGCTGCTCCCTTTACTTTTTCAACTTGTTCAAAGACTTCTAAGAATTCTTCTTCAGTCGTAAATAATCCTCGAGTCACAGCATGAAGATGACCGAAGTCTACCGTAGGAATTACGTTATCTGCCATGGAACATAGTTCCAGCACTTCGGCCAATGAGCCTAATTGGTTAACTTTACCCATCGTTTCCGGTGCCAAGTATATTCCTTCCAATCCTAATCCGACAATTTTATTCAACACATTATAAAAAGATCTTTTTATCTGTTCAAAAGCAGTTTTGCGTTCTACTTTGCCGGGACTACCCATATGAAAAACTACGCGGTCCGCCCCCAGCCAAAGTGCTGCTTGCAGGGATTTAATGATATGATTTCGAGTATTCTGTTGAATCTTTTCATCTTGAGATGCCAAGTTGATATAATAGGGGGCATGAATGCTGATCAAAATACCATGTTCCTTGGCCTTTACCGCTATAGCCCGAGCTGTCGCCTCACGGATATTGACTCCTCGGCTGCAAGAATACTCATAAGCTGACAGGCCAAGTGAATTCAACCATGCCGGCATATCCGCCGACGATTTTAATCCTTGTTCATAAAAAGCATTAGGATTTCCAGACGACCCAAACTGCGCTAACATTAAACACCAGCTTCCTTCAGCGTAATTGAGAAAAATTTGTTTGTCTTAAAGCCTCATAAGCCACGATGGATACCGCATTAGATAGATTTAGCGACCGCGCTTCATTTTGCATTGGAATACGAATACAATGATCCCAGTTTGCTTTTAGTAAACTTTCGGGCAAACCTGCAGTCTCTTTACCAAATACCAGAAAATCATCCGGTTGATATGTAACCTCCGTATATAATTTGTGAGCTTTGGTTGTATTATAATAAAAATTATTATTAGGAAATTTTTTCTGAACATCTTCCAAACAATCATGATAAACAACCTCCACCAAGTGCCAGTAATCCAAGCCGGCCCGTTTCAGATATTTATCATCAGTCCTAAAGCCTAGCGGCCTAACTAAATGGAGTGAGCAACAGGCCGCTGCGCAAAGCCTGGCAATATTTCCAGTATTCCCAGGAATTTCAGGTTCAACAAGTACTATATGCATCCAGAATCACCTCATGCCTACTATTATAATACACTTATTAAAAAAAAGCATGCAGACCGGTAAAAAACTAGTCTGCATACTTTCGTTCCAATGCCTTAACAAGCTGAAATAATATCCTGTTTACCGGGGTTGCGATATTTAACGATTGCCCGGCGCGAACTATCGCACCGTTTATGTAATCAATCTCAGTGCGGCGCTGCTTGATTACATCTTGAGCCATTGATGAACTATTAGCAGCCGTTTTAAGTGCAACTGTCTTAACTGTATCAATTAGATCTGCATCTGCTAATTTGATGTTCAATGCTGCAGCTACTGCTGCTGCTTCTTGAACCGCCTCCTCCATAATAGAAGTAAGCTCAGGATAATCAAGAAGTTTGCCGTTTTGAACGGCTGTAACAGCTGACAAGGCATTTATTCCAGCGTTAACAATTAATTTTGTCCACAGCATTGTATTGATTTCTTGGCTATTTAGGGTTTTGATCCCGGCAGCATTAAATATATCAGTCAGCGATTTAATTCTAGCACTAGTTATCCCTGTTAACTCACCTAAGTAGGTCTGTCCACTGCCGGCATAATACACACAACCAGGTTCCAGCAGCGTTGCCCCATAAGAAGTAGTACCTGCTACTACCCGACCATAGCCCATGATGTCGCCAATGGCCTCAACATTACCGATTCCATTCTGTAATGTTAAAGCAAAAGTATTTTTACCAATAATCCGTAATGCATTAGCAGCAGCCTGCGCAGTTGAATAAGCTTTTACAAATATAATAATTAAATCAGCTTCCCCAACATCAGCAATATCTGTAGTTGCATTAATTTTTATACAGGTTTGCCCTTGTCCAGTTCTAACTATAAGTCCAGCATTTATAATCCGTTCCACATGCTCCTGCCATAAATCAACCAGCCATACTTGCTGTCCGGCTTGTTGTAGCAATCCGCCGAACAGACACCCCATCGCTCCGGCCCCGACGACTGCAATTTTCATGTCTCCTCCTTGCCGGCCAAATTAATATAATGTTTTTAGAACACTGTCCTGAATACCAAAACAATGTTTATCAGCCGGAAACAGTCCTTTTTCTACTTCTTCGGCATATCCAATTAGAGCTTCGGTAATTAGAATATTCACATTAGCATATTGTTTTACAAACTTAGGCACAAACCGATCAAACATTCCTAATAAATCGTGCCATACCAATACTTGACCGTCGCAATCGGCACCGGCACCGATACCAATAGTAGGAATACTGATTTGTTCAGTAATCAATTTAGCTACTACTGCCGGCACGCACTCAATTACCAGCGAAGATGCGCCGGCTTGTTCCAGTTGCTGTGCCTCATAAATAAGTCTCTTGGCAGTTTCAACATCTTTTCCCTGTACTTTGAATCCCCCTAACTGTGAGACAGTCTGCGGTGTTAAGCCAATATGTCCCATTACCGGAATTCCTGCATCTACAATCGCTTTAACAGTGTTAAGTACTGTTAAACCGCCTTCCAACTTAACGCAGTCGGCACCGGCCTCTTTCATGAATCTGACAGCATTGCGAACAGCCTCTTTACGGCCTGCTTGATAAGATCCAAATGGCATATCGGCAACGACCATAGTGTTCCTGGCTCCCCGCACCACCGGTTTTACATGATGCAGCATATCCTCCATAGTAACGCTAACGGTGCTGTCGTAGCCTAATACGACCATTCCCAATGAATCACCCACCAATATCATTTCAATAGGAGTATTGTTTACAACCACTGCAGCCGAATAATCATAGGCAGTTACCATTCTCAATTTCTGGCCTTGTTGCTTAAACTCTTTAAGTTGAGGAATCATGACTTTTTTCTTTTCCATAATCTTCTCCTTTCACCCTTATGCGTCGAATAGAAAAACCTTCCCAGTGACGGGAAGGCCTATAAACAGATTGGTCTGCAAACCTCCCGTCTCAGTCCATAGGATCTAAGCGGTATACAATATTTATTAAATTTTTACACTGCTTACAACACTAACAACAGGTACGAGTCATTTGTTTCGTCCTATAGTGTTGTTAAAAATCATATTTATAAACTTTGGGTTACCCTAGGACTATTCTTTACAATTCACCGGTCTCTGTTGCCGACGAATGTATCCAATCAAAATAAAAAGTGCGCACACAATAAGTCCGGCATACAATGGGTCGATTCCATCAGGAATTATAATTTTCCATAATAAAGAGGTTGCCGCTCCTGCTCCCATCGACCAAAGCGCCCAAAATCCATTAATCCGCCCTGGCATAAATACTGCCATTGTTAATGGTAAAAAAGTACCTGCTCCCCTTAATCCCATAGATAAATAATTCCACTCCAAAACCAAGGATTTCAAATTACCAAAGGTAACCATTACAGCAGCCAGAGTAATTAACAATACCGTCAACCGGCTGACTTTAAGCATAATGGCATCAGATGGCGCCTTTAAAATTTTACCAATTATATCTCTGGACAGCATTGTGCCTACCCCTAAAGCCAGACCTGCCGCCGAGCCAATAGAAGCCAACAACAAAGTTGCAAGGGCAATTCCGCCCAACCAATGTGGAAGATAATTTAAAATAAACAATGGTAATGCTTCGATAGCATTAATTGTCGGATGATTAACTTTCATAAATAACCCGACTAATATTGACGGAATACCAATCGGTAAAGCTATTAGGCCGGCAGCAATTGCCCCGCAGCGGGCGGCTTGCACATCTTTCGCAGCGTAAACAGCCTGAATATAGGTTTGAGTAGACAAAGTTCCAACAATTAATGATAACCCACTGCCAAAGTCAATCCAAAATCCGCGTCCGAATAAACTAAACCACGGATAAGCAGGAAAACATGTTTTGATCCCTTCGATTCCACCTAAACCCCGATAGGAAAGAACTGCTACTGTTACCAGCGTAACATAAATTAATACTGTCTTAAATACTCCTACTAATCCGGTACCCCATAACCCGCCGAAAAACACGTATACAACTATAAGAAAGAATACTACACTCGCTGCCTGCCATGAATTCAGTGCAAAAATAGCATACACCAACGGCATTGCTGATAAAATATTGGCTACCAAGCTGAAAAATATTCCGACTGATGAAGTAATACTACCTAGTGGTCCTGCCGCAGGACCATAATTTACAACTAAAAATTGCGGTATTGTTTGTAAACAGGAAGACCGTAATGGTCTTGCATAAAATGCACCAAGTAATAAAAGCGCTATACCGGCACCTAGAGTAAACCACCACGCCGACAGCCCGATAGTAAATGCCAATTGTGCAGTTCCTACCGTAGAGGCTCCGCCCAATATCGTACCAATAATAGTACCGGCAACAATTGAAACTCCGGTTGATTGACCACCGATGGCATAGTCTGCTGCTGTTTTAACTTTCTTTGCTGCGTATAATCCGAGTCCAATTACAATCAGTAAGGTACAAATCAAACTAAATAAATGCTCAGAAGATAACTGCATTTTTATCACCTACTATTTATCAGCTATTAAACATTTTTTAATAAATTCCTGCTTGTAAGCCGTTTATTATTTCTTTGACAGCACTGTATGATAGTTTAAGTATAGCTAAGACATCGGGGACTGAGATGGAGAGTCGCCTTCACCTGAGCTGGCCGATTATCGGAACGGAAGTCTTAACCCGTTGAATAAGATAAATGGGAAAGTTGACACAAAATTAGTGCTTTATCCATATTTATAACAGAATACACTTACATATTGGAGGATGAGTGATATGTCCGGCAAAATCAAGCATGTTTTCCCAGGCGGCAATACGGCACAAGGCTTCTTTTCATACTATAATTACATTATTCCTAACGATGCCAACAGAATTTTCATCCTAAAAGGAGGTCCCGGAGTAGGCAAATCTACTTTTATGAAACAAATCGGTGAAAAAATGACAAGTAATGGCTATAATATTGAATATCACCATTGTTCCAGTGATAACAACTCTCTCGACGGCTTAGTCATACAAAACTCAAATATTGCATTTATAGACGGTACTTCTCCCCATATTGTCGATCCTAAGAATCCAGGTTGTGTAGACGAGATAATTAACTTGGGGCAGTTTTGGAATCAAACGCAATTGGTTGCCAACAAACCGCAAATTTTATCATGCAATCAAGAGATCCAACGTCTCTTTCAACGAGCATACCGAATTCTCCGTGCCGCAAAATCAATTTATGATGATTGGAAAATAACTAATTCAGAAGCTCTAGATACAGCCAAAATTAATATCTTGACAAATCAATTGTTGTCATCCATTCTGCCTAAACAAAATAATGGCGCCGGAAAACTGCGTAAGCTGTTTGCTTCGGCAATTACCCCTGACGGACCAACGAACTATTTACAATCTATTTTTGCAGATGTTTCTAACATCTATATTCTGAACGGCGAACCCGGTACGGGAAAATCATTTATTTTAGAGTCAATCTTAGCTGCGGCTTTGCGCAAAGGCTACGATGCCGAAGTATATTATTGTGCGCTTGATCCTGTAAAACCGGAACATCTCTTACTTCCTCAGTTATCTTGCGGAATTATTACTTCCACGGCCCCGCATCTGTTTTCACCGAAAAATGCAGTAAATTATGACCTAAACCCGTTTTTAAGAACAGAACTAATCAGACTATATGCTAATGAAATTTCCTATGCCCAGAAAACATTTTGGGAATTATTTTATAAAGCAATTGAGACAATAAAAAAAGCAAAACAAGTACATGATTTATTAGAAAGCTATTATATTCCAAGTATGGATTTTAATGCTGTCCAATCATATAAAGATCATATTTTATCCCGAATAATCTATTAAATCCAGATTGGTTTATCAGTTGTTGTCTCTGCCAGTCAAAGATTTTGGCAAATAAGTGCCAAAATCTTTGACCTTATGTTTTATCATTCGTTAAGTCGCTTTCATTCAAATTTGTATGATACAATAGAAGAAAGATTATTCTGATAATAGATCAATTTGTTCCTTACAATCAACTTAAAATAGACAGTTTAACCTTGACAGCGGAATTTAAAATTTATAAAAATGGTCGGTGGTTCATTTGAAGCGTTTAATTATACTGATAGTCGTACTGCTATCACTTATATATTGGGCTGAAACCAGCAGTTGGACAGGCTTTGCTCAATATCAACCGGAGTTACTTGTTTCTTACCGTGAAGATCATTACGAGTTAACCTGGACGCCGCTGACCCACATTATGTATTATAAAGTGGAGGCCATTCCTAACACCGCTTCTGACGGAAGTTATAATATCCCAGAAATAAAACCTATTAAGTATCGAACATGGAAAAATAAATTTATTATAAGCAATCAAATACCGTTGAATACTTTTTGGCGAGTTTCTGCCCAAGGACTATTTCACCGTCCATTGGGAGCATATTCTAATGTAGTAAACATTGCGCAAATAAACAAGGATCAACTCGCCGGAGATCAACAGCATGTTCAGCCATTAATTTTATCCAGTTCCACGCCTGAATCTCCGGCAAGTGTCTACCCGTTATTATATTGGACTAAAGTTCCCCGCGCGGTACAGTACGAACTGGAGATCTTTGCCGATAATCCGCAAAATCCAAAAACGATGGTAAAACTGTTTGCAACCAAATACATATATAGCAATGGCTATCAGGCCAACCTAAGCGGATATAAAATAACCAAATTCTACTGGCGCGTCCGAGCCATTGATTATTTTGGCCGGCAAATAGGCAATGTCTCATCGCTGCAGGAATTATTCATTGATCCAAAACAAGAATATATTCTAAAGCCGTATCCAAATACGGAGTTTAACAACAACGGCATGCCAACTCCGCTTTACCCTGTCTACTCCTGGATTCCTGTCGCCGGCGCGGTAAAGCATGAAGTAGAAGTTACCAACCAACCTCCGGAAAATGTTAATGACATCCAACCATCCAAATTCCGAATCTGGTCAATGATTATTGAAAATGCGTCGGACTGTTATGATGAACATGCCCGTATCACCCCGGGTGCATATTATTGGCGTGTCCGCGGCCTTGACGCAAATAATAATCCGGTGGGAGTATGGTCAGATGCCGAAACTTTTCTGGTTGACTTAAAAAGGGGCAATTATGCAGCTACTTTTGGAGACAGCATAACTCATGGCGGTGGTGGAATTTCTTACTCTCCGGCTGATTGGGAGTACAACTATCAGACCTATTTGCAATTTCCGGTAGTTAATCTGGGTAAAAGTGGCGATACATCGGAAACAATGGCTGAAAGATTCGACCGGGATGTTTTACCATTCTCGCCGAAATTTCTACTGATCCTAGGAGGAACTAACAGTCTGCGGGGTGGAATACCGGCCGAACGTGTAATTCAAGATTTAACTCAAATTAGACAAAAATGTTTGGCATACAATATCCGTCCAATCTTTCTTACGTTGCCACCGATAAACCCAACCGCAATTAATATTGCTTTTAAGGAAGGAACTTCGCCAACGTGGAAGGAAGAATTTACGAAAGTGAATCAATTTATCCGCAAACAACAATATTATATCGATCTTGAGCCCTACTTCCTCGATTCCAAGGGTGAACTACCTTCTTCATATGGCATTGATGGCTTACATCCTGATTTAGAAGCCAAAAAACTGATGGCTCAGATAATCAATTCCAACTGGCGCAAGGTCGCTAAGTGAACTCGTTTCAGCAAAGCTGAAACATCGGGTGCTCAGGTGGAGAGTCAACTCCACCTGAGCTGACGCCGCCTATAGAGGCGGGAGTCTTAACTCGCTGAATAATATAAAAAAATATATAGGAGGACTACTATGGAATTAAAATTTTGGGGACATTCTTGTTTTTCATTGTCAGACTCTAACACTCACCTCTTATTTGATCCGTTTTTGACCGATAATCCGAACCAGCTTATTTCCGCCGACCGTATTGAATGCGATTATATTCTTGTTTCACACGGACATTTTGATCATCTAGGAGATACTCTGAAAATTGCTAAACGTACCAAAGCAACGGTTATTTCCACAGCTGAAATTGCGCGGTTATGCAATGAAAATGACTGTCAGGCCCATGGAATGCATTTAGGTGGAAAGCACAGTTTTCCATTTGGCTATGTACGAATCACTTTAGCTTTTCATGGCTCAGGTATTCCCGGCGGCCACGCCTGCGGTTTTGTAGTGAATTTTTTTGGTAAGACGATTTATTTTGCCGGTGATACCGCTCTATTTGGCGACATGGCATTGTTAGGCAAACTGGAAAACATTGATTATGCATTATTACCCATTGGCGATAACTTTACGATGGGCCCTGATGATGCCGTAATTGCTGCCTCATTGCTTAAACCAAAGCATGTAATTCCAATGCATTACGATACATGGCCGCTAATTAAGCAAGACCCGCAAGCTTACAAAAAGGCAGTTGAAGATCAAGGTATTCCGGTAATAATTATCAAGCCGGGTGAGACACTTACTATTTAATAAAATATGTTTGTCCTGCATCCGGACAGCAATATGTGTAAGAACAATAAGCGCACCAATTCAGATTACAAGAATATTTTTCTTCATCTGAATTATTGATAATATATCGACAGGCTGATATTATATTTTGGCGACATTGATTTTGACCTGCTTGTGAGATCTCCATATCAATAACTGCATCAGCTTGAATAAAATATATCTTTGCATCACGAACCGGCCGACGGTATACAGCTGTCGCTGCCCAGGAATAAATAGCCATTTGCCAGCTATATTCCTGGGCTTTTATCTTGGCCTGTGCTGAATCAACTTGATCGGTTTTATAATCTATAATACCAATACTTCCATCTTCATAAAATTGCAAGCAATCGATAATCCCAGACATTTTATATTCTTCATTATCATTTACTAAATTATAGGTAAACCGTACCTCTTTGAGCGAATTGCGAGTAGATAATTCTTGATAAAACTCGCTGACCACGTACTTCTGCAAGAGTATTCTAGCCTTATCCGTCACAACATGACGGGACTCAGCCGGCACAAACTGCTCTACAGCTTGATAAATGTATTCGTCCAACCGCAATGGATCAGCTAGGATCTCACAAACCTTGTGCACCACTAATCCGACAAGCTGCGCAGGCGCAGCATATATCTTGTCACCTTGATTTTCATGTCTTTCAACTTCCGGCATATTCTGCACATAACGATAATAATATTGTCGGGGGCAATGACGGAAAGACTGTAGAGCAGTTGGTGAAAAAGTATCACTACGGTCGGGGGTTTGTTCACGAATCAGTTTTATATTTCGGCTAATTTTCGTCCATATTTCTTCATCAGCTTCGCAGCGATACCCGGCACGGCAGCGATCTGCCCAGCATTGTTGATTATCTTTAGGCACTATTGTCAATGGCTTATGTACTGATATTTTTGAATTACATAACAAATCTGGAATAGTATCAAGTTCGTTGAAACAAAATGCACCGGCCAACCATTTTAGCCAATTGCTCATGCTGTTATATAAATCATCCGGTTCTTTTCCGCTTAGTACTTTGTCTCCGCTGCAGGACAAAATCAAACAATTTTCAGCGCGAGTCATCGCTACATATAATAGGCGTTTCATTTCCAATACTGTTGCTTTTCTCTCAGCCTCTTGAACTGTTCGATAAAATGACGGCGACTTCCATTCGCCTTTCTCATCTTTTATCCGCAGCCCTAACCCTAGTTTTGCATTGTACAGTACCGGTGCTGTAGGAGCTAGAAAATTCCGTTCAAGATTAGGCACAATAACTACCGGAAACTCTAATCCCTTGGCTTTATGAATAGTCATTATTTTAACCGTATTCTCACTTTCGGCATCAATCTGCGCTTCGCTTTCCGCCAGGTCACCTTCCCGCTGCAAAATCTGAATATAGCGTAAGAAGTCGCCTAAACCGCCGTTATTGTCGATTTGAAATTCCCGGACAACATCAATTATTTTTTGGATATTAGCGTATTTCTGCAAGCCCATACATTGAGATAGCAGATATTCCGGATATCGCGTGTATTCGAAAGCTAATTCAAGCAACTCTTCAATTGTCAAGCTGCTGCGCAGAGAACATAGTTTCTGAAGTGTATGATAAGCGTGCCGATAGAGGTTCTGTTCTTGGGGATTTAAACCATCGGCAGACTGCAGCTTAGCAAGGCCTTGCCATAGGTCGGCCCCTGTTGATGCTAATACTAATAACATCCTGTCCGAGAACATAAAATACGGCGATCTAAGTAATCCGGCCAAGGCTATCTGATTATGCGGATTTTCAATAACCTTTAATAAATTTATCGTATCAACAATTTCCAGGCAATCATAAAAACCTTGATTTCCAATAACATAATAGGGAATTTTGGCCTGTCTTAACGCCGTTTCATAATGTCCAACATGTGTCATGCTATGAAACAAAATAGCTATATCACGATAATTGACCGGTATGCCACCGTTACTTGCTAAACCAATCTTAATTAACTCTTGGATCTGTGCAGCGATAGCCTCCCCTTCAACTTGTCGTATATCCTTACCGCCATCCAATTCCATCTTGTTCACTACCAGCAACCGGACAGCCGCCTCATCTTCATTCAGCCGGTACCATTTAGCCTGCTCATAACTAATTTCGTCGTTCTCAGTTCCCATTACATTCTGAAACAAGCTATTTACAACGGCCAAAATCCCTTCAGTTGACCGATAATTAACATCAAGATCTATTCTTGGCTCATTATTACGTTTCAAAATATCGTTGGTTACTTCATAGAAAACACTGACATCCGCTCCCCGGAAACGATATATCGATTGTTTGGGATCACCAACTATAAATAACGAATCACTTTGCAATGAACCGGCATTTCCACCGGCCAAAAGATATATAATTCGTTTTTGTATCTCGTTAGTGTCTTGAAATTCATCCACCATAATAAATTTGTAACGCTGTTTAAATTTCTGACAAACAGCAGGGTACTTTTCTAACAATTCTACTGTTTTATGTTCTAAATCAGTAAAAGTCAAAGCACGCCGGGCATGTTTTTTCTTAGCCAGCGCCTCCTTAATCTGCCATATATAGGTACATACATCTTCCACTACCCTAACGGCAACCTTGTCAGCTTGCAAAGCATCTAGTTCCTCTAAACATATGCGAATTTGCCTAACGGCTTCCTTATCTTTAGAACGAGCTTCCAAGGGAACAAAGTACTTACGGACCATGGTTGAAAATTCAGTATGATAATTAACATCATCAAACCGGTCGATACAAGCACATACCTCTGGCCAATTCTCCTCAATATTCCTCACTTTATCTTCTTGGGTGCTGCCCTTCTTCAAAAGTTGGCGACAAGTAATAAGATCGGTACATGCCGTTTTTAAACAGTTCAAAACATCCTTGATTTTTTGCTGGCTGTGTTGATATGGTTCTTTCAGTTTAGCGGCCATCACGGGTGAGATATCTATTACGACTTCCATTTTCTTGTACACTTCACAAATCATTGCTAATAAACTTGCTTTGCCATACAAATTCAGCAACTTTTCAGCCCAAGCTTCTTGCTGAATTATAGCATTTGCCAGTACTTCGGCAACGGTCTCGCGCAATAATAGATTGCCTTCGGCTTCATCTAAAACATTGAATTTAGGATCTAATACAGCTTCGACCGGATTATCCCGTAAAATTATCATACACAAACTGTGGATGGTAGAAATAGGCGCCCATTGCAATTGTTCCTTCATGTTTCGCCAAAAGACAAGTTCATCACCGGTCACTTTACTACACTTATCCTGCAATTTATGACGGATTCTGCTTCGCATCTCTTTGGCAGCCTTATTAGTAAATGTAATTGCTAATATCTCCTTAACTTGTGCTTTGCGCATTGCAATAATTCTAAAAAACCGTTCTACCAAAACACGTGTTTTTCCCGCACCGGCCCCCGCCCAAACTACGACTGACCGATCCAGTGTTTCGATGGCCTTCAACTGCTGCAATGAAAACTCATTAGTCATGCTGTTCTTCCTCCTCTACAGCCAAAGTTCGGTCGAATCGGCAGATATTGTTGGCATAACAATACTTGCACACACCTGGCTCCGGTCGGATAGGAAACTGCCCTTTTTGAATAGCAGCAACATATCCAGCAATAATTTCCTGAGTTCGGTTCAAGCAGCCATACCAGTCTTCTTCCGATAAATAATTCTTCCTCTTGATTGGAAATATAGTCGACTGCCAAATACCGTTGATCCTTGCCGGCGGTTCCAATCGGCAATATCCGCCGCCAACAACTTGTATATCCCCATCAGTTGTCATAGGTTCATCGGCTTCACCATTGACGGCTTTATTGTGCAGTAATTGTTCAACAGCCATTATATATACAGGTATCTGTAATGATACGCCCTTTTCAATATCCCTATAGCTTGGTACTGTTTTGCGTTTATAGTCTAAAACGATCATTTGTCCTTCCCGCTTATCAATCCGGTCAATTTTTCCGCGCAAAAAAAGATCATTATTCTCGCCGGTCAACGTGAGTGCCCTTGCTGTTGAATGTTCATCCATTCCCGGCCGGATCGGCAAACCAAATCCCCACTCTAAATAACACGGACGAAAACCATTTTGCTGCTGATCCGCTATCTCTTGTTCCAGCCATAGGTGTAATACCCTGCGCATCCGCTCCCGTTCAAAATTCCACCAGATACCGGGATATACTGTCCGATTGCTGATAATTCGCTTTTCGACTTGGGCTAATGCCGCATCAATTTCCGGCAAATATGTCGTTAACTTATCTGCCAATAAGGTTTGTCCCCGATACTTACGTAAGAATAAAGCCAGTGTTTCGTGATAAAATTGCCCGATTGCATCCGGTTGAGCATCTTCTTCTTTCTCACACCACTCGTCAATAGACAAAATTCGGCTAACAAAATATTTAAACGGACACTTTGCGTATTCTTCCAATTCGGTGATACTGTATTCTTTGGTTGTTGCGTTAATAGGATCAACAAAACCACTGTATTCAGATTGCACCTTATTGCGATTCCTATCAGCATCTACCTTTCGCCAGAATTCGCTGTCAATATGCTGCGGCAACAACTCAGCAAATGCCGTTGATACTGCCGACGAAATATTTTCGGTCAGAGTAAATGCATCCAGGATCATTTTTTTGCGCAAATCACCGGCACTTAACACCTGTTGATAGTCATTCGGAAATATCTCATTGGCAGTATGGATCTTTTCTTCACATTCAAACAATTCCTTGATTTCTTCTAAATACGGTGACATAAGGCTTTTATCATTCTCATGATAAGTAACAATCAGCTGTTCACTGGCCATTGCGGCTGTAAGAGCAAAGTAAAGATCCTCAAGCTGACGCAATTGCACGGTTGTAGCTAATTCTACACCTAGGTCATTGAGAAGTTTTCGTTCTCCGTCACTATATAGCCAATTTTCAACTGTTGTGATTGGAAATTCACCTTCAATCATGCCCATCACAACAACAACAGGAAATTTAATACCCCGAGCTTCAGCCGGGCTTATAAGCTTAACACCACCTGAATCGCGTTTTTCCAAAACTACTTCCTGTCCGCTTATAACTTGCCGGAAATAATCTATAAATTCTTTGACGGTAATTACTTTTTTCTCTTGCCCTACTAACTCAAACTCTCTCACTATCTGCCGGGCTTTATCCTGCAGCATGGATAATGACAGCATTTGCCGCTTGAGCAAGCTCAAAGAAATGTTGCCCATTTTATAGGCATGGCCGCAATAGTCAGGTATTTTCAGGGTAGTCAGCAAAGTTGCTATTGCTTCAACATATTCTGCTATCGTGCCTTGACGGGGAATTAGAGAAATCAATCTGTTTATTTCCTGTAACGTCTCCTGCACGGAAACAGTCAAAACTTGCCGCCGGACAAGATCAGCAGTAACTGACCACAAATCTTCCCAAGTCAAGAGTGGAGAATCTTTAAAACAATTTTCAATCGCAGCACCATCAATTATAAAAACTTGCTCAACAAATGTTGATTTTAAAATATAAAATAAATCCTGCCGATTAAAACTGTCGCGAGCCGCCGTAAAAAATCTCAGCACTAATCTGCTGACCGGTAATTCACTTAGCATCATAACTTTCGGTAAGTCAACCGGTATTCCATAGTCTATAAGAACAGAGCGCAGTTTAGCGTAACGGCTAGGGTCCCTCGCCGTTAAAACAATATTATCAGGTTTATATTTGCTAGTTATCAGTAACTCCTTTACAATTCCGGCTACAACTGCGATTTCCTGATTGCGGTCTGCACATTTATGTATGGATATGCATTCCGGAGGTTGCGGATATTTATCCGATTCGGAAAACAATTGCTGTCGTAAAAAAGACAGTTCAGGGTTATGGAGGTTTTTACCTGAATGGAATGTGGGTTTAAAACCCATACCGACAAGTTCGGCATAAGTGTAATCCGCAGCGCTAAAAATTCGGCCACGGTTTTTTTCAAAAACAGATGTGATTTCGAATTTTTCGACACGTGGTTTTAATTTTCTCACCATGGCCAATTGTAATGGTGTCATAACATAAAACTCGCACATCATAATATGTTTGTAGCTAATACTTACTGGATTTTCAGCCAATATCCGCTCAGCGTTAAAAATCATTTCCTCTAGATCCGCTAAGCGGTAAGAAGTTAATTCCGCCTGATACGCCTGATATATAGTTAGTAATTCCTGGTGCTTAATTTGTGAATCAGCTGCTTCGGCAACATCGGCAAACTCATCCGGTGAAACTCCTGCCCGTTTTATCTCGCCAATCAGGCTAGTTATTGCACTAATATAACCAGGCATTACTGCAATCTGTTCAAAATATGGTATTTTGCCGGCGGAATTCAATTCTGCCAAAATTTTATCCACCAGCAATTCTTGCGTGGCCCTGCTGATTAGCCGAGTCTGACATCCACCTCGCAAACATATATCAGCCGCTAATTCATCAAACGACAAGCATCTGAAATTAGCCTGCTGTCGTATGGTACTGATCAAAAAAGAGTTAGGTAATATTAACAACAAGTCCGCTGAACCATTGCTTAACTGTTCAGCTTGCCTGACCCTCATCTTTAAATCACTTTGTCCTAAAGCTTCACAGTAAAGGTTGTACACCCACCATCCCCCATTTCTTATCTTCCATATTTGCTAAAAATAATCGATATCCTCCAAAAAAATACCTTCTGCACTAGCAGAAGGTATTTTAATTATATGCGAAGAATCATCGCTACTTCATCACAATTGGGGAACTTTGGACAATTAATACATTCTTTCCATACTTTTTGGGGCAAATCATCCTTCGGCACTTCTACAAAACCAAGTTTGGCAAAAAAGCCGGTCTGATAAGTTAGCGTGAATACCGTTTTTACACCCAACTCACTTGCCTCGGTCAATAAACGTTTTACTATTGTTTCACCAATTCCTCGTTTAACTGCTTGAGGTGAAATAGCTAATGCTCTAACTTCAGCCAATTCATCCCAAATTAAATGCAGAGATCCTGTGCCCACAACTTCTCCGTTTTCCTCGGCAACAATCATATCACGTAATGACTCGTAAATAGAGTTGCGGGAACGAGGTAGCATTAATCCTTGATTAGCATAATCGTTAATAATTTTATGGATCATTTCAGCATCCTTAAAAACAGCCTTGCGGTAAATCAAAGATATCCCCCCTCTGCAATTAAATAATTTTAAACATACTCAACTAATTTTTTATTTCCTGGTAATAAGAACAAACTCCAGTCAAAAAACAGTTTTCACAATCAGGTTTACGGGCTTTACAAATTTTTCGGCCATGCCATATTAACCAATGATGAGCATCGCCCCAGTCTTGTTGGGGAATCCCAGCCATTAATTCCTTTTCCACTTTAAACGGCGTGTCGCCAACTGCTAATCCCAGGCGGCGGGAAACACGAAAAACATGAGTATCAACGGCAATTGCCGGCTTATGAAATAAGTTGCTGAGTAATACATTAGCGGTTTTTCGGCCTACTCCCGGCAATTTCATCAGTTCATCCAGCTGCTCTGGTAGCCGTCCTTGATAATGCGCAGCTAACATGTTGCTTGCGGCGAGGATGTTGCGCGCTTTGTTGCGAAAAAGACCACAATCATGAATCAAATGTTCTAACTGACCTTGGGTAAGCTCCATCATTTTTTCCGGCGTGTTGTACTGAGGAAACAGCCGCGCCGTAACCTTGTTCGTCCGTTCATCAGTACACTGCGCTGATAAAATCACAGCTATCAATAATTCAAACGGATTGGAAAAAATAAGTGCTGTTGTTGTATCGCTATAATGTAATCGCAACTGCGTTAAAATATGCTTCGTTTTATCATTCATTAGTTGGTCAGACTCCTGACCGGGGCCGGGATCCTTCCGCCGCGGGCAATAAAATCATCAGATTTAAACTTGTTAACAGGCAGTATTGGGCTATAGCCAAGTAATCCGCCAAACTCCACTTTATCACCTACATTTTTACCCGGAACCGGAATTATTCTTACAGCCGTCGTCTTGTTATTAATCATGCCTATTGCCGCTTCATCGGCAATAATAGCAGAAATAGTACTAGCTGATGTGTCCCCTGGAACAGCAATCATATCCAAACCTACTGAGCAAACGCAAGTCATAGCTTCTAATTTTTCCAATGACAAACTTCCTTTTTCTACAGCTGCAATCATTCCCGCATCTTCACTAACGGGAATAAACGCTCCGCTAAGCCCGCCAACATAAGAAGAAGCCATTAGACCGCCTTTTTTAACCGCGTCATTTAATAAAGCTAAGGCAGCAGTTGTTCCCGGTGCCCCGCAACTTTCCAGCCCCATCTCTTCCAAGATATGAGCCACACTGTCACCTACGGCAGGAGTCGGAGCAAGTGATAAGTCTACAATACCAAACGTAGCTCCTAATCGTTGAGATGCTTCCTGGGCAACCAACTGACCAACCCGCGTTATCTTAAAGGCAGTTTTTTTAACTGTTTCCGCCACAGCACCAAAATCTTGTCCCTTTACTTCCTCCAATGCTCTTTTCACTACACCGGGGCCGCTTACACCAACACTAATTGCACATTCAGGCTCAGTCACTCCGTGAAATGCGCCGGCCATAAACGGATTGTCCGGAACTGCGTTGGCAAATACCACCAGCTTTGCACACCCTAAAGCATCACGGTCTTTGGTTAGCTCTGCGGTTTTTTTAATTATGTGACCCATTTCCTGTACACAATCCATGTTAATTCCGCAGCGAGTCGAGGCCAGACTTACTGAAGAACATACCCGTTCGGTTTCGGCTAATGCATACGGAATTGACTCAATCAACCTGCGGTCACCGATTGTATAACCTTTATCTACTAAAGCCGAAAAACCGCCGATAAAATTTACCCCTACCGCTTTAGCCGCAGCATCCAATGCCATGGCAACAGCAACGTAATTATCGGTTAGGCAGCTTTCAGCCGCTATCGCAATTGGTGTAACTGAAATACGTTTATTAATAATCGGAATTCCGTATTCTGCTTCAATATCTTCGCCGACTCGTACTAAATTTTGGGCTGTACGGGTAATTTTATCATAAATATTTTTACAAAATACCTGAACATCGGGGTGCGAACAATTACGTAGACTGATTCCCATTGTGATGGTCCGCACATCCAGGTTGTTTTCTTTTATCATTCGATTTGTTTCTAAAATATCTTGTATAGTCAACATAGCTTACAGCCTCCTGACAATATTAAATACGGTGCATAATCTTGAATATATCCTCATGCTGGACACGAATATCCAACCCCATAGCCTGTCCGCGGGTTTTTAACAACAGCTGTAAGTCTTTGAGACTCAACTTGCTTTCGCTCATATCGGCGATCATTACCATATTAAAAAAGCCATCCACAATATTCTGATTGATATTCAAAATATTAATATTGTTTTCAGCAAGAGTATTACTAACCATCGCAGTAATTCCAACACGATCTTGCCCGACAATTGTTAATACGATTTTCATCAAAATCACTCCTGATTCATTTTTACAAAAATATTTTAGATTAATAATTTATTTTATCACAAAAAGCAAAAAACGCAATGTCTCAAACATAATAAAAATATTTGATATTCGGGTAAACAAGCAAAAAATAAACTTCTTGAGTTATCGATCAGCAACAAATACCAACTAACCGACTACAAATACAAGGAAGTTTCTGCTCCCCATAGAAACTTCCTTGACTATGCTTATACCAAAATTAATTTAGTTTACAATTTAAAGTAGGATATAGACGCCTGTAATTCTTGCGCCATTTTAGCAAGTTCCTGACTAGATGAGGCGATTTCGTGAATTGTGGCCGTTTGTTCTTGTGTTGCTGCCGAAACAGCTTCGGCATGTTGCGCTGAATCTTTGCTTGCTGAATCAATATGTGAAGCCATGTTAACAATTTCTTGATTACCTTTAGCTAACTGTTCTACTGCCAATGCCACATCTTTAATTTGGCGACCAACTAATTCAAGAATCTTTACCAGTTCCTGAAAAGATTCTCCGGCATGCTCGGCTACAACTATACCTTCCCCGGCGACTTTAGTTTCTTGATTTATTTCATCATTTACTAGGCAAACCTTCTCGCTAATTTGTCCTAGCAGCGCCTTAATTTGGTCGGTTGCATTGGCAGATTGCTCTGCTAGTTTACGAACCTCTTCTGCAACTACTGCAAATCCCTTGCCCATTTCTCCGGCCCTTGCCGCCTCAATTGCAGCATTTAAAGCAAGCAAGTTAGTTTGACCGGCTATACCGGCGATAACGTCAACAATCTGATTAATCTGCTGAGCACTTTGCGTCAAACTTGCCGCGCCCTGTGAAGTTTCTTGAGCACCGTCTTTAATTGAATTCATTATCGCTACTACATCATTAATAGCCTGCTGGCCTAATGAAGAAGTAGTTAACATTTTATCGGCACTAGCGGACACTTCGGCGGTAGTTGCCGAAACCTCCTTAATGCTTTTGGCATTTTGCTGAATTACGTTATTAGCTGTATCAATAGCTGCCACCTGGGTTAAAGCACCTTCAGCTACGCGGGTAATTGTTTGAGCAACCTGCGTAGACACCGCTGAGGATTGGTCGGCGCTGGCTGTAAGCTCCTCGCTGGCCGCTGCAACTCGTTCAGTATTGGTTTGAACCTTGAATATCAACTCTCGCATCGAGCAAACCATTTTATTTAAAGATTTTGCCATTTCCCCGATTTCATCCTGACTTGCATTAGTATCAACTACTGCGTCCTTATCATTAATAGATAAATTACCGTTTTCTACTTTGGACATCAGTTCTTGAAGCTTTTGTAGCGGTTTTAAAGTTGTTCTGGTTATTTTATAAAGGGTTAGACCAATAACGATTGAGCATATTATTATTGTTATGATTAAAATACGCGAAAAATAATTAACAGTTTGATACAACTCACGATTTTCTTGTGTAAAACATAAATACCAATTAAATTTCAAATTATCTTTAGGAAGATTAATCTTTTTACTTATAAATGTTTTTAAACTTCCATCTACCGTTGATTCAAATAAGCCAACCTCTTTAAGTATATTGTTGGTAACGTTTTCGTTGGCTTTTATTATTTGTTCATTAGTATTCAAAATCAATTTCTGATTAGGATGTGATATAAATGTTTTTCTTTCATCAACAAAAAACATATATCCGGTTTTACCAACTTTGATAGAATTTACAAATTTTTCGGTAAAATAACTCATTTGAGGCGCTATTACTACTGAGCCGACTATTTTACCATTTTGTTTAACCGGTGCGTTTATAACAAATATTGGATTACCCCTTAAAATACTCGGATACACCTCACTGATATAGTAGGATTTGCTCTCATTCAGCACTGCTTGCATATAGCTATAATTAATACCGCATTTCCCAATGGTAGCGTTATTTACCGTGTCAACAAAAAAGGTTCCTCGTTTAATTAGTCTTGGATTCCCATTTACATCTATGGTAAAACTTTCACCTTCAGCCATATTTGAGGCTAAAGGAATATTCTCATAATACGGATACTGAGCATGTACTGATTTTAAATAATTATAGGCCACTTTCCGGGCACCTTCATCCTGGGGATTAGCACAAGCATTAATAACCCGTTCGTCTTCGGCGATAGTTTTTACAACTGAAATTTGATTACTAATCCATTCCTCAAGAGATTTAGTTGTTTGCTCAGTCATGTTTCGCGAAGATTCAACTGACTGGCTGATATAATCTTTCTTAACCGTAGAATACAAAACCATTCCCATTATGATTAATAACATTATATTAATTAGCAATACCGGAATAATATATTTCGCCGCAATACTGCGTTTTATAATCTTAAACATTTAGAAAGCCTCCCTTGTTATCTACCCACCTAAGCCAAATATAATCTATACCTTCTTCGCTGCTAGCAAAAATTAACACTTTGTCTTTTTGTTAGCGTTTAAAAAAAACTCCATAGCAATACTGTACTGCCATCTTTTACATCAGCATTACAGTAGAATTACTATGGAAAGTAGGGAATAAACGTAGAATAGTTTAGTTAAAAGTCAATTATTAGAATTAATCTTTAGTATTAGCGTTTTAAAATAAATTTCACGATAACAAAACTAATTTCGTATAAAATCAGTATCGGCAAGGCTAATAAAATCTGCCCAAAAATATCGGGAGTAGGAGAAACGATACCGCCGACAATAAAAGAAAGTATTATTACATATTTCCGATAATGACTTAAGGCTTTAGAATTAATAATTCCGAATTTAGCCAACACCACTATTACTAACGGCAATTGGAACACTACACCAAACGGAATCAGCATCGCTAATACAAAAGAAACATATTGTCCCAGCGAAAAGAGTGGTTGCAAAACTTCCGATGAAAAACCCAGGAAAAACTTTACCGCAAGCGGTAATACAAACAAATAGGAAAAGGAAAGTCCTATATAAAACAAGATTACCGAGCTGGGAACTAAAATCAAGGCCATTACCTTCTCATGTGTTGTAAAAGCCGGTATAATAAAAGCCCACATTTCATACATAACAATTGGCAACGCTAGAATAAACCCGGCTGCCAACGCTAATTTACAGTAAGTGAAAAATGCTTCAGCCGGACTTAAATAATATAGCTTTCCCACGTTCCTAGTCATAATTCCCATCAAATGATCGACGAAATAATAGCTTAAGCTACTTGTCAGCAAAACCGCAATAATTGTTCGTATTAAACGCTGTCTTAATTCCTGTAAATGATCCACCAATGACATTTTTTCATCTTCGACAGCAAGTTCTTGATTTATTTCGGCCATTTTATATTCCTCACTTCTTTACGGCTTGTTCTTCTCCAGCTTCCTTCTCACCTAATTTTTTGTATTCATCTTGAAATGAAGGACTTGTAGCATTGCGGAATTCTAAAATGGACTTGCCTAATGCCTTACCCATTTCCGGTAATTTAGCAGGACCTAATACAACTAAAGCAATAACTAAAATAAGGATAAGTTCCGGCATACCTAAATTAAACATAAACTTTCACTCCTTTAGTAAATCTATTTATTTTCTGCCAAATCAGCCTTACCTAAAATATTGTACTCTGTAAGCTTTTTATATAATTGTTTTCGATCGACTCCAATTGTACGCGCCAGCAAGGAAATATTCCCCCCGGCTTGATGGAAACTATACTGCAGAAAGTCCTTTTCAAATCTACGTTTAGCATGGGCAAAAGATAAACCTGCGCAATAATGCTGACATTGCTGCTTACAGTTAATTCTCAGATCAGCTTCTTCCAATTTATATCCTTTAGCTAAGGCTACTGCACCTTCGATTACATTTTTTAATTCTCGTATATTACCTGGCCAGGCATAATTCAATAAAGATTGTTCTGCAGCCAGTGAGAACTTAGTAATCGATTTTTTTTGCTCGGCTGTAAATATTTTGAGAAAGTATCGGGCTAGCCCGATTATATCTTCGCGCCGTTCGCGTAATGGCGGTAAGGTAAGCATAACGGTGTTTATCCGATAAAATAAATCTTCGCGAAAAACCTTTTCGTGAACGCATTTTTCCAAGTCTTGATTGGTTGCCGAAATCAAGCGAAAATTTACCGGGATCGGTTTTAATCCACCAACAGGTTCAATCTCCCTGTTTTCCAATACCCGCAAAAGTTTGACCTGTGTTGCGGTCTCCAGTTCGCCTATTTCATCTAAAAACAGCGTACCGCCATTGGCCAGTTCCAGTTTACCCGGCTTGCCTTTGCTTTTTGCCCCGGTAAAAGAACCACCCTTATAACCAAACAACTCACTTTCAATCAAAGTATCAACATAAGCCTGACAGTTGATTGCTAAGAACGGACAACTACTTCTCCGGCTGCTGTCGTGAATAAATCGAGCCAGCAGTTCTTTGCCGGTACCGCTTTCGCCCATGATTAAGACGTTAACATCACTTTGTGCTAGAATCTCCGCCTCATGAATTATACTCTTCATCACATCATTATTGCTTAAAAACATATTGCCTTTTAAGTCTTGTAATTCGCCGCGCAAAAATTCATTTTCCCATTTAAGATTTTTTAATTCAATAGCCTTTTCAATTGTTAAACATATTTCATCTTGATTAACCGGTTTTAAGAAGTAATTGTAAGCACCAATTTTCATGGCTTCTACAGCTTCTTTGACATTGCCATAGCCGGACAGCATAATTACCGGCACATCCATTCCCTGTTCTTTAATGATTTTTACAAACTCAAGACCATTCATTTGCGGCATAACAACATCGGAAATTACCAAGTCAAATCTTTCTTCCGCCAACCGCTCGAGTGCTTTAACAGCCGAAGGAACCAAGACCACTAAATACCCTTTGCGTTTAAGGATTATGGCAAAGCTGTCGCCAAAATCAGCATCATCTTCTACAAGTAAAATCCGTACATTTTTCATTGTCATCCTCCTTTAGCCGTTATTGAGGTATCTTTACCGTAAAAACTGTTCCAACCGTTGGCGTCGAGTCCACTATAATACTACCGCGAAGCTGCTCTATTAAATTATATACCACATATAGCCCCAGTCCGGTGCCCCGATCTGGCGCTTTCGTAGTATAAAACGGGTTGTAGATCTTTTCCATTTCATCATGACTCATACCTATTCCATTGTCAGAAACACGAAAAACCAAAAATTCATCCTCAATTTCATATTTGATATTGATTTCGCCACCATTGGGCAATGCATCAATAGCATTAACTACCAAGTTAAATAAAATATGCTGCAAAGCACTACAGTCCGTTTTGACCTGCATATCCTGCATACCTTGTATATTAATCAATATTTTATTACGCTGAGCTGTCTTATTGACCAACATTAAGATCTGATCAATAACATCACAAAAGGTAAAAGTAGTTATTTCGTTCGACTTACTGCGCGAAAAGTCTAATAGATTGCGAATAACGTTCTCACTTCGTTCTACTAATTTTTTTATGGAGCCGAAAGTATTTTTAATATCAGCATCAACAGCAACATGGTCTGCTTCTAATTCACGCAGCCAATCTTCCAATATGTACACATAATTAGAAATAGCGCCCAACGGATTGCGTATTTCATGGGCTACACCGGCCGCTAGTTGTCCTACGGCTTGCATTTTTTGATATTGAATCAATTCTTCACTTTTACGCTTGGTCAGAGTAATATCACGAAGCAGACAGACCGCCTTAACTACCTTATCGGTTTCATCCAATATTGGGTACACGCTTATTGTATAGACACGGTTGCCGATATCCGTTTCTGCAACCACCGGCTTACCGGTAACTAAACTACTGGCCAAGTAACATTCGTTGCACCATTCACCGCGCTTCATACAACACTCAGCTGCTACAGAATAATTTTTGCAACTTTTCGTATGACAAAATACCTCACAATATTTTCTTCCTAATATATGCTTTTTATCATCAATCACAAAATAACTACGAGCCGCTTGGTTTATATCTAATATCCGCATACTGTCATTAACAACAACTAGAATATCGGTAATCGAATGGAAGATTGCTTCTAGCTCATTATTTTTGCGGATCAACTGCAATTCAGATATCCGCAGTTCATGAACTTTTAAACAGACTTCTTCTTCTAAATGTTTATTTAAGCTGCGTATTTCGGAATAGACCTGTGCATTCAATACGGCTATGGCCATTTGATTTGAAATCATCTGAAGCAGCATAAGATCTTTATCATCAAACTTTAATGGTTCGACTCCAAACAACGCCAATACACCAACCAACTGTTTCTGTGCTAACAGTGGGTAAAGTATAAACGATTCGAAATCAAGTGCTTCAAATATTTCCGGAATCCAGTCAGGATGCTGAGAATAGACTGGTACCAGCACTGGAGCCATATTGCGTAAACAATTCTTAATAACTCCATGCTCCATATCTACCAACTTAAATAGTGCCTTCTCATCTTCAGTCATATTCCAGGTTGCAAATACTCCGATTTGCATGTTGTTTACGCTATACAGCAATGAACGATCTGCTCCGATAAGTTCTGCCGCCTTCATAGTAATTTCTTCACAAATACTTTGAAAATTTAAATTTGAATTAATTGTCGAGGAAATTTCACATATTTTGCGAAATTGAGCTTGCTCGATATTCCAGCCGCTGGCTTGAATTTCGGCCGGCTCCGGCTGTTCAATTGTTTTTCCAATTATTAATAAATCTTGAAAGACACATTTTTGGCCTGATATAAATTTGGTTTTGAATTCCATAGTCGTATCGGTTTTATGGGGAAAAAAGAGAGGTAAACAACCGTGCCAGTGATAATTAAATGACATGTTGGCAATAGTGCCGTATAAATCGGCTACCCCAAATCGTTCCCTTACCTTTACGGCTGAACATTCCTCAGACAGATTGAGATATTGTTGCGCATAGTCATTTGCCAAGATTATATTGTCGTTCTTATCAATAACTAAGATAAGCTGATCAAACTCGTCGGCAATTAATTTACTGCGAAGTAAATCTTCACTTTCCATCGCTATCATCTCACAATATACATATATTTCTGCCTTCAGTATAACAAATTATACCATGGGAGAGAACCCCCAAATGAGGGAGTTCTCTTCTTTGTTCATTTATGCCGATACATGTTTCTCATTTGAAACTTCTTGGGCGGCGGGTTGTTTAATACTTTTACCGGGCCAGCCGTCCATAAACCAGTTATGGTAAAGCATTACCACGATCCAAAGAATAATTGGTGCCATCGGGAATTGTTGCGGATGTGAATAGCCTGCTTGTGTTCCTAATAATCCAGGGCTTACCGCATAGTACACGTAATGGAAGCCAAATGAAATAACCACGATTACCGCTGTACGAATAAATAGGTTTACTTCAGTACTAAACTTTTTGGGCCAATTGTCGAAGTAAAAATATAGTGTTAAAGCTATCGACAACATCATTACGGCCAACTCACCGGTATGCAGATAACGCCAGTCAGGAGCCATCAGGCGCTTAGCACCCTCAATCGATTCTCCCCACACCACATCTTGCATAAAAATAAATACAAAAAACATGGTAAATGCAATTAACAATATCCACAAAAAGCCGGCAATTCCTCGCCACGGTTGTGATTTAATCAGCCGGAACGGATATTTTTCCCAAGTTGTTTCCACCATCCACACTGCTGCCGTTCCACACATGATCCAACCAACATTAAAGTTGCCGCTTAGAGTTTTGAAAGATTCATACCACCAAGGGAATGCTGCTGCAAACTTCTGCCAAGGATAAAATAAAACATTATAATGCGGATGCATAAACACGAAAAACGCATAAGTTGTCAATAGGAAAGTAAATGAAAAAACGGTAATCCCTTTGGCCGGCTGCTTTAAACTATGCCATGGATAGTTTTCAAAAGCTGAAGGCCATATTGGACTTAGCCACGATGCAATCGCCGCAAACATTAATACTGCTAATGACGAATATTCTCTGGCAAAAAACTCGGTCATCCCTAACTTATGCAACTCAAACTGGCTCATATAAGGAATAGAAAACTTACCCAAAATTCCATAAAAGAATCCCCAAATAACCAACCCAGTTACAGCAAAGTTAATTCCGACTAGTATTAAGCCTTTCTTTAACGGATGTGATCCCTCCATCCATTTCAGATTAAACGGCCAAAAATTAAAGATATAAGCCTGCCAAATAGCAACAATCAGTAGCCACCGAATATACATGTAGCCGTACTGCGGAGTATACCACCGTAACACTCCACGTGGGTCCATAAATATCCACCACAGGGCCATGAAAAATGCAAAGGATAATACAGTACCCAATATTCCTCTAATTGGCTGGGTAATAAGATTAGTCAGCTTGCGGTCTTCCAGCCATAATGTATCTAAATGTCCATCTTTCAAAACCATTACCTCCTTTTCCTTAAGCAAAGACGAGCTTGTCGCCGTTGCCCAGATAAATGTTGCGCTTGCTGCCATTTCTGGCCGTACCCTTAATAACCGGTAACCCGGCTGCAATCATTTTTTCGGCTGTAACATAGCCGGTGCAATGATTAGGACCAAGTTTTTCAATACCGTATTTGTGCAAAGCCAAAACCAAATCATCGTATTGCGGATCCCAGTCTTCAAACGGCGAAATATGCATGCCGCCTTGAACACCGTAGATTTTTTCGCCGCCAACGATCCGTTTCTTAGCAAATTCCATATAAGTAATGATTCCCATATGGCAACAGCCGGTGACTAGTGCAAGTCCTTTATCCTTAATATTGAAAATGAAAGCTTGCTCACCAAATACTCTGGTGATAATTGGCACATCAAAAGTAACTAACGCAACACCAGGGTAAATCGGCCTAATTTTACTGGAATCCATCACATCCAGCTTACCGGTATGCGGGTGGTCATTTTTTACATGGGCCTTGGGGAAAGCCTTTCCTTTTAACAAATCAAAGCCTTCCTGATAAAAACCTTTTGGCACATAAACATGAATATTCGGATTATACTTTGTTGTAGCCTCAATACCCCAATAATGATCAAAATGCTCATGACTGATAATAAGAGCTTCGATTTCTTTGTTGGCCAGCATTTTATCAATGCCTTCTTCTTTGAATCGTTTATCAGTCCAATCTACATTCCAACCGGTATCGAGCAGTAATTTGTGTTTTTTGCCGCTTAATTCCTCAAACTCAATCAACGTCGCAAAGCCGCCGGCATTATTGCCCTTATAGCCTTCTTTTACACCTTCAACAGTCCAAGGTATTTCATATTGGTTAACCAGTAACCCGCCGGACTTTTTGATATCATTTAATAACACAGCATTATTAAACCAACTAGTTTCGGATATTACTTTAACTGATAAGCTTTTTATTTGTCCGATGTCGACCTTTTTCGTATTATCTTTTGGCATCATTTGCTTATGAAAAACTGTTGATGACAGTCCCGCCGAACCAAAATAACCTGCCATCGTACCAAGGGCCATGCCTTTGATAAACGAACGGCGCGAAAATTCATTAGCCATGTTTGGTAAACCTCCTCTCTACTTCGCTAGAACCAACATTTGATAGGTAAAATACCACAATGCTGCACCGGCAATAATCCCCACAATTACACCGGGCAGATACTTCCCGCTATCTTGCGCAGTATTTTCCGCCATCCTACAGCCTCCTTTCAATTAATAGATTGCATCGAGGCAATGTCCTCATCATCCAGCTCAGGAAGCGGTTTATCGAAATACTTCAATTCGTAGTCAGCTAGTATCTTGTGAATATCGCTGCTTGCAACCGTTTCGAGGCCAACACCGTCGGTATTGAATTCCACCCCCTTTCCCTTCCAAAAAGATACCTTCCTTACCGGATATGTATGAAAAACACTCCACCCATAGAGAAGCCTTCTTGCCAGAAATTGAACGATTTCAAACCCGGCATAATCTCTATCGATTTCGCCTTCGACCATTGTTTTGCCGTCGCAACCCGCAAAACCAGGTATATTGTATTCACATGTTGTTGTTACTCTCCACCTGGTTTGACTCTTGATTCTAAATAACGTACCTTGCTCTTTATGGTAGGCAACAATAAGTTTACCTGCCCAAAAAAAGTCCGGGGGCATATCCGTACTTAACACTAAATTTGGGACTCCGGTCTGCTCCAAAATATCAGAAAATTTATCATGATGAGAATGACAGCCAGCATGAACTACGCAACCACACGTCTTGGCCGGTTGGTTATCGAATACTTCACTATGGCGGCATATTTGCTCAAAAACAGACAATCCCTGAAACCATTCTTCATCAGGATGCGGATAATATTTAACATTAAATTCGGCTACCCAATCATAATTACTAAGTCCATCTGTCGCTGAAGACAATTCTAATTTATATACTCCTTGGCATTCCGTTAACCAAATGTACCAATAAGGACCTTTATCCCACATATGGCTTAAATACCGGATGCCGCAACCTTGCTTATTTTTTTCATCAGATAACATCACCAGCCAAAATTGATTCATCATTCCTTCAACTGTAGTAATATCAGCCATAATATACCTCCATGGTTAACTAAGCATAAACAAGTCCTTAGCTATTTCATTTTTTGTTCTGTTTTCAGTGGGAATATTGTGTTTTTGTGCTTCTTCCACCAACATTTCCCATGGCATTTCTTGTAATAGCGGATAACTGTACATTGGTGATCTAAAATAGTCTTGCATACTTTCCCGCTTACGGTCTTCATCTGACGCCCGCTTTTCAATCCAATTAATTAATAAGTTTTTAAGATTTGCCCCGCGAATAAACTCACGCCGGCTGATTTTTTCATCCAAGTTACGTCACCCCATTCTAAACCTACTAATTATGCAAAATTCATGCCAATAAAATTAATTATATATTTTTGATAACGTACAACTCCCTTAGTACCTGACTAAACTTCAATTATTAACAAAAAAAAATTTGAACCGACAGTATTTTCTATCGATTCAAACCTTAATCAAATATTCCAATTTGGGGTATTATTACTACACTAGGTCGCAAAACAACTATATTTTGCAGTCAAAACACTACACCTTACTGATTAAATTCGGTGTTAAGCAAATAGTGATAAGCTGATAACACAGCCTTGGCACCATCTCCGGCCGCAATGACAATTTGCTTATCCGGGCTAATCGTAACGTCACCTGCAGCATAAATCCCCGCGATGTTCGTCCTGGTACTGCAATCAACAATAATCTCATCCAATTCATTTGTTTTGACTACTCCCTTAGTAAAACCAGAGTTGGGGATTAATCCGATTTCAATAAAGATACCCTGCACCGGTAAAGATATTTCACGACCGGTTTTATTATGACGAACCGTAAACGACTCCACGTACTGGCTGCCGTTGATACTGACTGCATCATATTGCATCATTTCTACAATATTTGGTACTTGTTTAAGCCGATCAACTACAATCGGATCGGCAACATATTCACAGCACGCAACTAAAAAAACCTTCTCTGCGACTTGGCTCAATTCTAACGCCGCTTGTAAAGCAGAATTCCCTCCGCCAACCACAGCAACTGTCTTTCTGCTGTACAGCGGGCCATCACAGGTTGCGCAGTAACTTACACCTAATCCAATATATTTAGTTTCTCCGGGAATATTGAGTTGCTTAGGCCTTTTACCGGACGCGATGATAATCGCTTTAGCCGAGTAATCGTTTTCTTCGGTTACCACTCTGAATTTTCCCGGTCCGACAGACTCGATTTCAATTACTTCTTCAAAAACTATTTCGATTGGATACTGACGCATTTGTTCTTCAAATTTCACAGTCAGCTCTGGTCCCGTAATATATTGGTAACCCATATAATTCTCAATGTCTCTGGTCCACATGATTTGACCACCTATTTCGCGAGTTACCATAATAGTTCTAAGCTTTTTTCTGGCCGCATAAACTGCCGAAGTCATTCCGGCCGGACCACCGCCAACGATAATTAAATCATACATTCCTACTACCTCCTGCATTAATTAAAAACTTTTCCGCTTTGTCGACAGCTACTTGAATAATATTCAATAATCTGCTACCATTTTTACGACTAGGATCGTGAAAGGATGTTAACTATGGATATAAAAGTTTTAATACAGCGCATAAATGAACTGGCCCGTAAAAAAAAGGAATGTGGTTTAACTGAGGATGAACTGAATGAACAAACTCGTTTACGCCGCATTTATATAGATAATATTAAAGAACAAATTAAATTAAACTTAGACTGCATTGAATTTGTTGATCCGAAAGAAGGTCAATAACAGTGTATGTATCTCAATTTAGAATTGTAAGTATTACTTTACTAACTGCCGGGCATTTCTTTAGTGATTTTTACTGCACTTTCTTACCGGCCTTAATTCCAGTGTTTATGGAAAATCTAAATCTTTCGTTAGGTGCCAGCGGTATGATTGTTATGTTTCAATCTATCACTTCAAATCTGCTGCAGCCGCTTTGCGGGTACTACATCGACAAATACAATTTTTCCTATTTACTGTTAATAGGTATCCCCTTAAGCGCCATATTTATCTGTTTGAGCGTTTTAATGCCTAACTATCCGCTGCTTATTGCAACAGTTTTATTGTCCGGATTAGGAGTATCTTTATTCCATCCACTAGGATCGAGTTTAGTACATCATGTTGCCAAACCTCCCAATCGCGGCCTGGCGATGTCGGTCTTTATCGGCGGAGGAAACTTCGGATTTGCTTTAGCTCCGGCGATTGTATCATATTGGCTAGTTAGTTTTGACCATCATTCACTGTTATGGTTGGCTGTTCCCGGAATAATATTGACAATCTTCTTTTATTTGCTGCGTTTGCATAAAATTGAATTAGTAAGACGTAATACTATCCAAGTTAATAATGTTTGGTATAAATCTAAGGATATTGTTTCGTTAAATATAATTATGGGACTGCGGTCTTGGGCTCAAGTTGCCATCATGACCTTTCTGCCGTTGTATTTAGTTCAGCACGGTTATAAAACCAACTCAGCGGGAGAACTTCTCACATATTTTTTAACAGGCGGAGCCATCGGCGGTTTATTAGGGGGCTATATCGGCGATAGGATCGGACATAAGTCTTGCATTTTTGGCGCCTTGTCGTTAAGTGTTCCCTTTGTATACAGCATTTTTTCCGGGACAATAACTCCGTCATTAAGCTGGCTGTTGTTAGCTTGTACTGGCGCCTGTCTCCAAGGAACGATGCCCTCATCGATAATCTTGGCTCAGCAAATGTTGCCCGCCAATAAATCCCTAGCTTCCGGTATGATGCTGGGATTAGCCTCGGGGCTGGGCGGTATCGGCGCTGCCATTATCGGTGTTTTAGCTGATAATATCGGCTTGAGCAATGCCTTGCGATTTACTATCATTCCATTAACGCTAGCAATCCCTTTAACTTACAGACTGAATACATCAGAGTCCTTTAACCGCATTGCCGGCAATCAGTGAACTCGTTTCAGCACGTTTCAGCAAAGCTGAAACATCGGGGGCTCAGGTGGAGAGTCAACTCCACCTGAGCTGACGCCGCCTATAGAGGCGGGAGTCTTAACTCGCTGAATAATATAAAAAGTCAGATAAAAAAATGCACATACAAATAATTAAAAAGCTCCCGGCAATATGTTATACAATGCATTTGCTGGGAGCTCTTACTTTTACATCAATCTGAAATTCATTTTGCTTCGAAAGTAGCACAGTCAGTATCGGCTTCTTTACGTGCCGATTCACCGGTAATATGAATTTGGCCGGCATTACACGAGTTCCCTGTTTCCCAAAACCGGCACTTAGTTACGAAACACTCCACTTCCGGGGTAATTTTAGTATCAGTATTTACATAAGCTGCGATCGTACCGGTAATATTTGAATTATGGAAAGCTCCGATCATGTCACCAACAGTATTACGGGCTTTAAATGACTGACACTGCGTATCCTCATGGCTGCTTGATATACCACTGGTTTCTTCATTGTAAACACTGATTTTTGAAGCCATGCATTGTCCTTTCATATTATGGGTACAATTTTCTACAGAACATGCTACATATGGTTTCAGCAAATCATATCACCTCGTATTATTTATTCGTGAATTTCACTTTTAGTGTTTCTCACAATAGCGTACTTTATCCTTAATTCCGATTATAATTCGATTGTTTCAATATCTCGCCGCTCATCATAGCCACAATGTTTACAATACAAAAGATGCGTACAGTGTCCATTATGATCATTGGTGTCGGTAACACTTTCAAAGTATGGACCATAAGCATCCAAATAATCTTCAATTTTGCCTCCGTCCAATAATCTTTCGCCACAAACTGGACAAATAAACCGTATCGACTGCAAAGAATTACACAGCGGACATTGTTTTTGCATCTTAATCACTCCTTAATACCGTGCTTAATATTAGTTTGGCATAAAATCATTTAAACATTGCAACAATCGAACATTTTCATATCAAATACACCTAATCACAGAGAAAGGCGGAGAATATGTATAATACTATTCGTCCACGGATTTTGTATCATGTTGCCAAAGCTGCCTGGGAAGGCCGTTTAGTACAAGAACATACTAAATTGTGCAACTTGCTTAACGAAGAATTTAAAGACAAGCTAACTAAAAAACAAGTTATCAACCAAATTCGAGCAGCAATGGGATTGAATCCTCATGATTCTGAGCAAATATTAACGCCGTATGATGAAACCGTATTGATGGGTATTGACCGTAATCCTATTGTTCTTACCGATAGTGCAGCCTGTTTGCATTGTAATGAGCACACCTGCGAAGCAAAATGCCCGTCAGGTGCACTAAGCCATGACCAGGAAGGTTATTTGCATTTTGATCCTTCACGCTGCCTGCTGGATGGCGATTGTCTCACATCCTGCAGTAAAGCTTCCTTGGCCGAAAAGGCTCAGCTGGTTGCCCTAATCAGCCTGCTGCGAAGCTCTAACTCTGTTTACGCTTCGATAGCTCCGGCTTTTGCCGGCCAATTCGGTAATAATATTACATTTGCTAAACTACGTACGGCCTTATTGTCAATCGGTTTTAAAGAAGCTGTAGAAACTGCAATTGCGGCAGACTTTATAACAATTAAAGAAGTTTTTGAGTTTGATGAACATGTTAAACAAGGCAATGAATATATGATAACCAGTTGTTGCTGCCCAGCCTGGATCAAACTTATTGAAACAAAATATCCGAGTCTAGCTGACAATATTTCTCCGTCTGTTTCACCGATGATTGCCTCAGCGCGTATCATAAAACACTTTGAACCTACCGCGAAAGTCGTATTTATCGGTCCATGCATTGCTAAAAAAGCAGAAGCGGCTTTACCCGAATTTAAAGGCGAAGTAGATTTAGTCCTAACCTTTCCAGAACTTAAAATTATATTTGATATTGCCGGCATTAATGTTGCCAATCAACCGGAACAGGAAACCCTTGCGGCCTCAGGTTGTGGAAGAATTTACGCGCGAACAGGTGGTGTCAGTCAAGCTGTCCAAAAAACGCTCGCTAGTATTCTGCCTGAAAAGGCTAAAATATTTAAGCCAATCCAGGCCGACGGAATCCCTGATTGTATCAAACTGCTGAATGATATTATTGACGGTAACTGTACAGCTAATTTTATTGAGGGCATGGCCTGCCGTGGAGGCTGCGTGGGAGGACCTGGCAGAATACAAAACCCTGAAATCGGAACGGAACAAGTTAATGATTTTAGTAAAAATTCTTCTTACAAAACACCCTTGGAAAATCCGCGCATATACTCTATTTTAAATTTACTGGAACCAGCAAAACAATTGCAACCCGTAATGAAGGAGAAAAACAGCGTAATGGCCCAAATATTATCCCGGCAGGAATTTAAGTAAATAAAAAAAGACAAATTCATGCATAAATAGTTTGATAATTCTCAGAAATTCTTATATACTTAAAATAGAATTGTATACATTATACATTTAAGTATACAATATTTTTACATTATTCCCATTTTCCATTATCGATATAATGTTAAAATGTAATTGTCTTTCCATAAAGAATAAAGGAGGATATATGATGACAAATACAAAACCGGTAAAAATCGTGGAAACTGTACTGCGTGACGGCCATCAATCCTTAGCCGCAACGCGAATGCGTATTTCAGATATGCTTCCCATGCTGGAACAACTTGATGATGTCGGCTATTTTGCCTTGGAAGGATGGGGCGGCGCAACTTTCGATAGTTGTTTGCGATTCTTAAATGAAGATCCATGGGAGAGATTGCGCACACTTAAAAGACATTTAAAAAAGACACCGATTCAAATGCTGCTGCGCGGCCAAAACGTACTTGGCTACAATCATTATGCTGATGATGTAGTTGCCGAGTTTATTAAAAAAGCCGTCGATAACGGTGTCGGAATAATAAGGATTTTCGATGCTTTAAATGATGTAAGAAATCTAGAGACTGCAATGCGAGTCTCTAAAGAATCCGGAGCCCACGTACAAGGTGCCTTTGTTTATACTATCAGCCCGTACCATAAAGATACTGATTTCTTAAAAGTAGCCAAAGATTTGGTAGCTATGGGTGCTGATTCTATTTGTATCAAAGATATGGCCGGATTATTAATGCCGTATGCAGCTTATAATCTTGTAAAAACCCTTAAATCCGAAATTCAAGTTCCAATTGACCTACATACTCATTACACGAGTGGAATGGCTTCAATGACCTTGTTGAAAGCAATAGAAGCCGGTGTTGATATAATCGATACAGCACTTTCACCGTTCGCCTTGGGAACTTCGCAGCCACCGACCGAAGCAATGGTAGCTACACTCGAAGGTCAAGAACGCGATACTGGTATTAAGAAAGAGCAACTTTTCTCCATCGCAGATCATTTCCGCGGTGTAAAAGCAAAGCTTACAGAAGATTTTAAGTTGCCAACCAATATCATGATCGATACCAAAGTATTATCGTTCCAAATCCCTGGTGGAATGTTATCGAACCTGTTAAACCAAATGAAAGAACAAGGCGCAGCGGATCAATATCCTCAATTGCTGGAAGAAATGCCTCGTGTCAGAGCAGAACTAGGCTATCCGCCGCTGGTAACTCCAACCAGCCAAATCGTCGGTTCTATGGCAACCTTTAACGTATTGCTGGGACGCTACAAAATGATCCCGCGCGAAGTAAAAGATCTTGTTCGCGGAAAATATGGCCGTACTCCGGCTCCAATCGATCCGGAAATTAAGAAAATAATACTTGGCGACGATGATCCAATCACTTATCGCCCAGCTGATGATATTGCACCCCAGTTGGATTCTCTACGGCAGCAACTTGCCGACAAAGGTTATCCCAACGCGTCGGTTGAAGACGTACTAACGTATGGGCTTTTCCCGGAAGTAGCTTTGAAATTTTTTGAAACAAACAGATAAAACCAAAACTAACAAATATATCAAAAGGACCTGTACTCAGGTCCTTTTGTATTGCCGTTAATAAGTATTGTTTCTGCCTTCGGAATCTAAGAATCTTGCAGAAGGTATGAATATGCACATTTAAGAGTAATATACAGCGTTCTTTAAATGAAGTATCGTCAAAACTTTATCTTAAAAACAAGTGTTGCCAATAAACTCACGCAATATTGAGTTTGCCGGCACTGCAAAATCATCAACACAATCAAACGACTCCAGAAAATCCAATAGTCGCTTGGCCTCAGAATATTCCGGCTGATCTTTTTTTACTTTGTTAAGTAAAGGCTGAGCATATTTCTTTAGAACAGCCAATTCATAAATCAAAGCCGAATTAAACATTATATCCGCCTCTTCCTGAAAAGGAAAAATATTTTTTTCCTCACCCCGGCGAACACTAGGCCACATTCGCAAGGTTTGAATTGCATCATGTCCACGGAAGTGACTATCTCGAACAATTCTTCTCAGCAATCTTCCGTCTGTCGTTGGTATTCGATTATGGTCATCTAAGGAAAGCTGGGTTAACGCGCTAATATATATTTTAATTTTGTTATTTTTCGGTATAGATCTAGTTAATCTTTCATTTAAGCCATGAATACCCTCAATAATCAACGGTTGCTGCCGTGATATCTTAATAATGTTTCCTTTGTATTCCCTTTTCCCTGTCAAAAAATTGTAAGTTGGTAATTCTACCGCTTTAGAATCAAGTAATTTTACCAAGTCTTGATTAAAGAGCTCTAAATCAAGCGCTTCAATGGACTCAAAATCATATTCGCCATTCTCATCACGCGGTGTTCTATCTCTATCAATAAAATAATCATCAAGTGAAATCGATACAGGTTTAACTCCATTAACCCGTAATTGAACCGTTAATCTTTGGGCAAAAGTAGTTTTGCCTGATGAAGAAGGTCCGGCAATTAAAATTATTCGAACCTCCTCTTTATGCTGAGCAATGAAATCAGCAATCTGGGCCGTCTTTTTTTCGTGCAAGGCCTCGGAAATGCGAACCAAGTCGGGCGCATTGCCGTTTCTAATACATTCATTCAATGTTCCAACATAACCGCATTCCAATATCATACCCCATTCTTCAGTTTCACGGAAAATTGAAAACAGCTTAGGTTGAGAAACAAAAGCAGGAATGAGATTTGGATTCTCCTTTTCCGGAAATAAAAGAACCAATCCCGGCTTATAAAAATGCAGCGCAAAATTTGCTAAATAACCTGTACTGGGAACCATTTCGCCATAAAAATAATCATATACTTCCTGACAATAATATAAGCTCACCCGTTTACGGGACAATTGTTTAAGTAATCTTACTTTTTCGTTCTGACCTGATCGTTGGAAAAGGTCAATCGCCGATTCAATTGATACTGTCTTTTTAACAATAGGATAATCACCGGCAATAATTTCAGACATTCTTTTTTCCAATAATTCTACATCTTTATCAGTTAAGGCTCGATCAAGATGGACTTCACAATACAAACCTTTACTGAGCGAATGTTCAACAGTCAATCTCCCGGCTGGAAACAAACTAATCACAGCCATATGAAGGATAAAGGTTAAGCTCCGTTGATAAATTCTAATACCTTCGGTTGTTGTTAAATCTAAAAAAACTACAAAGCAATCTTTAGATAGCTTATAAGATAAATCTTTTATATCATTATCTACTTTAGCTGCAACTATTGGTGATTCAAAGTGTTGCTGCAGTTCTTTACCAATACTCAGTAAAGGAGTACCTTTATCATATTGAGCAAAACTTCCATTGGCTAAACTGACAGTGATTTTTTCGGCCATTATAATCCTCCAACGCAATATTCTCCGATATAATATACAAAATAGACCAGGAATGTTTCCTGTTTCAAAATTACTATAACATGTCGGTATGGATTGGGGCAAGACCTCACTAGTAACAAATAAAAAAGGCTGTTAACAATCATGTTAACAGCTCATAACTCATACTTTCCCATTAACGCAATAAACCATATAACAAACGATAAATCATTTGGGGCTTATTATACCTTCTTGTTGCTAACCTAAATCCTAGGCAAAAAATAATAAAAGCTCCAACCAAGTGAATTAACCACCAATATTCCTCATAGTTGCAATTATGTCTGGCGAAATATTTATTATGCACGGCTATTCCCCCCTTGTCATTCCATAGTATTGCCGGATACTCTGAATAATTTTCCTGGATATAATTTGTAAATATTTATGCCTTCAAAACTGATACATAGCCTTGAGGTTATGAGAAATAATAATAACGGCAATAATTATTATAAGGAGGATATACATGCGGATTATACGCTGGGGTTCCTTGGGACATACATCAGTACTAACCAGATCATCTACAAATACCAAACTCCGCTATACTGCAGTACTGGCTACTCAAAGCTACTTAGCTTATAGTGATCATATTCAATACGCGTATTACCCAGCTGAAAAAATTTAACCATACTGCTTATTAAAATATTCGCATTAAAATGAAACTACAAATAAGAAATCTCAAGTTATAAAAATAGAAACAGCCGCAACCGGCTGTTTCTATTTTCTTTATTATTTATTTTCTTGAATTGCTTTGGCAACTTTTCCGGCCATTCCCTTAATTTTAACTGCGGGAACTGCACAAACTGCAATTCTAACGCCTTTGGCCAGCGGAACAGCAAATATATAATCATTATGCAATTGATTACATACTGCATCCGGATTTGCAGCGGGAATTGTTAAGAAGAATCCAGCTACATACGGTAGCATGGCTAGATTAGCCTGCTTAGCCTCTTGGGTAAAAATATCCGCTCTTTCTTTGATCATTGTATAAAAATCATTACGCTCTTTTTCAACTTGAGCCAACAACTGTTGGTTGTTATATATAGTAGCCAGAACTCGCATACATGCCCGATTAATATTCGACCAAGTTGCACGGCTGGTATACTGATTAATATCCGCAAATTCCTGAATTACATCCTCATTAGAGGAAACTCCAATCATTGCGCCGGTTCTTTGGCCATACATCGTAAATCCTTTCGACATACTGTATGCTACAACAGTCAGAATATTGGCCGGAAGATTACTAAATTTACTGAAGAAAGCACGGCATTCATTTCTTTCACCGGCATAATCCAAGTAAGCTACATCAACAACCAACACTATGTTTTTCCCGTTTTTACTGCACTCTTTCAATACTGCCAACACACTATCCCACTCGGAATCTTTTAGGCTATATCCCGTGGGATTATGGGCGGGAGTATTAATAATAATTACCAAGTTATCCTGCTTAGACAGTAATGACCGAACTTTAGCCTCAAATGCAGTAATATTAAAGTTTTGCTGCTCATCAAACAAAGTATATGTATCTAACTTACGGAGTGCATCCTCACATAGTACCTTATAAGGACCCCAGTACCAGTCCGAAGTCAAAACTGTATCACCAATGGCGGAATAATTCCAAATTACATGATGCAATACCCCTGAACCACCGGATGTTGCAACAGCCTTTATATATGCTTCAGGACGTGAATTTCCAAACGCAGCATCAAGTACTGAATCCAAATACTCAGGTAGGCCGGCAATAGGAGCATAGGCAATGATCTCATTGGTAGGTAAATCCCGGAATACTTTTTCCACTGTCGGCAGGCAGACCAGCTTTTCATTATCATCTAATATGGCGCCGATGGTAGCATTTGTTACCTTTTCTTTACCTACTTGAGCAACAGCTTTTACCGCGGCAGCATTAGCGCCGAAAATTTTATCGGTTGCAAATTTACCCTTAGCATGGGGTGCTGCAACACTAAACGTCATAATGAAGACCTCCTCATAATTCTCAATTCTTTTCTTAAGTAAGTACTAAGCAAGTCAATGTACTTAATAAAATTATACGCCAATTCTTACATAATATCCTGCTATAAAACAGATTCATTTAAAATATATCATCAAAACTAAGTCTATAAACATCTTCCTGCCCTTGTTGATCAGGATTTTTCCGAACCTTTACATATATTGTCGGCGAACCATCTTTCGGCAAATGAACAATGAACACTCCTAGTGTTTGTGTACCGGTAGAACTGTAACCATCACGCCAAATACTGTTACTCTTACCGGCATGCTTATCATGGCTAAACAGTATAAATTTGTCAAGATCATAGGGACGATTTTCTTCAGACATTAGCTCATTAATTCTGGAATATCTTGCGGCACTGCTAGTAGGCATCTTAACATTTGCACTTAGCATGGTATCATCAAGATAGTGATTCGTATGAGCCAATATACCGTTCTCCTTAATTGTGACCGATTGACCCTCGGGACCAATTTCAACATATGCAACCTTATTTTTATCACCAAGCATTATAAACCGGGGTCCGAAAAAAATGCTCATATCCTGTAACGCTTCATCAACCGTTGCAAAATTACTTAATAAATATTTATTCAAACCTCTAAAATATTCCAGGGAAGAACGTTGCGACTTGGGAATTGAACTGGCACTGGCACTCAACACTACTAGGCCTTTTTCATTAATGCCGGCTTTTACATCAGGGGCAAACAATCCATAATAGCTATAACCAGTATTATTGCGTACTAATTTGACATCTTGTACTGTAGGTGTCCAGTCGCGGTTCTTAGCAAGAAGACTGCCCCCTCCTGTAACCCATTCTTCACCATTAGCTGCGAATAAAGTACAAGCGCTTACAGGGAAATTAATAGCCAAACTTAAGCATAATACTACAATAATTTTTCTTATCATCTAGATCCCCCGTCATTATCAAAAATCTTGTCTCTGTAAGTATCATAGTATTATAGCAAATAAATAACAACTTTTTTTATCATATTTATCTAAACACAAAAAGAAAAGCAGCCTGACGGCTGCTCTAAATTAGAATTTTACACTAAATTCAATATCAGTACGGTTTTTACTTACATCATTTTGGGAATCGGCAAGATCATGGTATACAGATAATGTTGCATTATCTGTTACTTTATAATTTGCACTCAGTTTCAGACCTTTAGAATCATTATAGTTCACGTCTGTACTGTAACCGGAAACAGCACTGCCTTCAATATCACGGTATGATACAGCATAATTGATATCGCCTTTTTTCGCAACTTCACCAAATACTAACTCAGCCATATAGCCTTTAGCTTTGGTATCTTGATTTTTAACAAACTCGGTATTGATTCTAACGTTATCAGATAATTTAGTACCTGCATTCAGACCCCAATATTTGCTGTCATGTTTCAAATAGCTTGCGCCAAGATCAACACCGTCAACTGTAGTAGTCATATCTACAGCACTAACTGTCTCACCATCTTTACCATAGAAGCCGGTAAAGGTCGATTTTTCATGTTTCGCAGTTGCTTGAATACCAGTAACATTATCATCTGCTAACATACCATTTTGTCCTAAGAAAAGCGGCTGGCGACCAGCTTTGACATCAATACCATGTATATCAGCTCCTAAATAAACCTGATCAGCTGCTACATCGGTACCGGCATCAACGTTGTTGTTCACATTTACTCTGCTATGAAGATATAGATCGTCACCTAAATTACTGTCCATGCTTAAACGAATTCTATTAGTTAATTGTCTGGCTTCGTCTTCTTGTTTAATATATTCAATGTTTGCATCACCGGAAAATACCGGATTAGCAAAAGCAGAAACAGTGGAAATACTTAATGCAGCTAAGATTCCTGCTACTAATAATGACTTTTTCATGTTGTGTCCTCCTCAGCAATTTCAAATTTAATTGTTATTAAAAACCAATTATCTTCATTGCAAAATTTCAAAGAGTGTCCACGTTTCCTCAATTCAATTTTACAAATCGCAAAACTGGTTTTCCTTGTCTATGCTCTGACAACAGTTGCTGATTATGTCACCTCCTTCAGTTGTCGTCCAAAACATCAACAAGTTATGTTAACTATAATTCGCTTTTATTTACATAATTCCTGCATTCTTTCTTTTTTTACGCATGCAGCAAAGCTGAAACATCGGGGGCTCAGGTGGAGAGTCAACTCCACCTGAACTGACGCCGCCTATAGAGGCGGGAGTCTTAACTCGCTGAATAAGATAACGCAGCCACAAACAGATTGAAGCTTAATGCATGATTTAAGAGTGGAAATAAAAAAAAAGGATGGTACCGCTTAAGTATAAGCAAGTTTACCAATCCTTCTGGTAGTTAGTATTTTATTTTGCAGCTAGTTCGTAACAAAATTTTTGTCTGAAGGTTACTGCCTTACCAGCGTTAACTTCGGTTCAGTAAGAACTTATCCTACTCATTTGGGAAAAACCGTTGATGGATTGCACTTACTGCCTGTTTAACGATGTCCGCGCGTACTAAGCAAGAAATACTAATCTCAGAAGTACTTATCACTTCTATATTTATTCCCGCTTCACCCAATGCACCAAACATATTGGCGGCAATTCCCGGATTTCCCAGCATTCCTGCTCCAACAACTGATACTTTAGCCACATTCTCATCAACATCTACCCCAAAACACCCTAGTTGTTTGGCTATTTCTTCAACAATTATTCTCGTCTTGGCCGCTTCGGTCTTGGACACTGTAAAGACAATGTCATTTATATTCTGATCGGAATTTCTAATACTTTGAACAATCATATCTACATCAATATTGGCTTTGGCTAACTCTGAGAATAATAAATACGCAATACCTGGTTTATCAGGGACTCCCAACACCGCAACTTTTGCTACGTTATTATCGTGAGCGACTCCACGAATGATAAACTCCCGTTCTTCCATTGTATATACCTCCCTAATTATTGTTCCTGGCTGAGTCGTAAAAGTCGACCGAACATGAATAGGAACATTGTAATGTTTACCCATTTCTACTGACCGTGGCTGCATAACTCCAGCGCCAAGCCTAGCCATTTCCAACATTTCATTGTATGTGATTTCACTCATCTTTTTTGCCGTTTGAACGACCCTTGGGTCAGCAGAATATACTCCATCAACATCTGTATATATTTCACAAACATCAGCCTTTAAGGCGCCGGCTAGTGCTACGGCCGTCGTGTCCGACCCTCCCCGTCCTAATGTCGTGATATCCTGGTCGGTAGTAATACCCTGAAAGCCAGCGACAACAACCAATTTTCCGGCTTTTAATTCTCTTTCGATTCTTACTGGATCGATCGATATTATTTTGGCCTTACTATACACAGAATTTGTTCTGATTCCAGCTTGAAAACCAGTTAATGATATTGAAGGACATCCTTTTTCCTGAAAAGCCATTGCTAGCAGTGCAATAGAAATCTGCTCTCCCGTCGACAATAACATATCAAGTTCTCGCCTGGAAGGATCACTGCCGATTTCCGCTGCCAACTCTAATAAATTATCGGTAGTATCACCCATTGCTGAAACAACTATAACGATATTGTCATCTTCTCCTTTTTCAGCCAATACCCGGTTCACGATATTTTTCATTTTTTCCGTCGTAGCAACCGAACTGCCACCGAATTTTTTTACAACAAGTGCCATTTAATCATCCTCCAGCTGAGTATGTACCTAAAAATTATTTTGTAACTATTCTCTCAATACGAACAAATTCCTTCTCAGAATAGACACATTTTAAAACTATTACAAAACTTACTTTATAATTAATAATAAGAGTTCCCGGATTACCGGGAACTCACACCATTATCTTAAAAAATTGTCCATTGCCTGATATAGTTACGGACAAATAATATGCACAGCATTACAGCATAGAATCTATTCAGTAACTTTTACTTCAGCAGAGCTTTCCCAGAGACCATGAATATTGCAATAAGCCAATGCTAGAAAAACTCCGGACGTATTCAACTTTACCGCTGTGCTAATCATTGGTTCGGTGTAAACCGGACCCTTATTTGCTCCCTCAACGGACTCGCCGTGAGCATTAAATTCGTAGGCTCCTACTTCATATGGAAATTTACCATTATCGGGCTTAAAAAACAACTTGATCCAGCGAATATGATGTTCCGTAGTATTTGGATGTCCAATTTCTTTTCCCACAGTAACCGCAACAAGGGTCTTTTCACCAGCCTTAACGCTATTTGCCGCCTCAATCACAGGAATATGTTTCTCCGCTTTCCAATCTGCGCTTTGCATAACATCAGCAAACTTCATGATAAAGCCTCCTTTTAACTCACTTTTTATTGTTAATTATAAATTACGCCAAAAAGAATAATTTTCCTTTTAAAAAAATAAATTTTATTTATTTATTACAACTATTATCTAATATTTTTTTTATTTTATTATATCTATTGCATTTTTTGTAGACATTTATATTATTTTGTGATAGATTGTTATTAAATAATCAGCCTTTAAATTAGTCCGGAGAGACTAGCAAGGTGCACAATACTAGCTGTTGTTTAGATATTGTCCTAACCTCTTACTCCGGTAAGAGGTTTTATTGTGTGCCAAAGGTACATTAAGGAGGAATTTTTATGGAAAAACGCACGATTCAGGTCGAAGAAAGACTACCACTGTTGCAGACACTGCCGTTGAGTTTACAGCACTTATTTGCAATGTTTGGTGCAACAGTACTTGTTCCATTTTTATTTAAAGTTAATCCTTCTACTTCTTTACTGTTTAATGGTATCGGCACATTACTTTATATTTTTCTCACCAAAGGGAAAATACCATCCTACCTAGGTTCCAGTTTTGCATTTATTTCACCGGTATTAGTCATATTGCCAAAATACGGTTACGGAGCTGCTCAATCAGGCTTTATTGCTTTCGGACTCATTTTTTGCTTAGTATCGCTATTAATTAAATATGTTGGAACTAAGTGGATCGATGTAATTTTTCCACCGGCCGCCATGGGCGCGATCGTAGCGGTCATCGGCTTGGAACTGGCTCCTGTAGCTGCAGGCATGGCCGGGCTTACCTCCAAAGCAGTTGATGTTAATGCAATTACCGTTGCTTTATTTACATTAGCCGTGACAGTAATCGGTTCAGTGGTTTTTCGCGGCTTTCTAGCTATTATTCCAGTGTTGGTTGGCGTATTATCCGGCTATGCTCTCTCTTTTGCCTTAGGTATAGTAAATGTAAGTGCTATTTCCCAAGCAAAATGGTTCGAAGTGCCTCACCTTTACGCTCCAACACTCAACATCGATGCTATGTTAATTATCGCACCTGCTGCACTTGTTGTTTTAGCTGAGCACATTGGCCATCTAGTTGTAACCGGTAATATAGTCGAAAGGGATTTAATGAAAGAACCCGGACTGCATCGTTCATTATTTGCTGATGGCGTTTCAAATATTCTATCAGGGTTCTTTGGTGCCACTCCCAACACTACCTACGGCGAAAATATCGGTGTTATGGCTATAACTAAAGTATATAGCGTATGGGTAATCGGTGGTGCTGCTGTTATGGCCATTATCCTATCCTTCGTTGGCAAACTGGCTGAAGCTATTCGCAGTATTCCGGTACCGGTTATGGGCGGTGTTTGTCTCCTACTGTTCGGCGTCATTGCGGCATCCGGTATCCGCATGTTAGTTGAAGCTAAAGTTGATTACAGCAAAGCCAGAAACCTAATATTAACATCTGTTGTCTTAATCGTAGGTATTAGCGGAGCTAGTATTAAAATTGGTACCGTTGCATTGCAAGGAATGGCTTTGGCGACAATAGTTTCAATTATTCTGAGTTTGATCTTCAAGTTATTTGATGTATTGGAATTATCAAACGAGAAGTAAATATAATAAAAAGCAGTTGGTTGCACACCAACTGCTTTTTTTATCCCATGATTCAACGATAATTAACAAACTGCAATTCAATATTAAAATCGTGCTGCCGCAAACTCTGGATAACTGCCTGCAAATCATCTTTATCTTTGCCGGTAACCCGCACCTGATCTTCCATGATTTGAGCTTGAACTTTAAGTTTGGTTGATTTGATATAGGCGACAACCTTTTTGGCAGTTTCCTTATCAATACCCTTTTTTATTGTGATTATTTGACGGACTGTACCTTGAAAAGCTGCTTCAATTTTACCATAATCAAGGTTCTTTAATGAAATTCCCCGTTTGACCAACTTAGTTTGCAAGATATCAATGACACTTTTCAATTTATACTCATCGTCACCGATTACTTTTAGTTGCTGTCCATCCATTTCAACGATGGATTTACTGCCACGAAAATCAAACCGCTGTTGAATTTCTTTTGTTGTTTGATTAACGGCATTATTTACTTCTTGCATATCGACGTCTGATACTACATCAAACGAACATTCTTTTGCCACAATTAATTCCTCCTATTTTTTTATTGTTATTTTAACGGTCATCCTTGCTAATAAAAAAATAAAAGCAACTACACCGCCGATTGTAAAAAAGAATGCTATCGGTTTTATCAATATAATTTCCGATGTACCGACCAAACATAACAATAGAGCTACCACATATGCAAAAAATGTTTGACCGTAGTTGGGACTCTTCAAATTCGGTGCAATCCCTAACCATACAATAAAGCCCAATAATACAACACTGCGGTAGTGAGCAAAATCCAATTAATACACCTGCCTTATATCTATTTATCGACAAAATAAATCAATATTTGCTATTAATTCTCTCCCATTGGTCAATTTCCTGCCCTTGCTAAAATAAAGAAAAGCATAATTGAATTGCAACCAGCATTATTAATTTTTCAATATTATCTTATACTCGGCATAATTGGGGTGAGTAACATTATGTTTCTACTTAGAATATCATATAGCAAGTAGATATATATTCTACAGTTTATTTAATGATTATTGAAGAAGGAGGTTGCCTTCTATGGACTGCAAATATCCAAAATATCCGCATTGGTACTGTCCGGACGAAAAGAAAATGATTTGTGATGATGACATGATGGATGATATGTGCTTTAATCCTCCCATGCCGTGCTCAATGCCCTGTGCAGAAACACTTAAACAACGTTTACTGGGTTTAATAGGTGACCGGATCATTTTTTCTGTTGATGCTCGGTTATGCCGGTCAAAAGGTACTCTTTGTGGAATCTTGTCCTATGTTGGCTGTGATTTCATTATTGTAAGTCTGTGCCTACACAGAAAAGCTCTGTCGCTACATGTTCCGATTGACATGCTGCGCTACGTAAGTCCTTATTAACATACGCAATGTAGCAAATCACAACAATACCTCTCTAATCATATCATACACTGACTATTCAACGAGGGGGATATAGCATGAAAATGAGAGGGAACCGGCTTCCGCCAATCGATATAGAACATATGAAACTACTTCACGAAGAAGCCATCGACCAGTTGGAAATGATGATTACTACACTCGAGGCAGCAAATCAAGCAACCGACTCAACCCGCGATACTTTAGACCAAATTTCAATAAATAATTGGGATGCGTATATGGACGTAATCCATTCCATCTGTATGCACGATGAAATTATGAACACTACATTAAAAAAGCAAGGAATGCCAATGCGCGAATCAGACAGCGAATTCTCTGAGCGCCAATTTGGTGTAAGCCGCTTGTTGTTGATTGCTTTACTGGTAGGCTTAATCCGCCGTCATCGTAGGTTTAACCGATTCTACAGTTACAGGGCGAATCCAATGCATGAATATTTACAACAAACAATGGTAATGGAAAGAGAGCATATTGCAGTATTGATAGCTACAATTCAAGATACCATGTAATAAATAAGAGCTGCCTTTACGGCAGTTCTTATTTATTAAAGAATAATATTAGTGGTATAATACATGAGAACTAATTTTAGAAAGTTGGGTCCTGCAATGATTGAATTTAGTACGCCGGATGATGGAAAAGAACTACCTATCAATGTAGTTTTAAAACAAGCGGGAATATCTCTGACTCTTTGGCGCAAAATTAAACGAGAAGGCTCTATCTTTATAAACGGCTTGAAATCGACGGATTATAGATACTTGCGACCAGGCGATAAAGTTACTTTATCTTGGCCGGTAAGCTGCAACATTACCCCGTATAACAACATGCTTTCGCTAGGTTACGAAGATGAATATCTTATTGTTGTTGATAAGCCGGCTGGAATTCTGGTCCATCCTACCGGAACTGAAACAAATAAAACAATTGCTAACATGGTAATAAACTATTATCGCAAACAAAATACTTTTCTTGGATTTCATCCTGTACACCGACTGGATCGCAACACTTCCGGCTTAGTGTTAATAGCAAAGCATCCACACATCCAACATTGGTTTTCGGCAGACAAATCAAACTTTCAACGCTATTATTTTGCTATGGTTCAAGGAATTCCTTGCCCTACGATTGGTTCCATAAATTTGCCAATTGGAAGAAATAGTAGCAGCATAATTGAACGTCAAGTTCGTTCTGACGGTCAAGCGGCAATTACACATTATAAGGTTGTACAAAGATTTAATAATGCAAGTTTACTTAGAATATCTTTAGATACCGGCCGTACTCATCAAATTCGCGTTCATATGGCGGCTATAGGGTGTCCGATAATCGGTGATGATCTTTATGGACAAGCTTCTCCACTTATTTCACGGCAGGCTCTGCATGCGTATAGAATCATATTCCGGCATCCACGCGCAAATCTACCTGTCTCTGTATTCAGTCCGCTGCCTCAAGATATGCTTCAGCTTATTTCTCGCTATAATCTAAAATAGCATATACAAATAGCTTATTATTAACGCTATATGTTATGCATTATGATATAATATATATAATTATGAATAAGATTCAGGAGGGAATATTATGCCGCTTGTAACATCAAAAGCCATGTTTGAAAAAGCCTATGCCGGTAAATATGCAGTTGGAGCCTTCAATGTGAACAACATGGAAATCATTCAAGGTATAGTTGAAGCTGCAAAAGAAGAAAAATCACCGTTAATCTTACAAGTATCAGCAGGCGCTAGAAAATATGCCAAACACATCTACCTCATTAAGTTGGTAGAAGCTGCGCTTGAAGATTCTGATTTGCCAATTTGTTTGCACCTAGATCATGGTGAAGATTTCGATATCTGTAAAGCTTGCGTTGATGGTGGGTTTAGTTCGGTCATGATCGACGGTTCAAAATACTCATTCGAAGAAAATATTGCTCTGACTAAAAAGGTTGTTGATTATGCTCATTCTAAAGGCGTAGTTGTCGAAGCAGAATTAGGCCGACTAGCTGGTGTTGAAGATGCTGTAAAAGTAAATTCAGCAGACGCTACATATACGGACCCGGATCAAGCGGTAGAGTTTGTTGAGAAAACCGGAGTAGACTCTTTAGCAATTGCCATCGGCACAAGTCATGGAGCATATAAATTCAAGGGAAAACCGGAACTTGATTTTGCCAGACTGGAAAAAATCAGTTCAATGCTGCCAAACTTCCCGCTTGTATTGCATGGTGCTTCTACGGTACTGCCTGAATTTGTTGCCAAATGCAATGAATTTGGCGGTAACATTGCCGGGGCCCAAGGCGTACCGGAAGAAATGCTTTTACAGGCTGGACAGCTTGGTGTTTGTAAAATCAACATTGATACTGATTTACGGTTAGCAATGACTGCCTCCATCCGCGAACATTTAGCTAATCACCCGGCCGACTTTGACCCGCGCCAATACTTAAAACCCGCCCGTGAGGCTATCAAGAACATGGTTAAGCATAAAATCCGCAATGTATTAAATTCCAGCAACCGGCTGTAACCCAACAGATAGAACTAATGGCCGGCTTGGCATGAATAGCCAAACGTTGTTCGCAAAAAAATGAAGCGCTCGTGTACACGAGCGCTTTTTGCTTTATTTCTTTAACAACGGAACTGTATTGGCAGCGTGGGCCATTATGGTAATTTTGTATTCTTGGCCTTGCATTTTGTTTTCTACTAACTGCCAAGCTTCTTCTAATGTTGTTACCGGAATCATGCCAGTCCTCTTTATAAAATCGGCATTTTCGGGTTTGGTAACCACAATTGCAGTCAATTTCTTAGCAATATCCGCACATTTAAACGCTATAAACGCCGGAATACTGAAATCAGCACGAACTGCATTTTCAAATTCTAAAATATCGGTGTATTTAAACCAAGAACTAAAAACCGGCGGTTCATAAATATCCGGACATTCTAAAATACATACGATAATTCCACCCGGTTTGGCAGCCATAAATGCATTATCAATAGTCTTAGAACCTTGATACAAATTGATATCTTTGGGAAAACCGCCAGCCGACGCAATGACTACATCTGCTTGTTCTTCGATCGGAATACCGTAAATATCCAACACTGCTTGACATCCTTGTTCCCATGCCGTGTACCAGTGACCGGCAAAAATTTTATAGAAATCTCCTTCCGGGGTATAGACGCCATTTAACAAAAAGTCGGGTTTGACCATAGCTGCAACTTCAGTCATATCGTCATGAAGCGGGTTTCCTTCCAGCTTACCGGATGCGCAAAGCGGATTGGAGCCCATCCCAACTTCATCATGCAAAGCAATCGAATGATTCCCTTGAATAGTTTTATCACCGCTTACCCCAGGCATAATACTCTTTCTTCCACCGCCAAAGCCAGCCATCAGATGGAACACAATTCCACCGGTCAGTATTACTTTATCGGCCTCAACGATTTTTTTGTTGATATACGCCTCTGTCCCACGGGAAGTAGTGCCTAAGTATACTAAATTATCTTCATCCAGTCCATCATGTTGATAAACTGCAATCCGATCGCAGATTTCTTTACCGCATACAGCAACATCTTCCTCAGGTGTATGTTTACGATGCGTTCCTAGTGAAATCATGATAAAAATATCTTCATCAGGAATACCTGCTAAGTTAAGCTCGTCTACTAAAGTGGGTAAAAACTGATAAGATTTTATCCAGCCTCTTGTAATATCACTTACAACTATTCCTACTTTATCGCCAGCTTTGACAATATCAGCTAATGGAGCTGAATCTATAGGATTCCTTAAAGCCTCCCGTACGGCGGCAGGAACGTCTGTAATGGCTTGAGCCGGTCTGCCTTCGATCTCATTTAAGATTTTTTCGGCCGGTAAAGAAAGTTTCAGTTTCTCTTTGCCAAATCCAAATTCAAATAGTTTATCTGCCATTTAACTTCCTCCATTCTACAATTACTTAGTATCCATTATACTTCATTATTTACATTTTTAACAGCTAATTGTGTTAATAAAGATACATCCGGTTTTACGGCTAACCAAGCTATTACTCCCACTATTCCGGTAGCAGCGGTAAAGAGAATAGCAGCCTGCCAGCCATATTTTGTCGCAATCCCGGCCGTACATATCGGCGCCAGCACTCCACCGATATTACCCCAGAAATTCATCCATCCTGACACTGAACCGGAAAATTTTCCGCCAATATCGATGCACGCTGCCCAGGAGGCATTAAAAGTTAAGCCTAGTGATCCTAAAGAAATTGTCAGCCAAAATACATTCCACCAAGGCTCCGTGGCTACTGCGCCAAAATATAATGCAATACAACAAATTACCAGACCGGAAATGCCAAACCAAGTACGAGCGTTATGTTTGGATACTCCGGCAGCAATAAAACGGTCACTTAAATAACCGGCTGTAAAAGTTAATAAGCAAAGTGCCGCCCACGGAAATGCCGCCGCTATACCCATTTTTTTAAGTGAAAATCCTTGTGCCTCCATTAAATACAACGGAAGCCAAGCTAAGAATACATACATAATATAATCTGTAATAAAATATTGAATCCCAATCGCCCAGAATTGCCGGGAAGATAAAAATGATTTCCACGGAGCGATTTCTTTTTTAGCGTCGACATCCTGCATTCCTGCTTCAATATGTTCAAGTTCCGCTTTATGTATAAAGCTGCTGTGTCGAGGCAGCTCGGGGGCTAAATAATACCATAAAGCAGCTAAAGCAAAGCCAACTACCCCAAATATAATAAATACCGACCGCCATCCGAACGCTAAAGTTAAACTCACCGTAATAGCCGGACCAAAAACCGGTCCAATAAATGCTCCTCCCAACATAAAGGATGCTGCTAGAGCTTTCTCAGCTTTATTAAACCAGCGGTAAATAAAAATATTGAAGGCCGGAAATATTGGCCCTTCGCCAACACCAAATAATCCTCTAATACTAATAAAGGACAGTAAACTTCCCGCCCATGCGGTTAAAACAGTAAAGGCAGACCACCAACTGACCGCTATCGGCGTAATTCGCCGGTGGCCAAAATACTCAGCCACCATACCACCCGGCACTTGCATTAAGGCATAACCGACAAAAAATGCTGTCTGCATAAGACCCATATCAACTTTCGTAAAGCCAAATTCGTTCATAATTGCCGGAGTTGCAACTGATAGATTAATTCTGTCCATATACGACATAAAAGTAATCAAAAACATTAAACCTGCTAACCGCCAGCGAAACTTGCCTGCACCAGAACCCAAAAAAATTCCCCCTTAAAAATTTTTACTAATATTTAACGCCCCTATTGGCAATGCCAATAGGGGCGTAATAAACGCGGTACCACCCTAAAATTATACTCTCTACCGAACTGGTTCCTATTAACGCTAGGTACGCTACAAGCTAATAAATAAACTGTCTACAAAGTACAATCTTATTTACTTCACACATAGAGTTCATGGACGACATGCTATGATAACTATGCGCCGATTCTCAGCAACCATCGGCTCTCTGCAGCATTTATTACCAAGACTTCCAATCATTACTTATTATTGTATTCGAGTTGTTAATATTACATTAAATGTTTAAATTTACCAACCATCAAGATTAAATGTAATTGTTTATTATTATGAATAAACTTATTATGTTTGTCAAGAATTTTTTACCAGCAAAAAAATTTTTTCATTTTATATGATCTTACGCCGTTCCCGTTCTTCATCACTTTTATCTTTTTTAGCAGAATACCATTTTATGCGGCTAAATTTCAAGCCACAATTATCGCCTACCCTAAAACCTTGATCTCTTATTGACTGAATTCGCAGTTCAGTTTCCCCAACTTGGACCCGGTACTCAATAAAATCTCCTAAAAATATCCTTTGTTTTATGGCTGTTCGCAGACCACCCTCAGTAACCAATTCAATTTCATTGGGGCGAAGGGCCATTACTGCCCGCCGTTCAGGAAAGCCAGCAGGAATAGCACAATCAAGTGGATTATCTTTTTTGCCTACAGGGTAAACCTTTCCGTCCGCCCACTCTACAGTAAGAAAATTGGAAAGTCCCAAAAAACCAAATACAAACTGGTTTATCGGGTTATTATACATATTCTGTGGTGTATCGACTTGCATAATTACGCCCATATCCATAACCAGCATACGGTCAGATAGAGCCATTGCTTCAGCCTGATCATGCGTTACGTAGATTATCGTAAAATTATATTTGCGCTGTAGTTCTTTGATTTCAAAACGCATGATTTCACGCAATTTAGGATCTAAGTTGGACAGCGGCTCATCCAGCAATAATACTCGAGGGCTGGTAACAATCGCCCTTGCTAAAGCAATACGCTGCTGCTGTCCGCCGGATAAATCAGATGGATATACCCATTCCAAACCTGATAAATTGGTCTGGCGCAAGGCCTCTTTTACCTTTTTTTCTATCTCAGACCGGCTCTCGCTGCGCACTTGCAGCGGAAATGCTACATTTTCAAATACACTTAGATGCGGCCAAACAGCAAATGCTTGAAAAACCATGCCTAACCCTCTGTTTTCCGGTAACACATAAAGATTTTTAGCCTTAACCGAGACCGGTGTTTCTCCTAACCATATTTCTCCGTCTGACAAATCCTCAAACCCGGCAATCATTCGCAGCGTTGTAGTCTTACCACAACCTGATGGACCTAAAAAGGAAAAACATTCTCCTTCCCTAATCGTCAAGTTAAAATTTTGTACGGCCGTAACTAAACCTAGTGTTTTAGTCTTAAAGCGCTTTGTAACTGATTTTAATTCTACTTGACTCATATTTAACCTTTCCTTTCCCGTGTAATAAATCGCAAAGTTAGTTCGCCCAGCATGATAATTATAATAGCCACACCTGATAATGCTGCAGCTTGTACAGTATTTCCTTCAGAGTTTATTGAATAAATGGCAACCCCTAATGTCCGACTAAACGGGCCATACAATAAGACAGATGTGGTAAGTTCTCTCATTACCGGCAAAAATATAAGAAAAAAACCAGCAATCATACCAGGACGAATTAACGGCAAAGTAATATCTATCAATGATTCCGTATAAGTTGCACCACATGATCTTGATGCTTCTTCTAACGATGAATGAACTTGCTGCAACGATGCAGACGATGACTTCATTGCAAAGGCAACATAGCGTGCAATATACGCAATCAAGATAATCCAAATTGTGTTATATAAGTTTATGTAAAATGCACCACTCCACATTAAAATAACACCAATAGCCAAAACAATACCCGGCACTGAATAAGGCAAGAGCGACAGTATTTCCAGTAATGATTTTCCCTTTACATCGACCTTAACCACTACATATGCGATCATCGTCCCCACGAACATAGAAATAATAGCAGCCATTATCGCCAAAACAAAGCTATTGCCAATTGCATCGCGGACCATTTGCGAATGAAACAAAACATATTCAAAGTTGCGTAACGTCATGTTTTCAAGACTAAGTGGCAAACCATAAGCTTTAAGCATACCTACGGCAAAAATTATAAATAATGGTGCTACTACAATAAACAATAAAGTTCCTAGGCATAGCCCTAATAACGGGATTTTAAATGAACGAAGTTGAATTACCATTGGTCTCATGCTTTTTCCCCGGATAATGTCATAATGCCCTGATTTAAGGATCTTGCGCTGCAGCCATAGAGCAGCTACGACGACAATAACGAGCAATACTGAAAGCGCAGCCCCCTGGCGTATTCCTTCAAAACTTCCTGATGAACGGTTTATCAGTTCGTATATCTTAGTCGGCAAAGTAAAAATATTCTGGGAAAATCCGAGAATAGCCGGCACGCCAAAATGCGATAACGATGAGATTAATATAAGCATTGCGCCGGAAGCGATAGCCGGCAACACTAACGGCAGCGTAATCCGTCGGATAACATAAAATTGGTTTGCACCGGCAATACGAGCTGACTCTTCCAGTGTAGGATCCATACGTTCCAGAGCGCTTACAACTTGAATGAACACAAAAGGGAAATAATAACATATTTCCACAAAAATAATACCCCATATACTGTTTATATTAAGTAATGGCTCCAGCGCTCCAGTTGCCGACATATATAATTTATTTAAATATCCAGATTGCGGTGCCAACAATAATCCCCACGCCATTGCGCCAATAAACGGCGGAAACATATAGGGTATAATGAATAATGTCTTCATAAAACCTTTAAATGGTATATCACTGCGTCCAATGAGCCATGCATAAAATAAACCTATTACCGTACCAATTGTCGTAACCCAAAACGCAATAATTATCGTGTTCCACATTGAAGTGATGTTAGCCGGATCAAGTACTACATCCAAAAAAATCTTCCATTCCAGTTTAAAGCCATAAAAGAAAGTACCATAGATAATCATCGTCATCGGCATTGCTACCGTAACAAAGAGTATGAGCACACATAAAATCATTAATAATGAGTTCAAATTGAATAAACTATTATTCCCCCACTGATTTGTTCCAACCCCTGTACGTAGAAGTAACTTCATACCCGCCCCTCCTGTACATCCTCATAGAACTTAACTATATCAAAGTTAATTCCACAACTTTCACCGATTACCGGTATACCTGTTTTCATAGCTTCGGCGGAGTCCTGGATTACTCTGACTTCATAAGACCCAACCTGAATACGGTATTCATAAGTATTGCCTAGAAAAATCACATGATTAACCGTACCTGGTAACCCTTCACCATTCTTGACAATTTGCAATTCAGACGGATGTGAAGCTGCCCAAAATTGTGGTTTGCTAATATATTCAGGCCGCTTAACAGGAAAGGGTATTTTCTTTTCACCGTCAACTACGAATAAATGATTATCTTGAAGTTCTATTGGTAGGAAATTTGATAGTCCGATAAACTTATAAACAAAACTATCTTGGGGACTTTTATAAACAGTTTCCGGATCCCCGATTTGTCGAATTCGTCCATCTGTATCCATAATTGCAATTCTATCCGCTATCGCCATCGCATCACCTTGGTCATGCGTAATATAAATTACCGTTACCGCAATTTTCCGTTGTAATTCTTTTATCTCAAAGCGCATTTCCTCGCGCAAATTAGCATCCAAGTTTGTAATTGGCTCATCCAATATCAGCAATTTTTCTGAAGAAACTAGTGCGCGAGCTAATGCAACCCTCTGTTGCTGTCCTCCGGAAAGCTGTGATGGTAACCTATCGGCATAAGGGCTCATACGAACAAGATCAATTGCTTGCATAGCTCTTTTCTTCGCTTCATCTTTAGGAACTCCCCGTTTTTTTAGCGGATACCGAACATTTTCAAAAACCGTCATATGCGGCCATACAGCATAATCCTGAAACACCACTCCCAAATCCCGTTTCTCCGGGTCTATGAATACTTTTTGACTCTTGCTGACTACTAATTTATCACCAATATATATTTCGCCGCTGTTAAGCTTATTAAATCCACAAATACCCCGTGCTAATGTCGTCTTACCACAGGCAGACGGTCCTAAAACAGCAAAGCATTCACCATCTTGCACCGCAAACGAAACATCTCTAACAATAGGCTTATCGCCATAGGCAATGGTTACATTTTTGACCGTAACACCGGCCATAATACTTCCTCCTCTCATATATTGGAAATATGCTGTTTAATTGGGAAGGCAGGCTTAACGCCTGCCTTCCTCTAACTAATGACTACTTTACTTTAAATATTCCATCAAATCGTTTGAGTATATCCTTCTTTTCCTTTTGCAACTGAACATCATTAACAGCTAAAGCATTTTCTACAGCCTTATCAATTGCAATTGCTCCCTTAACTTGCAGCCCTTTTCGAACCGGCGATGTAAATTCTTTCATCAATATTTTCTGACCCTCATCAGATAAGATATAGTCATAAAGAAGTTTAGCAGCCTTCTCATTTTTAGTGTTTTTGATAATTGCAATTGGACTATCAATCATCGGAATTCCCTTGTCAGGGTAAACAAAACCAATAGGCGAGCCCTGATTCATAAGTGTCCAGGCAATGTAATCAACGCCGATGCTTACATGATATTCACCGGAACCTACTTTATTTACCACCGAACTTGAACCACGTTCTAATTTTACGTTGTTAGCTTTCAATTTTTCTAAATAAGACCAACCATACTCTTTGTTTTGTATTAATCCGGCAACTGTATAAAGTGTAGTGCCTGAGAAAGTTGGGTCTGTCATTCCGACCCGCCCTTTAAACCGTGCACTAAGCAAATCTTCCCACTTCTTGGGAATTTCATTGGCTTTTACTAAACTTTTATTATAAACAAAACCTAACATAACAACCCTAGCAGCAATAAACATATCATCTTTATCACGAAATCTTTCAGGAATATCTGCAGCTTCCGGCGAACGGTACGGCATTAACAATCCTTTTGCTTTAAATTCTAAATAATTTGTTGGTTCGCCGACCCAAATCAAGTCCGCACTTATGCCGCCGGCCTGCTGTTCAGTTGCAAGTTTAGTCATAACATTACCTGTTCCTGCTGTATAGTAATCCATTTGAATATCGGGATATTTCTTAGTAAATCCAGCTTTTAATGCCGATAATTGCGAATCCTTCATCGATGAATACAACATTACTTTTCCTTTGGCTGGCGCTCCTGCCTTTTTGGCACCGCTGCCCCCACAACCTGATAAAACTAACAGTAAAACTAAAATGATTGAACAAGCAATAAATTTAATCTTACCTTTCGACATTTCAACGCCCCCTATATTTATTAATTGCACGTTTATACGCACAATTCAGACTAGTTTCTATATTAAAATTATTCTGCTTTTAGTAGTTTTATCCTGCCACATACTCCAATTTTAGGCAATAAAAAAAGAGGATAGCAAACTATCCTCCAAAGTATGCATTTTTAGCGATGTCCGCCGCGACCGCCTTTACTTCCTCCACGACTGTTTCCACCCTTACCCGAGTTGCTCTTACTTTGCGATTTTGAACCGGCTTTATCACTTTGATTTGTAGCCTTACTACTATTTTTAACTTTTATAGCCTTTTGTACTGCTTTATCTTTTCTAGTTACGTCGGAAACTTTTACCCCAAGGCTTTTGGCGATTTCACCCCATCCCATGGTCTGTTTCATAGTAAGTACATCACTTACAGTTTTACCTGATAAAAAAGCAACTCCATAAGCTTTGGATATTTCACCATAACCAATATTTTCGGCATGAATATTCGCAACTTCTTGATCAGTTACAGTATTTCCGTAAGTTTTTGTTAAAGCTTCCGCCAGCTTTTGATCTTGTACTGTAATAACTACCGGTTGCGGCGACACCTGGGGGTCAGTTGTTGTTGGATCTGTTGTTGTTGAATCTGTTGTTGCTGAATCTGTTGTTGCTGTAGTGGTTGGATCGCTAGTCGTACCTGTTGCTACGGTTTCAGCAAGCACCACTGACGTATTAACCAGCAAAATCATCGAAATCAAAAGCGCGACAAATAATTTAGCATTTTTCAAAGCGGCATCTCCTTTACATATTATTAACTTCATATTACTCTTAATATTTTATGGTAACAATAGGCTAATAGTTGTCTTATTATAGGACTACAGCTTTAATTATATTTAGGCAAATTAGGACAGCCAGCAGCAGCAAAGTTCACCTATCCTCCCAGCTAAGCTTCCAACCAAGTTCCGCGTCTACTGCGCCGAACTTTCGTCATTTATGCAGCCTCAATTACGGCTGACTTTCTGCAGCCTCGTAGGAACAGCGGCCATCTTTCAGAAGGAAGCGGTTAGACAAAATAAAAGATACCCATTTCATCAATGAGTATCTTTCATTAACCGGCAACTACCTATCCTCCCAGGCCGCTTCCAACCAAGTTCCGCGTCTATAGAGCCGTAATCTCGTCAACTCACTAATCTATATTACGGCTGACCTCTCTGCCCACCTCGTAGGAACAGCGGCCATCTTTCCGAAGGAAGCGGCAAGATTATATAAAATAAAAAGACACTCATTTTCATGAATGTCTTTTTAAACCGGCAGCTACCTATCCTCCCAGGATAAGCTTCCAACCAAGTTCCGCGTCTACAAGGCCGTAATCTCGTCAATTCAGCAATTTATATAATCGGTTACATTTATGTACATACGTAGGAACAGCGGCCATCTTTCAGAGGGAAGCGGTTAGACAAAATAAAAGATACCCATTTCATCAATGAGTATCTTTTAAGTAACCGGCAACTACCTATCCTCCCAGGCCGCTTCCAACCAAGTACTTTCGGCGTATAAGGGCTTAACTACTGTGTTCGGTATGGGAACAGGTGG
>JALHDB010000012.1 GCA_022840825.1 Negativicutes bacterium | reverse complement strand
GTGAATGCCTAAAATATCATTATCTACTAAACCATTTGTTTGGTAGGTTAAAATTGGGTCAAACTGCCCATAGGTTTTGCTTTGGGCATCGGCGGTGATTGTAAGAGTTCGCTTAGAAATAGTGAAACTCGGTGTACTAAAAATAATGTTGTAATTCGCAGTAGTATCTACATTGCCCAAATCAGCATTAGTTATCTGCAAAGTACCTGTCCTAAAATTATAGGATCCCACATTTTCTCCTGCATCACGTGCCAAGCTGCCATCGTAGCTTTCACCTGCCGCTATGCCGCCGGCTGTATAGGAGAAAATGGCCGGGTCAAGACTGCCGTAAATCTTTCCGGTATTATCGGCGGTAACGGTAAGTGTCCGTTTATTTATAGCCAATGTACCGGCAGTCATAGTGGTAAAATCATAATTGTCTGCCGCGAGGCTGCCAATATCATCAATCGTAATTGCTGTTGACCCCACTGATGTATATTTGCCGGCTGCCGTCGTAAAAGTCGGACTTCCGCTTAACCCAGCTGCGGTATCGATCGTCTCACCATTTTTGAAACCTGACAATGTGAAGGTAAACTCCGGATTATCGTCGCCATAGACTTTGGTTTTGTTATCGGCAATAACCGTCAAATGAGCTTTGTTGATGGTTAACGTTCCATCAGTTTTAGTAATAATGGTATAGTTGTTGCCAGCCGATACATTTGAAGCATCAATAATATATGTCCCCACGTTCGATGTTTGCGTTGCCGTTGTCGTCAATCCGCTTATCAGTGAATTGCCATCGCTATTTTTCCATCCTATACCGGTACCCGTTAAGATTGGATTGGCCTCTCCGTATAGGCGCGACTTATCGTCGGCTGTGATTATTAATCCCGCTTTATTGATGGTCAATGTTCCATTTTGAAAAGTAAAATCATAGTTGCCGGCCGTCAATGTTCCTTGCGTTGCGCTAATCGTAGCTGTACCTGCCCCGGTTAATTCCGTTGCAGCAGTGGACAATCCTACTATACCGGCAACACCTGACGTTGCTAGATCTTGACCATTCTTAAAACCGGTAATGGTTGCTGATAGCTCCGGATTAGCATCGCCATAGGTCTTAGTTTTGTTATCGGCTGTCACTAAAAGATGTGCTTTATTGACGGTCAACGTCCCTGGATTAAATACTGTGAAGTCATAGTTTCCTGCTTCTAATGTTCCTTGCTCTAGTGTTATGGATACTGTTCCTACATTGGTGTCATTATCTGCCGCTGTTGCCAGCACCGCGCTTCCCGTCACTCCTGATGTCGCTAATGTCTCGCCATTTTTAAAGCCGGTAATGGTTGCCGTTAACTCGGGATTGAGTTCCCCATACAGCCGGGTCTTATTGTCAGCTGTTACTGTTAATTGCGCTTTATTGATAGTGAAATTGGCGCCGGAATAATTGATTAGATAATTAGTGTTATGTGCTTCATCGACCGTGCCTTGATTAATAACATATATGGCCGCATTTTCACCACTGTCACGCGTTAACGAACCGGCCAAACTTTCCCCGGCGACTAAGCCGCTGTTAGAATTGCCGCTCACCGCACTCGCAGTATAGGTTAAAGCCGGATCGACATCACCGTAAGTCTTGCCGAGTGCATCGGCGGTTACATTTACCGGTCGCCGGGTGATATCAGCCGTAGTTGTATAAGTATTGGCATTGCTCAGGCTGTAGTTACCGCTCGCTGAGCCGTCAAGACCCAGCCCGCCGACATATACCGTTTTATCCAAACCGGCATTTTTATCCGTAAACGACCCGGTCATTCCGCTGATGTCAACGGTGACATCGGCCAAATCAGCGGCAATTACCCCGCTCAAAGCAGCACTGCCACTATTAAGTACGGCACTTACCGTACCGTCATAGACTTTGTTGTCGGCCGTAATATTTGTAACCGTAATCGGTTTTTTATAGATGGTATAGGTTCCCGCAATAAAATTAATATCATAATTGATATTGCCCTGCAACGATCCTTGCACAATATCATTGGTGTAGGTTCCGGCATTTTGGCTGCTGCCGCTACGAGCCAGTTCCCCACTGATAATAATATTACGGTTATTGTAATCCGTATTTGACCCGTCATTGTACCAACCTTCGTTGGAAATAGTATAACTCCAATATGGATCGTCGGCGGACGTACCGCTGTAGACTTTGCTTTGGGCATCCGCTGTTACCGTAATGGTTCGCTTGGTAATATCCAATGGTACCGAAACGCCGGCATCAATGATATAGCCGATATCCGTAATAATCTGCTGAGTAGTGGTAATACCGCCGTCGCCGGTGTAATGTCCGGCATCTGTTCCCTCGACTGCAGCAGTGCTGAGATACTCCGTCTGCGTAATATAGCGGGTATCGGTATTTAGTTCGTTATCACCCGGTAAAAAACCGCTATAAGTATACACAATTGTTTGATTACCATAGCCGTAGGTACGGGTTGCAGATGTCGGAGTCAAAAACGGAGCATAGGCATAAAGCATACCACGTCTGCCGCTTAAATTGCTGGACGGCGCAAACACTGCGTCCGGATTATGATTATTGAAGGTATACCCGTAGTATTTATAGTCTTTAACCAATCCGCCGGTTACATCAGTCGCCGTCGTCGAGCCGGGGGCGCTGTAAGGCTGGTTGTCGGGAATAGTATTATCGGCAATTGGACTATACGAATAAACCAGCCACCGCCCGCTGGCCGGACTTAAAGCCGCGGCACCGCGCGAGCTGTTATTGAAAAAGTGAGCATAAGTTCCTTCCGCCGATAAATAGACATCCCCGCCGGTCGTCGGACTAGTTGCCACCTGGCTGTTGCCGGCCAGCGTCAAATTTCCGTGGGTACGAATAAGCACATCGCCGGTAATACTATTGATTTGGCCGGTAATGGTCAATCCGTCGGCGTTACTATCCAGCGAAGCGCTGTTATCGCTGCCGATGGCAACCGATTTATTAGCCTGTATCGCGCCTAGGCTACTGATTGAATTGGCAAAGGTGGTAACCCCGTCAGTTGTTGTGCTGTTGTTAAGATCAATTGCATCAGTAAGGGAGGTCGCCGTTAATGTATTCACAGCAGCCAGCACGCCGGTCACGCCGTCAATTTTGCCGGCCGTGGTAATCGTCAGATCATGGCTGCTCATATTTAACGTACCCAACAGGGTTACTGTACCGCCGTCCGCCGGGCTGAGCAAAATAAGATTGTCGGGAGCGGTAAAGTCATTGATCACAATAGAATTAGCTCCGTCGCTCTGTCCGACGGTAATATTGGTCAAGGTATCCGCCACTACATTATTGAAGTCGGTTGAATTGATTTGCAGACCGCCTTCGCCGTCGTTGCCCAAAGCGATACGGGTAGTTGTATCCGGAGACCGCAGCACCAGTACTCCTGTTCCGTCAATGCTGCCGCCGTCGCTAAAGTCCATATTGCCGGCGATAAGAGTGGTTGTACCGCTGCCGGCGTTGATACCGGAACCATTACGGGTAATAATGGTATCCGCCGCAATGGTGACCGGCTGATTGGTTGGCGCGCCGTCGACAGCGTTATTTATTGCTCCGCCGGCGTCCAGCACAACTTGACCACCGTCACCCGTTGACCGGATAGTAACCGGATCGGTAAAGGTTACGCTGTTGTCAACCGTCACCGTACCGGTTCCGTTTACCTGACCGATATTGATCATCGCGAACCCGTCCTGGAAAACCTGGTTAGCGCCATAAAACAGTGTATTAGTCAATTCAAGCGTATTGCCGCCGCCACCGCCAATACCGATGCCGGTGGTTCCGTGCAACGGTTGAATAGTCACCTCACCGGTCCCGCTTACCCGCGACAGCGGATCAAAGCTCATCATATCGGCCGTAAAAATAATATTGCCGGACGGCGCGCCGCCGGTAGTAGTTATCACTGCATTTTCGCCGTTGGTACTGAGCATTCCGCCGGCCTTTAAACTGATAGTGGTATCCATACCGTCTATGTTATTATTGATGCCATTAACCGACTTGACCTGCTGGGCAACCGTCAAACCGGCATCACTGCTTACTCTGATATTGCCGGTGGACATTATGACCTGCCCTCCGTTTTCGGCATAGGTTGCCGTAATGCCGTTGACCGTTATATTGCCGGAACCGCCCAGCGCACCGCTAAGTGTACCGATAGTTAACTCCTGGGCATTATAGAACACAACCTCGCCTGCATCCGCCGCCAAAGTATTAACCGCGTTGGCCCCGGTCAAGTCATAATTAGTTTGCCGGTTCCAGCCGCTGCCGCCCAACAGCGCCAAATTATCAGCGGTAATTACCCCGCCGGTTTGCGTTGCCCCACGTGACGCTTTCATGGCTATCGTCCGGCCGTTGACGTTCAAACCGCCGGCCACAATAATTTTACCGCTGCCGGTGCCGTCAGCCAGATAGGATATCAAATCCAGATTATTATCCAGCCGGATATCATTTACCGTAATTGTACCGGTGCCGTAATAACTGCCGTAATCATCAAAACCGATAGTAATTTTGCTGAATGTATTGTCCAAGGCCCCGGCCGAAACATCCGTAACATAAAACATGTTCTGCCGTAATGTAAGGCCGCCGCCGCTATAAATAACATCGTTGCCGACCAAGCCGACGTTACCGCTGTAAGCGTAAGGCCGCAAATATAAATCATGAGTGCCGCTGATACTGCGGGCGCCGCTATTAAGATTGAGGGTGTTGCCGTATAACGCGATATAGCCGTTGGCGCTGGTCAAGCGCGCTCCCGGTTGTGTAGTAATAGTACCGCCCCATACGCTGATATTTTTGTTGGCGGCGATAGTACCGGTAATGTCAACGGTGCCGGTACCAATGGCTTGAATAGATATGTTGTCGGGTACCGACGGATAAGAAGGAAACATGGCATTTTTCATAATGACACTTTCGGCGCTGTCGGTACTGCCAAAGGTTACCGTGTTATTGTAATTGCCGGTAAATACTCTAGCTGTACCATCGATACCGGCTGTTCCGCCGCCGTCGGCAGTGCGGTCGCTGCCGTCAAAGTAGCCGTTGGGTATCAGCAAATTGCTGGCGCTATCATATCCACCGGTTTCGCCGACCACCATCCCGGTGGAAGAATAATAAGGATGCAATTGCAGCGACCAGGACCCGGCGACGTGCGCCAGCTTGCCGAAATTCAAAGCTTCAGCTTTAAGACGAATGCTGCCCGTCGGATCAACCAGACCGTTGTCGGTGACCGAGATCGTCTGTCCCTCCAGCCCTAATGAGCCGTTAAAGTGGGCCGTACCGCTGACATTCAGATTAGCCGTAACATTGCCGCCGATAATATAACTGCCAAAGCCGCTATAGATTTTATAGTCGGCATTATTAAATTGGCTGTTGGCAAATTGCAAGTGACTGTCGTCAACCGCAAAATCAGTACCAATATCGATGATCGTAGTGGTAGCAAACGGCCGCAAATATAATGCCCGTGAACTGTTGCCGATTACCGTGGCCCCGGCTTCGGAACCGCTGCCCAGACTGATGGTGTCGCCTTTAAGATATACATAGCCTTGCCCGCCGACCGCATTGATGTTGGCCTGCTGAGCGGCATCACTCGTATCCGCCGTAATGCTTTTGGCATTTAAAGTCAAGCTATTCCAGTAAGAATAGGCCACATCAGCTACGGTGATATTAGCAGTTTTGTCTAAATAAATTTCGCCGGGCGCAGTAGTATTAGGCGCTTGAATGGTAGTAGCATCTTTAAAAATCACCTCACCGGCAATAGAAATTTTACCTGAACTGCCGCCATTGCCGCCCTTGCCGATCGTAACGGAATTAAAGCCGTCTTGAAATACCGCGCCGTCAAACAGTGAAGCAGATAATTGTAAATGCTCCGTATCCGGTGTAAAACTGCCGATATCTATCGCCCGGCTGGTGCTGAACGGCTGAATTAGCAAATTACCGCTGCCGGCAACTGTTGCTGCTCCGCTAAAGGCCATCTGATCAGCGGTTAAGGTGATATCGCCGCCGCCAATGCTGCTGACCGGAACAGCGGCTACCGTAAGCCGTCCCCCCGGTGCTATTACTTGCAACGTAACCTTATCGGCGGAGGCTGTCGAATTATCTTCATTATATAGTCGTCGGGCTTCAACACCGCTGGTATCGTTGACCGTCCCTACCGTTAGATCGGCCCCGTTACTAATTAAAACCTTATTTACATCAGCAACCGCAATGGTGCCGATCTGATTGGGAGCGTTCGAAAAATCGTATACGGTTTGCGGGCCGCGAGCACCGTTCGCAAGTCCCAGCAGTTCCAAGCCGGACGCGGTAATTGCCCCGGTAGCATTTTGAGTGCCACTGTTGCCGATAACTAAGGTCAAATTATCACTGCCGGTACTGAGTGGCCCATTAATGGTCAGGGTTCCCCCATCCAGCGGTGATTGAATCAAAGTCTTATCGGTAAACGTAATGCCGTCCGCACTGACCGTTATCGCCCCATAGCCGTCGCTACGGCCAATTTTAATCTGGGCAAAGCCATCTTCAAATATGCGGGTATCCCCGCTGAATGCCGCCGTAGGCAAAATTAATCCGGTAGCACCTGAGCCCAAAGCAATAGCATCTCCAGCGTGTTGCGGCTGAATTTGCAACCTGCCGCTGCCGCTGATACTGCCGCCGGATAGAGTCAAAGTACCGGCTTCAATCAACAGATTACCGCTGCCGGCCTGGAGAATCCCACCGTCTGCTGCCTGGAACGTACCGGCCTTAATCGTAATATGCTCACCGGTAGCAGAGTTATCTAAATGGCCGGCCGCACCTAACCGTACTATCCCGTCGGTCGATTGAATGGTAACAGTATCATGAAAAGTAACGGCGCCATCCACCGTTAACGTACCGGTACCGGCAGTTTGTCCCAGGGTTATACTGCTGAAACCATCCTGGAATACCGGATTGCCACCGGCTAAGTGGAACAGCGTGCCGGCTAAGTTGAGACCGGCTCCCGCACCATTGCCGATATTTATCGCTTGTCCGGCACTATTGGTTTGCAGCGTTAAGCTGCCGTTGCCGAAAATGGTTGTTGTATCGCTAAAGGCCATCGTATCGGCCGCTAAAGTAAGCCCACCGTTGCCGGCCGTTATACTGCTGGCGCCGGTAGTGATTAAATTACCGGCTGTCAAGCTTAGTGATCCGTTATTAGCCGCAATACTGGTATCGGCTATCAGTAAATCACCGGTCGCGGTCAATGCTAGCGCCACTCCGCTGGTATGGGAAACCACCGCTTGAGTTACCGTTAAATCTGAGCCGGCATCGGTCAGCGTAACTGCACTGGCAGCAATGTCGCTGACCGTAATGCCGTTGGTAGTGCCGACCGTTCCGATAGTAGTATCGCCACGGCCGGTATATAGTAACCGACCGGTATTGACCGCCAAATTATCTACCTGATTATTGCCTAGTCTAAAGTCATAGATCGCCGCCTGGCGCGGATCGATTAACTGTAGCCCGGCGGCAATAATCCCGGCATCAACGGAAGTCGTTGCCCCGTGATAAGCATTGAGAGTGATATTGAACCCCGCAGCCGACACCGGCCCGCTGATAGTAATCTCGCCTTGAGTTTCCGGTGTTTCACTGGTCCCTGGTGCTTGAATAAGTACGTTATTGCCGAAAGTTACATTATTAATGTCAATGATCCCGGCACTGCCGTTATTACCAGCTGTATTTCCCGTACCAATGGTAATGTCCAGGCCGGATTGAATAACTTTATTGTCACCGCTAAATACGGCGCTGGATAATTTCAAGGCCGTAATAATTCCCGGTGCACCACTAGTCCGGGCCGCCTCGGCCGCGGTGTCTTCCGCAGTCTGTGCTGCCGCCACCGCCCCATCGCCGATAGCAATATTAGTGGTCTGCGTTAGCGGCGCCAGCGTTACCGTGCCGCTATCGTCGTCCTGTCCGCCGATCCGGCCGCTTAGGGTCATGGAGTCGGCGGTCAAGCTAACCGCCCCTGTTCCGGCGCTGATCTGCGCGTTGCTATCAGTGATGGCCAGCGCTTCTTGACCGGCGTAGTAGCCATGACCCAAAGCCGTTAAGCTGATATTGCCTCCGCCGGATTTCAACGTATTGCCGCTTCCGGTCAAGGCTATGCCTCTGAAGTGGCCAGTGGTCTGATCATTAATCGAATTGCCGCTGTTGCTGCCGCGCAGATTAATGTCGCCGCCCGAATCGCCGGTTGCCGTTGTGTCCAGGGTTACGCCGCCCTGCAGGGAAATGCCCGCCGTATTAGCCATGACACTGCCGGCGTAGCCGCTGCTACTGCCGGTAGTTCCGCCATACAAATCGATATTGCCGCCGTTGGTAATGAGACTACTACCATTCTTCAATTGAATTGTGCCGCCGTACGTTCCATCGAAATCAGCGTTAAAATCGATATTCAGTTTACCATTATTTGAAGCGATTGTTATATCGCTCTCCACGATTATATTATTGGCCGCCTGCAGTGTTAGTGTGGCATCGCCGCCGGTCGTTTTAACGATATCATCGGCCACGGTAATATTGCCGGACTGCAGACCGCCGGTACCGGTGTTAATACTGACACTGGTCCCGCCGTTTAAGGCTGTAATTATACTTTCCGTAGTTACCACGGCATCATCGCTTACTGCCACAAAGTCAGGCTCATTTGCCGTACCGCGGGCTCCACCGGCCTGAATAGTAACATTGCGCGGGTCCATCAGCCAGGTGCCGGCAGTACCCTTAGGGGCTGAAGCGTCTACTGTGCCTTGGGCATCAAGGTATTGTTTACCTGATGTTTCAACAAAACCGCCATTTCCAGCCTCGGAACCGCCCCGGGCAGAAATCTCGCCATAGAATCTGGTAGCTTCCTCCGACCAAACCGCAACTTTACCACCGTCTCCTTTAGTTAGCGCATCAGCATTTATGCCGGCATTTTTGCCTATATATACAGCCGTAGCATTTTGCTCAGACCCTTGGCCGTGGAAATTGCCGCCGACTATGACCGTTCCGCCGCCTAGATCACCGGAGGCATTAATAGTCGAGCCATCCGTTAAGGCTACTTTATCGCCAACAACTGTTATTTTACCGCCGGTCTGTCCCGGTGTTTTCCCCGATGCATCTAAAGTGCCTGAATTTGTTACTACCCCGTTTGGACCGCCGTCTAAGCGAATCACGCCATTCTGCCGGCTAATGCTTTTAGCTTCAATAATACCACTATTATTAATGACATTAGCCAAAACTGTATCACCGGCACGTCCAAGCAAAATCGCTTGACCGCCGTTGGCGGAAATTTTTCCGTTATTGGTTACCGCTGCATTTATCGCTTCTTGCTTTACTGCCAAGTCGACTGTACTATTATCCGGCAGGTCGAGTACCAATTGACTGCCGGCCGCTAATGCCGCCGTTCCTTGCGGGGCATCAATAGTCCCCTTATTAGTTACTTGCCGTCCGGCCAACACAATATAGCCGCCGTTAGCAGCCCGCAAAGCTCCTTCGTTAACAATAGCGGCAGCAACACTGTCCGATTGTAGCACATAGCGCCCGGCCATAAAGTCAGCATCAGTCATATTAAGTGTTGAAGCAACCAGTCACCCAACATCAACCTGTGAGCCAGGTGCAAAAAGCACCCCGCTGGGATTGATCAAAAATACTTTTCCATTAGCTGATAATTGACCGTAAATAGTTGAAGGATCGCTGCCGATAACCCGGTTTAATACTACCGACCGGGACGTAGGCTGGATAAAGTTAACCTTTTCGTGAGCAGCAATACTAAAACTGTCCCAATTAATGCTCATTTTATTGGAACTTTGATTAACCGTCATGGCATTATTATTTTGAACTACTGATCCCGCACCTGCTGTAATCTGTGCACCTTGCGGCATTGCCCATAAAACATTGCTGTTAAGGCCAATTGCCAGCACTGCCACCATTGCTGACTTTCTTAACGTATTTACTATTTTATCTTTCGCTTCCAGCAGCCGGCGTTTGCGTTCACGTGCCCGCCGCTGTTTACGCGTAATGCGCATCTTGTATCACCTCTTTCGCGAATGAAATAGTAATTTAAAAGTACTTAGTACCCATTATCCATAGCCGGCCATCTTTGTCCGTATCGGATTTAGCCTGCTCCGATCCTATCTTCCAGGCATAACTCAGACGAACCATATAATCGCCGGGCTTATTCCAAATAAAGCCCAATCCGCCGCCATATAAATTCCGCCGATTATCTAACTCCGTCCAGTTATTTTTGTTAATTATCACCGATCCGCCGTCAATAAAACCAACCATTTGCAGCATTCCTGCTTTAGGATTGGCTAACGGCAAAGTCCAGCGCAATTCAGCGGTTGCAAGATATCCGCTGTCGCCGGAAGCTTCGCCTTTGGGATAAGCGCGAACACCATACGCCCCACCCAGCGACATTTTTTCAGAGGAATCCAAGTTCTTGCTGGCTAACTGGCCGTTAACTGACAACATCAACGATAACCGTTTATTTATAAATTGCTGCCGTATGGCATTCAAATACAGTTTTGTGTATGACCCGGCACTATTCGCCGTTTCGTCATCAATAACCCTTGCATCATCATTATCAATATTTAACCGTCCGAACGTCCAGGTAAGTGAATAACTGGTGGCCCCGCCGCCACCCCAGGCATCCAGACTGTCGCCATTTAGGGCAACGGTCACCAATTTAGCCCGTTTATCGGCAGTTGGTACATTGTCATGCAGCCGACGGTCACCATAACCAATTTGTGCATATAAATTTTCTTTCTGCGACCGCTTGAGGGTTTGAATATACGAAATTGAGGCAGTTTTAGCTGTACCGGTGGCATCCAGATCCACGTAATCTTCACCTAATTGATAGCGCATTTGCGAATAATCGACCTGAATTTTACCGCCCGGTTTTAATGCCGGTAGTTCATAAGCCACACTGCCGCTGCCAAGCTCATCACCGGTGGTCACGCCGCTGAGAATAAAACGGTCTCCTCGCTGTCCGGGATTATTCCTGGTATAGTGAAACATCACTTCATTGCGGCCTGTATACCGGTTACCATAATTATCGATACTTATGCTGCCGGTATGACTCTTGCCTTTAGGCTGAATATTTAATATTAGATCGGCAGTTCCCGGTTTGCTGCCGACGGCTAAACTGGCCTTGGCTTGAACACCCGCTAAGTCGCTGCTGTATAAAGAGCTGGAACATGAACTAACTGAACGTAAACGTGTCGAAAATGCCCTGCAAAAAGCAGAAAAACAAAATAGAATGCTGGTTCAAACAATTCCTGATACAATATTCCGGGTAAATAACCGTGGTTTTGTCACTTTGTTCAAGCCGGCAAAAGACTCCTCCTTATCGTTGCTAACTGAAAGCCCGGTCGGAAAAAACATCTTAAAGTGTTTCCCCCAATGCTTGGCAGATAAAATGCAGCAGGCAATTGCAGCTGCATTGCTGACAAATTCTACGCAGATTTTCCAGTATGAGTTAATTGAGGACCAGGCAGCTCAATATATTGAAGTTAGAGTTGCCAGTATCGATAATGAAGATATACTGGCCATTGTCCGTGATATCACTAATCAGATCCGGTTGGAACAGCGCCTGACTTATTTAAGTTTTCATGATGCATTGACCGGTATTTATAACCGAGCTTATTTTGAAAATAAAATGAAGTTTTATCGTGAAAACCCCATTACACCACTGGGAATTGTCGTCTGTGACATCGATAATCTTAAATCAATCAATGATAGCTGCGGCCATCAGTATGGCGATAAAGCAATAGCAGCCTGTGCTACTATTATCTGTAGTGCTTTTCGTGAAACCGACATTGTAGCCAGAATCGGCGGCGATGAGTTTGCCGCCATTCTTCCGGGAGCTGATGAAAAAATAATGAAAAATGCCTGCCAAAGAATCAGGTACGGACTTGACCACTTTAATCAACAGAATGAATTACACATTCCATTAAGTGTTTCAGTGGGAATGTCCGGCCGCACCGATTCTTCGACAAGCATGGATGATCTCTTTAAACAAGCAGATAACCGCATGTACCAGGAAAAATTTAAAGCACAAAAAATTCATATTCGAAACCAATACCAAGATTAACTATTTCCCAATAAACTCTTGTACAACATATACGGATCCGCCTTTATAGCGGACGCCAATACCTACTTCGGTAAAGTTCGGATTCAAAATATTTGCTCTATGCCCCGAACTATTCATAAAGGCGACCTCGGCCCTGTCAACGCTGCTGTTGATTGCCAGGTTCTCCCCCGCATAGCGATAACTAATACCGGCAGCGTTCATCCGGTCAAACGGCGATTGACCTTCCGGGTTATAGTGAGAGAAGTAGTTACGATTGATCATATCCTGAGCATAGTTTTCAGCTAACCGGACCAGATTAAGATTGACCTTCAACGGTGACAATCCGGCAGCTTTACGGTCAGCGTTCAGAAGATTGACTGCCCTTTGTTCATCCGCCGTTAATCCTGTCGCCGGTGATGTGGGAGCAGGCTGTGGTGCAGGTGTGCCGGTATTCGGGTTAGTTCCACCGGAACCTGGGGTCGGTACAGTGCCGCTGGAACCCTGGGTAGCTGAATTATCTGAATCCTTATCACTTTTATTGGCGAGAAGTGCAATTAGACCTAGAGCTGCCAGTCCAACAGCGATATTGCCTTCCTGTTTTACCTCTTCCTGTCCGGCTTGTCCATCTACGGCTTCAGCCGCCCAAGCAGCTGTTGCAAATGATCCTCCAACCGACGTTACAGAAAGAGTAAATATCAGAAGACCCAGCAGCCAAAAACGATATTTCTTGTTTCTATTGATTAACATTTTTTCATCCTTTCTGTGGTTCATGTTATGTCAACTGATACTCTATACTAATTCGCGACAAATTAACAAATTCCTGTTTATAAAACAAGGTAATGTTTACATATGAAATAGTTCATTTTGTATATCAATTTGCCGGTATATAGTATTGCAATATTTGCATAGCCTTTAGCTCACTCAATAAGATAAAAGTAAGGATTGGCAACTCGGGCGTAAGCTCGAATTGCCAATCCTTACTTTTGCGTACCTTCTATCCAGCAACCTAACCCGTTATTCTAGTGGAAGTATGAGTAGTTTAAGTTTAGTTATTAACCATAAGGAGTTTTCGGCAGTCCCAGGCGAAACTTTCCTCTTGTTTCCAGGCCGCCGACACCTTCGATACCCGTAACCGATGAAGTAATTGCATCACTTATATCAACAGTACTATTTATTGGCGTAAATGCAACCTTTTCGGCAATAAATACCGGATCATAAGCGTGAATAAATATCCTGGTCGGCGAACTGGCAAAGTTAGCTCCGGCTTCAAGAATTGCTTCGAAGAAAGATTGACAGGCCCCCGCGAAAATGACTAAATCATCTCTCGATGGCTGGATCATTCTAACATTTTTTACTGCTTGCACGAAATATTTTGAGTTACGATAATTATTTATGTCGCGAAAATCTTTTTTGCCATTTCCCACTAATGCATCATGCCCGGTCAGAACCAAAATATCTGGATGAAATTCTCGCAGTAGTTCTACAACTTGCTCAGGCTGTTTTGACTCCTCTATGTTTTTGCCCACTGCCTGCAGTTTTAACTGACTGTATGTTTTTAAACACATTCCTAAGTATTCTTCATCACCGTCAATATGCAGTACCCGACCGGGCATGTCAAAAAAAGAGTATTTTTTCGTCAAATTTGCTCGCATTGTCTCTACTTGCTCTCTTTCCATGTTCCGCCTTAGAGCAACTCGGCGTAGACTTTCTTTTTGCATATTTTCCGTCCGTACTATTTCATTACGAAGATCCTCACTGCTGATCCGCTCTAAGTCCTCCATAGGCGCATCGGCAATTAGCCTTAGATGTAGGCCCTTTATCACACAAACATCTTTTCCGGCAGGGTCTTTTACAATGTTAGTAACTTTAAATACTATGTCCTTTCCATGTGATTTACGTACAACTAAATCTCCGATTTCCAGCATAGGTGTTCCCCCCTTTACCTTACTACATACTATGTAACATGAAAATTAATTGCTACCGTCTTAAAGCAATTACCGATATCGGGGAACCTATACCGACAGCCGACAATATACTGTAGTAGATTTAGCCTTCCTCCGCAGCAACGCACTTAAACCGGCGAGGTGATAACACTTGATAACGGTGGTAGTTCCGGCAAAAAATGAGGCAGGCCGCATTTCTACTGTATTGCAAAACTTAGGGACTCTTCCGATAGATCATATTATCTTAATCATAAACGGATCAAAAGATTCAACAATGCAGGAAGTATTACAAATGCGGCTGCCAAAATTACAAATTGTTTGTTTTCATGAATGTCTAGGTATTGATGTCCCACGGGCAATCGGCGCCAAAATAGCCTATGCTATCGGAAGTGATGTAGTTGCCTTTGTCGACGGCGACATGGTAGGAACATTTAACGAAAATCTGATGGAGCTTATCAATGGGGTACTGCTCAATCATTTAGATATCGCCCTGACAAATTGTTACCCGGTTCCCCCCCGGCATATTGAACGCTATAATCCTACCTTCCTTTGGCGGCTTCGCCTTAATCAAGAGTTAGGATTAGATAAAAAAATTGAACTAGCTTCTCCCACGCATGGACCTCATGCTATCTCGCGCAGGTTTATGGATAAAATCCCTTTTGTTGAACTAGCTGTACCACCGGTGCCAATGGCTATGGCCCGGCTGCAGAAATTAAAAATTGGTGTTGCAACGACAATACCACATTACCGGCTAGGTTCATCAATTAAGAATATGATCCACACCAAAAAAATAATTGATACCATTGTCGGCGATTGTCTGGAAGCAATAGCAGTTTTTAAACAGCAGCCTCGCACCCGCCAATGGCAAAATAAGACATATCTCGGCTACCATAGCGAACGCCGTCTGGATTTGTTAGAATCTTTTCTGCCGGAAAAATAGCCTTAAGATACCTTCCAAATCTAGACAGCAACAACTTCAATCTATAAACAGAAGCGAAATACATCAAGAAATTAAAAGGATTGGCAACTTTTTGATAATAAGTTGTCAATCCTATATTCCTGATTAAGAGGGTTAATCAATTCGCCCATCCATATCAACCCAGGCATCGGCTATCCGGCCAAATTCAGCCAACGAGCAAGTCTCCCCGCGGCGAATACCGTCAATTTCGGCCGCCGCCAAGATATATTGGACTTGTTCTTTGGTTAATCCGGCCGACTGCAATGCATTTTGCAGTGTTTTGCGCCGCTGCGCAAAGGCGGCCTTAACGACCCGGAAAAAAACACTTTCTTTTTTGGCCTGTACCGCAGGCGTAGAACGAATGCGGCAGCGGATTACTGCCGACTCTACTGCCGGCGGCGGCAGGAAAGCATTGGGCGGCACATTTAGTACTATCTGGGGTTCAGCGTAATATTGTACGGCAACCGACAACGCGCCGAAATCTTTGCTGCCCGGCACCGCCACCATGCGTTGAGCAACTTCTTTTTGCACCATCGTTACTAAAATGTCAATCGGCCATCTTTCTTCGAGCAGCCGCATAATTATTGGCGTAGTGATGTAATATGGCAAATTAGCCACTACTTTATATTTTTTTGCCGCTATTTCCCGGGAAATGTCAATTTTTAAGATATCGCCATGAATTACCCGTACATTATCATAACCGGCTAAAGTTTTCGCCAGCACATCAATTAAGCGGCGGTCAAGTTCAACAGCAGTGACCCGGCAGCCGGTCTCAGCCAATCCCTGCGTAAGTGTACCGATTCCCGGTCCAATCTCCAATACATCATCATGCGGATTGATTTCGGCAGCTGCCACTATTTGATCTACAATTTCCGGCGCAATTAGAAAGTTTTGGCCTAATTTCTTACTGGTATATATTCCGAAAGTCTTCAATATATGTAATGTGACACTCTTATTGGCAATCGACGGTTGTATCATTAGATCTGTTCACCTCATCCAGTGCTTGCTCAAAATCCCGTCTGGTAATCCCATAGTGATTGAGTCGTTGTAAAAATTGTTTGGCATTGGTATAGCCTATGCCTAAGATGCGGCCCAGTTGTTCCCGCCTATCTGCAGCATATTGCGTCCCTGTTAACCGATTATTCATCATATCTTTATGGGAAAACTCCTGGGAAACATTCCATTCCCGGTAACGAACCTTACTTAAAGCTGTTTTTATTGCTTGAACCGATGCATTTTCGATCCCGATATCGTCATTCTGAGTTGCCCATTCACGCGGCATAAACGCATGTTTAGCCTTGGGAAACTTATTGGTTAAAATTTTCCGGATACGTTCCCCGGCGCTGTCAGGATCAGTTAAAATAATAATTCCCCTGGTCTGATAAGCCTTATCTATCTGTTGCATGGTATAAGGCTTTAAATTAAAACCGTTGGTGGCAATAATATCGGCCTCAACAGCGCGTGATACAGCCGCAATATCTTGTTTACCTTCGACAATAATTACTTCTTGAATCAAGACTACTCCCTCTCCGCATTTAAGTTAGACCGCCAACCGGCGGTTAAACTATATATTTATTCTTATTATACCACGAAATACAATTATCTTTCGCAACATTAATAGCTTGCTTGATCTGCAAGTCCGACAAGTGCAAGATTATGGCCCGCGAAGTAATTCGCGGGCCAATCAGCTTAGTTATCGAGAATATATACTTTTATTTGTTTTCTCCCGAAATCCCATGCTTCATCATAATCCTCGATACATAAGTCGATACGATCACCGATAATAGCGCCACCGGTATCAGCTGCCAAGGCAAATCCATAACCTGGGACATATACGCGTGTGCCTAACGGAATAACATCCGGATCAACGGCGACAATTCCCCGGCGGGCAGCTATGCCTGTTGCCGTAAGCCCTTCCGGCGATCCGTCGGTAGGCAGATAAGCAGTTGCCTCCATCCAGCGTACACTTTTAAACCGTATAGTACCGCGGGATGTATCGAGTGTGTTCCGAGTTCCGGAACGGACAACCTTTGGCGTCGATACTTGTAATACTTTTTCAGCAATATCTTTCTTGACAGTTTCCACACCGTCGGCGTATTTGACCTTAACAGTCACTAACTTCATTCCCGGTTTCCCTGCTTGTTCCACTTCTTCAATACCACTTTCTAAAGTCGGATCCGGCTTGCGAAAAACAGTAAAAGGAATTTCTCTTTTTTCTTGACGAATTTCTTCCCGAATTTCCACTACTTTAATACGCATGCCTGCCGTTGGCCGGGTTTGACCATCTGGAATCATTTCAATATTGCTCAGCGGTATGCCCATTGATTGAACAAATTCGGCTACAGTCGGCTTACCTGTCAGCCTTGACCGTGTTCTGCCTTGATAAGTAATAGCTACCTGAACGGCTCTATATACCTCAATGGTAGAACCTTCTGCCAATCTCTTGGTCGTCAAGCGGTATTCATCTTGCGGACCAAGTGTAACTCCTGCTTGTGTTAACACGTCTAGCGGATTGCTATATGAAGTAGTAATTTGCATGTTTTTGCCGTCAACCGTAATGTTGACTTGTTTACGTGCCCAAACAAACCCGGTAGCTACTAAGGAAATGATAAGGAGCGCTGTAATAATCAAAGTCTTTTTATTCCGAGTTATGAACTCGATCAGTCTTTGAATCCTTACAGACTGGATATCTTCCATGTAGTTCCCCCTTTCTTAAATGCCTGGAAATTATATCATAACTACCATTTTGTTGTCAAACATGAGATTTTCAGGTTAATTATAGTATTTCCATATCCATATATTTCTATTCTATCCCGCAAACGCCTGCAAATTGCTCTGCTAAACTATTTAAAAGACAATCCAAACTGTCGCCACCGTCTGATTGCAAAAAAAAATCCGGCAGCGCAGCGCGCTCCGGATTTTACTCAAATATTCAATAAAAAAAGTCTCTTAGTATTGTCAGTGGTAATGGCAGCTACTTCTTCAATATCCAGCTTGCGAATAGCAGCAATTTCCTGCGCAACGATTTGCACATTAAGCGGTTCATTCCGCTTGCCGCGCAGCGGATGCGGGGACAGATAGGGAGAATCAGTCTCAATCAGCAATCTGTCTAACGGCATTTTTTCCACAATCCCTTTGACTTTAACGGCGTTCTTAAAAGTCACCGGTCCGCCAAAAGAAAGATAAAAACCTAAATTAAGTAATTGCCTGGCCATCTCCCATGAACCGGAAAAGCAATGAAATACACCTGCCAGTCCTTTACCTTCATTTTTTATAATATTAAAAATATCTTCGTGCGCATCGCGGTCATGGACAATAATCGGCAAATGAACCTGGCGGGCCAAATCCAGCTGACGAATCAGTACCTGTTGCTGCTGCTCGCGGGGCGAATAATCATAATAATAATCCAACCCCAGTTCGCCAATAGCCACTACTTTTTCTTGCTGCGACCATTCTGCCAGCTGATCATAATCATTCGCCGCAGCTTGATGAGCTTCATGCGGATGAAAGCCTATTGCACTATAAATCATTTCATTTTCAAGCGCCAATTGGATGGCTTTCCTGCTGGTAGCCATATCCTGAGCCGGATTGATTATGGCCTGAATATTTGCTTCCTTCGCCCGTTCAATTACTGCCGTCAGATCCTGACGATACTGGTCATCATCCAGATGCGCATGGGAATCAATCAAAGCCGCCATTAATTATCACTTCACTTTGCTGCCGGCAGGCATGTCAGGCGCCGTTACTAATGTTAATTTACCATCACAGGAAGCAGCCAATACCATCCCCCGCGATTCAATGCCGCGGATTTTAGCCGGTTTCAGGTTAATAATCATTACAACATTTTTTCCTACTAATTCTTCGGGTGTGTAATGCTGGGCTATGCCGGAAACGATAGTTCGCTGCTCATCACCTAAATCTACCAGCAATTTAAGCAGTTTATCCGCTTTCGCCACTTTTTCCGCCGCAATGACTTTGGCTACCCGTAAGTCCATTTTGGCAAATTCATCAATACTGACTTCGGGGGTTTGCACCGGTTGTATTTCTGGAACCGGTTTTTTATCGGCAACTGGCTTATCTTCAATTCGTGGGAAAATAGGCTGCGGCTGGGCGACTTTAATGCCAACCTCTAATCCACCCCATTGTTGGGCATCTTGCAGCTGCATTTTCGCAAAATCAGTTCTAATTCCCAGCTGGCTCCAGATTTTCGGAGCAGTTGCCGGCATATACGGAGAAATCAGTATCGACACAATTCGCAACGTCTCAGCCAAAGAGTACAAAACTGTATTTAGTCTTTCTTGTTGATTTGGATCTTTGGCCAAACTCCAAGGTGCAGTTTCATCAATATATTTATTAGTGCGGCTGATCAGTGCCCACACTTCTTTTAAGGCCGCATTTATTTCCAATCTATCCATATACCGTTCATAGCCGGCCACTGTATTGCGGGCCAGGGTAGCCAGTTCATTGTCAATTGATTCCATTGCTCCCGGAGCAAGAATGATACCATCATTAAACCTGCCGATCATATTTAAGGTACGGTGCAGCAAATTACCCAGATCATTAGCTAAATCGGCATTGATACGGTTTATCAAGGCGTCACGGGAGAAATTACCGTCTGAACCCAGCGTAATTTCCCGTAATAGGAAGTAGCGAATGGCATCGGCGCCAAACTCATCAATTAAAGCTAAGGGATCAATAACGTTCCCTTTAGATTTCGACATTTTATCGCCTTCTACTACCAACCAACCATGACCATATACCATTTTGGGCAGTTCAATACCAAGCGCCATCAGCATAATCGGCCAGATAATAGAATGGAAGCGGACAATTTCTTTTCCTACCAAATGGATATCGGCCGGCCAGTATTTGGCGAACTTTTCCCGGTCATTAAGGTATCCGGCTGCAGTAATATAGTTTGAGAGGGCATCAAACCATACATAAACAACATGTTTGGTATCAAACGGAACAGGAATGCCCCAATCAAAGGTTGTCCGCGATACACAGAGATCTTCTAAACCGCTCTTAATAAAATTGATCATTTCATTGCGGCGTGATATCGGCTGAATAAAATCGGGATTTTCCTCAATGTATTTCAACAGCCGGTCTTGGTACTTGGACATACGGAAAAAATAGCTTTCTTCTTGGACCATTTCAACCGGACGTCCGCAATCCGGACATTTTCCGTCATTTAATTGCCGTTCCAGCCAGAAAGTCTCGCAAGGAGTACAATACCAACCTTCATAGGCTGCTTTATAAATGTCCCCCTGGTCATAAATTTTCTGAAAAATGGCTTGAACCAAATCATAATGCCGCTTTTCGGTTGTTCTAATGAAGTCATCATTAGATATATGCAGTTGCTTCCACAAATGCTGAAATGTAGCTACGATTTTGTCGACATAGGCGATGGGAGTAACTTGCTGTTCTTGGGCTTTGCGCTGTATTTTTTGACCGTGTTCATCCGAACCGGTCAGAAAGAATACGTCAAAACCGTTCAGCCGCTTATAGCGGGCAATAGTATCGGCCAACGTCGTACAGTAAGCGTGGCCGATATGCAACCGGTCACTGGGATAATAAATAGGGGTTGTGATATAAAATGACTTGCTTTGCATTTTATTTTTGATCCTCCTAGTTGATAGAATATTTATACATAATTCGACACTCCTACCCACCGCTAAAATGATAACAAACATGTTCAGTCAACAGGCGAGCCGACGTATCGATCATTGCAGAATTTTGTCATTATTACAGATATCTTTGCAAAAATATACTTAAAGTGATAAAGATAATAAAAAAATCGTAATTTTTGCCAAATATTGGGTTGACAAGTACTGTAATATTTGGTATTATTTATTTAGACAGATTTTGTCGAATATTGTTGTATGGAGGAATATAAGAATGAAATCAACTGGTATTGTGCGTAAAGTGGACGAGCTAGGTCGTGTTGTAATTCCAATTGAGCTACGCCGTACATTGGACATCGAAGAAAAGGATGCTTTAGAAATTTATGTTGACAGTGATCGTATAATATTGCGCAAATATGAACCAGCATGTGTATTTTGTGGCAATGCCGATGAAGTTACTAATTTTAAAGGCAAAAATGTATGTAAAGAATGTCTCGCAGCGATGAGTGACAAAGCCGTATAACAAAGAGGTTTTTAACCTCTTTATTTTTTTTTGTCCCAAACTAGGTATTCCTGATATACGCTGCGGCGTGAAACTTTTCGTTCAACAGCTATCTGTCGGATTGCTTCTTTTTTGTCTATTCCAGCATGAACCAGTTTATCTACCGCTTGGGCCAACGGAATTTGCTCCATAATCTCAGATTCTTCCTCACTGCCGGTAAAACCATGTATCACTAGTGTAAACTCACCGCGAGGCGGATTTTGCGTAAAATGTTCCAATAGTCCGGTAATATCTCCTCTGACAAATTCCTCAAACTTTTTGGTTATTTCTCTGCCGGCAACAATCTGCCGATTACCCCACACTTTTAACATTTCCTGCAGCACAGCCATCAAACGGTGCGGAGATTCATAAATTATCATCGTGTAAGGGCAAGTGCGGAAAGCGCCAAGAGTTTCTTGGCGCTTGGCAGTTGTTTTAGGTAAAAAGCCGATAAAAGTAAATACGGTAGTATCGAAACCCGAGCAGACCAAGGCTGATAGTGCTGCGTTTGCTCCCGGTACCGGAATTACCTGGATTTTATGGTCAATAGCCAATCGTACTAATTCCATTCCGGGGTCCGAAATACCAGGCATACCGGCGTCACTTACAACTGCAATATTTTCACCGGCTAATAGCCGCTCCAGCAAGTACTCCCCCATCTGCTGCTTGTTATGTGCGTGATAACTAACCAGTGGAGTATGGATTTGAAAATGACTTAACAGTTTGCGGGTATGGCGGGTATCCTCGGCGGCAATAACATCAACCTCTTGTAAAACACGAACTGCACGGTAAGTCATATCTTCTAAGTTGCCGATAGGAGTAGCACATAAATATAATATACCTGTTGTGTCGACCATTAAATTCACCTGCTACCGTCATCTGAATGTTTTATATAATATTTTTGAATTTCATCATTATAAATTCCGTTTTGCTGATAAATAACCAGCGGCGGCATTATTTCCAAACCGGATTTTCCACCCAGAATTCCTTCAATCATCGCTAAACAAGCCTTACGGTCTACATAAGAATGTACAATTCTCATCCGTTTAGGTTCAATTCCCTGCATATGCATTTGATAAAATATCTCCGGCAGCCGTTCAGGCAGATGTATCAAGGCTAAACGCCCCCGGTATTTCAGCAGGTATTTAGCGGCCGCAATTACCTCCGCTAGACTTACAGATATTTCATGCCGCGAGTTTATAATTTTATCATTTTTACTGATCTTACCTGTTCCGGATCGCCGGTAAGGGGGATTACTTACAACCAAATCATATTTGCCGGCCGGCAATACGCCCTGCAGTCTGCGCATATCCGCATTAATGATAGATACAATAGATCCCACTTCGTTTAATGTTACACTGCGGGAAGCCATATCCGCCAATAACGGATCAATTTCAATCCCAATGACGGACTTAATGTTCCGGGCGGCTAATAGTAGTGCAATTACACCAGAACCGGTACCCAAATCTACCGCTATAGCCTGGCGGCGAATATAAGCAAAATGAGCCAGCAAAACAGCATCAAGCGAAAACCGAAACGCCTGCGTACTCTGAATAATTTTATAGTCATTAATTATCAAATCATCTATGCGTTCGCCGGAATTAAGCTGAACCTGCATTATACTTCCTCTTTTTCAACTATTTCCTCCCAAGGAATTTCAACTGACTTGCCATCATCAAGCAGTACAGATGCAGTCTTTTTGTTTTGGTTAACTGAAACTACTTTGCCCTCACCGTCTACGGTTATAACTTCATGGCCTATTTTAGGCGGTGGCGATTTCTTGGGACATACACAAGATGTTTCATAGCAATGATTTTCATATTTTAAACAACACATTAACCGTCCACAGATTCCGGAAATCTTAGTTGGATTTAACGACAAATTTTGATCTTTGGCCATACGAATGGAAACAGGCTCAAAATCTCCTAAAAATGTGGCGCAGCACAACGATCTCCCGCAACAGCCGATACCACCCATCATCTTAGCTTCATCCCGCACGCCAATTTGGCGCAATTCGATTCTGGTCCGAAATACGGCAGCTAAATCCTTTACTAGTTCGCGAAAATCAATCCGCCCCTCAGCGGTGAAATAAAAAATAATTTTATTAATATCAAAGGTATATTCTACATCCACGAGATTCATCGGCAATTGATGGGCGGCAATTTTTTGTTCACAAATTGCAAATGCTTCAATTTCTTTGGCCCTGTTCTCCGTTACTTTTTGTTCATCTTCAGTGGTTGCTCTGCGCAATACAGGTTTCAGCGGCAATACAATATCTTCCTCGCCGACTTCACGACGGCCAATAACAATATCGCCGAACTCCAACCCGCGGGCAGTCTCCACAATTACATGATCACCTACCGCTACGTCCGTATCGATAGGATCAAAATAATAAATTTTTCCTGCTTTTTTAAAACGAACACCAACTACAACTGGCAAACTATATTACCTCCCTGCAAGATATCATGTAATTGTATCAATAAGGATTCAAATACTAACCGGGTATTTGCGTTGCCCTGCAACGCCTTGTGGGCTTCCTTAATAATATCATAAGCACAAACACATTGTTCTTTCGTCCAAGCGGTGCAAATATCCTGCATTTCATTTTTAACATCTTGATTAATAATAAATTCTTGGTAAGCTGAACCCAAATTTAACATCACACAATCCCGCACAAAACATACTAAAAATTTTAAAATAAATGCTGCATGCCGGTTATCCAGTTTATCTATCAATTGGGCCTGCTCCCAGATAGAATCAAGTCCTTGCGGAACTGTAGTCAACATGGCTAATGCCGTACGGCGTAAACTTGCAATCTCCGGATCAAACAGCTCAATTGCCTCACCGACGCTACCGCCGCTTATCCGGGCATTTGCAGCAGCCTGCTGCTTGTCAAATCCTCTGGCCGTCAATATTGTCAACAATTGGTCATATACCAACGGTTGGAATTTATAGATAATAGTTCGTGATTGCAACGTAGGAAGAATCTTATTTTGGCTGACCGCAGTCAAGATCATAATAAAATTAGACGGCGGCTCTTCCAGTAATTTTAGCAAACTGTTGGCGGCTTCCTGCGTCATTCGGTCCGCACCATCAATAATACAGACACGACAATAACCGGAATAGGAAGTCATGGCTGCCTGATGTTTAAGCGCCCGAATCTGCTCAATTTTTATATTGGCACCATCAGGCTCAATGACCATCAAATCTAAGTTTTTCCCCTGCCGGACTGCTTGGCAGCATGCGCACTTTCCGCAAGGGGCCTCATGTTCATGACACAAAATCCCGGCAGCAAATGTCTCCGCGACCTTAAACTTTCCCACGCCTTGAGGACCTAGGAATAAGAACGCATGCGGACATTGCGAACGCTGCAGTAGATTCTGCAGGCTGATAATGATGTCCCGATGGCCAACTATTTCTTCCCACATGGCAGCGCACCTCATGTAAATAAATCGACTAACATTCCCCGAATAGAATCAAGTTTTTCCATAATAGCTAATTGCCGCTGCTGGCCCTGACGGATGTCTTCAGTAATTTCAGCCAAGCGATCATCAATTTGCTTAATAATGCTGAATATCTTGTGGCGGCCTTGCCGGTCCCAACCCTTACTTGATTGTAGAGTATACATTCGACCGACAGCTTCACCTAAATATTGCCGAACCAGCTCGCGATAGGCCTTTAGTTCGGCATATGTCGGAGTTTGGCTTAGTTTCGCTCCCTGTTTGGTGATCTGTTGAAGCAATTCGGCTATCCGCTGCTCTGAATACTGATCCGACTGGGTCGATAATTCTAAGGCAAATTGCTTGCTATTCTTCTCTGATTTTGGAATTGTCTCGCGCTCAGAAACCGCCCGGGCATCACCCGAACCTAATTTGGCGATCTTCATCGACATCTTTCAGTCATTCCCGTCTGTATTAAATTTAAAACATTCCGGTGCACCGTTTGCACCGGCTCACAGGCACTGACGACTTTCACCCGCTGTGGTTCGGTTGCAGCTAAATCCAGGAATCCCTGGCGAACCTTCCGGTGAAATTCTATATCTTCTTGTTCAATCCGATCGCGATTGCCACGGTTCTGCATTCTGCCCAGCAAAGCTTCAACCGTTCCGTCAAGCACAACTGTAATATCCGGAAGCAAACCCTGTGTAGCAAAATGATTGATCGCAACGATCTCAGTTTTGCTTAATTTGCGGGCTGCTCCTTGATATACAAAAGTAGAATCGGCAAAGCGATCGGATATGACGATTTTTCCTTGCACCAAGGCTGGACGAATTACCTGTTCAACATGCTCAGCCCGTGCAGCCATATATAGCAACGCTTCTGTCCGCGAGTTAATCGTGTAAGCAGGGTCCAGCAGCAATGACCTTATAGCGTTGCCGACTTCCGTTCCCCCAGGCTCGCGGGTACATATCACTTGAAATCCTTGCTGCTTTAAATGTTCAGTTAGTAATTCGACTTGAGTGGTTTTACCACCCCCGTCGGGTCCTTCGAATGTTATAAAAAAACCTGACATTTATTCCACCACTTTAATCGTTTTTAACGTATAATCTTCGGGACCGGAGATATGCATTCCTACTTCCTGCAATCGCATGCAGTAACTAATAATTTCTTCGGTAACATATTCTCCGGGGCACAACAGCGGTATACCGGGCGGATAAAAAGTAACGATTTCCGCACAGATCAATCCGGCCGATTCGGTAAAAGGCACTTTTCTGGTCCGGCCGAATAAAGCATCCCGTGGTGAGATGGCCTGAACCGGCGGAGTCGGATATTGTATATTACTATAGACATCGGTAAGCGCGGAAAAGTCATTGTGGCCGCCGCATTTCTCGGCCATCATGCGCAATGCTTCAACCATCCGGGATACCTCAATCATCGAATCACCCAGGGTAATTAAAAATAATACGTTGTATATATTCGACAGTTCAACCTGAACTTTATATCGGTGCCGCAAAATGTGTTCAGCTTCGGCTCCTTTTAACCGCAAGCCTTTCACCGTAACCGTTAGTTTAGTCGGGTCCAAGTGAAATACACCGGGCTGACCTATTTTTTCCTGACCGAAACAATATAGTCCCGGAATTTTGTTAATTTCTTGTCTGGCCCATTCAGCTAGTTCAATCGCTTTACTCAGCAAGGCTGGACCTTCAGTAGCCATTTGCATTCTGGCTACATCCAAGGAAGCCATCAGAATGTAATTCGGGCTGGTTGATTGCACCAATTGCAGCATTGCTTTCAAGCGGGGAACGTTAACAATACCTTCCCGGCAATGTACCAATGAACACTGCGTAAGAGCGCCAATAATTTTATGAGTGCTCTGGGCACAAATATCGGCACCGGCATCCATTGCCTGTAACGGCAGGTGCGGACTGAATTTTAGGTGCGGACCATGAGCTTCATCTACAATGACCGGAATATTATAACTGTGAACAATATCAACAATTCGTTTTAAGTCAGTTGCCACACCATAATAAGTAGGATTTATGATCAGAACTGCTTTGGCTTCGGGATGGTCTGCCAGCATATTCTCTACCGTTTCCGGTGTAACTCCCATCGCCAACCCCAGTTCGTTGTCAACTTCCGGGCGCATAAATACAGGTATTGCCCCGCTTAAAATAATTCCGCCGATAATTGAGCGGTGGGCATTGCGCGGAACCAAAATTTTATCGCCCGGTCCGGCAACCGTCAAAATCATGGCGTATATACCGCCAGTCGTACCATTGACCATAAAAAAGCTATGGTCAGCGCCATAAAGTTCGGCAGCGAGGTCCTGGGCCTGCTTAATACATTTGTGCGGTTCATGCAAATCATCTAATTCTTCCATTAGCGCCAAATCAAGTGCTAAACTGCTACGACCCATAATCTTAGCCAGTGCCGGGTGCATTCCTTTTCCCTGCTTGTGGCCGGGTGTGTGAAAAGGCAGTACTCCCTCAGCTACATAGCGCTGCATTGCCGTTAACAACGGTACTTCCTGTTGGTATAATTTTTTCACTGGTGCTAAAACCTCCCACCCCTGAGAAAATATCGGGTAAAATTTCCTTAACAGAAATATTATACCCGATATTAATGCATTCATAAGAGACTTTATTCCATTTTAACACAGTTTGTCCGGTGATGCCATGTTTCAATAATAAATCGTATACCCAGCTAATATAAACAAAAACTGTTTAACCTTATCCATAACAAATAAAGTTAAACAGTTTTATCTTTACTAACGACCAAAACATCGCTTGGCTGTGTATTCGTAGCGGCAATTACGCCGGCCGGAAATTCCACAACCGATTTTGCCGCGCGGCAAAAGGCAATTCTTCCTGGCGGCATAGCCGGCACAACTTTTAGGACTTGATTTGAGTGGTTAAGAAAAATAACATCAATGGCATAGTTCATGCCAAAAGTATGCACACTGTTGCAGGGATAAATCCATAACGCTTGGCCGGCCGGCAAACTGTTCGTCCCCAGCAAGCCTTTTAATCGCCGCAAAAATGTGGCGGCCGGTTTTACCTTACCAGCCAAAATTTGTCCGGTACGCAAATTCTTGATCATATTAACCTCATTTGTCCATCAACGTAGTCATTATTCGAATAAGCGCCGGACCAAGCAAAACAATAAATATGGTTGGAAAGACGAACATTACCAGCGGAATAAGCATTTTTACCGGTGCCTTCATTGCTTTCTCCTGCACCCGTTGGCGACGTTTCTCCCGCATACCGGCCGACTGTATCCGCAGCACTTTGGCAATACTTACTCCCAATTGGTCAGCTTGAATCAGCGAAGTTGTAAACAAAGATACATCCGCTACATTACAACGCTGGGCTAAATTTTGCAGAGCCGTGCGCTTGGGCAGCCCGATACGCATTTCTTGCAGAGCCCGCGCCAATTCATCAACCAATGCTCCCTTCATTTTTTCCGCCAGTTTGGACAGCGCACCGTCAAACGCCAGTCCGGCCTCCACACTGACCGTAAGCAAATCCAGTACTTCCGGTAAATCCTTTTGAATACTGGTCTGCCGCTGGGTTATTTTACGTTTTAACAGCATAAATGGCAGCAATCCGCCGGCCATTACGGCGGCTAACATAATCATAGCCGTATTCTTTAACGGCAGCTCCATAAAAGATACGGCGCCAAACGCAAGTAAAATAACCCCGCCGGCCCACATTCCCCACAGCAATAGAAATTCATTAGTCGAAAGATTACCCATACCGCCGGCCATAGCCATTTTTGTTTCGACCATGCGCTGCAAGGATTGCGGGGTCATCTTTCCGATCCAATCCGCCAGCGACCGGCGGAAAGGAGCCAACAATCGTTCATTAATCGGCCGGGACAATTCCTCATCAATATCCGAACGGCCAAGCACAGCGGTGTCTAAAGAACGCAGCCGCATTTCAACCTGACTGTCGGCAGCAGAAAAGAATAATATTGCGATATACGACAGTAAAAAAATTGTTAAAAAACTGAGTTAAGACTCCCGCCTCTATAGGCGGCGTCAGCTCAGGTGGAGTTGACTCTCCACCTGAGCCCCCGATGTTTCAGCTTTGCTGAAACGAGTTCACTAAGGCCAAAATACCTCATTAGGTATTACAATACCGTTTGAAGCCAATTTCTCTAAGAATTTAGGCCGGATGCCGGTAGGTTTAAACCGCCCGGTAATTTTCCCGTTTTCGTCCTTGCCGGCTTGCTCAAAAACAAATACATCCTGCAGAATAACAACATCGCCCTCCATTCCCTGTACTTCAGTAACATGGGTAATTTTCCGGCTGCCGTCCTGCAATCTCGATTGCTGCAGGATAACATCAACAGCTGAGGCGATTTGTTCCCGAATGGCCCGGATGGGCAATTCCATACCGGCCATCATAACCATCGTTTCCAAACGGCTTAAAATATCGCGCGGGCCGTTGGCGTGACCGGTGGTCATTGAACCGTCATGGCCGGTGTTCATTGCTTGCAGCATATCAAGAGCTTCACCGCTGCGCACCTCACCGACAACAATACGGTCAGGTCGCATACGCAGTGAGTTGCGCACTAAGTCGCGCATGGTCACTGCGCCTTTGCCCTCGATATTGGGCGGTCTGGTCTCCAATGTCACGACATGTTCCTGCCGCAGCTGAATTTCCGCCGCATCTTCGATGGTGACGATCCGTTCATCAGCCGGAATAAATGACGACAATATGTTTAATGTTGTGGTCTTACCGGAGCCGGTACCGCCGGACACGACAATATTCAGCCGGCCTTCAACACATGCTTTTAAAAAATCGGCCATTTCGGCCGTTAAAGAGCCGAATTCAATCAAGTTTTCCACAGTCAACGGATCTTTGGCGAACTTACGGATAGTCAGGCAAGGCCCTTTCAGCGCCAGCGGCGGAATAATAGCATTAACCCGCGAACCGTCCGGCAGCCGGGCATCGACCAGCGGCGAACTCTCGTCGATTCTCCGCCCCAACGGAGCCACAATCTTTTCAATAATATGCATAACATGGGCATCATCGCGGAATTTGATATCTGTCAAAATAAGCTTGCCTTTACGCTCCACATATATTTGATGGGCGCTGTTGACCATTACTTCCGAAATACTTTCTTCCTTTAGCAATGGTTCGATCGGTCCATAGCCCAGTACCTCATCCGTTAATTCGGCAACAATTTTGTTGCGGTCGCCACGGGGAACGGCCAGCGGTTCTTCATCCATTACCGTATTGGCGAATTTTGCCACCAAATCTTCTAAAACTTTTTTATCAACATTTTTATCAATTAAAACATTGTTGTCCTGCTGGATCATTTCGTCAATGATTCGTTTATGTATTTTAACTTTTAGGTTTAAATACGGGTCCAAACGCATCGAAAGATTGGCTTTCTGTTTGTCATCGCTCGCTGCGGGACGGTCATGCCGGCGCTCTTCCAATCTTTTCAACAAGGACATCGCTTACACCACCCTACTTAATCAACGTTGCTGTATATACGCCATAATTGCCACTGGTCCCCGGATCGCCGGCAGTAACCAACCTTTCCCGAAAGCGACCGATAACATAGTTATCTTTTCCTTGTCCCATAGTACCTTCTAAGAAAAACACGGCGAAATCTACCACCTGAACATATCCACGGCCATTTACATCAAGCGAATCAATTACCGGTACAATAATAATACGCGGTGATCCTTCAGTCACCGTATCATAGGTTGCGGTGGGATCAAGACCGACGCGATATGAAACGCCCTTGGTTGTCGGACCAGACATATTACCCGGCTTGGTTAACTCCCAATCGCCTACGGACACTTTAACTTGGGAACCATATTTTATATTGTCCTCATACACATTGGCGCCGGTTCCGCCTAACGCCAGCGCGCCAAAATTACCATGATGTTTGGATGAGTCCAAACCGTCGCTGCCGGCTCCCTCTTTCAAGGCATAAGCTTGGCCTTTGATAAAGTCCTGCCGAACTACCCCAAACGGTACGACACCGGTTCCGCCGCCGAACGGGCGGACAGCAGCCTGAGCCGATGCGCTGATGTCCACTTGGGCTATCCCTAATATTCGGGCAAAGGCCATACCCAGCGATTGGCGGGCCGTCACTGTGATTTTTCCCAGTTCGATTCCCCCATGATCCCCGACTGTCGCCAATATTTGGGTATTAGGCGGCAATTTGTTGCGCCGGGCATAATCATGAGCAACAACGATTGCTTGGAAGGGATTGGTCGGCAATTTCTGAACGCCGGCCAAGGCTGCCGCATCGACAGCATTGGCCAATTGCACTTTAGCCAGATACAACATGCCGACATCCACTACCAGCGCGGCCATAGCGATAAGCATGGTTATGGCTAATACCGATAATACCGCAATCGATCCCCGTTGATTCTTCAACCATCTCATTATCATCACCTACTCCGCTCGCATTACCGCATTGCTGTGGATAATCACCGGATTGCTGGGGAAAAAAACACTGATCAAGGGTGTCGTAATAGTTACCGAATTAGTAACAGTAACCGTCACCGCCTGCCCCCGTGTCCGCGGCGCAGCGGCCGGTGTGACTGTTACCTGCAGACTGCCGCGGTCAACTGTCGCGGCGGCAGTACGAACTGTTGCAATGACCGCAGTCTCCTCAGTTTGCACGGCGGCGGCGCGGGCTCCTTCCCGGGCGGCGGCCGTAATAACTAAATACTCATTCAGTACATTGCCGAATTCCAATATCCCGAACACCAACAACAAGAACAACGGCAACACCAACGCCAGCTCAACAACAGCCTGGCCGCGGCGGTTCTTTATATAGTTCGCCAGTTTACTCATATAATCACCTTCCCAGCTATCAACGGAAAAAACGGCATCAGCACTGGACCGGACTTAGCTGATGCCGTTTGCAAGAAGATTCGAATACTCCATCCCTGAACCTTTGTCCAATGGAGCTATTATGAGGCTGCGCCTAATTTGTCCTTAATACTATCAAACGTATTGGAAATTGCATCAGTTACCCCGGGAATAAAACCGGCTACGACAACTGCAACCAGCGCAATTACTAAGGCGTACTCAACCATTCCTTGACCCTTTTCACTTTTAATCAAACTTTTTATCATTTGCCAATACATCATATGATTTGCCTCCTTTAATAATTTGTTAGGGCTTTTATTACTTACATTCTAAAGCTTCATTGTATTAATTACCATAAAGCAACAGTCCACTTTTTTAGGCTTGCAGTCCTTATCTATTGCCGGTAAAAGGCGGGACTCTTGTCTGATTCCTGTGACCATCATCCTTTAAATATCAATATCCACTATCCGGCGTACCGCCCACATACCAATCATTTGACTTACGGTGGCAGCGGCCAGTAAAATCCGTCCCAACGGATGGGTAAGCAGTATCCCCATATACTCCGGATTAATAATATATATGATAATGCCCATGATGATGGGCAATAACGCTACAATATACCCGGAAACCCGCCCTTGCGCCGTCAAGGTGCGAATTTCACCTTTTAGCCGGACCCGTTCGCGGATAGTATAAGCGATATTATCCAAGATTTCGGCCAAATTTCCCCCGACCTGCCGCTGGATAAGCACGGCGGTTACCACCAGGTCAAGGTCATTGCTGTCAATGCGTAACGTCAAATTATTTAAAGCTTCCTCAGTATTAATACCTAAATTGATTTCCCGCAACGTGCGGGCAAACTCCACCGCTATCGGCGGCAGCATTTCTCTGGACACCATCTCCATCGACTGCATAAAACTAAATCCCGTCCGCAGTGAGTTGGCAATCAATACTAGCGCATCACCCAATTGATCATTGAACGCTTTGGCCCGCCTTTTAATTTTGATAACCAGAAAAATACGGATTGCTAAATAACCAAGCGCTCCGCCAAAAAAAGCCCAAATAATATTTCCCCGGCCTAACATAAATAACAGAACTGCAGCCAATCCGGAAACTGCGGCTGCAACCACAAAAAACTCCGACCCTTTCAGCGGTATACCGGCTTGCACCAATTGATGCTCGATTTTCCGCGACCAATTGGGCAGCTTAATATATTTGCCTGCCTTACGCACCGCCGACCGCCAAGCATCAATTTGCCGCACCGCTTCCTGGGCCTTAGCGTCGTAGGACTTGGCCGGTTCCTGGACATACCGCTGCATCCGTTCTTCGGTCCGCCGTTTTTCCACTGTTAAGTACTGGTACAAGGCGGCTATTATGATTATTGTCGTTAATAACACCAACAAAACAATTAAACCTAACATATCCTACCCCCCAGCCGCTTGTCTTTAAATAACTCTAACCGAACAACTGCCCGACCCGGCTGAAAATGCTGAATGAAGACTCGGCAGTTTCGGTCGGCTGCTCGGTCCCGGCAATCATGTCTGCCAATTTAAAGACACTCTTAGCCACCTGAGTTTCCGGGCGGCCGACCACAAATGGTATGCCCTGATTGACTGAGGCCACCACTGTTTTGCCGTCGCTGGGAAAGGAAGCTGTAATTGGCACTTTAAGGGTCTCTTCAACCTTGCGCAAAGTTATACTGCTTTCCGAGTTAGCCCGGTTTAACAGCAACTTGATTTTGTCTTTCGGATATTGCAAAGAATCCATTATCTCCAGACATAATTTTATATTTTTGATTGTCGGCAGGTCTAAAGTGGCTAACACCAGAATTTCATCAGCTTCATCCAGCACCGCCAGCATTGGCTCATTAAAAACCGGCGCCGTATCGACAATAATATAATCAAACATATTTCTCATAATCTTCAAAATAGCTGTCAGGCTTTCACCCTGGACCATGTCGGCTTGTTCCGGCCGCAACGGCGCCGCTAATAACTGAAGGCTGCGGTTATACTCCAGCAGATAATTTTGGATTACATTGGCATCAAGCATCCCTGAATTCCCGGCTAGGTCGGCCAAAGTAGCCCGCGGCGTAAGATTTAAAAACAAAGCGACATCTCCAAACTGTAAATCGGCATCAAGTATGGCAATTTTTGCATCTTTTTTCTGGGACAGAGCCACCGCCAAGTTACTGGCAATCGTAGTCTTACCGATTCCGCCTTTGGTACTGAATACCGTAATAACTTTGCCTTGTTTGGCTGCTGCCGGTTCATTACTGATTACCGTTTTCTGCCGTTTACGGGCCATTTCAAACGCCTGTTTCACAGCCTGCACCAACTCATCACCGGTAAACGGTTTAACCAGATAATTTTTGGCTCCCGCCATCATTGCTCGCCGCAAATACTCTTTTTCCCCCTGGACGCTCATGATGATGATACTGGTGTCCGGATATTCCATATTAATAATTTCGGTAGCCGTAATCCCATCCATCCCCGGCATATTTATATCCATTAAGATCACATCCGGCTGTTCAATTTTAGTTTTGTCAATTGCTTCAGCGGCGGAACCGGCCAGCCCGACTACTTGTATATCTGGATGAAACTCCATTAATTTGCAAATATTCTCTCTTGTTGCCTGAACATCGTCAGCAATAATTAAGCGAATTTTCCCCGGCATACTGCCATCCTCCTTTTAACAGGCATTACTTTTTCACGCTGTCACTGTTCTTTGCCGATTGCCGCATTTCCGTCGACATCGGCGGATTATATGTTTCCGGATCAATTATTGTCGGCGTGACTAAAATGACAATTTCTGTTTCGCCCCGCGAAAATGACTTGCTTTGGAACAGCTTACCCAACACCGGTAGGTCGGCTAAAAACGGCAGCTTATCCACCGACTTAGTGACTTCAGAAGATATCAGGCCGCCGACAGCCATAGTCTGGCCGGAAGCAAGCGCAATCACCGTTTCGGCCCGGCGGGTTTTCAACGGCGGAATAATCAAGTTATTGCCTAAATCTATTTTGGCAGCCGAACTAAAGTCTAAAGTACTTACCTCGGCTTTTATTTTACTGTTAATAAGTCCCTCGGCATTAACTTCAGGATTTATTTCCAATTTAATACCGTATTCCTTCCACTCAATGGTAATTTGCCCGTTTTGGGTGCTGATGGGCACCGGGATTTCACCACCCACCAGGATATTAGCTTTTTCGCCGCTTAACGTAATCATATTGGGCTGGGACAGCAGTTTGGCTGCTCCTTTGTGTATAAGCGCATCCAATTGGCCGTTGATGTTTGAATAAGTACCTAGTTTGCCTAGTGCGTCTGCCGCAGAAACAGAATTGTGAGAGCTTTGACCAAACGTAAAAACACCGGGCGAATTTACGCTGTTGCCCCATTTAATGCCCAGATTGTCAGCTTTTTCTTTACTGATTTCTACAACTTTAGCCTCGATTTTTACTTGCACCGGCTTAGTTATCTCCAGTAAGTTAACGACTTTATCACCATAAGCGCCGGCAACCTTTGCCGCGCGGGCCATTTGATACTGGTCGTTGACTTGTCCTTCGAGAATAATGGTGTTATTGATTTTACTGACTTTTATCTGCTGATAGCCCAAAATATTTTTTATATCATTGGCGATTTTGATATCGTTGGTGCCAACCTCTATCGCATAGCTGCTTCTACCGGCTGCCGACCACACATGCATGGTGGTGACACCCGGGGTCTTGCCGACTATCATGATTTCCGAACCGGACACCACAATCACGTCGGCAACAGCCGGGTTGGCAACGGCGACCCGTTCCACACTGTTAATATTAAGAATAATAGACTGATTAACGCCTACGGTGACATGACCTTGCGCCAACGCCGTAGAAACTACGACAAAACTTATTACTATTACTAAAAGGCCAACTGCATATTTCTTCATCTGTTGCTTCCCCTCCCTATTCCCGGCTATTTACCTGTTCACCGTCACTGTTTCCGCTTTGCTGCCTTTGATTACAGTTATTGTCTTGGTCGTCGGTACCGAGTATGCTGGCCGAGAATATGCCGTTCCTGTTGACGAGCCGGCAGACCGAGTCTGTCCAATAACATCTTGCGGCGTTGCAGCGTCGGCAATGACAACACCCATTTGGGGGACTTGCGGCCGTAATGCTAAATGGATCCTAGCTTTTTCGATTGATAATGCTAACTTAACAGCTTCCTGCGGAGTGACCGCTAAAGTAACCGACACTACTTTGTCCAATTCCTTTTTATTCTTATCAGGAACAATCGGACTATCACCTTCCGCATTGCGATTCGTTGCCAACACCATAATATTTTGCATTATAATGTTACTTACATATTCACCGGCGATATTCTTATCATAGGTAGCCAGTACATCCACATAATCGCCGGGTTTAACAAAACCGGCCAGGCCGCTGTATTCGTTAACTGCCACCGTGATAGCCCGTTTATCGTCAGGAATTGCTGCCACCAGTCCATTTGGCCCGTTAATGGCCAGTCTTCGTTCGACAATTTGTTCACCGGCCACAATTTTGTGCTTGGTTTCTTGACCAATTACTTTACCGGTATCCCTGAGTGCACCGGGCTGCACATACAGAGAAGGAACTTCCAGCTGATTTACCATCTCTTTAGTTATTATTGTTTTGGGAGGTATATCTACTTTTGCCACCACAACTGCCGTTTTATCAGCAAACTGTGGTTTTGAAGCTTGTTTTAGGTAACTGTATATTAAAGCAGATGTAATAGTACTCAAAATGAGTGCGATAATTACCAGTCCTTTTGCCGATATTTTTGCCATATTTTTCTCCCCTCGCTCCGTCCTAATGCTTTACTAATATTGTACATCGCCACCCATTTATTTTCATAAGACAACTGTCTCATTTCAATGTTACAAAAGTCTCGTCTTTATTGGGACTATTGTCGCAAGCATTAAAATCTTTTCCTGGCAAAAATTAAGGAGCGCAGCCTTTACGGCTGCGCTCTATATTGTTTTGTAAATTCAGCATTGTTTTGCAATTTCAGCGGATAGGTATCCGCACGGTTATTTTAGTCCCGGCATTTGATTCAGATTTAACATTAATGTCACCATTGAGAATCTTGGCCCGCTCGCGCATTCCCATCAGCCCAAAGCTTTCCTGGCCGATATCACCACTGGCATCAAATCCTTTGCCGTCATCCTCAACAACAACCGAGACAAATTTAAAACTGTATTCCAACAACACAATGACCATTGTCGCCTTGGCATGTTTTTGTACATTGGTTAGCGCTTCTTGCACAATACGGAATAATCCGATCTCAATATATGAATTCAAGCGCTTCTCATCACCCAAAACGCGAATCTCGGTAATCAATCCCGATTGCTCTTTAGCACTTTCCACCAACTTACGAATAGTGGCTACCAACCCTAAGTCATCAATAGCCATCGGCCGCAAATCGAAAATGATCTTCCGTGTCTCCTGCAAACAGGACCGCACTTGACCCCGTAATTCCCGCAGTTCAACCTTCGCCCGTTCAATATCATTATCGATCAACCGTTCACATACTTCGGCCCGGAAAACTACATTCGCCATTGCCTGCGCCGGCCCGTCATGAATTTCCCTGGAAACCCGCCGGCGTTCCTCTTCCTGGGCCTTAATAATTTTCCCGCCAAAAACCTGCTGCTGTTGAAGTGATTCTATTTTATTAACGACATTACCCATTTCATTACCTAAGTATCCTAATACAACGCCGACCTGCGACACCAGATGTTCCGCCTTATCCACCGTTTCTCTCAATTTTCTTAAACGCAATTCTAATTCAGTACGCTGCCTTCGCAATGCTTCTTCCTTGGCACGGGTAACAGCCAATTCAATCTGCAGTTGGTTGGCTTCTTCGTACGCTTGGCGAATATCCGCTTCAGTATATTTAGTAAAATTACGGCTTACCTCCATGAGACGGATTCTGGCCTGCCGCTCCCGTTTTTCCAACTCATCCACTTTCGTTATCAGGTCAACCGTATTTCGCTTGACCCGCTCGACATCCAGGGCTACATGATCCATTTCCTTCTGAGCTGCTTCATAAATATCAAAAATCTGGGTCTTACTATTTTCTATTGCGGAAATAGTTCGTTTAATAATTTGATCTAACATCTTTGCATCGCCATTATGCATATTTCCACCCTCTACAATTTAGATACCAGACAAAAGCAGCTCTTACTACTAATAATCTTGGTAATTATTATACCAAAAAAAATCTAATAACGAACAGCGATTATTAAAAATGCACCCAATGACCCAGACTATCGCTAATTTAGTACTGCAGGCAAACGACGGTTATAATCGCCGCAGAGCAATAGCCTGGCGAATTTTTTGCATATTGTCAACAATTTTATCCTGATGCCGGAACATAACGCCAATATACAGAACATCAACAATGGCCAAGTGAATTAAACGGCAAGCCATCGATTCAGAGCGATACTCCGTTTCCTTAGCCATTCCGTGCAAAGAAATATCAGCTATCTGACTTAACGGCGACTTCATGTAGCTGGTAATGGCGATAACCTTAGCGCCGCTTTCTTTGGCCTTGGCGACAGAATCCAGCAAGTCCCGGTTGGAACCGGTATGAGAAATTGCAACAACAACATCACGCGGTCCTAATAAGGCAGCTGAGCTTATTTGCATATGTGCATCGGCATAGGCCCGTACCGGAATACCAAACCGCATAAACCGGTGCTCAATATCACTCGCGATTATGGCTGAACCACCGGACCCATAGGCATCGATTCGGTTGGCAGTTGCTAATATATCAATTGCCTGAGCTAAAGCATGTTCATCAATGATCCGGGTCGTATCTTGCAAGCCTTCCCAAATATTATGAAACAGCTTATCGGTAATTTCCGCCACCGAATCTCCCGGATCAATTTCGCGATACACTGATTGTAATGGACTATACAGTTCCCCAGCCAAAGCAATTTTAAAACTTTGGTAACCTTTAAATTCTAATTTTTGGCATAGCCTGAAAACAGTAGCTTCGGCACTCCCGGCAGCTTCAGCCAGCTCAGTAATCGACAAATGAATTACCTCAGCGGGATTGGCTAAAATATACTCGCCCACCTTTTGTTCCGCTTTGGTCAGCGTGCTAAATATACTACGGATACGCGGCAAACACCCGCTTACAGGTTTATTATCTTGATTCATCGATATCACATCACAATCCATGATTTTATCTTATTCGGTGAGTTAAGACTCCCGCCTCTATAGGCGGCGTCAGCTCAGGTGGAGTTGACTCTCCACCTGAGCCCCCGATGTTTCAGCTTTGCTGAAACGAGTTCACCAGTCAATACTGCATTTCGACTAACATATGCTTTTTCCTGTCTCCTAAGTTTTTTTCCAATCCAGGCTCCATTTTGAATATTATTTTCAAAGATAACGGAAAAATCATTGCTGGCCGCTGCTTAAACGATATATAATAATTTTGATTCAGACCCCACCCGCTCTGACCCTTGGCGGTGAGTACGCCATATGTAAAGGAGGCGTTTTCCCTGGATATCATTGCTGATTTATTGAAAGATATCCCCATGCCCCGCATGGTCTTGGTCCAACAAAAATTCATCGGCAAAAAAATTGATAATATTCCCGCTGCAATCCAAGCACAGCTTTCCCAGGCTAATATTGTCAGCACTGTAAAACCCGGTATGCAAATTGCCATTGCAGTAGGCAGCCGGGGTATCGCCAACTTACCGGTTATTGTGACTGCCGTCGTTAAGGAAATAAAAAAACTTGGTGCTTCACCGTTTATTGTCCCGGCTATGGGCAGCCACGGCGGCGCTACCGCCCCCGGTCAGCAACAAGTTCTGTCTGAACTGGGAGTTACCCCGGCTTCAGCCGGTTGCCCCATTTACTCTTCAATGGAAGTTGTAGAACTTGGCCGCTTGCCAAACGGCTTGCCTGTCTATATAGACAAGTTGGCTTATAATGCTGATGGAATCGTAGTCCTCAACAGAATTAAACCCCATACAGCCTTTCGCGGTATAAATGAAAGCGGTTTGGTAAAAATGATTACAATCGGACTTGGCAAACAAAAAGGTGCCGAATCCTGTCATGCTTTTAGCTTTAAATACATGGCTGAGCATATCTTGGCCATGGCCAAGATATCATTGGTTAAAGCTCCGATTCTGTTCGGGATTGGTATCGTCGAAAATGCCTATGACCAAACTATGAAAATTACTGCGGTACCGGCAGCACAGATTCCGGAAACCGATGCCGGCTTGTTAACTATTGCCAAAGAAAATATGGCCAAAATTTATTTTAATACAATCGATGTACTGATTATCGACCGCATTGGCAAAGACATTTCCGGCGATGGTATGGACCCCAATATTACCGGCCGCTATCCTACGCCTTACGCCAGTGGCGGGCCTTGCGTAGCCAAGATGGTAGTGCTGGATTTGACTGACCGTACCAATGGAAATGCCAACGGCATGGGAACAGCCGATTTCAGCACCCGCCGCTTATTCAACAAAATTGATTTTCCGACAACTTATGCCAACGGCCTGACCTCGACCGTTGTCGGACCAACCCACGTACCGACTATTTTAGAATCAGACCGTGATGCTATCCGCGCTGCCATTAAAACTTGCAACGCCCAAGATAATTCCAAAATACGAATCGTGCGTATCAAAGATACTTTGCATTTGGATACTATTCTTATTTCTGAATTTATGCTGGCTGAAGCGCTCCGTAATCCCCAAATAAATGTATTATCCCAACCACGGTTGCTAGCCTTTAATGAAAGTGGCGATCTAATAGGGGAGGATTATTGCTGTGAATAAGTTTATTATTGGTGTAGATATCGGTACTACCGGCTGCCGTTCGGTCATATACCGCCAAGACGGCCAAATCCTGGCGACCAGTTGCGCGGAATATCCGTTATATACGCCTTTTACCGGTTGGGCCGAACAATCAGCGGATGAAATTTATCAAGCAGTTGTAACAACCATCCGCCGGTCAGTGTTGGAATCAGGACTGACGCCGGGTGAAATCGCCGGCTTATCCTTCAGTTCTTTTTTCCATAGTATAATGCCGGTAGATTCAGCCGGAGCAGCCTTATGTCCCATGTTGATCTGGGCCGACTCCCGTAGCCAGCATTATACGGAGATATTAAAACAACGGCCAGATAGTAATTTGTTTTACGAAAAAACCAGCTGTCCGCTGCATCCAATGTATCCGCTATCAAAGCTGTTTTGGCTGAAGTATGAACGGCCGGATATTTTTGCCAAAGCAGTCAAGTTTATTTCAATTAAAGAGTTTATTATTTTTCGTTTGTGCGGCAAGTATGCGCTGGACCGTTCGCTGGCTTCAGGTACCGGCTTGTATAATATCAAAAATCTTTGCTGGGATAAAGACATATTAAAACTGCTGGAGATCGACGAATCGCGCCTAGCCGAAGTATACTCCACCGTCCATTATTTTCCGCTTACCCCTCAGGCGGCCGGTCTGCTGGCATTAGCTGCGGATACCCCGGTAATATTGGGGGCCGGTGACGGTGTACTGTCAAATCTTGGTGCCGGCGCAATTCATCCCGGCCAATGTACGGCAATGATCGGCACCAGCGGAGCCGTCCGGGTCATTGTAACCGAACCGCTGGTTGATTTAAAGCAACGTACTTGGTGCTACAATCTGACGGATAAATATTGGGTCACCGGCGGCGCAATCAGTAATGGCGGAATCGCTTTTCGCTGGCTTCGCGATAAACTTGCCGAAGCCGAGCAGCAAACTGCTGCTGAATTAGGCATCGATAGTTATGATCTGCTTAGCAAATATGCCGAGCAGATACCTCCCGGCTCCGACGGTTTAATTCTATTGCCGTTTTTCGCCGGCGAAAGAGCGCCGAACTGGAATGCCAATTCACGGGGAATTTTCTTCGGTCTGCACATGAATCATAATAAAAGACATATGATTCGCGCTGCGTTAGAAGGAATTATTTACCGAATGTTCAGCGTGTATTCCGTGCTGGAAGAAGTGTCCGGACCGTTACAGGAAATTCGCGTCAGCGGCAGCTTCACCCGTTCACAGCTATGGCTGCAAATAATGGCCGATGTCTTTGGCAAGAAAATCTGTGTTCCGGGTGAGCCGCAAGGCTCGGCCTTCGGCGCAGCGCTACTAGGCTTTTATGCCTTAGGGATAATAAATGACTTGCGGCAAGTAGACAGCCTAATTTCAATACAACAATCGGTATTGCCAATTCCCAAGCATCATACTTTATATCAGCGATTGTATCAAATCTACAATAGTATTTATTGGAAGCTTCAGCCGGAATTTGCGGAAATTGCCGCAATTCAAACTGCCCGGCCGGAATAGTCCCTAAATATTCTCGCTGCTAGAGGTATGAATGGAACCGGCGCGGCTACCGGTTAAGCCATTCCGCATGAAACCAGCCTTCCTGATCTTTGCGCTGAAAAGTGTGAGCGCCAAAATAGTCCCGCTGCGCCTGAATCATATTGGTTGGCAACACCGCACTGCGATATGCATCATAATAATCTAAGGAGGCAACTAAGGCCGGTATCGGCAGTCCCCATTCCTTACAGCTTTTAACAACTAAACGCCAGTTAGCCTGTGACCGTTCAATTACCGCGCGGAAATATTTATCTAAGAGCAAATTCGGCAATGTCTTTTGATTCACAAACGCCTGTTGTATCCGGTCCAAAAACTGGGCCCGGATAATACAACCGCCCCGCCATAACAAGGCAACCTCACCATAGTTAAAATTCCAGCCATACGCTTTGCCGGCTGCCATCAGCAAGGCAAAGCCCTGGGCATAAGAACATATTTTGGAAGCATACAAGGCATCATGGATCGCCTGGATATATTCCTGTTTATTGCCAGAATAGTTAATTGGCGGTCCAGGCAATATTTTATTGGCCACAACTCGTTCGGATTTGTAGGCTGACATACACCGGGCAAAAACTGCTGCGGTAATAGTCGGTGTCGGAACACCTAGTTCAAGGGCATTTTGTGAAGTCCATTTGCCTGTACCTTTTTGTTCGGCGGTATCCAAAATCATATCCAGCAATGGCCTGCCGGTAATATCATCTTTCTTCGCCAAGATATCGCGGGTAATTTCGATCAGATATGAATTCAATTCTCCTTTATTCCATTCGGCAAACACAGCATGTATTTCTTGAGCCGTCATCCCCAATGCTTGGTTCATAATGAAATAAGCTTCACTTATCAACTGCATATCCCCGTATTCGATGCCATTATGGACCATTTTTACATAATGACCGGCTCCATCCGCACCTACATAACTGCAGCAAGGTTCGCCGTCTACTTGGGCTGCTATTTTAGAAAATAACGGTGCCAGTAATTTATAAGCCGTTAAATCTCCCCCCGGCATCAGCGACGGGCCGAACAGTGCACCCTCTTCACCGCCGGAAACACCGACTCCGACAAATCGGATGTCCTTTTCCTGTAACTTTTTAGTCCGGCGAACTGTGTCCAGAAAAAACGAATTGCCGCCGTCTATCAATATATCACCCGGATCAAGAAATGGCAGTAATTCTTCAATCATATCATCAACCGGCTGCCCAGCTTTGACCATCAGCATGATCTTTCGGGGTGTCGACAGCATTGTGGCCAACTGTGGTAAAGAATAGGCTCCGCCGATAGGCAGGTTGCCGGCGCAATCATTAATAAAATCATCAACTTTACTGGTTGTTCGGTTATAAACAGCTACCGGAAATCCTTTTCCGGCCATATTTAGCGCCAAGTTCTGTCCCATAACCGCCAGCCCAACTAAGCCAATTTCATATTGCATAATTGAACCTCCTAATATATAAAATAATTTTCAGAAAATGTTTTTAAATTGGAATTTTATTTCGATATTATTTTAAAAACTCCTGCCGCCGACAAAAAATAAAAAGCCGGGAATATTATTCCCAGCCTAACGTATTACCAAACAGACAAAGTATAAGTTATTTATTCGGGCAATGGCGGATCTTTACTTATCCGGCCGAAGCCAAAGGAATCTCATCTGCTAAAAAATCCCTTACTTCTTCCCATACAATGATCGGCGCCTTGGCAAAACCATTGAAGACAGTAGCTGAAGCTGATGTATACGCTCCACAGTTAGGCACTAAGATCAGATCGTCCAATTCTAACGGAACGGTTAGTTTGTCGCGGAACATAATGTCTAACGAATCACAGCTTGGCCCGGCGAATGTGGCCGGAATTAGCGGACCATTTTTAAATGTCTCTAATTCAAAATCCCAATGATCAAAAATTACGCCGGAAAAAGTTCCGTACAAGCCTTCATCGAGAAAATACCATTGTTGGTTGTTACGTACTTGGGTGCCAATAACCCGTGTAATCAAATTTACCGCCGTGCCACATATAAATCGTCCCGGTTCAGCCCAAATTTCAGTATGGGGGAAATACTCTTGTAAACTAGTACTTATTGCTTGAGTCATAGCATCTACATCAATATTCTCATTACCGGCCGGAATCGGGAAACCACCGCCAATATCCAAAATACGCAGTTGGATTCCTTGCGCGCTAGCTTGTTGGAAAATGTCACTGCAAATCTTTATTGCTTGTAAGTAAGCATCAGAACTGGTAGCTTGGCTGCCGACATGAAAACATAACCCGGCCATGTCCAAGCCGTACGCCTTTGCCATCTGAATCAACTGCAAAGCATCGTCAGGGTGTGCGCCAAATTTTTTATTCAGATCAACATGAGCTGTTGAATTATCTACGCGGATTCTTAGTAATACAGTACCACCTGGCACTGCTGTCGCCATTTTGCGAATTTCACTCTCACTATCGAATGTAAACTTACTAACGCCGGTATTGCGGCAGGCTGCAAATCCAGTTGCTGTTTTTACCGGATTAGCATATATTAAACGGTCCGGTTCTACGCCCATAGCATCCAACGATAGAATCTCTCCATCAGAGGCCACATCAAAGCAAGAGCCCAATTCAATCAGTCTTTCCAAAATACGAGGGTCCGGATTTGATTTTACGGCATAATAAATCTTTACGCCTGGTAAATGTTCCGTTAAGTATTTATAATTATCTTCGATCTGTTGAACTGACAACACCAACAATGGTGTATCATATTTCTCCGCAAGCTGTTCAACCGAAGTTGGGGACAATTTGAAAAAAGTTTGACTTTTCATGGCCACTCTCCTTTATACTCTATTAGCCGCTTAGGCATGATATGATTTTATCATAAATGCGCAAAAGTGCAATAAAAAATTGCAAATTCGGCCGATAAATTTAATTATTCAATTCCAGCTATATAAAGTACCCGTTTTCCTCGCAAATAATCCGTTTTTCATTGTTTATTTAATATATTTTCAAATTTTTTATTGTTAATTTAACCTGATTGCATCCATAATATTCTAGTATATTTCCAAATATATTTCCAACAATTAACCATACTAGCAAATATAGTTCAGACTAACTGATAAGAAAACTTTTTAAAAAGCTCACCAATCAAAACATCCGGATAATTAGCCATACATTTGTATCGATAATATAGCAGGTTCCCATTCTGTTTATTTTGTTTGATCCAATACTTTCCCAGGCTCCCCTCAACTCTAAACTAAGCCCGGAAACTATAGTAACAAAAAAGAATATCTCCGTGTATACGGAAATATTCTTAACTATTTTTAATCTCAGCTACAAGCAATCCCGGCATATCTACCAAGTTACGCTACCGTCTAGTCTAACTTTGATCAGACATATTACAGTCGGGCAGTTCTTACAGCGGCTTTATAACATCCACACCCATATATGGTCTTAATACTTTCGGGATCACAACCGACCCATCAGCCTGTTGGTAATTTTCTAATATTGCTGATACTGTACGGCCAACCGCAACTCCCGATCCATTCAGGGTATGAACAAATTCCGGTTTAGCTTTAGTATCGCGGCGGAACTTGATATCTGCCCGCCGCGCTTGGAAATCTTCAAAATTGGAACAGGAAGATATTTCCCGATAGCGGCCGGCACTCGGTAGCCATACTTCCAAATCGTAAGTCTTAGCCGAAGAAAAGCCGAGATCTCCGGTACATAAAGCTACTACCCGATAAGGAAGTTCAAGCTGCTGCAACACCCGTTCAGCATTATTCGTTAATTTTTCAAGTTCTTCATAAGATGTTTCCGGCAATGAAAATTTTACCAACTCGACCTTATTAAACTGGTGTTGGCGAATCAGACCACGGGTATCACGTCCGGCTGCACCGGCCTCGGCCCGAAAACACGCGCTATAGGCGGTATAATATAAAGGCAAATCTTTAGCACTCAAAATTTCGCCACGATGATAATTAGTTATCGGCACTTCAGCGGTAGGAATTAAAAAATAATCCAGCCCTTCTAATTTGAACATATCTTCGGCAAATTTGGGTAATTGCCCCGTACCTGTCATACTATCCCGGTTAACAATAAAGGGAGGGAAAAACTCGGTATAGCCATGTTCCCGGGTATGTAAATCGAGCATAAAGCTGATTAGCGATCTTTCTAAGCGGGAACCAAGTCCCCGATAAAATGTAAATCTGGCCCCAGAAACTTTACCGCCACGTTCAAAGTCTAATATATTAAGCTTTTCACCAATATCCCAGTGAGCAAGCGGCTCAAAATCGAACACAGGAGGCTCTCCCCAACGGCGAACTTGCGGATTCGCACTGTCGTCTAAGCCAACCGGCACGGAACCATGCGGGATATTAGGAATAGTCATAATTATGTCACTTAATGCAGTCTCAACTTCCCGCACTTTGGCGTCAATAGCATTGATATCTTCACCAACTGCCCGCATCGCAACAATCAGATCCTCTGCACTTTCGCCGGCCCGTTTCAGTTTGCTGATTTCTTGCGACACGGTATTTCGTTTATTTTTCAGTGTTTCCACTTCGCTTAATAATTCCCGGCGACTTTTTTCCAAATCCAAGAACTTGGCCAGCCCCATATTCATGCCGCGCTTCTTCATTGCTTCTTCTACTAATTGGGGATTGTCACGTACATATTTGATGTCCAGCATTTTTTAACCTCCTGCCCTGTATACAAAAATCGTGTTACAATAAAAAACTCCCTCGCTAGGGTGTTTGTTGCCGAAGTTGTCAGACAACCTATGCCTGGTAGGAATAATCCTACTTATCTTGTATTATTTGTCTTATATTATACACACAGTTCGAATGGTTGTAAAGAAATCACCAACTGTTGCCTGTTTTTGATTGTCAAGTCTTAATTTTGCGCAGGATTTTTTATACTAAGCAAGAACTAGTTCATGAGGTGATCCCATGTCCTATATTTCTTTGCCAGATCTAAGACAAGCGCTGGCCGCTTGCCAAATGTGCCCGCTGCATCAAGAAGCAATCGGCCCTGTCCCCTTTTATGGCAGCTTGACTAGTCCGATAGTAATTGTCGGTGAAGGTCCGGGACGGGTAGAGGATGAATATGGTGTTCCGCTCATCGGCCCGTCAGGCCAGCTTTTCGATAAAGCTTTAGCTAGTGTCGGTATGACCCGTGACCGAATCTATACGACCAATACCATCAAATGCCGTCCGAAAAATAACCGTACGCCGACAATCGCCGAAGGCAAATTTTGTGCTCAGCACTGGCTTGATTATGAAATCAGCTTGTTGCAGCCAAAGATAATTATTGCCCTAGGCAGTGTTGCCTTAAAGTATCTTGCCGAACCGGATGCCCGTATCACCAAACAGCGTGGCCAATGGTTCAAAAGCATTTATAATATTGAATGTATGGCCACTTTTCACCCGGCTTATTTATTGAGGCTATCCGGGCAAGATTTGATTAAAGCTAAATGGCAAGTATTTTATGACCTTAAAGCAGTTGCTGATAAATGCCGGCAGCTCGAACCCGATTACCCGCTTGCATCTGACCAGCCGCCGAGACTGCTGGAAATTTGTACCCCGCGAAAAACAAACTAAGCTACCTTCATATTTAGATTCAAATTAATTATTTTATAGCAAGACTGATAGATAAATTACTTGGAGGGACATATTATGGAAAAGAGAAAATTAGGCCGCACCGGGTTGAACGTTACGGTAATCGGCTTCGGCGGATTGCCTATGCAACGCTGTTCACCGGAAGAAGCACGCCAAGTCTTAACTGCGGCTATCGATTCCGGCATCAACTTTGTCGATACTGCGCGGGCCTACACCGACAGCGAGGAAAAAATCGGCAATTATTTATCAGACCGCCGTCAGGAGTTTTATTTGGCCACTAAAAGTATGGCCCGCGACCGGATCAGTATGGCTAAAGATATTGATGTCAGTCTACGGACTCTAAAAACCGAGTATATTGACTTGTACCAGGTTCACAATATAAAGAAGGCTGAAGATTTGGATGCCGTGTTAGCTCCCGGAGGAGCTTTAGAAGCATTGCATGATGCGCAAGCTGCCGGTAAGATTGGTCATATTGGTATAACCGGACATAATATAGAATACCTGATAAAAGCACTGAAAACTAATTATTTTAGTACCGTACAAGTTCCTTTTAACTGCATCGAAACCACTGCAGCCCAAGAATTGTTTCCCTTAGCTAAGGCAATGGATATTGGCCGCATTGTAATGAAACCGTTAGGCGGCGGGCAAATCAGCAATGTAAATTTAGCCTTGCGCTATATTATCGATCAGGACATTACCGTGGCCATTCCCGGTATGGATGAAGTCAGGCAGGTCCAAGAGAATATAGCTGCTGCCAAACCGTTCCGGCCTTTAACGTCAGCTGAACAGCAGATTTTATTACAGGAAGCTCAGGAAATCGGTACAGAATTCTGCCGCCGCTGTGGATATTGTTTACCCTGCACCAAAGGCATCGAAATTCCACAAGTCTTTATCTTCCATTTACAATATACCCGCTATGGATTGAAGGATGCTATTCCCAAGCGGTATGCAGCCTTGCCCGCCAAAGCCTCTGATTGCATACAATGCGGTATCTGCGAAAAAAAATGCCCTTATGATTTTCCGATTATGAAGCGTATGGATCAAATTGCTAAAGACCTAGGCTGATTCAGTTGGTTCTTCCTGGTCGGGTAATAATTCCATTGTTTCTTTATCGGTTTGCTGCTGTTCCTGGATATGTAGTTTTAATCCTCCGTATAATGGCGATAATATATTGAAAATCACTGCGCTTAATAAGCATACGGAACTCGCCAATATTGCCAAAACACAGCCGATAAAGGCACCGCCCAGTAATCCAATAGCCGGTTCCATTAAGCCGAGGAAAATTCCGCCTGCGCCGCCAATAATTATCGCACACGAAAAAGAAATATAAAATACCGATCTGCAGGAAACTCTTATAATATAAAAGGTCTGCATTAACATCACCCCTTATAGAATATAGGAGGATGAATATGAACGATAAAATTTTTGATATTGCTGTTATCGGCGGAGGCCCGGCCGGGCTTTCCGCAACGCTAACCGGACGTATCCGCAATAAACAAATCGCTTTGTTTGAGCATTTAGAGTTTAGTGAAAAATTACAAAAAGCCCACTTAGTCGATAACTATCTTGGTATTCCCCAAGTTACCGGTGCCGGACTTATGCAGCATTTCTCCTCACATTGCCTGGCTCACCAGCCGGAACTGATCAAGGAAAAGGTCACCAACGTCTTCCCTTCGGAAGATACTTTTATCATTGTTACTTCCCAGACAACCTATCAGGCTAAAGCGGTAATTTTAGCGACCGGTGTTGTACCAACCGTACTTTTTGCCGGCGAACGGGAATTTCTCGGCCGGGGAGTCAGTTACTGCGCAACTTGTGACGGAATGTTTTATAAAGACAAAGATGTTGCCGTAATTTCTTATACTGCCGAAGGTGAGCATGAGGCTTCCTACCTAAGCGAATTGTGCCGTACAGTGTATTATTTACCCCGCTATAAAGGTACTGTTCCGGAAAGCAGAGGAAATATTCACGTGTTGTCGGCAATTCCCAAAAAAATTATCGGTGATACCGGAGTAGAAAAACTGGCTACCGATCAGGACGATCTCAAAGTTGATGGAGTATTTATTCTACGTCAGTCTGATCCGGTAGAAAATATTCTGCCAGGAATCGAATTGAACGGCGAAGTAATCAAAGTAGGCCGTGATATGGCTACAAATATCCCGGGAGTATTTGCCGCAGGCGACTGTACCGGCCAGCCTTGGCAAATAGCAAAAGCGGTAGGCGAGGGTGTCGTTGCTGTGCTCAGTGCTATTCAATACCTCCAAGAGCATTCCAAATGAGCTTTCCGATAAACAGCAGAGCAACATAACCAAAAAACGGATATATTGTCGCAACCAGCCAAGTAAACCCAAGCTTGCTGATGATATAGGCCAACAGCAATAAACCTATGATTGTTTTGGCCCGATTGATTTGCCACCGGCTTCTTATTTGCTCAACGCATCCGTATAAACTGGCAACTGCTGTAGTTAACATCGCCCCAATCAATGTAAATGCATAAAGATGAACGTACCCATCTTGTTGAATAGTAGCAACAAACAAAATCGGCAATTCACAGCTCTTTACTTGCTCTAAATGCAGTAATATTACGGTTACCATTAGTAAGGAAATTACCAATAATATTAATCCGCCTAATAACCCGCCGCACACCCTGGTGTGGCGGGTTTGTGTATTTGTTCCTAACGGTCCTAAAACAGTAGCCCCCAGTGTAAGATTATAAGAAGCATATACCAGCGTCGATACCAGCCAGTTTGGCAGTAATGTTTCACTAAGGGCCGGTATTCGCAAAATAGCTAACGACAAGTGGTGATATTGAAGCGAGTGGACGCACATGATAATCACACCGATAATCAGAACCGGAATGATAACAATATTAGCTGTACTAACACCTCTAAATCCACAAAAAACAATAATGCCGATACTCAGAACACCAATAAGCAAACCGGTGTCGATGGACAACCGCAGATATTCTTGGTAAACCGAACCAAACCCGGCCAGCATCACCGTCAGTCCGCCAAATAAGAACACTAATGTAAACAGTTCCAGCATTTTGCCTAAGCGCGGACCACATACATGATACTGCAGTTGGTGATAGCCGGTGGCATGCAGCCGGTGTCCCAAATGAAGCAGGTATATACCAAGCCAGGCAAATAATACTCCGGCAATTACGGCTCCCAATAACCCCTTACTTCCATAGGCTGCAAAAAATTGCAGCAATTCCTGTCCGGTTGCAAATCCGGCACCTATTACTGTACCGGTGTATGTTGTAGCAATTCGCAGCACGGCAGTTCGGTTTACTTGCCTCATCCCAACACCCTCCTACTCAGCTTGTTAAAGCATATGCGGCGGTAGGATTGTGTACTACAGCATAATAAATTTTTGTCTCTACCGTATCAGCATTGATGTAAAAAAAAGAAGCTTAGTGTAGCGCGACAAACGGTAAGTATTTTTTACCTTCACTACGACCTAGCTTCATTCTGGATTTCACTATAAACCCTTTTGTTCGATTCCGCTAAACAGAAATCCTAAGTGCCCGGTTGAATTAAGCAGTACGATCCGCCATTTATTGTTGTGATACTCAAATACATTAATACAAGTATTATCCTGCTTGATCTGCCAAAAGTGAGACAAATCAATATTAAGGATATCACAAAGAACGGCCTTATTAACAGCGTCGTGAGCCGCAACCAATACCGTCTTACCGGTATGAGTAAATGCCCAATCATTGAATGCCGCCATCGCTCTGTTCCGTACTTCAAATATATCTTCACCGCCCGGCATTTTTACGTCTATAACACTCGTCTGCCATTTTGCCAGCAAATCGGGATATTTTATTCGTACTTCCTCCGCCAGCAGTCCTTCCCACTCACCATGATTTATTTCTAGCAACCGGTCGTCGGTAACAACCGGCAGATCATGATATTTTGCGCACATCTTTGCAGTATCATAAGCGCGGGAAAGCGGACTTGCATAACAGATGTCGATCGGGATATCTTGCAGTGCCTTTGCCACTAACTGGCCCTGCCGCCGTCCGAAATCGCTCAACGGCGTATCCACTTGGCCTTGGTAACGGCCCTCTTTATTCCAAGTTGTTTCCCCATGCCTTACTAAAATAAACCGTGTTGCCGCCATAACTAAATCCTCTTTTCCCTCTATTGTTTTTCTGAATTCAACAAAGCTTGCTGCGCACACTTAACTCCGGCACCCAATTCGACTGGGAATCCCAAGGTCAGCAACGTCATCTCTAAAAATGAAAGCACTATTAAAACATCAACTTGAGCTACATAACCCAAGTGTCCGATTCGGAAAATTTTATTCTCGAGATCCTGTTGGCCACCGGCAATAGTAATACCATAGAATTCCCGCATATATTTTTGGATGCTCTTGCCGCCAATGCCTACCGGCGCTTTTACTGCCGTTACGACCGGCGATGCATTATGATCATTCGCCAATAGCTCCAAGCCGATTGCTTTCAGACCCTGTCGCAAGACGTTGGCCAATAAACGGTGCCGGGAAAAAATTTTTTCATATCCTTCTTCTTCCATCATCAGCAACGCTTCTTGTAGCCCGTACAATAGGCTTACCGGCGGGGTATACGGGTTTTGTCCTTTGAGTAGCGACTTTTGAGTTTTTCGCGCATCCCAATAATATTTAGGCATTGTGCTTTGCTTGTTTGCTTGCCAAGCTCGTTCACTTAACACCATAAAGCCTAAGCCAGGTGGTATCATTAAACCCTTTTGCGAGCCGGTAAAGACAACATCCAGACCCCATTCATCAGTTTTCAGCGGTATTGCGCCTAGCGAACTGACTGCATCAACTATTAATAACGCCGGATGATTGCCCCTTGCTTTGGCTAATGCTTCAATATCATTAGTTACAGCTGTGGAAGTCTCATTATGAGTAATTAAAATCGCCTTTATTTCATTATTTGTATCCTGGGCTAATCTCTGCGCCAAAACTTCGGGACTAGCCGACTGCCCCCAGGCAAAATTCAATGTTTCCACCTCAGCCTTAAACTCGCGGGCAATTTGCGCCAGCCGGTCGCCAAAAACGCCGATACTGACAGCAAGTACCTTATCCCCGGGTGAAAGAACATTTACAATCGCAGCCTCCATCATTCCCGTGCCGGCAGTAGGAAATACAAGTACATCGTGAGCTGTCTGAAAAACGGATTTCATCTTTTCAACAATACTGCGAAACATTTGTTCATACTGTGGCCCGCGATGATTGATCATCGGCCGGTTCATAGCTGCCAGAACTCTTTCAGGAACGACAGTAGGCCCAGGCACCATTAAGTACGGTTTTGTAAGCATGTTTGTTTCCTCCTTACCACTAATCGGTTTTAAATATAAAAAAACTCTCGCCCCTTAGGGACGAGAGTTACCCGCGTTGCCACCCATGTTGCCTTTCGGCCAACTTTTCACGCTATATCGGGCGCAACCCGTCATAATTCATCATCAGCCGCTCCAAGGCGGAATTATTTGCCGAACTGCCGGCTTGCACCTACCGCCGGCTCTCTGCAAGATTCACCTGCAAATAAACTTCCTTTTCATTGCGTTGTCATTTTGATTTGTTTCTGATTATAGTTAATCGCCGTTGAAAAGTCAAGTGTATTTTTAGTGAACACAACAAATTACAAATAGATATTAACTCCAGGACCCAGCGGCAGATTTAGCATTATGAACAGCAATAACCAAGCCGTCCATGTAAGCAAAAAGGCAATGCCGAAAGGAATCTGCATCGACATCAAAGTACCCATGCCGGCCGAATTTTCCGATTTGGAGTACTTAGCCATAATTCCAAGCATGACCGGGAGGTAATAATTTAACGGAGTTATACTGTTGACCGAACTTTCTCCAATCCGGTAAGCAGCTTGGGTAAGTGCCGGTTCATAGCCCAGCAGACCAAACATCGGTACAAATACCGGCGCCAATATCAGCCATTTTGCCGAACCACTTATTACAAACAAATCTAAGAAAGAAGACAGCAGAACAAATGCAATTATCAGTAAAATACCGGTAAAATCCAGCATTTTGAGTAATTCTGCGCCTTTTACTGCTAAAACGGTCGCCAGATTACTTTTTGAGAACCAAGCTATGAATTGGGCGGCCGAAAATGCTGTAACAATAAAACTCAACACGCCGGCTAAGCCTTGACCCATGAATTTTCCTACATCTGACTCTTTTTTAATTACGCCTTTACCGATACCAAAAGCAGTCCCAATTGTTACAAATAAGAAAAATAAGATTGGTATAATTCCACTCAAAAATGGTGACTTTGGTATAATTGCATGGGTTTTGGGATCGCGCAGCAAACCGGTTTCGGGTACCAGCAGTACTAATAATAACAGCACATAACCTAATGCGGCCCAGCCGGCATAACGAAGTCCTTTTAATTCTGCCGGAGTAAGCGCATGCTCACCGGTATTGTCCTCAAGGCCATGATAAGGATGAAGCTTATCTAAACGCGGGCCGACCACTTTTTCGGCGATCAATGTCCCAACTACGGTAAGAATTACCACCGAAGAACTCATTAAATAGTAGTTGATCAATGGATGAGCTGGAGAGCTTGCTGTTTGCGGAACAATTTTAATTGCTGACTGCGTGATACCGGCCAACAGCGCATCAGTCCCAGCCGGAAGAAAGTTCGCGCTAAACCCGGCCTGTGTCGCAGCAAACGCAACCGACATGCCTAACAGCGGGTTTCGTCCCAAACCGGCATATACAGCCGCAGCTGCCGCCGGGACGAAAACCGTAGCAGCATCAGAAGCCAGATTACCATTAATACCAAGCAGAAAGATTGTACTGGTAACGGCCCAAGATGGTACTCCCAGCATGATTTTGCGGACAAACGCACTGACGAAACCAGTAGCTTCGGCCAGCCCCATGGCCAGCATCATAACCACTACCAGCCCTAGTGGCGGGAAATTCACAAAATTCTTAACCATACTCGTCAAAATATAGCGAAAACCATCGGCGCTGATCAAGTTAAGAACTTTTACCGTCAGAGGCTTTCCGCCTTTGCCGATATAGGTCACGGCGGTACCGTCAAAAGCGAATGATAGTACTAGCACAATTACTCCCAACAAGGCAAACAGCATAAATGGAGACGGGAACTTATTGCCAATGTACTCAATCACATCAAGGAATTTCTGGAATACGCTATTCTGTACTTTGATTGTTGTTTTGGGTTCTGAACTAGCCATATTTAACCTCCTCCTGCCGGCTGAAATTATTTTTCACGCCATTACCTCCTTTTTTTTGCTTGTAATATGCTAATGCAGTAAGAGCTGTCTTATAAAGAACATTAGCCCCTACCTGCAGCGCAGCCTCATCGATATCAAATCTGGGATTATGCAAGGGATAATATGGCCGGGAGGTATTACGGCAACCCAACCAAAAATAGGCACCAGGTATATGTTCCAAGTAATTGGCAAAATCCTCGGCCCCCAGTGTAGGCTTAAGAGCTGCTTTAACATTGTTAACCCCCAGTGTAGACTTGGCCGCATCCAAAACTATATCTACAGCTTCCGCAGAATTGCTTAATACCGGATATCCGTAATTGTAGGCCAGGTTTATTTCTCCACCGAATGCCGCTGCAGTTTTTTCAGCCATAGTACGCAAAAGCTCAGGAACTTCTTCCCGCAATTGGGCATTTAAAGTGCGTACAGTACCTTCCAGAATCACTTGGCGAGCGACAACGTTGTATCTTTCGCCACCATGAATAGTCCCAATGGAAATAGTTACCGTTTCCGTCGGATCTATTTGCCTGGCTACGATTTGTTGAGCGCCATGAATAATATCGGCGGCGATACTTATAGCATCCACTCCTTTTTGCGGATAACAAGCATGCGCACCTCGTCCTTGTACCGTCAAAGTAAACCGGTCTGATGCCGCCATCATCGGTCCAGAACAAATTCCTACTTCACCACAGGCCAAATCAGGCCAAACATGGAGACCAAAAATCGCATCCACCGGCGGCGTTGCCAGTATTCCGTCCTTGATCATTAGCTTTGCCCCACCAATTGGTGCTGCTTCTTCGGCCGGCTGAAAAATCAGCTTTATGCATCCGGCCCATTTATCACGCGTATCAACTAACATCTTAGCTACTCCCAGCAAAATTGCCGTATGGGCATCATGTCCACAGGCATGCATTAGCTGAGGTATGCAGGACTTGTATTCTACATCATTTTCTTCTTGAATTGGTAATGCATCCATATCTGCTCTAAGCGCTATAACCGGCCCGGGAGCATTGCCGTAAATACAGCCGCTAACCCCATGGTGCTGATCATAAGTAATAACATCAACCCCCAAACTGCGTAATACACCGGCTACCAAAGCCCCTGTCTGCTGCTCCATATTGCTCAACTCGGGATGTTGATGAATATTACGGCGCAAATCGATAATCCATTGGGAGAGTTCTTGCTGTTTATTATCACTCCGCATAGAATAACCTCCAAAAATTAACTGTTCGTTATCTTTCTGAATATTATTATATATTATATTACGGTCTATTTAAAGACATTTCCTTAATACAACGCAAAAATTTTTTTGTATACATTTAAGTTTATCATTTTCAGCGAGGTAAGACTCCCGCCTCTATAGGCGCAGCTCAGGCGGAGTTGACTCTCCACCTGAATTCCTGATGTTTCAGCTTTGCTGAAACGAGTTCACTTAAAATTTTTTACTAATATTTTATATAACTTGCCCGGCCGGCCTACTCCGGCGACCTCTTCGCCGGTGACTATCGCCAAGCCCTTCTCAACCATACTTCCTAACAGCCTGCGGGCACTGCGCGGTGTGATTGCTAAATAAACAGCCAATTCATCAGCGCGTATGTTCTCTTTATTAATTTTTTTCAAGGCTGCATACAGTTTATTAACAGTTTTAACGCTGACATGCAGATTATCTGCTATTCCCTTCATTTGCCGATCTGTAGAATGTAAAGAATATTCAAGTCTGGTCTCAGAACTCAGCGGTCCGATGATCGCCCGTTCATCAGTTACAACCATCCAATTGCCGACACCGCTTCGATGGGCAAGACTTAAGGCAACATGAGAGTTGCCATCTGCATCATAGGCGGTCTGCCCTAAACCGATTCCTCCACTTACCGCTACCGGCAGACGCCGGCAGATTTCTTCCATTATCGGAATTATCGTGAAATTTTTAGTTATCTCCGCCAGTATACCCCGGGTTGAATAAATAGTAAATCGACCGTTACCATGGATATTAATCGAGCCTTTAAGTTTTTCCGCGTAATCAATCAAAATTTCATACAACTGCAGTTCCAATCTTTTTACATGATAACTTGATATCGCCTCACGAACAAATTCTTCAAAATCATCAATAGCAATATTTTGTATCGCAATCTGACTCTCGCGAAAATAGTTTGTCTCAACGATCTTTACCGCCATATCCAGAGTAGTCCGAATATTGCTTCTAGTGGGCGCAATACGGAATACCGGAACTCCTTTAGCCTTTAAAGCTAAATAGGTCGCTAAAAAGCCGGTTACCGCTGCTTTTGACTTTCCCTCCCGCCATAACTGATAATGATAATTTGTCATTTCATCAGCCGTCACAATTCCCTCGATACCATCGACAAAAAGTTGTGGCAGCGGCAGGCCGATATCTTCAAAGGCTTCTTGGATGTCTTTTACAGCTAACGTATCAAAACTGATACTGGAGAAATCAAGCTTATAGAAGTGGCTCATTTGAAAAAATATACGAAACAAGCTGGACCCGGTATGGGGAATATACAGCAGCGGCCGGTCAGTAGCATTGGCAGTTAAAGCATAACTATAGGGAACTCGTCCGGAAAATAACCAAACATCTACTTCCTTAGCCCGTTCCTTGACAATTGCAGCAGTCTCGGAGGCATCGCGATAGACAATCGGATTTGTAATGATCCACTTCTCGTATTCTTGAGCAACTCGGCTGATCAATGCAACCGAATCCGACGGACCAACAATAGCAATGTGGTGCTTGTTCATTAGTTAACTCCCAACTCAATTATTTTAAAGGCACATCAACCCAACTGTTTTTTTAGCATTTATTCCTCACAGGCAGGACTTTTTCCTGTATTTAATGAAAATGTATTATGTTGGCTATACTATTTTTCGGAGGTTGATAACAATGGATTTCTTTGCAAATGCCGACCATACAATTAACACCATCAGTAAAGGAGCGTTCCTGACAACAAAGCACGCCGATAAAACTAATACCATGACGATTGGCTGGGGCTCGATCGGCTACATTTGGAAAATGCCTATTTTTATGGTCATGGTAAGACCGTCCCGCTTCACCCATCAGTTGTTAGAAAGCAACAACGAATTTACGGTAAGTATTCCGTCGCCGGCTTTAAGTTCTGCCCTAGGTATATGCGGAACAAAGTCAGGTAAAGATTTAGATAAAATCGCGGCCGCCGGTTTAACCCTGCAAAATGGCCGGCAAGTATCAGTACCGGTAATCGGAAATTGCTTACAGCATTATGAGTGTCGGGTCGTTTTTAAGCAGGATATGACGGATAAAGAATTGAACTCGCAAATTAAAACAGCTTTTTATTCAGCAGGCGACTACCATACCTTGTATTTTGCAGAAATTGTTACAACTTATCCCGGTCAATGATTTCGTCTGTTGGTTGCACCGATTTCTCCGAATGAAACGTACAAAGCAATCGATATGGTCGGTCTTGGGACCAATAATAAGTTCCGCCGCAAATGCACTGCGGTCTTTCTCCCAGCCAGCCTTGATTAATCAAAGTTTCCACGTCCGGCTTTTCCTGTCCGGTCAATGCTGTGAATGCAGCCGCAGATCGTTCGATTATTCGCCGATTAGCCAAACATTGTATTTTCATGGCTTCTTCTTTAATACTCTTATAGCCCGGCATACTAACCGTTGCTAATATTCCCACAACCGCCATGACACTTACGACTTCAACCATGGTATACCCTTTTTGTTTCCAGCGCATATTAATACCACCTTTTTCCATTAATACAGTTTATTATTGGTGGTACGTAAACAATTTATTCCTGTTAAAACTATTTGCCAACAACTGAAGGCCGCCATAAGGCGGCCTTCAGTTGTCGGCAAATCAGCTTCTATGTCAGACCGGTGCTTGAGTATCCTCTTCATTATTTTGCTGGCGAATTTGATACCATAGCTCTTTAGCCATTTCAAATATTCTCTTTTCCAGTCGCGCCTGGTGATTATTAACAATCCTGCTTAACCGCCGGGTCGCCTCTTCAGTATCACCGGTACGATTCATTAAATCGGCCATTAAGTACTCCAACGTGTATTGCGACATATTACCGATCGGGAAATTTTCTTTCTCCAAAGCTTCTTCATAATAGCGTTGAGCCATTTTCAACGCCTTATGTTCACTTTCTTGGTCTTGCTTTTCCCGATAAAGCCAAGCTAGCTTTATATAAAGACCGCCAAGGCGGCTGGCCTGTATCTGTCCCAGCCCGCCAAAATAAATAGCCAGTTTTATTGTATCAATTGCCTGCTCACTTGTACGGGGACCACTAAAATTAACATTAACCTTCTTATCCTTAAGAAAATTCTTTACTTGCTGAGCAGCAGGCGGCAAATCGGCAAAATAAGTATCTTGAGCAGCATATCCACAATGATTACAAACCCAGACTGTATAATAATATGGATTTAACTCTTGATAAGTAGTACAAAAATCCGAATCCTGCTTTACCATCTGCAACTTATTCCGCACCTTTGTTACTGTAAACATCTTTTGGCAAAGCGGGCATTGCTTGTTCACTGTATATAATAAATCATTCATATGAAACCTCCGAATCCAAATTACACAAGTCAGCTAATTCTGCTCATTTAGCATTATTTACCGGCATTGCCATCCTTTTCATTTGGGCCCATTGCCGCAAGCTGTCCCGACAAGCCGCCGCAATATCGGCAACCTTTTCTCCATTTACCGCAGCATCTTCTGAATATACCGTAAAGACAGCAATATCATCGTAAAAAATCGTTATTTTGGTTTCTTCCTCAAACAAAATAAATTTATTCAGATTGATATCTCCCTGTTGGGCAATCTGATACAGCTTTCCTGCTAAAAAATAGGCCCGATATAATGGTTTATACCCTCCTGCTTCGGCCAAAATTTCAGGAAATTGCCAGGTTGATTCCGCAACTTTAATATGCTTCCCATCCTTAATGACCTTAGGCTGAATCTCATTCTTCAGCAAATAGCCATCAAGCAGCTTCAGTCGGGCCTCCGGCTCAGGATGACTGGAGAAAAGCCCGTAGTTTGGCGCATTGCGCAGTTCGGCAAGCTTCTGCATGGTCATTAATATACTATAGGGGTTGTACCCGGCTTTCAGTAAATATTCAAAGCCAAGCTTATCGGCCTCGCGCTCATCGCTCCGGCTATAGCCGGCCATGATAGCTTGCTGTGCCAAATTTTGCAGGAATGCGCCTCTGGTTCCAAATACTAAACCAAAAACGATACTCATGCCGATACTTTTTTCAATTTGTTTGACCGAGTGCCGCTTAACAATATGACTTATTTCATGGGCAATTACGCCGGCTAATTCCTCATCCGAAGGCATATAGTCGACTAATCCTTTAAATAGGTATACCGGCCCTCCCGGCAGTGCTAAAGCGTTTACTTCTTTATGGTTTAGGACTTTGAAAGTATAGGGAAGTTCCTTACGGTCACTGCCTGCCAACAATTTATTACCGATAGCCGCCACCCTGTTTTGCAGATCTGAATCCTCGACTAAGCCAAATCTTTTTTCTAAATCCCGCGCTACACTTTGTCCAATGGATATCTCTTCTTTAGTACTAATCAGCGCAGCTTGGGCTGATGGTTGGCAGTATACTGAAGAGATTATAATAAATAAATAAATAAACAACCATTTTTGTAACGCTTTCATATATGCCATGCAATCACCTTCTTACTCCAGCGTATGTTAATTATTCCCCGCAATAACGGCCAACTCCTTTAGTTGAAAAAGTTCGGGACTAATGGCCTAAAGGCAGTTAATCGAATCATCTCCGACTAACTGCCTTGGTTCTGCTAATTTTTAATGAAAATTTTTCAATATAAGTACTTCTACCCGGCGATTCTTAGCCCGACCATCTATGGAGTCATTACTGGCCAAGGGGCGGTACTCGCCATAGCCGATTGCACTAAACTTCTCTGGTTTTAACGTTGGTTCCTGAGCCAGCAAAAACTTCATAAAATTCAAAGCCCGCTTGGAACTAAGATCCCAGTTGGTGGGAAATTCATATGTATTGATCGGGACGTTATCGGTATGACCGGAAATGATAACATTTTGGTTTAACGGCACCAGTAACTTGGCTATCTCCGCAGCTACTTGCCGCGCTTCCGGAAACATATCCGCACTGCCCGAGGCAAATAAAGCATTATCTCTTATTCTGATCAGCATTCCTTGGTCTATGATTACGGCTTCCAAATCTTTCGACATTTTATTCATCTGAATAAATTTTTCCAGATGGCTTTGAGCTCCCTTCAATTGCGCCATTTCCTTGTCAGCCGGGGTAGGTCCTGACGATTGGTTACCTGGCGGCAATACACTGAATCGACCGCCGGACATACCTTCAAACGGCCCGCCGAAAGCTGACTCAAACGAGGTTATCATCTTCGAGAATTTTTGCTGATCGATTTGGGAAGAAGCAAATAAAACAATGAACAGCGCTAATAACAGTGTTAGCAAGTCGGCATACGGAATCAGCCAGGTCTCATCGGCATGTTCCTCATGATGGACACGGCGATGTCTTTTTTTCATTGTTTTTCCTCCGGCTTCATATTGATACGTTCCTGTTGAGGAATAAATGCCTTAAGTTTAGCTTCTACCGCCATCGGCGAGTCGCCGGCCTGTAAAGATAATATTCCTTCAATCATAATTCTCTTAGTTTCGGCTTCCCGCTGAGAAATCATTTTTAGTTTATTGGCAAACGGATGCCAAATAACATAACCGGTAAAAATACCATACATTGTAGCAATGAAAGCGGCAGCAATCGAATGCCCCAATTTATCGATATCTTTCAAATTTCCCAGCGCCGCCACCAAGCCGATAACAGCTCCCAAAACTCCCAAGGTCGGAGCATACATTCCTGCTTGGCTAAATATGAGCGCCCCGCCGCGATGACGCTCCTCCATCGCCTGAACATCAGCCTCTAAGACATCACTGATAAAGTCCGGATCGAGTCCGTCTATAATCATACTCATTCCGCCGCGTAAAAACGGGTCGCCGATATCGTTCATTTTTCCCTCAAGCGCCAGCAGTCCTTCCCGCCTGGCCGTTTGTGACAATTCGACAAACAGTGATACTAATTCGGAGTGGGCCATCAAACTCTGTTTTTGGAATAATATCTTTAGCAGCAAAGGAAACTTTTTAATTTGTGCCATCGGAATACTGTTAAAAACACTACCCGCGGTACCGACAAAAATAATCATAATAGCGGCAGGATTGATAAGTGCAGACAAACTGGCCCCCTTGAGGATCATTCCCGTTACTACCGCGGTAATTCCCAGCACGATTCCGATAATTGTCGATATTTCCAATATAAACCTCTCCCCTAGTATATGTTCTATTTCACATGACTAATGTAATTACTAACTTTGACAAAATTCAATGTTAAATTCAATATCAAATGCAAACAATCCTTCCGAAAAATAAAAAATATCCGTTCACACTTGCTTTTAACTGTTCCTAACTTTTTTTGATCGACAACCTAGTTAGGCATTTAAGAAAAAAGTGCCCGGATATCAGGACACTTTCTTAATATCGAATAATCAACTCTAAGTACTTTAGCGTTACTTTGTACGGCACATTTACTTTAATCAATATGTATATTGCAAAGCTCGTGACGGATAACCAAAAAATCTTCAATATTATTTAACAACAAGTCTGTCAGTACCGGGTCAAAATGTAATCCCCGCTGATTCCGGAAATATTCGATTATATCATTCATTGGCCATGCCGGCCGGTATACTCGGTCACTGTCCAAGGCATCGAATACATCGGCAATTGCTGCTATTCTGCCGCAAATATCAATATCTTGTCCGGCTAATCCATAGGGATAGCCACTTCCATCATACTTTTCATGATGCTGTAACGCAATTAAAGCTGCCATTTTAACTATCGCCCGTTGGGATTGTTTTAGTATATTATATCCGGCCGTCGTGTGCCGCTTCATAACCGCAAACTCTTGATCCGTAAGTTTAGACGGCTTATTCAGTATATCATCCGGTGTAGACAGCTTGCCGATGTCATGCAAGGGCACTGCCAGTTCCAGCATTTTGGCCGTCTCCTCTGATAAGCCTGCTTTCAACGCCAATAACTTTGTATATTTGGCGACTCTTTTTATATGCTTGCCTGTTTCCATTGACCGCAGCTCAGCAAACTCGCCCAACATATATATAACTTCTTTTTGGGTGTCTTCTATCTCTTTATTCAGATATAAATTTTCAAACGCAATTGCCACATTACAACAAAATATTTCAATCATATCTTGTTCGCAAGCAGAAAGGTTCCGAACGCCTTCCAGAAATATAATATTCTCGTAACCCTTCTTACTACAAAAGTACCCCACATAACAGTTATCATAAAAGATACTTTTCTTGGATTTGGTCGATTGTTCGATCAATTGCATGATTCGTTCAGGCAGTACTTGCCGAGCTTTTTGATCAATAATACCGCAATAGTCACCGGTTGCAGCCAAAATAAAATAATCATGACTGTTAGGCTGCTGCTTAGTTGCTGCAAAGCCGCTGGTACGACAATAAAATGCATTTTTATTTACATTTATCAGCGCCGTAAGTTGCGTTAATACTCCACAGGCAAACTTTTTCATCGACTGCAACAGAAAGATATTGGCTGATGCTTCAATAATTTTTTGCAATCCTCGTCGGTTAGCCTCAATAGTAGTAATATCCCGGTAAGATCTTAGCGTTGAAATTATCGTGGTGAGCAGTTTCTGGGAAGTCAATTCCGTCTTTTCTTTATAATCATTAATATCATACTCGACTATTACTTTTTCTTCGGGAGCCTGCCCTGGCTGACCGGTACGCAATATAATTCGGACGAAAAGATTTTTAAGCTCTTCTCTTACCCATTTTACAAATTGAAGCCCGGCATCGTCGGTTTCCATTACAACATCCAATAAAATTACTGCCGTATCAGGTGTTCTATGCAATGCTTCCTTGGCTTGCTGACTGGAGTAACAGCTCTCAAAATTGAATCCTCTACCGGCAAATGTTTGTCCTGTTAATACCATTTTAGTTACCAGGTGGACTTCCCGGTCATCATCTACTATCAATATATTCCAATTATCTTGCAAATTGGAGCTTCGCCTTAATTCTTCTTCCGGACTGAACGCCAAAGCCTCATTTAGATATTGTCCGTCAATCAATTGATCATCCATGATTCGGTCCTCCGTTTTGGGGGAAAATTATTAAGAATTGTGTACCTTTACCTACTGCACTGTCTACTTTGATTGTACCGTTAAGTTTTTGGGTAACGATATTATAAACAATATGCAGGCCTAATCCGGTTCCACCTTGCCCCCTTTTGGTCGTATAAAACGGCTCGAATATTTTTTTATGTAAAGCCGGAGCGATACCTTTGCCGTCATCGCTATACCATAATTGTATGTTGTCGCCGGTATCGATTACGGCAATTTTAATTGACCCTTGTTGACTGCCTTCATAAGCATGAGTTAGCGAATTTAACACTAAGTTTGTAACGATTTGTGAAATAGCGCTGGGATAGCTATCAATAACAATGTCTTTATCGCAATCAACAATTATATTATGACCCGTATGTTTTAGCTTTGGTTTCAAACTCATCAATATATCATCAATATATTCACACATCCGAAATGACCGGCATTCCTCCGTAGACTGATCAATTGCGACCTTTTTGAAGCTCTGAATTAGCCCTACGGCTTTGGCCAGGTTCAAACGTATTAAAGTCAAGGCCTCACTGTTGATACTAATAAATTCCTCCATATCTGACTTTTTTAAACTGTTCAACTGGTACTTCTTAGCTAAATCAGCCTGTTTCTGTTCCATGAATGAGACAGCAGTTACACCGTTGCCAATCGGCGTATTTATTTCATGAGCTAATCCGGCAACCAATCCGCCAAGCGCCGCCATTTTCTCCGACTGGACCAATTGATCCTGGGTTTGCCGCAATACCGACAAAGTGTGCCGTAGCTGCTTGTTGGCTGTTGCCAGCTCCTCAGTTCTTGCGGATACACGTTCCTCCAGTTGATCGCTAAACTTATGCAATGCTCGTTCCGCCCGGATACTTCTGCGAATCACCAAAGTTAAAATAACTATAATTATACCCATCCCGAAAATTAAGGCTGCAACTTGCAAAAATAACTGTCGGTCGGTCTCATAGAGCGATACCGGACGATTAATTATTATGCTGTCAGGGGGTAAGTCGGCCAAACGGATCCCGAATCGATTGATCTGAACAAAGTCGAACATATACTTATACGGACTTTGCCGCATAATTGGAATGTTTTCGATACTTTCCCCGGCTAAAACCCGCCGAGCCATCTGTCCGGCCAGTTCACCATTGGCAAGGCCGTTGGTTAAGCGACCGCCGACTATCCCCCGTCCTAAATAAAAATCCCAGACACTGTACATAGGAACGTTAGCATAATCGGCAATAGCGTCAATAAATTGTTTATGAGTATATACTACTCCGTCAGAATCTCTGCTTACAGACAGTAAAAAAATAATACTATCATTAGGAATCTGTGCTAAATACGATTGAAGCTTGTTCATTGGCAAATTATCAATTACAGTAAAGCGAAGTCTATTTTTAAACGGTTGCGTAACTGCCAAAAATTTTTCGGTAATGATCTTTCCGCTTACCGTTTGGTCGCTGATTACATAGATATTTTGGACATGCGGATGCAATTTTAAAGCCAATTGCAAAGTATTGTTCATATCATTCGTTTCCAAAACACCGGTATAGTTTTTAGTACTAATCAGCGCTGAATTCAGCACATTAATTCCACAGAACGTCACCGGCACTCCGGCAAACAGTTGATTACGGTATTTATACAAAAAATTAAGAGCATCATCATCTGAACAGACTATTACATCCAAGGCAACTTCACGATATTTATGGCGCAACAAATCAACCAGCAATTCGTTGTACTTCTCATCAAAATGCCGCTTAGCATCCATATACTCTACATAGATGTGAATGTTTCCATTATATTTATTTAACGCAGCAGCAATACCCTCCATTACACTGTTTGTCCAATTTAGCTCAGGATGGTAAGAGTGCAAAACCAGCACATTTTTTGTTTGCGGCGCTTGGGCCCGGCAATTGACACCATACCCAACCAGCAGACTCAATATGACAAACAGAATAATTATCCTCATAATTCCCCACAAATTGTCGTATTTTTTATGGGTAAACTTTCGGGAATTATTTTCCTATTTCCTGCAAAATTGCATAATATTTAATTAAAATACCATTTTAGGTAATTATATGGTAAATTATAATACATTTTTTTACATATTGCATAAAATTAGGAAAAATGCTATTATTTTGGAGGAACTAAATTTATTTATAAAAAGGATTGACGGCATGGACTGCCTAGATGTATTTGATCGACAAAATAGAATAGAAAATGACAGGACGCTGGCACTGTTTTCACTATTAGAGCAATCTCAATTTGGCGTCTTAATATTAAGTAAAAACGGACGGCCAATTTTTTGCAATGCTGCAGCTGAAAATTTATTAGACTGCAAATATGAGCAACTTGCGATAATGTACTCTGCCGGAATCGATCAATCAGGCGAGCCGCAAATCGGCCTTTGGCTGCTCCGGGATTTAGCCAATACCTCCAAGCTGAACTCTTCGATGGAGCGCCGCTATATTCGCAGTGATAATGCCCAAATCTGGATCCGTATAACTCTTGCACCTGCTGAGTCAAATCTCCAGCAGAGCGAATATTTTATTGCAATACTAGAGGATATCAATACCTATAAATTGATTAAACAGTCGATAAAATCAACTTCAGCTTTACCAATGAATGATGAATTTTCCATAATCATAACTGATAGAAATTTCTATATTGAATTTTGGAATCAGCAAGCTCAGAATTTATATCACTGGACAAGCCAAGAAGCCTGTGGAAAAGATATCGTTCAATTACTTTGTCTGCCGCAAAACTGTAATAAGTGTTATCGAATTAACCGTTTGGTCCTGGCCAATGGCTATTGGGAAGGAGAAATAACCGCGCAAACAAAAAATGGGCGGCAAATAATCCTGCGGCAGATAAAAACCGCACTAAAAAATTGTCAGGGTCAGGCTGATAAAATTATTACCGTCAGCTTTGATATTACTGAACGATTCGATTTGATTGCTAACATCCAAAAGAATTACCAATGTCTTATTAATTTGTTGTCAAAGCAAAATTCAAATTTTGAGAACGCCGACTTTAGGCGGCAGCAGGAAATTATAATATGCAAGCAGGCCGAACATGATCTTGGCAATTTCTACCAGATTTCCTTGGATCTGTTCTGTATTATTGATTCTGACGGACGCATCCAAAAATGCAATACCGCGTTTTGTAGATCATTAGGCTATTCAGAGCAACAATTAATCGGCAACAAAATCAACAATTACATTCACCCGTTAGACCGCCATCGAACAGTCTCTACAATATCAAAGGTAATATCCACCGGAAAAGGCGTAACTAACTTTGTGAATCGCTGCCGGTGTAATGATGGCACTTATTTGTGGCTGGAATGGACGGTAGTGCCATTTATGTCGGAAAAAACTTTGTATGCCGTAGCCAGAAATATAACAGCTAGGAAGCAGTGGGAAAGCGAACTCGCCCGCCTCGACCGCTTAGACTTAGTTGGCCATATGGCTGCGAGTATCGGACATGAACTTCGTAATCCTCTTTTCCCCCGGCAACATTAATCCTATTTTGCTTGATGAAAAAGAGATCAGTCATCTAATTACTAATTTGGTGGGCAATGGACTGGATGCCGTACAGCACGGGCAGGAAGTAGTCATCAAAACATACCGCAATGCCGTTAAGGTTATATTAGAAATAAGTGATGAAGGTCTGGGGATAGATCCGGCAATTATTGAAAAGATCGGCACACCCTTCCTGACTACTAAAGAAACCCGTATCGGGCTTGGCTTAGCAGTATGTTATAGTATTGCTTATCGCCATAATGCCCAAATAGAATTTTGTACAAGTAGTGATGGTACTACATTCTTTATAAAATTTCCGCTGCCTCCTAGTTACAAGCCTGAAAAACCAAGGGATTGACGTTATTTGTTAAAAACACGCCAATCCCTTTATTATTTCTGGTATTTATGACTGAAGACGTAGTCCTGCTGACTGACAAGACCTTGGTCTAAAACATGATTCCTTGCTTAAATCATTTTCCTCACGAACTCTTGCTGCAATCTCACGAGCAAAGGGTCCTAGATTATTGCTGCTGTATGCTTTTACAACTCCGGCTGCTACTTGGCGTAATGCCGCACGAATAATAGCCGGATTCCTAAACCCTGCTGCACACAATTGATCCTCAATCATAACAGCTGCCTCCACTGCTTTCTCCACAGCAATTGAGTTAATTGTTCTGACTATTTCTGAATCATCGACCATGACATCGCCAATTGATGAAAAAATCGCGGCCGCCAACCTGACCAGCTTACTGGGACCGGGACTAATCACCACAACCGGCCGTTCGCCGGCTGCCATTTCATCTGCTTGTGCAATCATCTTCGCGCTAATGCAGTAAATTCCTTGACCGGACATCTTTTGTAAGCTAAGTTGCGAAATGTTAGTGGCAATACTAACGATATTAGCTTCAATGCTCGCTTGCCGGAAATCGTTGATACAATCTAATACTTTGTTATCCTGAATCGCTAAAATGATTGCATCTAACCCGTCCAATTCCGTTAAACGCCCCACAGCAGTAACCGAATATTCCTTGGCTCTAGTTGCAGCTAACTCATAATTAGAGTCATACAATACCAATTCTAAGGAATTACGCAATCTTTTTGCCAACGCTGTTCCCATTCTTCCAGTTCCGACTATTCCGATTCTCACTTTATCTCTCCTTACTTTTGCTTTGTCATTAGACTATATTGTATGCATTTACCCGCTAAAATTACCGTTAAAAATGACATAAAAAGAACCGCTGCCAAAATTAATGTTTCAGCAACGGCTCTCTTATTAAGAATATTATTTTTTAACTTTACTCAAGTAAGTTGTATCAATAATGGTTTTCGGATCGGGCTTAGTTTTGATTTTCTTGGCATTATAATATAATTCAGCCGCTCTGTTCATGGTTTGATAGAACTTTCCGGGCTTAGCTGCTGTACCGAACATCGCAACATTCTCTTTAAAGTTATACAGCTTAACAGTCTTTAACCCACCGACAAATTCTTTGAACTCGGTTTTAAAGCCCTTAGCCATGATCTTATTGCCTTCTTCAGTGTTCTTAGCATTAGCATAATACCAGTCCATTGCTTCGGCCATAGCGTTTACCATTGCTTGCGGAACCTCAGGATTAGCTTTGACAAAATCAGCATGCAGTGCAATTGTATCAACGATCATGCCGGGAAATTCTTTGCTGGTTACTAAGACTTTACCGCTTTTGGCTTTACTTAACCAAGGCTCCCAAGTCAATGCCGCATCAATCTTTCCGGCCACAAATGCCGCGCCGGCATCGCCGCTGGTCATTTGGATTACTTTGACATCTTTTTCGCTCATGCCATATTTCTCAAATATAGCAGTTAATAAGATATGTGATGCAGTTGCTTCATCAAAGGCAACAGTTTTACCTTTCAATTCAGTAACACTATTTATTTCCGGCTTTACAACCAAGCCATCAGCGCCAAACGAATCAGCCAACGCCCAAACGATTTTAACCGGAACTCCGGCATCTACTACTGTGGTAGCGGTATCAAAGGTGATAGCCAACGAATCGACTTTCTTGCCTGCCAACGCCTGCTTACGTTCAGCCAATCCCTCGATCACGCTTATTTCAACATCTAAACCATTTTTCTTAAAGAAGCCTTTGTCACGGGCAATAAATAACGGGCCAAAACCCGTCCAGGTCGAAAAAGCGACCTTTACTTTTTTCAACGGTTTAGTTGCCGCCGGCTCTTTTTGGCTGCCACCGCAACCTGCCAACAATCCGACTGTAAAAATCAATACAAGCAGGATTGCTAAAATACGTGAATACTTAAATTTCATGTTTTCCCATTCCCTTCTCTTTGTTTACCACATTAATTCTTTAGTATGTTAAATTCAACACATAATAAAGGATTCCTGCTGCTATAAATATATTTTATACAGCTTTTTTTATTCCTCATAATTCAACATATCGCCTTACCACAATAAAAACGCAGGTTGCACTTAATCAGTGTCGACCTGCGTTTAGCTAATAACATTACAAAATTACCGTTGGACACGGCCGGAACCGTCGCCGCCCATTAAGGTTCTTACCTCATCGACCGTTACATGGTTAACGTCACCTTCAATAGAATGCTTTAAGCAGGACGCCGCTACGGCAAATTCTAATGCCTCTTTATCTGAATAGTGGTTAAGCAGACCGTAAATTAGACCGGCGCCAAAAGAATCTCCACCGCCGACCCGGTCCACGATGTGAACAGCATAGTTGCGGGAAAACATGAACTCATTACCGTTATAAAGCATTGCAGCCCAATTATTATCCGAGGCGGAAATACTGCCCCGCAAGGTAATTGCAACTTTGCTGAAACTGAACCGTTTCATTAGTTCAGCGGCAACAGTTTTATAGCCCTCATGGTCCAACTGTCCTGCCGTAATATCAGTCTTGTCAGCTTTTATTCCGAACACCTTCTCGGCATCTTCTTCGTTGGCGATGCATATGTCGACGTAATCGACGATATTGCGCATAACTTTGCCGGCTTTTTCTGAAGTCCACAAGTTTTTCCGATAGTTAAGGTCGCAGCTGACTGTCAGCCCCAATCTTTTAGCCGTAGATACCGCATCAACCGTAATGTCGGCAATACCGTCGCCTAACGCCGGTGTAATGCCGGTAACATGGAACCATTCCGCGCCAAAAAATATTTTCTCCCAATCAAAATCTTGTTTGCCGGCTTCAGAAATAGCTGAGTATTTGCGGTCGTATATTACTTTGGACGGCCGCTGTGATGCACCCTTTTCAGCATAGTAGATACCTAACCGTTGACCGCCACGGGCAATATAGCGCGTATCAACCCCATACCGCCGCAATGAGTTGACTGCCGCTTGACCAATCGCATTATCAGGTACTTTGGTGACAAAACCGGCGGGAATACCATAATTGCTTAAAGACACGGCAACGTTGGCTTCACCACCGCCATAAACGGCAGTAAAACTATCGGCCTGAACAAATCTTTCATATCCCGGCGGAGCCAATCTAAGCATTATTTCTCCAAATGTTACTACTTTTGCCATTACTATTCCCCTCCTATTTCCTAGCAGCACGAATTTTTTCGATAAATTGCTTGGCTGTCTCCGTTATCAAGTCATAGTTACCTGTTTTGGCTCCAGCCGTCAAGTTCCCGCCAACACCTACCGCTACACAGCCATTCTTGATCCACTGTTCAACATTATCTAAACTCACACCGCCGGTAGGCATCAACGGAGCTTGCGGCAGTGGACCTTTTACAGCTTTAATAAATCCCGGCCCTAATATTTCCCCTGGGAATACTTTAATAATATCTGCTCCGGCCTCCATCGCTTCTACGATCTCCTTGATACTCATGGCGCCGGGCATTGAAGGTACTTGGTATCTGTTGCATAACCTGATCGTATCTGTATTTAAATTAGGGCTGACCACAAATTGCGCTCCGGACAGTAAGGCTGCTCTGGCTGTCTCAGGGTCTAACACAGTACCGGCACCAATAACGACCTCGCCTGTTGTGTAGGTTTTAACAAGATCTTCAATCACTTTGGCGGCGCCCGGTACGGTAAAGGTAACCTCCAAAGCGGTTACACCGCCTTTCATGCACGCTTCGGCCATCTTTCTGGCCTGATCTGAATTACTGGCCCGTACTACGGCTACTATCCCGCTTTCAGTTACTTTCTGTAAAATTTTTAACTTTTGCACGTTTAGTCTGCCTCCTCAACTTTCATACAAAGTCGTATATATCACGGCTAAAAATTGCCTGTGAATATGATTAACTACCCAATCATAATATTCCTGCTCTTGTATACAAAATATCGCAAACAATGTTATTTTTTTAAATATTGCTGAGTGTCCAGTTCCCTGTTCCGTCAAGCGCCAGCCGGCGGCGGTGATATTGCAGCAGTGTACTGCGATGTCCTACGCTTACAATGGCTGTGTTCTTTAGCTGCTGCCGCAGCATTTCATACATCCGTCTTTCGGTAGTTTCATCTAATGCCGAAGTGGCTTCATCTAAAAATACCCAAGCCGGCTGATGCAAAAATACGCGGGCTAAGGCAATTCGCTGCTGCTCGCCCAGCGACAAAACATTGCTCCAATCGGCTGCATGATCCAATTGGTCTATTAATTCAGGCAGCATACAGATCCGCAGCTTTTCCTTAAGTTCTTCATCTGTAATATGTTTGTCAGTACCGGGAAAAACTAAAACCTCGCGCAGGCTATTTAGAGGAATATAAGATTTTTGGGGAATAAACATAACCTTTTCATGTTCCGGAACGGTCAGCGCCCCTTGCACGAATGGCCAAATATCGGCTAATGAGCGGATTAGCGTGCTCTTGCCACAGCCGGACGGACCGGTTATCAGCACCGAATCGCCGCGGTCAATTTGCATATCTAAACCCCGCAATACAGTATAGCCATCCGGCCGATGGACATTAAGAGCTTTGATGCTGATCTGCGGCTGTACATCGGCAGTGACATGCAACTGGCGGTCACATTCATTTAACAGTCTGGTTTTCTGCATATGCATTGAAAACCCGTTTAACCGGTCTACGACTGCCCGCCATTCGGCAATCTTTGTATAACTGTCCACAATAAACGAAAGTGCGGAGTGAACGTGGCCATAGGCATTAGTTATCTGGAACATTTCCCCCAATTGGATCTTGCGGGCAAAATAGCGCGGCGAGGCTACCAATATGGCAAAAATAATCGATATCTGCGAATAACCGGACGTCAACCACATTAACTTTTTATTTAGCTGCATGATGTTCCAATAATTGCTCACTACGTTTTGGAAACGACCGATAAAGTTCTTCATCTCATGTTTTTCGCCGTTATACAATGCTACACCCTCGCTATGTTCCCTTAACCGCATCAGACTAAACCGGAAATCAGCTTCAAAGCGCTGTTGGATAAAATTCAAATCGATCAACGGCCGACCGTAACGTACTGTGATCCAAGTACCGGCCGCCGAATAGATAATTGCCGCCCATACTAAATAACCCGGAATATTTATTTGATTGGTACCAAACGGTACAGCCAATACGCCGGACAAGTTCCAAAGGATCGTAATAAATGATATCAGCATAACTGTTTCCCGCAATAACCCCAGCGATAAATTTAGAGTTAACGACACGAACAGATTTATGTCCTCACTGATACGCTGGTCCGGATTGTCAGTTTTGCTGTCAGCTAGAAAATTCATGCGATAGTATGTCTGATTATGCAGCCATTCATCCAAGTAGCGCTCGGTCATCCACCTCCGCCAACGGATTTGCAGCATCATTTGCAAATAAATTTGATAACCGGCAACAGCAATAAACACTGCAGCAATCAGCGTAAACTCGCCAATTGAGCGAAAAAAACCGCTTTGATCATGATTTTGCAAAATATTATAGAATGCTCCCTGCCAACGGTTAAAAATTACCTGTATGTAGACCATGCCAAGATTAAGGGCAATAATAATAACCAGTAGACCGCGGGCCCGCCATTTTTCATCCGATACCCAATAAGCCTTAGCCAAATGCCAAACATTGGCCAAAAGTCTGGCCATCGATCTTATTTTGTTCATTGACATACTCTCCCCACAACTACATCATTTCAATATAATTCTATTATGCGCTAAGTACAAATAACTGTCTATCCTTAAAAACAGGAAAATATCACATGGCTGTTGAATGTAACTCCCATAAAAAATATACATAATTCACCACACTGTGATGAATTTATTTTTCTACGAACAATACTATCTTTCAGAGGTGTTTTATGAAAATTGTGATTGTCGGAGCCGGCAAAGTCGGTTTTACATTAGCCAAACGGCTAACTCAAGAAAACCATGATGTTATCGTAATTGAAAAAGACGAACACCGCCGGGCTATTATTGAAAACAATTTGGACGTAATGTCAATTTGCGGCAACGGGGCAAGTCCTAAAGTCCTGGCCGAGGCGGGAATTGCCGATGTCGGTATGATTATTGCGGTCACCGACAGCGACGAAGTCAATATGATCGCCTGCATTGCCGCCAAACAAGCCGGAGTTGCCAAAGCCATTGCCCGTGTCCGCAATACGGAATACATTGACCATGAAAAACTGGCTTTTCACGGAACTCTTGGTATTGACTTAGTTATTAATCCGGAGTTGATAACGGCCATAGAAATCAGTCAAATCTTGCGGACTCCGGCCGCATTAGATGTGGAAGATTTCGCTTCCGGCAAAGTTCGGATGCTGGAGGTGAAAATCAAGGATGATTCTCTTTTTGCCGGTATACCGCTAGCCCAATTGAAACTACCGGATAACGTCCTTATCACCGGCATTATGCGCAAGGACAAAGTAATAATACCGCATGGCAATGATATAATTGCCGCTAGAGATAACGTGTTCTTTTTGGGTGCAAAAGAAGCGATTCAGGAACTGGAGCAGCAGTTTATTCAGAAACGCTCGCCAATTCAACGGGTCGTACTGATCGGTGCCGGACGCATCGGCAAATATCTGGCGGCTATGTTGGAAAACAGCGGAATATCGGTTAAAGTAATCGAAAAAGACCGCCGGCGCTGTGAGGAATTAGCCAAAATATCCGGCAATACTATGGTTTTATGCGGTGACGGATCTGATATCGAATTAATGGCTGAAGAAGGCGTCGGTGAAGCTGATGCCGTAGTCTGCCTGACTGATGATGACAAATTGAATTTACTGATAGCTCTTTTGGCCAAACACCTTGGGGCCCACAAAACATTGGTACGAGTCGGCCGTCCTGAGTATATGTCTTTATTTGAACAAGTAGGCGTAGATGTCAGCTTGTCGCCGCGTTTACTTACTGCCGGCGCTATTCTTCGTCAAGTAAGACGGGGAGATATCGTGTCGATTACGATCTTGCAAGGAGCGAAGGCTGAAGCTATCGAAATCTCGGTTACCGAACAATGCAAAATACTCGGCAAAAGATTTCGGGATGTTAAATTTCCAAAAAATGCGCTGGTTGGGGCAATTGTCCGCGATAATTACACGGTGGTACCTAATGGCGATAGTATGCTCAAGATTGGCGACCGCGCAATTATTTTTACATTACCGGAAGTTGCTGTACATGTGATTGACTTCTTGGAGGGTAGGTAATAATTGCGTTATGAAAACAAAATTGGTTCTAGACATCCTAGGGAGATTATTAATTGCTTTTGCCGTCTTTATGCTTTTTCCCCTAATTTATGCGGTAATTCATCAAGAATCTGTTCAAATAGTAATATTAGAGTCGATCTGTCTGACCGGATTAGCCGGACTGTCGATGGTCAAAATCGGTTCAAACCAAGGGAATATCGGTGTTCGCGAAGGCTTTTTAATTGTAGCCGGCGCCTGGCTGCTCACCGGGTTTTTCGGTTCTTTCCCGTTCTGGCTGTCCAAGGCTGTTCCATCTTATTTGGATGCATGGTTTGAAACAGTCTCCGGCCTGACTACTACCGGTGCCAGTATAATAAATGATGTAGAAAGCTTACCCGGCAGTATTATCTTATGGCGCAGCATGACTCATTGGCTGGGTGGGATGGGTATTATTGTATTATTTGTCGCTTTTCTTACTAATATCGGCGTAGGCGCCGTTAATTTATTGCGGGCTGAAATACCGGGTCCCAAAGTTGAACGGGTCATGCCCCGGATACGTCACACCGCCATAACCTTGTGGTTGTTATATACGGCATTTACTGTTGCCGAAATTATATTATTGGCCGCCGCCGGAATGTCATGGTTTGATGCTGTGAATCATACCTTTGCTACCCTGGCCACCGGTGGATTTTCAACCAAAAATGCCAGTATCAAACACTATGACAGCTACACTATTGAACTGATTATTGTATTCTTTATGTTTTTAGCCGGCGGCAATTTCAGTCTGTATTTCTTGGTATGGAAAAAAGGTCTAAAGCGCATTTTCCGTGATACGGAATTCAGAGCTTACTGTATGATCATTGTTTGTTCGGTATTGATAATTGCCGGAACATTGTATTTGCATAGTCAGGATTCCTGGCTGCTGCATTTGCGGCAAGCATTGTTCCAGGTTGTTTCTGTCATGACTACTACCGGATTTGCTACTGCCGACTTCGACCAGTGGCCGTCACTAGCCAAAATGATTTTATTTATGCTTATGTTCATCGGCGGTTGTGCCGGATCTACTGCCGGCGGTATCAAGGTTATCCGGCTAATTATTCTTAGTAAAGATGCGATCGGCGCACTGGTGCGAGCTGTCCATCCCCGGATCATCAGATCGATCCGCGTCGATAATAACGCGGTGGAATTTGATGTAATCACTGCAACCGCTCAATTTTTCTACATTTATATCACTACCTATATTGTTTCAGTTCTGTTGGTTGCAGCGACGGGAATGAGTGCATTTGATTCAATGTCGGCAGTCGCCGCAACTTTAGGCAATATCGGCCCCGGCTTCGGTGTTGTCGGCCCGACAACAACATATGCCACGGTCGCTCCTTTTGCCAAATTTATATTGACTATTGACATGCTGCTGGGGCGATTGGAATTATTTACATTATTGGTATTATTACACCCGGAGTTTTGGCAGCCTTATCTTACACGCAGCCGTTCGCAAATAACAAGTTAAACTAGGAGGTGTATGGATGCAACATGAATGGACACCGCAAGATTTTACGTTCAGCAATAATTATTCCCGTTTTGTTCGCAATTTAGATTTCGTATTGGAAAGTGGTCCTGTTAAAACAGCTCTGACTGGTGTCTCGCGTGAAAATAACGGCCGCGGGTTGCGTGATTGGAAAAATTCATTTGTCTACGCAAAAATTATCGACTCCCCACCCGGCTGGCCGCATGTTTCCGCAGCAGGGTTCTTATTTGCTAATGATCCGTTTTGGCAAGACCATTTACCTGATTTAAACTGTCCGCTGTTAGCCTTTGTCGGCTTTGGGCGGGAGCAGCAATCCGCCGGCATGGTTAAACGGATCGATTGGCTTGATTCATTCTACAATCAAATTCTGACGAAAATGCCCACGGAACAATGGCAAAAACTGCTCATCGGTAATAATTATTACTTAGTCTCTTATCAGTGTTTTGACCTGTGGTTTGCTCATCCAGACCCGCCAAAAGCATGTACGGAATATTTTATTACAAAATTAAATCAACTAAGACTTGGCCTAAAAAATCTTAAATGAATACCAGGCACAGTACTCATAATTGCCGAGAGCTGTGCTTTTCTTATACTTGACTGTCCAAAATATATTGACAACAAACCTACATTGAGTGATAATGTTAACATACCAACCGGTAGGTAGGTATAATTATAGAAAGTAGTTGATACGTTTGACGAAAGAAACTATAATTACTGCTGCACTGCGTCTATTTTTGCTGCACGGATATAAGTCGGTCTCTCTAATTGATGTTGCCAATGAACTAGGCATAACAAAGGGAGGCATTTATCACTATTTTTCCAGCAAGGATGAACTACTGCAGGATGCAGTACACTTTTTTCTTGATTGCACAGCTGCCAGATACAAAGAAATAATGAACAGCAAGAACAGTCTGCAGGAGATTTTGCATTTCTTGCTGGTCGAAAATTCAGTCGAAGAGTATTCGAAAAAATTAATTGGCGTCGATAGTACCGGCAGTATTGATCATGTCCACTTTGCTATTGAGATTGTTCGCCTGTTTCCGGATATCCAGCAGCGTGTCCAGCAACATCAGCTTTTTCTTTGCCGGACATTAGCTGCCAAAATTCAAGCCGAAAAAGAACAAGGAACTATTAAAGCAAGCCTTGATCCCGAGGCTTTGGCGGTAACTATCGTAGCCCTGCTAAATGGGCAAAAATCATTGGCAGCATGTTTTCAGTCTGTGGAACTCCGCAAAAAAGTATTGACTAATATCTGGGCAATACTCTCCAGTTAGCGCATAAGCGCTAATTATTTTAATTGCGACATACCAACCGGTAGGTATGTAAATTTTTCCTCATGATACTAATGGGAGGGCATCTAATGTATAAGATAAAAATGAAATATTGGGTCATTCCTCTGCTTTTAATCGTTAGCATAATAATCATCGTGCGTTCAGGCGTGTATGCCGGTAATAAACATTCGGCAGAGCCTCAAAATACCTCCATAGCGGTAAATGTTATTCAAGTTGGTTATGTTGACTCAACACCCCGCCTGTCTTTTAACGGGTCACTGGAAGGAAAAACAACAGCCACACTAAGTTCCAAAATTGCCGGCCGTATTGGCGAAGTATTGGTACAAGACGGTCAGGCGGTCAAAGCCGGCGAACCATTGGTAAAGCTTGAATCTGTTGAGTTAACTAATTCTGTCCGCCAAGCCGCCGACGCTGTAAAAAAGGCTGAGATCAATTTCGACTTGGCCAAGAATGATTATGACCGGTACAAAGCGTTATATGATAAAGGTGCTATTTCAGCACAACAGCTGGAAGCAGCTAAAGCCAAATATAAAATAGCCGAGGCAGACTTGTCAAGCACCCGGGCTAATCATAGTAATGCCAAGCAGCAATTCGGCTACAGCGTGATTACTTCACCGTTGGATGGCGTAGTTGCCAATAAAGCGGCAACTATCGGGCAAGTGGTGTCTCCCGGAGCGGCTCTGATGGTGGTACAGGATATCAATCAAGTTTATGCTGTAGTCAATGTTGAACAGAAAAATTTGAGCATGGTCAAACTAGGCCAAACTGCCGAGGTTAAAGTCGATACTTATCCGGAGCAAACTTTTTCAGGAATTGTCGAAGTTATTAACCCGGAAGCCGGATCAGCAAACCGGATGTTTCGGACGAAAATCCTTATTGATAATACCAGCGGCAAGCTAAAGCCGGGCATGTTTGCTAATATCCAGCTATTAACAGGCAAGAGTGTAAAAATTCTTACTGTTCCTCAGGCTGCCGTCGTTCAAAAGCAAGGACTATACTATGTATTTACAATCAAGGATGGAAAAGCCTTGCGTAAACAGATTGATATCGGCGAAGTAACCGGCAGCATTATCGAAGTTAAATCCGGCCTTGAATCAAATGATCAAGTTATTACTACCAGTGTAAACCGCATTAAAGATGGAACTGAAGTACGGGTAACGCCATAGTTTGGAGGATAAAACCATGAAACTTACCGAAATTAGTTTAAAGCGCCCGGTTTTTGCTACGGTAATCATTTTGGCCCTGGTCGTTTTGGGCTTAGTTAGTTATTTGTCGCTTAATGTGGATCAATATCCAAGCATTGAGACGCCAATCGTGGCTGTTACCGTGATCTACCCAGGTGCTTCACCAAGTCAGGTAGAATCCAAAGTCACGCAAAAGGTTGAAGAATCAGTCAATGTAATTGCCGGTGTCGAGCATGTCACTTCGACAATTACTGAAGGACTGTCATCTACTGTCATCCAGTTTACGATGGATACAAATGCTGATACTGCAGCGCAAGATGTTAGGGATAAACTGGGCAGTCTGCAGGCAACGTTACCGCAAGAGGCTAAAGCGCCGATTATTTCGCGCTTTGACCCTTCCGATACGCCGATTATGTCAATTGCACTTACGGGTAATATGAGTCAACGTGATTTGACCGTCTTGGCTGAAGATGTGCTTGTCAAACGTTTGAAAGCTATTAACGGTGTTGCCGCTGCAGATATTAAAGGCGGACTGAACCGGGAAATACAGATCCAGCTTGACGGAAATCAGTTGTTTAGCTATGGCCTTACCATACCGGAAGTATTAAACAGCCTGCGTAATGAAAATATTGATTCACCCGGCGGTAAGATTTCCGATGGCGATCGGGAAACAGATTTGCGTGCTGTTGGCAATATAACGGCGGCAAACCAGTTTCTTAATATTCCGGTAGGTCAACGCGGCGGCGTACAGCTATATGTCAAAAATATAGCAACCGTTAAAGATACTACCGAAGAAGTCTCTACCATTACTAAAGTAAACGGTACTGTCGCTCTCGGAATCGATATTATGAAACAGTCCGGCGGTAATACCGTGCAAGTAGTAGATAATATCAAAAATCAGTTGGAATCAATTAAGAACCAGCTTCCGGCCGGAGTTGACCTGGTAATCGTACGGGACAACTCTAATCATATCAAAGAATCGGTAGAAGATGTCGAGTTCAATTTAATTGTTGGCGGCCTGTTGGCTGTTGCCATTGTGTTTTTATTCCTTGGCAACTGGCGCAGTACAATTATTGCCGGTATCGCCATTCCAGTATCAGTTATTACGGCATTCTTGGCCATGAAGATGCTCAACTTTACTCTGAATACTATGTCCTTGTTAGCTCTATCGCTGGCAGTTGGTCTGCTTATTGATGATGCTATCGTTGTTATCGAAAATATTGTCCGTCACTTGGAAATGGGCAAAGACAAATTCTCAGCTGCTTTAGAAGGAACGTCGGAAATCGGGTTAGCGGTTATGGCCACTACCTTCACGTTAGTTGCGGTATTTGTCCCTGTCGGTATGATGAATGGCATGGTTGGACAATTCTTTAAGGAATTCGGTATCACTGTAGCCGCTAGTGTGCTTGTTTCACTATTTGTAGCGGTTACGCTGACCCCCTTACTTTCGGCAAAATATCTGGACCATACTGAAATCAACAATACCAGCAAACTAGGTAAGCTCTGGCTAGCCTGGAGCAGCAAGTTTGATGAATGGACTGTTCAGTACGGCCAATTTTTGCGAACAGCGTTAACTAAACGTTGGACTGTAATTGGCGTAGCAATTGGTTTATTCATCGGCAGTCTGGCCCTGTTGCCATTGTTGGGAGCTACCTTCGTACCAGATTCCGATAATAGTGAAATTACCGTAACAGCTGCCGTTGACCCTGGTATGAGTATCACCGCAGTAGGCAAGATGGCCGATGAGATAGATAAAATTATTCACAGCATACCTGAAGTTACAATGACTTATAGTGTAACTGACAATAAAAATATTTCGATTTTATCAAAGCTTTCGCCTAAAAACGAACGGGCTGTCAGTGATAAGGTCATCATTGAAGACCTACGCCAAAAGTTAAGCAATATCGCCGGCGCAAATATCAGTGTGTCTAAGCAATCAGGCATATCCGGCGGCAAACCGGTATCACTGGTCATTCAAGGGCCATCACTGGAAACATTAAGTGAAATTGCCGAACAAGTCGAACAGGCTGTTGCCAACATCCCCGGCACAGTCGAAGTAACATCAAGTTATGAAGACGGCAATCCTGATGCGCAAATCGTAGTAAACAGAGATCGCGCAGCTGATCTAGGGATCTCTGCGGCCGCTGTCGCCGACACACTGCAGACCATGTTTAACGGCAAAATAGTCACTCAATACAAAGAAGACGACGATGCCTATGATGTAAGAGTCATACAGACTCAAGACAACCGCCACTCCTTGCAGGACATTAACAATGTATATTTGGCCGGGACAGCACGCAATTCGAACGGCCAGCCGGTCATGGTTCCGTTGTCGCAAGTTACGGATACAATATATGCCACCAGCCCCTCTCAAATCAAACGTTATGATAACCAACAACAGATTACAATATCGGCTAATTTAAACAATATTACCCTTGGTGAATTCAACACCGCCTTTAACAAGGCAGCAACCAATATCAAACTGCCGGAAGGGTATAAATTTATCACTACCGGGCAGTCCGAATCCATGAATGATGCATTCAGCAGCATGGTCCAAGCATTAACTATGGCCGTATTGTTTATATTCTTCGTTCTGGCCGCTCAATTTGAAAGTTACCTCGAACCGTTTGCGATCATGATAGCCTTGCCATTGGCAGTAATTGGTGCCATTGGCGGACTTCTGCTGATGGGCAGCGACCTGAGCATCATTTCGCTTATCGGTGTAATTATGTTGATGGGGCTTGTAACCAAGAACGCCATTTTGCTTGTCGACTTTGCCAAACAACGCCGTGCTGAAGGTATTGATCGCAACGACGCGCTAGTACAAGCAGCTGTACAACGTATGCGACCAATTATTATGACTACCGCCGCAATGATTGTCGGCATGATTCCGCTGGCATTAGGCATTGGTCCCGGTGCCGAGGCCCGCGCCCCGATGGCTCATGCTATAATTGGCGGTTTAATTACCTCAACCATTCTTACGTTAGTTGTTGTACCAGTGGTATACACTTTATTTGATGATCTTCAAAAAAGGAAGTTTTTCTTTAAAGCAACTCAACATGTTATTGGAAGTAAAACCACCACAAACTATATTGATGATGACGAAAATAAACAAGTTGTCACATAGGGTTAGTCTTGCCGCTGAACTAAAAACTGTACCTTTACGGTGCAGTTTTTAGTTATCTACCTTCCAATATTTACTTATTACGGTCCGGGTCTGCAACAGTATCGTTAGGTGTAGGCCCGCCGGAATGGCTTTTTTATAACAACGATTATTTGATCTTCGTCAAGTCGATTTGTTGTATAAATCATGTTATTAGCCGTCACCTCTTCTTCCAACCAACACGGAATATGCCGGCACAGCACTTTCAGGGTAAAAAATCGGCCGGAGCGTAATATAGGCATTAGCACTTGTCTTGTTGAAAGACCTGCTGGCGTATTTTGAATTTCCGTTAGAGATATTCGATATACCCCTGCGCCAACATGTTTTGCTTTGGGAATAATAGTTCCGCTATCCTTTTTGGCACGTCCTTGTCGCTCTTCTTGTTCAAAAATATACTCCAGGAAGTCGTCCGGATACCCCTCATATTGCCAAATACTGCACCCTGCTTTACTTAATTCATAAAACGGAATGCCGGTGCAACTGCTGACAACAATGACATGGCATTCCCCCCATTAAATCTATCAATTGCCTAGTTTGTAGGCGCAATTCTAATAACCCTACGTTATGACATAAGGAGATGCTATATTCATTGATTGCCGACCACCCCTGCTGACTTTTGCGAAATATTTTCATAAGTTTCGCATTATAGACCGAGTCAGTGCTTCCTTGAGAATTAGTCAGTACAGCAATATCGCGTATCATTACAATTCACTCCTTAACTGCAATTCATTGGAATTCTAGCAGATTAATTCAATATTTTAAAAAATTAGCTATCTTTCGTGTAACTAAGTTATACCAAAATTTTATTAGCACTGAAGTACCTACCGAATACCACTGTAGTTCATCATATCAATGAGTAGTATCCATTATTAAAAAAATAATCGGGGCTTATTGACGCAACTATTGCGTCAATAAGCCCCGGTGCTTTTAAAAAATAACTTTCCTATAGTAAATTATATTAAAATTTTCCTGGCCTGAGTATAGCACGATAATCTCATCTTGACAATACTACTTTTAAAAATTCCTAATATATGCACGACATGAACTTTCGAATATCATTAGCAACCTATTTTATGCTATTACTGCTAGCTACTTTTCTCGGCCACTTAATTTTTTCGAGACGCAATGTTCCCTTAACTGGGCAATTTGATATACATTGAAAACAATTAATACAATGAGGACTTCTTATGCTCTTTTTATCTGATATCTTTATCTGCATTGGGCAAACTCGATCACATTTATTACATGAAATACAGGAATCCGCATTACGTCGAATCGAAAAAATTCTTACTAAGCTCAGCAATCCATATCTTGCGCCTTCCGGGCAGAAATAATTACAAAATGGCCGGTCAAAAACCATTCCTGCCATTATAAACAAAAACATAATGACAATTGCCGATGTTTCTACAGCTTTCAACGCAGTTAATCTAAAAAATACAATCCTGGAATCAAAGGCAGAAAAATTCCAAATCTGATTTGCGGCTAAAATTAAAAAAAATCCCATCAATAAATAGCGCAGATATATCAGATACCTTTGAATAACCGCCGGCATCCGCAATTTATTTTTAAATATTTTACTGCCGATTCTGCCGAAGACATCCTGAATCATGCCAAATGGACAGACCCAGCCGCAATAGAAAGCACCTGCGATAACAGCTAAAACAACATAGAGGAACTTAATCCAGCCGAAGGTACTATAAAACGCTGTAAACCCAAGCAAAAAGAATATTATTTGGGTAACAAATCTATATTTCTGTAATCTTTCCACTGAGATACCTCCTCTCATTCACCAAAGTAAAAATATCGTCAAAAATATGATCATTCACATTATAAGTAACTAGGTAATATTATTATAAATTTTATTTTTATTTTATAGATAATTATAACTGTTAATCATGTCAATTTTATGAACTAATAATGGCATCTTTGTGAATAATATTAGCTTCCAACCAAGTTCCGCGTCTACAGAGACAAAACCTTCATCAATTGCGCTGCATCTATTACGGCTGACCTTTCTACAGCGGCAATCTTTCCGAAGGAAGCGGCATGACAAAATAAAAGATACCCATTTCATCAATGAGTATCTTTCAATAACCGGCAACTACCTATCCTCCCAGGATAAGCTTCCAACCAAGTTCCGCGTCTACTGCGCCGAAACCATCATCAATTATGCTGTATCTATTACGGCTGACATCTATATTGCCTCGTAGGAACAGCGGCCATCTTTCCGAAGGAAGCGGCTAGACAATGTAAAAAGCACTTACTATAATTAGCAAGTGCTCTTAAGTAACCGGCAGCTACCTATCCTCCCAGGCCGCTTCCAACCAAGTTCCGCGTCTACAGAACCGTAATCTCGTCAATTCAGCAATTTATATAATCGGTTACATTTATGTACATACGTAGGAACAGCGGCAATCTTTCCGAAGGAAGCGGCATGACAAAAT
>JALHDB010000025.1 GCA_022840825.1 Negativicutes bacterium | reverse complement strand
AATCGAGTAGGAGCTGAATAATTAATTTATTCAGCGTCCTCTCACACCACCGTACGTACCGTTCGGTATACGGCGGTTCAATAGAATTAATGTACTAATGAATACCGTTCACTTATCGAGATAAAACCAAATTCCTTAAGCTGTTTGTTGGTAAGCGTTCGAGATAAAATTGGGCTATTGGCTGTGCGCCAGTAGCTTTTTCTTGTGTTTGCAAACTGCCATGCCTTGTAGTCTGCTAAGCCTAGCTTGACTAGATTGTCATGCTTGGTTTTTAGTTTCTTCCACTGTTTCCAAAAACACATTCTTATCCGTCTTCTGAGCCATTCATCCAGCGTACCTACGAGTTTCTTCATATCTGCAATGCCAAAGTAATTTACCCAGCCGATTATGCTCATTCTAAGCTTGTCCGCTCGCTCTTGTATACTCATGGCATTGCTTCTGCCTGTTAGTTTCTTCAGTTTTTGCTTGAATTTCTTAGCTGGCTTTTCGTGAACCCGTATTCCGATTCCACTTTTCTTGTGGTAAAAGGATAGTCCTAGGAATTTTAGTTTCCATGGTCTATCTACTGCGCTTTTTGTTTTATTGACTTTAAGCCTAAGCTCTTCTTCAATAAATCTAGTAATACTTGCCATAACCCGGTCTGCTGATTTTCTGCTTTTTACATAAATGTTAGCGTCATCGGCATACCTGCAGAATTTAAGCCCACGCTTTTCAAGTTCCTTATCTAGTTCATTTAGCATGATATTGCTAAGAAGCGGCGATAGATTTCCGCCTTGCGGACATCCTTGCTCCGTTTCTTGTACTACGCCGTTTATCATTACCCCTGATTGAAGATATTTACGTATTAAAGATAGCACTCTGCCATCTTTAATCGTTTTACTTAAGAGGCGCATTAGTTTATCATGGTTTACCGTGTCAAAGTACTTGGCTAGGTCAATGTCTACGACCCACGTGTAGCCTTCTTCGATATATTCCTTGCATTTAAGCACTGCCTGCTTTGCATTTCTGCCGGGGCGGAATCCATAGCTGTTATTAGAAAATTGCTTCTCGTATATTGGGGTTAATTTCTGGGCTATTGCTTGTTGTATCACTCTGTCGACGACAGTAGGTATTCCAAGTAGTCTTATCCCGCCATCAGGTTTTGGTATTTCTACCCGCCTAACCGGTCGGGGAGTATACGTTCCTTCCAGCAAGGATTGCATGAGTTGTTGGCCATTTTGTTTTAGGTATTGTAAAAGTTCATTTACTGCCATACCGTCAACTCCATGGCTTCCCTTATTTGCCTTGACTCTTTTATATGCAAGATTCATATTATCCCGGTCAAGGATTTTCTCAAGCAACTCGCTGGCGTATTCACTTCCATCGTTTCTTTTTCTTTCAGGCATGGATGAAACGCTCGGCGCTTTCGCATTATCTCGGAGTTCCACTCTTATTTCCTGCGAATAGCCTTCTTTATGAAGTTGTCTGCTTTCAGCGCATTTCTTCGTACCTTTCAAGTTTCGGAAACCTCCTATTGTTCGGTCCTTCCCGCTACGTATGCATCCAAAGCGGTACTATGGCCTCTGCTGACTTCTGACAGTTCAGCCGTACATCACTGCACGGGTTGCTGGCTCCAATTTCATGTCCTCAGTGTATCTGTCAGACCTCCCCAGGTAAGAACGCTTACTTTCACTCCATATATCTGCTACATTTACATTGTTTGCTTCGGATAGTTTAGGGCTTTGTTTTGTATGGCAAACTCACCCAGCGAACATATGCCTTATATGTAGTTCGTATTCCTCAGACCGGAGCTTTGCCGCCGACTTCCTTCAGATTCCACCTCGCGGTGGACACCCTTGTCTTAGGCTAACGGTTGGCACTATCAACCCCCGTATTGGACTTTCACCAACTAGTAAGCGCCCATGCTGGGCGCACCAT
>JALHDB010000005.1 GCA_022840825.1 Negativicutes bacterium | reverse complement strand
TTTTAAGGGAAATTTCACTTTATGCTCATTTTTTTGCAAAAAAATGTTGAGGTAATTCCATTTAGTGAAACTGGCTACCCCAACATTTATTATAGAGCCTTTTAATATATTGTACCCATAGCTTTGAGAGTACGATCTATCTCTCTTGTTTCACATTGTCTGATTACCGGCTTTTATCTACTCAATCACGGCCATGGAACCGATGCCCTGGGCGATCAATGGCAAGCTGCCCTCTGGCTGGTAAACACCATGATCGAGCAAGGCTGGACCATTAAGGTAATATTCATCTGAAACAAGGGACCTGTCCCCGCGTTTCAGGTAAACAGAGGAATACTGGCATAGAGACTTGGCGCACCGCCGGTGTGCACAAATAGAACATTATCATCTTGTTTGAAATACCCTTGCCGGGCTAGGTCGATTAAACCGGCCACTGCTTTGCCGGTATAAGTCGGATCAAGCAAAATGCCCTCAGTTTTGGCCATTAATTTCACTGCTGCCACCATTTCCGGCGTCGGCAGCGTATAGCCGGTACCCAAATACTCATCAAAACAAACCACTTGCTCGCGCGGTATATACTTCTTTATTCCTAAAAATTCAGCCGTTTGTGCCGCTAATCCGGCTACCAAATTCTCTTGTACAGTTTTGTTGTTTACTACGCACATCCCTACTACCGGAATGCTGCAGTTGTTGGCATATATCCCGAGCAGCAAACCAGCCTGAGTCCCGGCACTGCCGGAAGCAACGACAATATGGCTAAAATTGATACCTTGCTCAAAGGCTTGCGCCATTATTTCCTCTGCACAGGCGATATAACCTAATGCCCCCACCGGATTTGAACCGCCCATCGGGATAATATATGGCTTACGCCCTTGCGCAGCAGCTTGGGCGGCAGCTGTTTGCAATTCAGCCGTCAGATCTGTTCCCCAAGGAACTAATTTAACATCTTCTACACCCAACAAATTATACAGAAATACATTACCATTAGCCGCCAGGTTATAGCTGCCGGGAACGATTTCCGACAAAACCAGCCGGCACTTCAGCCCTTCTTTTACAGCCGCCGCCAAGGTCAAACGGCAATGATTAGACTGCACCCCGCCGCAGGTAATCAAAGTGTCTGCTCCCTGTGCTAAAGCATCAGCTACCAAAAACTCCAATTTGCGGGTCTTGTTGCCGCCGCCTGTTAAACCCAGCAAATCATCCCGCTTGATATAAATATTGGGCCCGCCAATCGCCTGTGAAAAACGAGGCAGGCTTTCGATAGGCGTCTGGCCTACAGTATAGCGCCGTCGGGAAAACCGAGCTAAATTCATACTATTGCCTCCAAACATAAACATAATCTGCCGTAGCCGGCTCATCTTCTCTTCACCATATATCATATATAAACCAGAGGGACTTGTCCCCCTGGTTTATAATTTCTGCCAGCATTTTTGAATATGTCCGCGAAATGTATCCGAAAGAGCATGCCAGTCCAATACATCAACCCGAAAAGGGAGGTCCGACTCGGCAAAAGCTTCTTGTAGCAAATGTAAATGGTTAATTGGTATTTCACTTTTATCAATAATCACTAAATCGAGATCAGAATGCGGCTTTGCAGTTAACGAAGCTCTTGATCCAAACACATACACTGTTGCCTGCGGGACATATTCGCATAAAATATTTTGGACAATATGCTTATGCTCCGGACTAATATCAATCATTGCATTTTCTCCTCAAGCTGCATTAGCAGAGCTTGGGCATCCGACAAAAAATTACGGGCAGCAGCAAACACTACTGCGGCTTTAGCTTCGTCATAAACATGACTGGATTGATTTCGCATTTTCAGATAATGAAACCATATTTGGGGATCATTCAATAAACCCTGTTCAAATCCGATTCTAAACAAGTCACGGTTATTTAAGCCATCAACCCGCTCCAGGCTATACTCTTCCAAATAACGTTTTAGCATTTTCCAGCACAATTCAAATGTAAACTCAAAACGTTGGATAACCCCATCACGCAAGACAATCTTCTCCGGATCATCATCAGTTAATATGCTTCGGTCATATATTGTTAAAGCAATCCGTAATGCTTCAACTGCTTTAACCAAACTACTTAAGTCCAGCCTCACGCGCTCTCCCCCTCGGGTTGTTATATTCCTCTTTCAACAGTCTCGCTTCTCAACCATTTAATGTACTTTAGTCTACCATTTGGCGCAACATTCCACTGACTTAAAAAAGCTTCCGTCAAAATCGGATCAAAACAGACCCCTTGGCCGTCCCGAATCACTTGCAAGGCTTGTCCTTCAGCCAAGGCTGCACGATAAGACCGATCAGCTGTTAATGCCTCATAAGCATCGACAATACTTAAAATTCGTGAACTGAACGGAATCATTCTGCCTTGCCGTCCTTCCGGGTAACCACTGCCGTTATACCGTTCATGATGATACAAAACAGCCGTCAGAATATTTTCAAATCCGTTTACCGCTTGTAATATTTCCACTCCCCAGCGGGGATGCTGTTGTACGATTTGCCATTCATCATTGTTCAACGGTCCCGGCTTATTTAGGATCGACTTCGGTATCCGAATCTTGCCGATATCATGTAAAATTGCTGCCTCATAAATTAGCTGGATCATTGGTGGTGATAGTTTAAGAAATTTCGCAAATTGAACGGCTGTATCCGCCATTCGCAGCGAATGTTCAGCTGTATTTAGATCATACTCTGCCAGCATAACTAAATATTTTTGTACTACAGCTCGCAACGTAGAGTGATTTAACTGCTGGATAAGCATCCGCCACTCCCCCTATTGCCAGATGTAAATAACCTTTATTGTGGTTATACGCCGTTTTAATAATTATTCCTCTAAGAGAAAAGAAATTTTACAAATTTTTCTAACAGAACAAAAACAACGGGATATTCGCAACCAAAGCCAGCCGAAATATCCCGTTTCGCCTTACTTTAAACTTGGTCTTAGCCGATTACCACTTTATTGCGGCCGGAGTTCTTTCCTTGATACAGCAATTCATCAGCCCGGCGAATGATCGTTTCTTCATTATCAGTCAGTTGGGCCGCAGCGGCGCCAATTGTTATCGTAACCTTAATACTCTGTTTACACCAACGATGTTCCGATTGTTCTACCAACACCCTGATCCGCTCGGCAGCAGATTGCAGCTGTTGGGGCGTATCAGCATAGATAATTATCATAAATTCTTCGCCGCCCCAACGAAACGCCATCCCGGCATTGCCGACCCCGTTCTGAATCGTTTTAGCCACCATTTGCAACACTTGGTCACCAACATCGTGACCATAGCGATCATTGACCCGCTTAAAATGGTCAATATCAGCAAACAGCACGCCGAACAGCGGTTCACGCACTTGTTGCATTTCTTCTAATTTAGCAGCCATCTCGACTTCGCCGAACCGCCGGTTGCCCAGTCCGGTCAACATATCGATTAATGAAAGCTGTTTAAACCGTTCCAACTGTTGCCTCAACTGCGACTTGGCGGAATTATCGCTGAATATTTCCACCGCGCCGACTATTTGACCACTGTCATTACGAATAGGTGAAATCCTAACGGACACCGGCACACGATGGCCATTTTTATGCTGAAGATACAATTCTGCCTCGCGCAACAGTCCGTCGCGCAACGACTTGGCCAACGGGCATTTATCACATTGGCACAACAAAACCCCTTTACTATCAGTATGATTCAGCCGGTTGTCGTAACAAAAACTGCCAACCATATCGGCAGCCGAAAAGCCGGATAATTTCTCAGCACTGCTATTCCAATAAACAATCTTGCGGTTGCAGTCAACAAAATATACGCCATCATAGAGGTGGTCCACCATTGTTTTGTAAAAACTGCGCTCCATATCCCGCCTCCTCTATTCATTATTCTGCTATATATTATGTTAATTTTGCTGCTTGTGTTCATATCACTTGTCTTTGTATCTATCGACCTCACCACTAAAAACCAAGCTGCAGGCAAATTGCCTGCAGCTTGGCAGCCTTTAATCAGCTATTTTGATCTTATTCAGCGAGTTAAGACTCCCGCCTCTATAGGCGGCGTCAGCTCAGGTGGAGTTGACTCTCCACCTGAGCCCCCGAGATTTCAGCTTTGCTGAAACGAGTTCACTTAAATAATTTCGTGTACAACCGTCTTAATTCCCGTTTAACTTTTTGACGCCAATTCATGCTGGTATACTTCGTACCAATCTGCCGAAAATTGCGCCGGTATTCCCGCCAAAAATCATTATAGACCGGAGGCTTGGCGAATGGTTTCTCCAGCGAAGGCTGTAAGCAATCTTCAACAGTGCTGCTGCGATAGTCCAACCCGCCGCTTACGGCCTCAAACAATTCCTGGCCGCGGGCCGAGTTAACCAATACCAGTGATACACCTTTCCCATCCTGAAAATCGGCCAGGCTTTTTTCCAGTCCCCAAAAGTCAGCCAACGTTATATCGGCCGGCTTGGCCAAGTTCGTATAGCGGCAATGATAACAGGCCGGGCGTAAAATTATGTTTTTAAGAAATAATTGATAAAAAATATCGTCCTTAGCATGTTTCCGATATACCGCATCATTATTAAATTTTACCCGCATAGCCTGCGTCGACGGGCCAAATTTCTCATCAATATATTTATGACGAAAAGAAAGTTCCCGGATATCCGCTTGGTATATTTGACGCAGATAAGCTTTGTAATCTTCAAACACCAACGGACTCGGTACACCATGGCAGACAATATCCTGCAACCACAAATTAGTATAATCTTTAGCCAGATAGGCTTGTAAACCGGCCACTTGACAAGATGTTCCGCTGAATAGCACTTCTTTTCCCGCTTCCAGATCTTCTCTAACTTGCCGAAAAATATCCCGCAGGTCGCTTTGCACATACTTGGCACCTCGAAGACAGTCGCGCTCCTGACCGGTAGTCGCCCGGCAATGGCACACCCTAAAGCAATCGTCGAAACTTGCGCCGTAGATTACGCCGCTTTTAGCCAAAATATAGTCCGAAATTGCTGTAAACATGCCGCCGGAAGAACTAGCCATTCTGATTTGTTCGGCTTTATGCTTCACCGCATAAACAGCAGGAGTCGGCACGTTCCGGCTTTGAATACAGGCGGTTTGCAATACACAAACCTGACGGCATAAACCGCAATCCACGCATAACTGGGGGTCAATCTGCGGATAAAGAAATCCTTGCTCATCGTCAACCATAGTTATGGCCTGGCGCGGACAGCGGTTGACGCAGGCCGAACAACCGCAGCAGTCTTCCTTCGCCGTATACACTTCATTCATTGCGATCACTTCCCGGCACATTGCTGTCGACCAGTGCATTTTGCAAAAATTCAACTGAACGCTGCCGTTCCTGCTGTAGTATTTTAGCCACCTGCGTATAATCAATTTCAAGCTCATAATCGTTATCAAGCCGGCTGATATCGTTGACAAGCCGGTTGTCTAACCGTAGAAGTCCCAGCAGTTCCGTCATTCTGGCCCCGGTTACGGCATGGGGAACGGTAATAAAATTTTTATTAAAAATGATTGAAAATGCCGTACCGTGAAATGAATTAGTTACAATGAATTCAGCTCGCTGACACAAATCAATAAATTGGCCCGGCCCAATATCCCGGATGTGCCGGTAAACATACTTGTTCTTTTTATGCGAATTACTGACAACCCATACCGGCAGTTGCAATCGTTGGGCAATTAAATTGGCCGCAGCCAATACCTGTTCATTGGCAGGCAACATATATACCAGAATATATTTGCCGGTTCCGCTATAGCTACATACCAACCGGTTCCAGATACGCGCATCAGCTACCAACGTAGGATCTAATACTCTGGTTACCGGCTTGGCCGAAATTTGTTCAACGATAGCTGCAGCGCTGCTTTCGCGCACCGCAACAGCGTCTAAGTTTTTAGTGCATTTTCTAATAAATTCTATTTCGCTGTCAGTAGCACTGCTGGTACCAATACTGGCGGCATAAGCTATTTTTTTAGCGTGAGCTTCGGCAAAGTTTAGAAAAAATATCTCGCTATTCCCAACAATAGCTTGATTCCATACCTGATCACTGCCCACGACATATACATCATAGTCGGCAATATCTTCAGTCTGATAAAAAGTCCGCGGTGATATGTTCATATATTGTTTTCGAAAGCTATTAAACGCCAATCTCTTAATGATTTTGGACTTAAGTTTAGGCAGCGAACTAAAAAATGATTTAATAAGCGAGCGGAAACTACTGTTATTAACAGCTATCAATCTATAATTATTAATGATAAACGGCATTTTATAGTTAATAATTTCAACCTCTGCCGCCGTTTGGGTCTTAAGCTGTTCCTTAAGGGCGTAAGCCTGCAATACTGCGCCGTAATTATCAGCATCATGAAAAGTTAAAATGCCAATTTTCATATCTTATGTTGCCCCTTCTTAATAAACCCAACGCACACTTATCGCCGCAAAACGATTAGTATCGTCCAGGCCGTTGATAAAATCAAGATTACTTATTCTGGCCAACCCCACTGAACCGTCAAAGAAAACATCTTCGCGCAGCCGGGTATGATATTGCAGCCAATAGGAATTAATCGTCTGCGGTATAGCGGTGCTGCGTTCCATTACCGTACGGTCAGCACACAAGAATAGTCGGCTGTCCTTAGTTAAATACCGGCCCAGCTTTAAGTAATACTTGTCGGCATCATGCCCCAAGGGATCACCGATAATATTTCCTTTATAAACATAACCGGCGGTGTACAACTGATGTACATACCAAGAACCATTGGTGCGGGCGAATTCCAGCCGCAGATCCCAGGCCCCGTCACCGCTCAGGCGAGGAATATAAATTCCGCCGCGCTTGGCCATTTTAATTGGATGATAATGACCCTGATCCTCACCGTACAATTCGCCGTACAGCTGCACCCCCTGCCAGTGCGGCAACCGTAGCTTAAAATCAGCGCCGGCGATATTGTTCCATTTATCGTCAGCCGCTTCATCATTGCGGCCCAACAGCCAATCCCAATAATCGCCCGAACTCAGACTCCGGCCCTTGCCGCCGAGCATGGAGGTAAGAGTCAGACCGAAGGTAAAATTCCGCTGCGGCGTAAAGTCTCCGCGCAAGGCAACAAACGACGGTTTGTCCACCTCGTTTTCCGTTAAGGCGGTGCGGTTGCTTTCCAACTCGCTGTACAGACCGGTGAAATTCATTTCCCCTAAAAAGCGAAATAGCCCCCGCGTCCGGTACGGCTGCAGATTTGATAATTTTATCCCGGTCAGCGGCTGCATGTTATTGCCCAGAATTAACGACCCGCTGTCGCCATGACCCCAAAATACCGGATCTTTGCCGATTTGCACTGCAATCCCGTTCAGGCGGGAGGTGATATAACCGGAGATTAACGACACATCACCGTGCTGATCGGAATCATAGCTGAATCTTGGCTGCAAGGCCACCGCCATATCCTGGCTGAGTTTGCCGGCCAGCCAGGCCAAGGCAACAACATTACCATGTTCGCCATAGCGATAACCGTTATTATTTACATTAAGCGGTTGATAACCGGCCAGCGGACCTGCTCCAACTGCCTGCCGGTAACGCAGCGCAGCGCCGCTGTAGGTCGCGGCTTCCAGCTTAACTTCTTTTAAGGATAGTGAAGGAACAGCCTGCTCACCGGCCAAAATCTTCAGCTCCGGCGCCAGCTCCCGTTCCATTTGTTTGGTTATACCCCGCATATACTTAGGCAACGGTCGTTGGGCCGCCTCGGCCTGAATTTCCCGCAGCCATTTAGCCATTTGCAGACGGGTATACGGCTTAGCACCGGTCGGCATTGACCGAAGATAGCCTAATCCGTCCAGCTTTTCAATATAGCGATACAGCGGACTGGACAGCGGTACATTGGGTGAAACCCAGTCCGACGGTGACGCTTGAACGCCACAGGACAACATTGTCGTCATAATACCGGCAGTCAATACTTTCTTCCAGGACATCAGACACCACTTCCCTGTCAAAATTTCTTTGCTATCGTTTTTTTCGGCAGCCAGCCTGCATTTTCCTTGTTGCAACGTAATTGTTAATCAAAACGGCGATACTACTGCCGACGGCATCGGTAATAAGATCACGCAATTGAAACGCTCTTCCCGGCACAAATAATTGATGAGTCTCATCAACCAGAGCGTACAGCAAGCATAACGCCAACGAAATCGCCATCGCCGACCGTCCCGGGTATCCACTGGCGGTTACCGCTTTATGCACAGTCAAGCCCAGGACGAAAAAAACAACTCCGTGCATATACTCCCGGCCAACAGAGTTGATGTTGCTAATAAGCTGCCATTTTTCGGCACTTGCCAGTTTTATATTCATAAGCGCTACTGCCGAATCAACAATGTACTTGACGATTCCCCTACTTAAACCATTGGATTCAGCCGCCGGTTGGGCGGAAAAATAAAAGATGGCTGCTGCACATACTACAGCCAGCGCCCAATAAATTTTACCTCGGCAGGTTAATCGTTTACCACAATTAATCATTATTTGCACCTGTTTAAAATCGGAATTTAAAAATTGTAACTACTTCACCTGATAATACCGGCAATACCAATCGGCAAACTGCTGCAGGCCGACTTCAATCGGCGTGTGAGGCTTAAACCCGACGGCTTGCTGCAGCAGATCGGTAGAAGCATAGGTTGCCGGTACATCCCCCGGCTTAAGCGGTTCAAATATCTTATCAAATACTATCTCCCGTCCGACGGCCTTGCTAAGGCATTGTTCTAAGGTATTAATAAAGACCATCAGCTTTTCGGGACTATTGTTGCCGATATTGAATACCCGGTGCGGCGCAATATCGCCGCTGACCGGCGGATTGGCCAGCAACCGTTCGATCCCTTCCACGATATCGTCAATATAGGTAAAATCCCGATACAGATCATGGGCAAAATCACCGTTATTATAAATTCTGATCGGTTCACCGGCAAAATATTTATTGGCAAAGGTAAAATAGGCCATATCCGGCCGTCCCAGCGGACCATACACGGTAAAGAACCGCAGGCCGGTAGCCGGTATATTATACAAATGGCTGTAGGTATACGCCATTAACTCATTAGATTTTTTGGTGGCCGCATATAGCGACACCGGCCGGTCAACCAAATCCGTCTCGGCAAACGGTACTTTGGTGTTGGCCCCATAAACTGAGCTGGATGAAGCATATACCAAGTGTTCAACCGGATGGTTTCGGCAAGCTTCCAAAATATTAAAGAAGCCTACGATATTACTGTGAATATAAGCAGCCGGATTCTCCAGCGAATAACGCACTCCGGCTTGCGCAGCCAAATTAACAACAATATCCGGCTTGTATACGGCAAAAGTATTATTAATCATCGCCTGGTCGGCAATATCACCCTTGATAAACGTAAATTTATCAAAAGGCTTAAGCAATTCCAACCGAGCATACTTAAGATTAACATCATAATAATCATTGATATTATCAATACCAATTACCCGGCAGCCTTGCGCCAGCAGTTTTTTGGCCAAAAAGCAGCCGATGAAACCGGCGGCGCCGGTAATAAGATATGTTTTAGCTGTATCCAGCGGTTTATATGCACTCATGGGCCTGGCTCCTTGCTAATTACGGCCGATGGAGTAATACTCCACGCCGGCTTTTTTCATTTCATCAATACCGTAAATATTTCGGCCGTCATATACCAGCGGCGTACGCATTAACTGCTTATAAGCCGAAGGCTGAACCGCCTTAATTTCGCTCCACTCAGTAAAGATAAAGCAAACATTAGCACCTGCTAAAGCAGCTTGCGGACTGTCAACGTAAGTAATGCTGCCGCGGTCACTCTTCCCTTCCGGGTAGCAACGCTTAAAATTAGCCGCACCGACCGGGTCATAGGCATATATATCAGCTCCCTGCGCCAATAATAACGGTATATTATCAAGGGACGGCGCTTCGCGCAAATCATCGGTGCCCGGCTTAAAGGTCAACCCCAATACAGCTACTTTCAAGCCGCTAAAAGTAATCAACCGCTTACTGGCCTTTTTATATAAAACTGTTTTCTGTTCGGTATTTACATCGATAGCAGCCTTAACTGTGCGTAGTTCATAGCCGTGTTGCTTTGCCAAATATTCCAATGCTTTAGTATCCTTGGGGAAACAGGAACCGCCATAACCAATACCGGCATTAAGAAATTTACTGCCGATCCGACCGTCAAAACTCATTCCTTTGGCCACATCCTGGATATCCGCCCCAACCAACTCGCATAAGTTGGCAATATCATTCATATAGGAGATTTTCAAGGCCAAAAAATCATTAGCAGCATACTTAATCATCTCGGCCGACCGGCGGCTGACCGAAACAATCGGCAGCTTAAACGGTTCATAAATTTTCTTTAGCAGCCCTTCTGCCCACTCACTCTCGGTACCGATTACAATTCTGGCCGCTTGCAGCGTATCACGCACGGCGGTACCTTGAGCCAAAAATTCCGGATTAGAAGCTACTTCAACCTTGACATCATGCACTAAAAAATCCTTGATAAACTGCTCGACCTTGTCATTGGTCCCTACCGGCACAGTGGATTTTACCACCACCAAACAATCCTTTTCAATAGTCTCAGCTATCTGTCTGGCAACGGTAGCAATATAAGACAAGTTAGCTGAACCATCCGGTTGCTCCGGCGTACCGACACCGATGAAGATAGCGTCGGCATTTTTGTAGGCCGATTTATAATCATTGGTATAATCCAACCTTCCCAAAGCATAATTCTTCTTCATCAGTTCTTCCAGATCAGCCTCATAAATCGGCGAAATGCCCTGTTTCATCATCTTTATTTTATTTTCATCAACATCAACACAGGTAACTTGATGACCAGCCTCGGCAAAACATACCCCGGCCACTAAGCCAACATAGCCTGTGCCGGCTACAGAGATTTTAAAGTTAGTAACTATAGCGGAAATCTTATCATTCATAGTGTTTTTACTCCTTGAACTAGTTATAATAGCAACCATATTCACATAAATCATAAATATTGATTAGTAAAATCAATCATTTATATATGTTTTTATAGCATTGCCTACCAAAATAACATCACTTTCACTCATATAAGAATGCATCAGCAGCGAAAAGACGATTTTCGTAAGTTAATTAGTGACTTTAAACTTATCAGCACATTGTAATGCAGAAAAGGTTTCTTGCCTATGCCTTGGTTTTACATAACATATCATACTCGTGATACCGTTTTTTTAGCTTCGCTTACAAGTCGTCCCGCCCCTATTGATTTTCAATTTTATTGTATACTGGGCAAAACTTGAATATTCTAGTTTCAGAGGACCATGTGTCCAGTATGGATTGGAGCCAATCATCCAGATGATATGATCCACCTTGCTTTTGCTTAATTATGATTTACTTAGTCAAATTGTAGATGCTAAGGGCTTGCTTCGTTAGCAGTGCTTGCACCCTTGATAAATACAATTTGACTAAGTATTCTATCCAAAGTAAAATGCAAGGTGTCCGCAAAAGACAATACGGTTCACCAGAGACACATATCATCAATTCTGATTTCTAATTTTCAACATCCTAACTCTCACTTTTTATCATATTCTACTATCTTAATAACTTTTGCTGGTATTCCCACAACTACTCCCCCCTCGGGAACGTCTTGGATAACTACTGCATTTGCACCGATTTTGGCATTATCCCCGACAGTAATTCCGCCTAAGATGCAAGCACCAGTCCCTATATAAACTTTATCACCTATATTGGGATGGCCTCTACCTTCTCTTCCGCCAATGGTTACATTTTGATATATTTTTGTTTTCTTTCCTACCCGCGCTTTAGGATGTATAACAACTCCAAGTCCCCCATGAATTAAATCGACTCCTTCACCCAATTCACATGAATATGGAATTTCCGCAGAAAACATCAATCGTATAATACGAGATAAAATGTACGGAACAAAAGGTATTTTAGCCTGATGCGCTTTGTGTGACAATCTATAAAGATTCATTATTTTAGACACTTGTATCTTCCCCCACTGACTTAATTGATTTTAAATACACCATTTTTTTTACATTTTTAAATGAATCTTTATATAACAATCCTAATTTTGTATTATGTTTATGAGCGACATACAAAGGCCAGCGCCAACCGTTGTATACAAGTTGTAATACTAGTTGTGATATTAATATAGTCCACCAACCTATATATTTCCCATAGAAAATGGATGATATAATCTCGGCAATAATAGTTAGAACCCCTGTTAAAATATAGGCTTTATACATTGGCATTTCATTTCCTGCTATGATATATGAACAGCATATTTGCTGGTTCGCAAATATGAGTACAAATAACATCAGAATTACACACTCGGCAGTCGGTAGAACTGAAGAGTTTGAACCTATTGATTTAAGTATTGGGTTTGCAAAGAAAGTTATTGCTATTCCGCCTACAAGTATTATTATTATTTGAGTCCCAATTGAAATCGTCAACATTTCATAGGCTCTCTTATCTGCACATTTCATTCGCAATTGAATAATATAAGGCATAAGTGAATTAAATAACACATTACCGACAGTTGATGCAACAGAGAACAGTTGCAAAGTTAAACCTAATTTAGCAGATGCAATTAGGCCGTATGCGCTTGAGCAGACTAGAATAGCACATTTATCTGTAAGATAATTTGACAGCGACATAATACCTTGCATATATGCATTAGGCCACATTGTGCGAAAGGTCGCCTTCCATTCAGAATCACTTACTATTATACTTTTCATTTTCTCTTTATTCTTCTTAATGTCACTGTAACGATTAAACATCCAGCGTGAAATCAATCTCGTAGATAAAGAGCTAGCAAAATAGGCAACCGCTATAGCTATTAACTTAAATCCTAAAAACAACCCGATAATTGCAACTACTAGGTGAATGGCTTTTGATATTACCATAGACTGATAACTTTCTTTAATAGCACCGATACCTTTTAAAGAAGGGATCCAGTATCCGTAATATATATTTAGGAATACAGCAATTATATATATTATCCAGGCTACCATGTAGTCATTAATAGCGATCTCGTTATTTGTAACAGCAATAATATAGTATGTACCTATTGTTGAGAGTGATAGCAAAGCTATTCCACCAACAATTAAGTAAATGATTTTAGCTGTTTTTAAGACTAACATTAATAACTTAATATTGGGTTCAGTTGTATTTGAAGTCACTTCTTGCCCTACCTGCGGAGCGTTATTGGCACCACCCCAAGCGTAGGCAATATTACGCGTTATAGTCGTTTTAAACCCAAAGTCCAATAGATTTGCTAGCACCCCTATGGATGTAAAGGTATACCACAAACCCAGTTCGCCCTCAGGCAATAATTTTAATACGAAGGGTAGTAACAGAATATTTATCCCACTGTACAGTATCTGTCCAAGATACCCCCAGATTACATCCTTCTTGCCGACTTTTATGGTCATCTACACACCTCATCAATATATAGTACGACACGGACAACCCACAACTCAAATCTCAATTCACCTCTCACGCACTCTGATGAAGAAATCGACCCATGCTTTTGCAATTTTTTCATCCGCAAAGTCTGCTGTAACTTCAATGCCACTATTGCTCAAATTATTGGATAATTCATTACTATTTATTATCTGACATATAGCGTCTGCCATCTCACTTGCATTGTTAACACCAACTAACAAACCTCTTTTACCATCGTTCGTCAATAATCTTGGGCCACCAGGCGGACAATCCGTAGAGACTGTAGGAACACCTGCTCCAAGTGCCTCCATCAAAACATTTGGTATTCCTTCAATTCTGGATGGCAGTACAAATACTGCCGAATCCCAAATTGCGTCTGCAACACAATCAACTAATCCAGGAAATTTCACACTGCCTTCCAAATTGAGTGATATTATTTGATTTAAGTATTCTTCATGCAATTTCCCTTCTCCATATATCTCCAACTGATATTCACTATGTTTATCATGAACTAATTTAAAGGCGGTAATTAAAACATCAATGCCCTTTTGTGGCTCAAACCGAGCTGCTGCTGTTGTTATCACTTTCCTTCTCATACTTGCAGTGCAAGGCAAATATCTCTTTTCCCCTTTATACGGATTTGGTATAACTATAGATTTTAACATCACTCTTTTTCCAAAGAAACATCTTGCACTTTCTAATTGAAATACTATTCCATCGCACCAAGCATAGAACATTCTACTGAGTAACTGAGCCATTATACTATTTGCTGCTGGTGAGCGACGTTCAGATCCAACTACCTTAATCTTTAAGCCTCGAGATGCGAGTACACTAAGGAAAACATCTTTTATTCCGAAGGCACAGACTATATTAGGCCTAATTGTTCGTAATGATTTCCTTAAAGTAACGACAGCCTCATACGAGTTCTTAATTTGTTGTAATAACCCCGCTTTTCCGTGTGGTTGTTCACTTTCCCCACTAAGTACTGTGATTCCTTTATCGAGCATGGTTTTTACTTCGCATTTATATATAGATATCATGTGAACTTCATTGAAGTACTTAACACAAATTCCGGCCACATACGCCATCATCTTCTGATGGCCGCCCTTGCCAAGATGTCCAATTACAAACGCTATCTTATTTTCCACAAATTCTCTCCTTGTTTTAAAATGCATAAATGTGCGACGTCATACATATATAGTTGTTCTGAAAATGTACAATTATGCTTTTACGTTAGCTTTCTTTTTTTTGTTATTGATTTTAGAAAGGCAATGATCAATAGTGGGATAAAGTACGCAGTTATTGCCCCTCTAAAGGATTCAAAAAATGAGCCTCTTACCAAATTAATAAGTATATAAAACAACGAGTAATATTTAGCTACAGATAAAGCTTTGGATCGTCCATCGTCTACCTTGAATATCTTGGATAGAAATACTCCTGCCACAATCGCAAATATTATAGACAACATCCCAAAATTTGCATATAAATCACCGATAAGAGAACCACCTACTGGGTGACCAGTTATGCTATTAATCACGTTTGAGATTGATACCTGCCTAAAGAAATCGCCAATAAGCCATCCAATTGGGAGAATAGATGGAATCGCACCATAGAAGCTAAGCCCCAATTGGTAAGGAACGTAATCAGGTATGTTTTGCACTATTCCTACAACGGAAAAGAAAGTTAAACCAAACCCCCTTAAAGTTGTATAGATAACGCTATTCTCTCTGTTGTTTTCTATATAATAAACCAAAAAATCAGAAAGTGAAGTTAAATTACCGAGTCGAATACTACTTATCATTGTCAAAAAATCAAGAAATACAATTCCTAGTACAGCAAATAAAATTAACTTTCGAAAATTGATCTTTAAATCTGTGATGCGAATATAGCACAAATAAATCGCTATGATAGCGGTTACTTGATATCGTCTGTCTCCTGTTAAAATCATGACGATAACAAAATAAGCAACGACGCTTAATAGTATTATTGTGGCAATCCTCTTGCTCTTCTTTGTTTCACAAATACCTGCAATCATATATACGATACCTGGTACGAAGAGAGCTGCTATATCATCAGTAATACCAGATGTACCCGTTAGTGCTGAATATGTTCCACTAGTTTGTGTTTCAATTATTGCCTTAGCATCTTCGATTAACCTAAAGGGTAAAGTAAGACACGCTAAAAGAACCCCTGATTGAAAAACCAGTCTGTTAATATCATCAATGCTATATTTTTCCGAAAAAGTCGAAAAGCTTTTCTTTATTACTGATTGTCTTTTACAATATGAAAAGCCAATGAATAAGGCCTGTAAATTGCAGATGATGACTAATCCTGCTTGATACATAGTTCCTTCAGAATATCTAAGTGATAAGTCCCAATACATATTCTCATCAAAATTGAAACCATGCAAATATACCCGTCCGAACATAAATAAGTAACTCAACAATATAAACCACGTTCTGTATTCTAAAAATCGAAACCGGAACGGTTTAAACATACAAATATGATACGCCAACAAAACAATTGACATTATAGAGATTGTCATTGCCCAATTGTAGTGAAATTCTGTTTTATCCCACGAAAAATATGCAAAACTTATCAAAACGAATAATATACATACATTTGCAAATTGCCACAACACATACAGTCGACTTCTACAGTTATCGTCCATCATATTAAGTTTTGTATTTTCATCCCTAATATAAATTCCCATCTTCGTCTTACCCAACCTTTAGTTCTGCGATGAATCAATAAATTTTCTTACTGAGTTCTCAAAATTGAGATTCTCAGTATTAACATTTTGCATAAAACTATCACATTTTTCATAAAATGTAGACCAATCAATAGAAAAATAATACTCATACAGCCTATCACGCATAGTGCTGTCTTCTATGTCGAAAACAAAACCGAAACCATTTTCAACTGATATCTCTTCCATGTAGGTACCTGGACAAACCAATATCGGCATACCCAGCACTGCAGCATAATACAGTTTGTTTGACAAAGCATAATCCAAAAGAGGGCTATTGTTTCCATATAAATTCATCACTATGTCCGTTTCCATGTAATAATCTATTGTTTTATTTGAAGAAAACCACCCAATAAGCTCAACATTCTCGATTCTATTCTGCTTGCAGTAACTCTCTAAACCCTCCGATCCATTACCGATAAATCGCAATAAGTATCTATCGTCATTTGCAAAACACGATAAAACTCGTTTAAATTGATCATAAAACCTAATACCGCCTATACAAGAGATTACCACCTTTGTGCCCACAGTTTTTGTCCTGTTGCGATATTTGCAAATCGAGTCGCAAGAAACAAATGTGGTATTATGTGAAACATGATAATCGTGTTCTGGTAGAAACCTTTTATATGCCGGTGAGGTGATGACAGCTAACCCCGAATACTTAATTAACCTCTTTTCGATATTGTAGAAAATTTTATAATTTTCGAATGAATAATCTCTAATATCTAAAACATATTTCCCTTCGTATTCTTTTGTCATTAAATTATGAAGAAGTATGCCTGTTTGTGTCGGAAGGAGAATAATAACATCATATTGAGTTTTTTTGAGAATGCTTTTAGCAAACTGAATAAATTTAAAGTAACCAATTAGCTTTCTCCACTTTGAGTCATTGTTTGATGTTTTATATTTCAGCGCATAGTGGTTTTCTGCTCCACAGTTTTCTTCGATATTGGCATGATCCCAATAAATGATATCAAATGGGTTACCCCCAAAACACTTAATGTACCTCGGCAAGCATGAAATTGCATATATATTTCTAACTGTTATAAAACATATCTTTTTTCTTTCCATCATCTATTCCTCATTCTATCTCTGAAATAACAAGCCTGAGCTTACCGCCTGCAGTGCGGGGAATTTTCTCGACATATTCATAAACTATTCTCATACTTTCACCCAACCGCTCTTTTAACGCTGCTGTTGTTCTTTCTTCATCTTTCTGTGAATATGATTGCATCTTTACTATACGTACCAAAATAGCATCTTTTTGTTGTTGAATTATTTGTGTATCTCTAATTGTAACAATGTCTTTAAATACTAAACTCAGTGCCGCAGACGATACACGAGTGCCATCATTCAAAGCTACGTATTCATTTGATCTTCCGTTAATATTCCTAATAATACGTCCACCCTTGTTATTTGTCATTGGTTCTTGAAGATTAACAGACACTTGATCTCCTGTATCATATCTTAAAAGTGGCATTGCCCAATTTGATAATGTTGTACCGATAAGTGCATACGATGAATCTGAATTTGGAATACACTCCACGGCACAGAAATCCTCATCAATATATAATTTGCCATCAAGTTTCTGTGAAATATTGGCCACTCCTTCTGTTAATCCATAGTGTTGGTATGGTACAGTATTAAATGCTTTAATAATCATATCTCGCTGATAATCATAAAGATTTTCTGAACCGATCGTTATATATTTTATATCAAGCTTAATTTTGTGGTCAATCATATAATTGGCAAGATTAGCTATGTTAGAAGGATATCCATGCAGCCATTGCAATTTTCTTTTGGCAATTTCATCAACATAAAATTCGAAAGTTTTGTCGTTAATGTGATAGCCGCTAAAGAAAACTTGTTTGCAAGGAGTATTATATCTCCAATATGGAGCTACATTATTATTAATAGGTACAATGGTCTTACCACCAAAAATACCACACCATGTATCAAATTCAATTCCTAAATTTCGTCTATATCTCCACCATACAGCCCATTGTTCTGCTTCCTCTTCATCCGTAGTATAAAACGCAAGTCCGCTGCCCGTTGTACCACCAGTGAAATGAATCTTAAGTTTTGACTTTGGAACAGAGGTTGAAATAAAGTCATAAAGATTCTCTTTGACAACTTGCTTCGTAGTAATTGGCAGTATTTTCATATCGTCAATTGTTTTTATTGACCTATAATCAATGCCTAATTCATGAAACAGCCTAGTATAGTATGGCACCGTGTCATAACAATGCTTAATCATCTGCTGCAGTTTTGTATCACGATAACCGCAAAGGTGTTCATATGACCAATCATTTCTACTCTCATATTCTTCTAAAAACCGCCAGAAATCTCTACCATAGCGAGTTCTTCTGATACGACTTCCTTCAACATAGCAGGCCATATTTTGTAAAAATACTGGCAATTTGTAGTATATGTGCAATATATTCATTTCTTCACATCCTAGCTGGGGCCTTTCTTAATCCTCATTTTCATCATAAGGCTAATAATATTTTGACGAGCCAGTACCCATTTTGTTTTTAATAAATTTATTATATAATCATTCGGATTTTTATATATCGGCAATCCTTTTCTTTTTCTTCTATTAATCTTAAACCATTTTATGTACTCTTCATGATTCATGTCTGAGAACGGAGTCAACTCATTTATTCTTCGGCAATCAGTTGGAGAACTACTTTCAATATACTCAATACGATTATCCTCTGCACAATATTTAAACCAATGACATCTTACCACTCCATTATTTAGCTCTATAGCCAGTTGCAGCTTTGCTATATCCGGAAACTTCAGTCTTTTGTCAAAATAAATATTATCCGGTATGAACCAATTCCCTAAACTATATATTATCGGAGCCCCTTTATAAAATTCAATACCTTGCACGCAGTGCGGGTGATGACCAACAACAGCTACTACTCCAGCATCAATTGCTAACCGCGCCAATTTCCTATGCATAGGTTGAGGGTATCGTTCTAATTCATAATTCCAGTGAGGCAATATAATTATTTTCGCTTTTGGATACCTATATTTGGTAGTCTTTATACACTCCAAAACCCATTCTGCTTCTAAAGGATTACAACCTACAGTTGCACTTCCAGCATATTTACAACTTATTACATTCCAGCCAAACGAAAGAAAAGCATATTGCTCGCCGTCAATATCAATAATAGCAGGTTTTCTTGCTTCTTCCAAATCATCTCCTGCACCGCAATGTGCAATATTAACCTTAGCTAATGTTTCTTTAGTAAAATCAAAAGCTGCAGGAACATCCGTGATATGATTATTACCTAGCGTCACAATTTTTACATTTAACCGATTTAAAAATGCAACCACATTTTCGCTGTTAAATAATTTCGTTTCAGTAGTAGAAACAGAATTATCTTTTGTTATAGCCCCCTCCAAATTCGCAATAACCGGCTGTGAAAAGCACTTAGGTAAATAATCAATAGTTGGCGTTATACTATTTGGAACTGCAATATCACCAAGAAAAATCATTTTTTAATCCCTTCAATTAATAATCGATGATTAATAAAAGTATCCTCAATTGCTGAATTTTCAGTTTCACCTCTGATTACCTTATAAATCAATTCATATTCATTTTTTATACCCTTATCTTGTCTTAATTTTATGGTTGTCTTTTTTAGGCTTCCGTATTGGTTCATGCTGATATAGTTGTCCATTTCGCATACCTTACCACTGGAAAATACTCTAAGCTGTTCTTTTGAATATCTCTTGGAACCCATAGAAGTATAAATGATATTTCCGACAGCACCCGATTTAAACCGTAGGGTAATCAGAGCGTTATCCTTTTTAGAAAATGCTTCATTCTGAGCAAAGGTTACGTCTAAAGACAGGATCTCACTACCGTCCAGATACTGAATAACATCGACAAAATGACAGGCCTCGCCGATTATTCTACCACCACCTAACCTTTCATCCTGAGTCCAGTGATCTTCAGGAATATGCCCGGCATTTACAATATAGTCATAAACAGCGGGGACTTTATCAGTTGAAAAATCCTTTTGTATTTGCTTGATTAATGGTGCATGACGACGATTCATACCGCAAAACAGCTCACCTTTTGAAGTCCTATATACTTCCTCTATACAATTAAGCTCTTTAATAGTAAGACAAAGCGGCTTTTCGCAATATACGTTCTTGCCTGCTTTTAATGCGTTCACTACAAAACTGGCGTGACTGTTATGCTGGGTGGAAACTATAATTAAATCAATCTCTTCATCCTCAAGTAGCTTAGAATAGTCATTAGTAACATAATCAAAAGAAAATACATTTTTCGCTTGAGCCGCGCCAATTCCACCTGTATTAGCTAAGGCCCGGAAATGGTAAAGCCCCGTCTCTTTCATAATCGGCAAAAGTGTATTTTTGGAAAAATTGCCGGCACCAATTAAACCGACAGAAATTTGCTTTTTATTTATTGTCCTTTTAGCACTACGAACAACACTATCCATCTTCGTCTCATTCGGAGAATATTTAAGTAAGATACCAATATACTTTTCGTTGTTCTTATTAGTTGTTATCATTTCATAAGCTTCAGCAGCTTTTTCAAAATCTATTTCATGCGTAATTAAATCTGAAAAATCCGTTCTTTTGCCAACAATAAGGCGGATAAATTCCTCCATGTTGCGGCCTTCGGTAAAACGAACATGCCCGATTGGATAGTCTATTCCTTTTTCCTCGTAATTGGAATCATATCTACCTGGACCATAGGAACGAGCGATAGTAAATGATAATTCTTTTTCATAATATGGGCGGCGATCTATATTCATCTGGGTAACACCGATCATACAGATAATTGCCCTATCACGGGCAATAGCAGCCGCTAAATCCATGGGCTCATTGCTGTTTGCAGCAGCCGTTATTATAACCTTGTCAACACCCCGGCCTTTGGTTAAAGCTTTAGTAATCTCTGCTGCATTTTCATCATTTGAAAGAACAAATGCCTTAAGCCTTGTTTCCGGTAGTGACTTATCTTTTATGTCATAACCAATCACATCGCAGCCATAAGCATCTAAAATTCTGGCAGTAATATGCCCTAAAAGCCCCAACCCAATTACCGCTACCGTCTCACCGGGAACAATCTGCGCTTGATGAATCCCCTGTAGAGCTATTCCACCCAAAGCGCAAAACGCGCCTTGTCGATAGTCTGTCATTTCGTTTGGAATTTTTACAACTAGGTTTTTATTAACTCGATTAACTTCACTATGATACGCCTGTCCAGCCATAGCAACTAAGTCCCCTTTATCAAACTCAGTTACTCCGCGTCCGCATTCAACAACCTTGCCTACTGCAGAATAACCCATAGGCATTGGCTCATTAAGTCGGGTAAATGCACTTTCTATAGTTGTTACAATTCCATCAGTTGACATCTTCTCTAAAACTTTCTTAACTTGGTCAGGTCTTGCCATAGCCTTTTGGATTAAATTCTTACCGCCGAATGAAGTAAGTCCTCGCTCTGTTCCGGCACTAATAACTGAATAGAGAGTTTCAACTAATACATAATTATCTTTAATAATCGGTACTGGTGTATCGATCAGTTTTATTGACCCATCATTTATTATAAGAAATAACTGTTTCATTTATCAAACCATCCTTATTATATACTACTGTCCCAGCGGTCTTCTTTTGCTTAAACATGGTTTTTATACCAAATCCATGTTTAAGCTTTTCCTCTGCATATTTTTTACAATTTATAAGTACCTTCAATATTACAAATATTTTTGGTATCCAGTACTACTTTACCATCTAATTTATGAATCTGTTCCTTTATGTGATTATGCGATACCATAATCACGACAAAATCAACATCTGCCAAAAATCTATCAAAATCATGATATTGATTGTCCACGATGTCCTTTGTTACAATCGGATCATATACGTTCAGCCCTGGTGCAAGGTGCTTCTTCATGCTTTCCAGCAACTGGAGGGTCGGACTTTCACGCACATCATCAACATTTTCTTTATAAGTTAAACCATACAAGCCAACTCTTGATAAGTCAGTCATGCCTCTGTCTTTCATAATTGAATTTACTCTTTCCAAGACAAATTCCGGCATTGAATCATTAATTTTCCTGGCCGCTAAAATTATGTTGGCAAGGCCGGGATAATCTCCTACTAAAAACCACGGATCAACAGAGATACAATGACCGCCGACACCAGGCCCCGGTTGCAAAATATTCACTCTGGGATGCATATTAGCAATTCGAATGATTTCATAAACATCCATACCGGCAATACGACAAATTTTTGTCAGCTCATTGGCAAAAGCAATATTTATGTCTCTGAATGTGTTTTCAACTACTTTGGTCATTTCGGCTGTTTTGATATCCGTAACTACAATGTCACCCTGACAAAATGAAGAATACAATGTTTTAATTTTATTACCTATCCTTATATCATCTGAGCCGATTGTACGAGAGTTGTATTTTAATTCATATAACATATTGCCGGGAATAATTCGCTCTGGAGCATGGACGAGATTTATATCTTCACCAATGGCGAAGCCATTCTCTGCTATGACGGGACGAATAAATTTTTCGATAGTCCCCGGCGATACAGTAGATTCTATAACAACTGTAGCTCCCTTGGGACAAACGCTCATAACATTTTTAACTGCAGTAACAACATAGCTTGGATCAATTTTCTTACTAAAACTATCATAAGGAGTCGGTACCGCTATAATATATACATCAGTAGCCATATATTCAGTTGAAAAATTTATACCTCGTGCTAAAGCTTCTGCAAACAGCTTGTCCAAACCGTCTTCTTCAAATGTTGTCTTTCCTGATTTTAATACGGAAATCAGTTCTTTATTGCAGTCTGTTCCGGTAACCTCCACCCCATGAGCTGCAAACATCAATGCTGTTGGCAAACCAATATAACCTAATCCCACGACGTTTATCATATATTTGCCTTCTTTCAATTAGTTACTAATTTTCATTTCAAATCTTGTCCGGCACTTCTTATTAATCAAACTACATTTAATTACAATACAATTAATTTCTTGTTTCTTTAAATAATACAAACTACGATAAGCCTTTTCCAATCGTATTTTTCCATTCCAGACTGTAACAGAACACAATAACTTGTTATCGTTCCATATTCCAACCTCATCTGATATAATCCTTACGTCATAAGGTGTGTGGAAATAAAATTCACAGTAATCACCATTACCACAAACTTCATCATCAATTTGATATCCATGATCCGTTATTTGAATTTTACGAGTATGTTCATAACCATTCTTGGAAATTATAGTCCCAGAAAAACTGTTCTGCGCATGCTTAACATCCTTACAAAAATACCAGTCATAGATCAAAAAAGCTCCCCATTTATTCATCTGTTCTAGTCCATCGATTTTCACTGTATTATGGCCTGCAGTTGAACTTAGTTGTTTTCCCAGCTCGCTAGCATATGAATAAGTTCCGCTATCACAAAAAATATTTCTTCCTTTACTCCACAGATCAATATGCAATCCATCCATATGCGATGGTCGGGCGCTAAAATCATTTAGGCAAATCATCATAAAAGCATTTTCATGCCTTAATGTATAAAGTCCGACTTGGTTAAATGCAACTGAAGTTCTCTCAACTTCAGCCAATAGTGGTGCTTCGCTTTCGTTACTAAACCATAACAATTCCTCATCATAATCGCCTTGTTTATATAATCGCTTCCCAGTAATCAGAAAATGCAATGTATTCAAAGTTGGACGAAAATCCCTATAACTACAAACCGTCAAAGGAAATATAAGGGCTCCATCATTAGAACCGTAATTGGGAACATCTCCGGTGATATCTTGCACTTGATACATCAAAAGGGCACTGTTCTTAATTAGTTGCTCGGATTTGTCTGAAATAGACCTACCTGTCTTTTCACTTATCTTATATATACATTCAAAAATCTGCAACGTAAACCGTTGGTAATTAAATGAATACTGTGTATACCCACCATCCAGAAGAAACTGTGTTTCAGTTTCCCTATCTAGCAACTCATACGCTTCTCTCAATCGCCTCTCATCTTCACAGCACCAAGCCCCAATAATCAAACCGCATATCTCCGAAAAAGTGTGATTGTTTTTGATGCATTTATGGGCATAAAAGAAATTGCTTAGAACTTTCTTATAGCATACCTCAACAAGTTTACGCACATTTTTTTCATCTTCTAAGGTTGTAAGGCCACAATAATTAAATACTTCATAGACCATCAGCGTATTTATCATACGCAAGGTGCATTCTTGCCCGCATTTATAATTTGCACCATAAGGATATAGATTGTCACTTAACCACTGCTTAAGCTGATCTGAGAAAGCAATGTAATATTTTTGATCACCTGTAATCAAATATGCTCGAGCAAAATAAAAAAAATGAGTAAAACGTGATGCCTCCCAAACAGCTTTTATATCGCCAATTTTATCGTCAAAATCAGGAATACGGTACCACTTAATATTTTTTTTGCTTTCTTTATTAGTGATTGGACTATAGTGCCAATTAATTGGATTACAAAAGTCCATTTCTATTGAAGAAAAACCAGTTATAATACCATCAATTGCTTTATCGGCAATAACTACTATCTCTTTTTGTTTTTCCTCCGAAAGTTCCATTAAAAAACTCTTTATTACTTTTACATCAAAGTTAAATATATCTATCCTCTTGACTTCAACTTTTTTTTCAAATATTCTTTCAACAGCCGGTATCGCCACCATAATCTTTAGTTTAGCTGAATACAAAAAGCGATTTATTACCCAGCCTGCACCATATTCAGTCAAAACCGATTTAAACATTAATATATCTAACCTCGCTTATAACAAAAATCCATTGCAACTTTTATTTATCTAAAGTTCTTATTACTTGTACTAATTTATCAGTTAATACTCTATAATCAAAATCTGCTGCTCCCTTTCGAGCATTCGAACACATCTCATCATAATGTTTTTGGGGCATATAATAAACCCTTAATATCGCATCGGCCAAAGCTTCCGGTGTCGAATCCTCTAACGAAAGACCACATTTATACTTTTCTAAAAGGCAATAACCCATTTTTACAGTTGATATGATTGGTTTGCCTGACGCCATATACTCGAACAATTTATTTGAACTGTTCCCTCTTGTCCAGTTATACTTGGTCTGAGAGTAATTAAGAATGTTAACCGACGATTTGCTCAAAATATATGGGATGTATTGTTTGTCAATATATCCTTTTATTTTCACGTTAGTTAATTTTTCATCAATAACTCGCTTTTTTAATAAATTTAGTTGGTTACCATCACCAAAAATCAAAAACTGCATGTCGGTATGGTCTTTTAGCAGAACAGCGGCATCGAGAATATTACCAACATTATTTACCGGACGAATCGCCCCGGCATAAACTACGTTGAACTTCCCACTGATCAAATCTAAATCATTATAAATGTTGGTTTTTGCGAATTTTATAAAGTCATCAAAGTCAACACCATTGTTTATATAATGGCATTTTCTTAAATCAATGTCCCCACCATTGTTTTTATCCCATTGCCGCTCTTTTATATAATCTGTATCGCCTTCTTTAGTAAAAATCATTGCATCAGCATTCTTATAAATCCAATGCTCTCCAGATATTAAAAGTTTCCCGGCAAGACTATTTTCTTTGATCTTTCCAAATGCAAATATAGCTTCAGGCCATAAATCACGCACTTCACAAACGCAAGGAACTTTAAACTTTTTAGCTATTTTAATTCCGGCAATCATTGTAAGTGGATGCGGGCTAGACGCAATTATTATGTCAGGCTTACCGTTATCCTTCGCATATTTTTCAGCTACATCAAACAATCCCAAGTAAAAACTTAGCATATTTTTTACTCTGGCTACCGTACCATCTTTAGAAGAAGGTGTATTTATAAAAACAAAAGGAATATCATAATCACTATTAAATAGGTACTTACTCCCATCACTAATTAAATTAACGTCCGAAAAATGAAGATATGATGCTGCAAAAACTACCATCGATATGCCATGACCCTTTAACAGCTTGCCAAAATTAAATGGTCTTATATGACCATTTAATTTTGGCAAAGTAGCATAATGATGAAAATACCATATATTCTTATGGGACTCATCCTTTAACTCGCTCATTTAATTAAATACTCCATTCTTAACTTCATTTATTGAGTTACTGCGTATAGATACTTACTTAGTAATAACAAGCTTTTTTCCGACTCACTACTATTAATCTACATTTTTATTAATTGTGCCAGTTCCACCTTCAATAAGTCCCTCATGTTTTAGCACACTAGTGATAGTCTTAAAAAAACAAATAACATCAAATCTAAAGCTTATTTTTTTTGCATATTCTCCATCAAAACGAGCCTTATCCTCGATGGACAGCTCATCTCTACCATTAATCTGCGCCCATCCGGTCAGGCCGGGTAAAACATCATTCGCCCCATACTTATCTCGCTCAGCTATTAAATCATATTGATTCCAAAGAGCCGGTCGGGGACCAATAATACTCATTTCACCAACAAAAATATTCCATATTTGTGGCAATTCATCCAGACTTGTTTTTCTCAGAAATTTTCCGACGTTAGTTATGTATTGATCCGGGTTAGTCAGCAAGTGAGTTGGCGTATCCTTGGGCGTATCTGTTTTCATGGTACGAAACTTCAATATATTGAAGTATGTCTTTCCTCTACCAACACGTTTTTGTTTGAATAACACTGGTCCTTTAGAGTCAAATTTAATAGCCAAAATTAGTATTAGAAATAAAGGTGATAAAACTAATAACCCAAAAAATGATAAGATTATGTCAATTAGTCGCTTAATTCTTAAGTAGCTCATAATTACTCCTAATACGTATTGATTAACTAAAGACCAACAACACTAACTTCGCGATTTAATGGTTTTACCTTTTCATCGCAAACTTTATTTGCAACTTCATGTAATCTATCTTTGGCCTGCCTGTATGGTGAATATGTTGCTATTAACTCATGAATCAATTCTTTAACAGATTCATTAGTCAAATCATGATCTTTAATATCTAATAAAGCACTCATTAATTTCGCTTCGTTAACTGGATTTATATTAGCAGTATAAATCTTCTTATGTTTCGTGGCCTTAGTCCCCTCTTCAGCTGTTAACAGTTCCTCGAATAGTTTTTCACCCGGTCTTAAACCGCAGAACTTTATGTCAATATCTTTGTATGGTCTTAAACCCGACAACTCGATTAAATCACAGGCCATATCCAAAATTTTAACCGGCTCGCCCATATCTAAAACAAATACTTCACCGCCTTGAGCCATAGCGCCAGCTTGCAATACTAACTGGGTTGCCTCAGGAATGGTCATGAAATAACGTTTCATCTCGGGATCAGTTATCGTGATCGGACCGCCTCTGGCAATTTGCTTTTTAAATAGCGGTATGACGCTGCCCCGGCTGCCCAGCACATTGCCAAATCTCACTGCCGCAAACTTAGTCCGGCTTTTCTCGCTTAAGTTCTGAATTACCAGTTCGGCTACCCGCTTGGTCGCCCCCATGACACTGGTCGGGTTAACGGCTTTATCGGTCGATATCATGATGAATACTTCCGCTCCGGCTTGGTCGGCTGCTTCAGCCACGGTTTTCGTTCCGAAAATATTATTGCGGACTGCTTCCTGCGGCTGAGCTTCCATCAGCGGTACATGTTTGTGAGCGGCGGCATGAAATACAACTTGCGGTTGGTACTGTTCAAAAATACTATGTATACGATTTTCATCGCGGATATCGGCAATTACCGGCACAATATTTAATTCATTATGTTTATCAATAAGTTCTTGGTGAATCTCATAAATGCTGTTTTCACCTTTGCCCAACAGCAGCAGGCCGCTTGGCGACAACTTAGCCACTTGGCGGCAAATCTCCGAGCCAATCGAGCCGCCGGCCCCGGTAACCAGTATCCGTTTGCCTGTCAAAAACCTTGATATTTGGTTCATATCCAGGTTGATAGGATCACGGCGCAGCAAGTCTTCAATCGCTACATCCCTTAGCTGGTTGACACTGACCCTGCCGTCAATCAGTTCATATAATCCCGGCAGCATCTTAACTTTGCAGCCGGTATTCTTGCATTTTTGCATAATGTTGCGGACAATATGCCCGCTAACCGACGGCATGGCGATAATAATCTCGTCAATTGCATTTTTTTGAACAATGCTGCTAATATCTTGAGTACTGCCCAGTACGCTGCTGCCGTACATCATTTGACCGATTTTGTATTGGTCATCATCAATAAATCCAACTATCTTCTTCTCGTCGAAATATCGCTGCTCAATTTCTCTGGCCAGCATCGCCCCGGCATCACCGGCGCCAATAATCAATACCCGCGACAGCGGTCGGGACTGCTTATGCTGAACATAAGCCAATACCCGGATAAACAGCCGACTGGTGCCGACAAACAGCCCGTTCAGCAGCCAACTGATCATATGGACGCTTTTCGGTAACGTATAGCCGGTTAGCAACAAGGCCGCGTAAATTACAACCGATCCTAGCGTTACTGAACCAACAATTACTAATAATTCATGAATGCTGGCATACCGCCACAACCGGCGGTATAAGCCAGTTAAATAAAAAACGCCTAGCCTGATCGCCACAATTATCGGTATAGCTTGATAGATTGTCTGGTAGTATGGCACATTCAAATTGCCGTCAAATCTAAGCCATAACGCCATGAACGGCGAAAGAATAAATATAAATGCATCTATTGCGATTAGACCGCAGGTAACCATCTTGCGCCGCATAAAAACACCTCGCTATTATTTTGCAGCTTTATGCTGAGTATCGCCATAATAATAGTAGTAATAAGAGTGCTCCTCTTCAATTTCCACCCGGTTCAAAACCACGCCTAAAATATAACCGTTGGCCTTGATTAGCAGTTCCTGGGCCTGTTGGGCCATTTCCGGCCGCACCATGCCGGCCGATACTGTCAACACAATCCCATCTACCCGTGAAGCCAGCACGGAGGCGTCCGTCACGGCAATCGCCGGTGGGACATCAATGATAACCATATCAGCTTGTTGTTTTACTGTCTCAATTATCTCCAGCATTCGGCCCGATCCCAGCAATTCCGACGGATTAGGCGGAATCGGCCCGCTGGTCAGTACTTTCAGTTTGTCTACTTCGGTGTCCTGCAACAGTTCCAATACCGGCAAATCTTCTACCAGGGCATTAGTTAAGCCCTTATTTTTTTTGCCGAAGATCTTATGTTGAACCGGCTTGCGCAAATCGCAGTCCATCAATATCACCCGTCTCCCTGATTGAGCCAAGGCCAGCGCCGTATTGGCGGTAATAGTTGATTTCCCTTCGCCCGGTCCGGCGCTGGTAAATAGAATTGTTTTCAATTCACCGTCCGGTTTGGCAAATTGTATATTGGTACGCAGCGTGCGGAAAGACTCGGCAATTGGTGACTTGGCCTGTTCCAACACGATAAGCTGTCGTTTTTTACTCATAGTACAACCTCACTTTATCGACGGTATCAGCCGCGGTACAGCTGTTTATGTTTCTTTGTTTCGGCAAACCCCAGTATATCCTTTAACTTACGCCAAGTCCCTTTGTTCTGCTGCGGTTCATCACCGGTAAAATCCGGTATACTGCCCAACACCGGTAAATCCAGATATTCTCTGACATCTTCGGCATTGTAAATACTCTTATTCAGATATTCCTGCACAAACGCTGTGCCGGTCCCCAGCATTAATCCTAACATGGCGGCAATTACCACATTAAGCGCTTTGCGCGGGGCAATCGGTTTTTCCGGGGCAATGGCCATATCTACCACTTGAACCTCGGTCGGTTCCATAACTTCGGCAATACGGGCTTCTTCATAGCGCTTGGCCAGCATTACATAGATTTCCTGATTGACCTTGGCTTCCCGCATTACTTGCGCCAGGCCACGTTCTTTGGCCGGCAGCGTGCTGAGTTGTTTTTCCCCTTCAGCCAGAATACGGTTGATGGCTACTTGCTGAGCCAGGCGGATGTCAATTTCGGCTTCGGCCTGCAGCTTGGCCTGCATTAACGCTTGATGAATAGGATTCATGGACGGCGCTTCGGCCCGAACTACCCGTTGGATTTCCGTCCCCAAAGCCAATTTGGTTTCGTTAATGCCCGCCCGTAGGGCAATAACTTGCGGATGTTTCTCGGTATATTTGGCCAACATACTGACCAGTTGTACTTCATAGTCGGCCAGTTTGCTCTTATATTGCTGAATGAGCGGACTGTCGGCAATGAAGCCGGGATTTTGATCACCCAGTTGCTGTTTGGCGCTGGCTAGTTTAGCCTGAGCCGCCGACAAACCGACCCGGTTATCGGCGGCCAGCTTGTCTACGGTGGACAGCCGTTCCATGATAACTTTGGTCTGTTCTTCGGCATCAATTATTTTTTCGGCTCTTTTATATTGCTCTAAAGCTTTCTCGGCTTGTTCCAGATCTTTCTTGGCCTCGGTCAGTCGCTGGCCGATAAACTCGCGTACCGTCTTGTGTTCCAGCCGCACCAACTCGGTCAGCCGGTTAATGAAGGTATGTACTAGGAAGTTGGTAACCACCTTGGCTTCGTCCGGAGATTTGGCTTTAACACTAACTTTCAGTATTTCGGTGTCTTTGACCGGTTGGGTAGTAATCAGTTTTATAAAATTTTCATAGCGGGGCTTGAGCCCCTCGTCATTAGGTTCTTGTGTTTCATCAATTACTTTCTGTACTACGCTGCGGCTCTTAAGAATCTCGGCATAGGTGGACATTAGTTGCTTGGCATTGAAACTGCCGCCGGAAATATTAGCAAATAAAGAGTCGCCCAGTCCCTTGGGCTGCTTGACCCGCAGCGTTGTTTCACCTTCATACGTCGGCGGAATTACCAAGCTGATAATAACCGCACTGATAACCATGAACAAAAATATTTTTATAATAATGCCGCGCCGTTTTTTGATTGTTTTAAATATATCTCGTAAGTCTAGTGTTGTCTCGTCCATTATAGCCTCCGAATTTCTAATCTTTGCCGATTCTGTCCAGATAGTAACCGGCGGAAATAAACGGCAGAATGTCTTGAGTAAAGCTGATTTTACCGTTATTGGACAAATACACAACATCGCCGTCACCTAGGGCATAATTCTGGCTCATATCGGCTTTTTTCAGCAGTTTGTATAGATTGGCTTTCAGCGGCTTGGTCTGCAGCTTACCGCCGCCTAAATGCCGGATAATAAACACTTGTTTTTTAGCGGCATATTTGGTGTAGCCGCCTACTGCGCCGATAGCGTCAAGCAAATTGTGCGATTTCTCCAATTCAACCAGGCCCGGCTTATTAACTTCGCCTAATACATACACCCGGGTTGTCCGAAATTTGACAATATTAACGGTGACATCCGGCTTGCGCAAGTATTCCCGCAGACCCTTGGCAATTTTTCCGGTCAGTTCAGCCGCAGACAGTCCCTGGGCCATAATTTCGCCTACTAACGGTATGGACACCTTACCATCAGGCCTAATAACTACTTCTTTTAAGTTAAATTCGTCATAACCCCAAACATTAAGAGCAATGACATCACCGGGTCCCAACAAGTAATCTTGAGCCAATGCCGGCATTGAGAACATTAACTGCAATATAATCAGCGCCAGGGAACAAATCTTTTTCACTACAAAATCCTCCTAATTATGTCAAACATTTAATGTTTAATTATTCGCTAGCAACATAATATTTCCTGCCTCGACAACATTTGCTGGTCGTTCGGCAAAAAAAGATAAACACATTTTTGACGAGTACTTTCTCATGTGTTTATATCTTTTTTTCTCGGCATTTGCGGGCAAATTTTACATAGCCCTCGAGTTCCGCAATCAATTCTGTTACTTGTTGATCAGACATGCTGTTAAGATCAGTTGTTTCAGCGTAATCTTTAATAATACTGTCAATTTGGTAACCATAATAGCCCATAAGTTCTAGTTGATGGCGCAATTCTAATACTCGTTGTAGCCGATCTGACATATTTTCCTCCTGCAATAATCAAGACTTAAGACCTGGAAAATTAGGACTTTTTCTCTACGGAAAAATTTTACCACACTGGAAAAAAATATGTCAATACCCGGCTTTGTATACATATAGTTTGCATCTATCCATTAGCCGAGTACTTTCGTCAAAAAATGATTTAATATGCTCTTTTTTTTCGACTTAATCGGCAAATATTTATCTGTTTCGACATCGCAACTAGCAAGTATTTTGGCGGGATTTTTTTTCGAAATTTTTTCTGTTTGCTCACTGCCGGCCATTACCGTCATTTTCTTAACCGCCGTCTCTAATAACGGCCGCCGGCTGGCAGCGCCGTGGGCATCCGAACCAATGACATGCACCATATTAGCGTTAAGCAGCATTTCAGCATTAGCCATAACTTTTTTGCCCATTTGACCGGTCAAGCCGCCGGCATTGACTTGCAGCAACAAGCCCTTATCCAACCAGCCGTACAGTAGTTCGGGCTGACCGCACAACAACGGATGCCGTTCGGGGTGAGCCAGTACCGGTGTGATTCCCCGCGCTTGCAGAGTAAAGAAGAACTCTTCGGCGTAGGCCGGAATTTCCCGAGACGGCAGTTCCACCAGCAAATATTTGCCGCCGTTCAAGCAGTACGGTCCGGGCGAACGCAGTTTGGCCAAGATATCCATACCCATAGCCACTTCCGCCCCCGGATAAATGTTAATCGTCAAGCCGTGCTGACCGGCCAATTCGGCAAGGTGATTGGTCTTGGCCACTATCTCTTCCCACGCCGGCAACCACACCCCTTCAATGACATGAGGTGTCGCCACTAAATCAGTGGTGCCGGACTTAACGGCCAGCTTAAGCATGGCCAGCGATTCATCGCTATCGTGAGCACCGTCATCTATCGCCGGCAGAATGTGGGTGTGTAAATCAAACATGCACATACTCCTATCCCTGTGGTTATTTAGGTTCTATGGTTATTTTTGTTCGCTGTGGGCAGCAGCCGCTTCGTTGACCAGTAGCGGTCCCAATTTAGTCATCAGGTAATGCATGAAGCTGTCCCGCAAATCGGGACGTTTAAGCGCGAATTCTACCGTAGCTTCCAAAAAGCCCTGCTTGTCGCCGACATCATAGCGCCGTCCGCTGAAATGATAAGCATACACCGGCTTGAATTGCGCCAGCCGTTTCAATGCGTCGGTCAGCTGGATCTCGTCGCCGCGGCCGGGCTGCGTTGCTTCCAGCAGTTCAAATATTTCCGGCTCGATAATATAGCGGCCGAGAATAGCCAGGCGGGACGGTGCTTCGGCTGCGGCCGGTTTTTCGATTAAGTCTTGGGCCAGCCACAAGCCGTCCTTGACCGGCACCGGGTCGACGATGCCGTAACTGGAGACTTTGTCCGGCGCCACCTGCTGTACGCCCAACACACTGTGGCCGCAATCCTCATATACATCCATTAATTGCTTTAAGCAGGGCACCGGCGAATCGACAATATCGTCACCCAGCAGTACGGCAAACGGTTCGTTGCCGACAAATTGCTTGGCGCACAGCACGGCATGTCCCAGTCCTTTGGCCTCTTTCTGCCGTACATAGTGAATAGTCACTTGCGATAATTCCTGCACTAGTCCCAGCAAATCATACTTCCCTTGCGCTTTGAGAGTAAGCTCTAATTCCACCGAACGGTCAAAATGATCTTCAATGGCCCGTTTGCTGCGGCCGGTAACGATAAGGATCTCTTCGATACCGGAATCAATTGCTTCTTCAATGATATACTGAATGGTCGGTTTATCTACAATCGGCAGCATTTCTTTCGGTTGAGCCTTGGTAGCCGGTAAAAAACGGGTACCGAGACCGGCGGCCGGAATGATGGCTTTGCGTATTTTATTCACCTTGGGCATAGTGCACCGCCTTTGTTAAGATTTCGTCAAGCAGTTCCGGTGTATTAGCTTCGGCATATACCCGGACAATTGGTTCAGTGCCGGAAGCGCGGAACATCACCCAGCCGTTTTTCAGATACAGCTTGCAGCCGTCGGTACAGTTGGCCGACAACACAGCCAAGCCTGCTAAATCGCTTAACGGCTGGTTTTGCAGCATGTCCATCAATTGCTGCTTACGCTGCTCGCTGAGATGAAGATCTTTCCGGGCGTAATCGAACCGTCCCACCTCATTCATCAATTCGTCCAGCAGTTGCCCCAGGGACTTGCCGTAGGCGGCAACTACTTCAATCAACAGATAACCCAACATAACGCCGTCGCGCTCGGGAATATAGTTTTTGATACCGATACCGCCAGATTCTTCGCCGCCGATCAAGATATCCTGATGCAGCATTAAATCGGCAATATATTTGAACCCGACCGGAGTTTCATATAGTTTGAGATTATATTTTGCCGCTACCCGCTTAACCAGTTCAGACACAGTCAGCGTTTGCGCCACGCCGCCGTTCCAACCCCGTTTTTCCACCAGATACTTGGTCAACAAGGCCATAATCTGATGGGCATTAATGAACCGTCCGTCAGCATCAACAGCGCCGATGCGGTCGCCGTCGCCGTCAGTGGCCAAGCCCAGCACCGCCCCCTGCTGCTGTACCGCTTGGACCAGCGCTGCTAAGTTCTTGGCAATCGGTTCAGGGTTAATGCCCCCGAAGGAAGGATTAACTTCGGAACGAATTTCCACTAAATCCAGTCCGTATTCGGCCGCCAGTGCGCGAGGATAACCCATCGCTCCGCCATGCATGACATCAAAAATGATTTTGCCTTCAAAGCCTGACAACACTTGGCGGTCCAGCATACTTTGGACATGGGCCAGGTAATCCCTCCGGGGGGAGTAGTATTCCACCTGCGGGGAAAGCGGCAGTTTGCTGAATTTGGTCCCGCTGACCTCCAGCGGTCGGACAAAACCGGCTATGTCGGCCATAATTTCCGGTGAAGCCGAACCGCCGTATGAGGCTTTAAATTTCAGTCCGTTATATTCGGCCGGATTATGGCTGGCGGTAATCATGATCCCTCCGGCCGCCTGGCGGTCTTTGACCTGCCAAGTCAGAGCCGGTGTCGGCATAATTTGGTCTGATAACCAGGTTTTAATTCCCTGGGCAGCCAGTACAGCGGCGCAGTCACGGGCATAGTCCCGGCCTAAAAAGCGGGCATCATAACCAACCACGATTCCTTGTCCGGCATGACCTCGGCTGTGAATATATTCGGCAATGGCCTGACTGACCAACCGGACATTCTGAAATGTATAGTCTTCACTGATAATGCCCCGCCAGCCGTCTGTTCCAAATTTAATCATGTCATACCCTCCCATAGTTATCTTCAAACCTGATAATATCATCTTCGCCCAAGTATTCACCGTTTTGGATCTCGATAATTTCCAACGGAAGCTTGCCGGGATTCTCTAACCGGTGCTTGGTGGTTTGCGGTACGAATATACTTTGATTCTTATGTATCATGTGCTGATCCTCACCAATCGTTACTAGCGCTGTGCCGCCAATAACAATCCAGTGTTCGCTGCGGTGATAGTGCAGTTGCAGACTGAGCTGCTGACCGGGATTAACTACAATCCTTTTCATTTTGTAGCCGGGTCCTTCACCCAGTATCGTATAGCTGCCCCACGGGCGGTACATGGTAGTCGGCTCGTCAACTTCCTTGCGGCCCTGCGCTTTAAGCTGCTGCACCAAATCCTTGACCTTTTGTGATTCGCCTCGTTTAGCCACCACAATAACATCATCGGTTTCCACCACCAGCGTATCTTCCAGCCCAATTCCGGCAATCAGCCGGCTCTTGCCCATGATGAGCGAGTTGCTGCAGTCAACAATTACACAATCGCCGGTAGCGGCATTACCATGTTCATCTTTAATCATGACTTCATATAACGAATCCCATGAACCGATATCATTCCAATAACATTCCAGCGGGATAGTCACTACCGCCGCTGATTTCTCGGCTACTGCATAATCGAACGATATTGACGGCATAGCCGCAAACCGGTCTATCATTTCAGCCAACGGTAAGCCGGTCAGTTCAAAGATTTCCGGTTGGTGCTGCTCTAACTCTTGCAGCAAATGGCGAATAGAGAAAGCAAACATTCCCGAATTCCAATAATAATTTCCTTCGGCCAAGTATTGTTCGGCGGTGACGCTGTCCGGTTTTTCCGTAAACTTGACCACTTGATAACCCGCTCCGATTGAGTTTGGTTCACCGGCTTGGATATAGCCGTAGCCGGTTTCCGGCTTATCGGGAGTAATCCCAAATGTTACGATCTTGTCTTGCTCCGCAGTTTCCACTGCCTGCCAGACTCTTTTTTCAAATAAACCGACCGGACTGATCAAATGATCGGCGGTCGAGATAAACATAATCTCATCCGGCGAACAGCCTAGTTCATCCAAACAGTACCGGGCTGCTAAAGCAATGGCCGGTGCGGTATTCCGTCCTGCCGGTTCCAGCAGAACATGAGCCTCTTGCATTCCGCAAGACTGTAATTCGCTGTTAACTTGATGGCGGTATAATTCGCCGGTCACCACAATAATATCTTTAGCATTCACCACTCGGCGAAAGCGGGTAATGGTCTGCGCCAGTAATGACCGCTCACCATATACTTTAAGAAATTGTTTGGGAAAACAGGTGCGGGACAACGGAAACAACCTGGTTCCGCCGCCGCCGGCGAGAATTATGATTTTCACATTGTTGGCTCCTTTCATCACTAACACGCAATTTGTCTATTTCTGTAAATCGTTTATAGATTCCTGCCCTCCGGCTAATATTTTGTTTATTATTTTGCGCATATTTGTCAGCGCCCGACATTTTAGCCGATGTACGGCCTGCGGGCTGATTCCCATCGCTCCGGCGATGGTTTGCAACTTTTGCCCGGCCAGCACTGACTGCAGCAGTACCTGCCGTTGTTTAGCCGGTAATGCCGCCAGCGCTTTGGCTAACACCGGCCGGATAATTTTTTGACTCATTATATCATAAACAATATCTTCTTCGACATCGGACCTAACGATTATTTCCGGAAAATACTGCTTTTCAGCTGGGTCGCAGTTCACTTCGGCTTGCCAACGGCGCCGTTCCCGCTTAAACATATTCCACAACCGATAGTATACCTTATTTTGAACAAAAGCGGCAAAACAGATACCTGCTGTTCGGTCATATGTTCTTACGGCTTCCACAATTGCCAGTCGCGCTTCGGCTAGGGCATCGCTGTAGATACTGCGAATGTGCTGTTGAAAAGCATACTTTTTGGCCAAATTATCAAATTTACGGCATACCTCGGCAAACGCCTCTCCATCACCCTGCTGTGCTTGGTACACTAAATCTTCAATCGACAAAGTTAGCCTCGTTCCTTAAGACCGGTCTCACTTTATTAGCGCTGTCTCTACAGTAACACCGGCGCACATTGGTTGACAAAGTCCAAGTTACATCAACTTAACATACAAGTAAGGGCGAATATTAAAGAAAATAGCAATTTTTCGGCTATATTTGCTAGATTTGGGACTAATTACCTAAATTTGCCGTTTTTTCAACATTTACATAACTGGAAACTAGTGGTAATTTTTAGATAGAATTGTTTAACTATATAAACAATTCACAAATTTAATTACTGGGGGGAGTATCAATGAAACATGTGTGTCTTAATCAAATTGCCGGAGTATTACCACACTACTCTTCTGGTGGTGATGAAACAATTATCATAACAAAGTCCGGTGACACTTATACCGTTCCCGGCAGTATGCGCTGCTTCTTAAATCATTTGGCAAAGGAAAACGGCATCAATTTAGATGCCGTCAAAAATATCAGCCGCCGTATCACCCATCACAAACTTATGCCGCCTTTATACTTGGCATCAGATGTAGTTTTGTTTCCGGCCAAAATACGCCGGTCGGCCGTCCCTGGTGACAGTTGCAACGGCTATATTAATTTGTTCTCTTTCGATTGTGTTGAAGCTGATCCACAGCAGCCTGATCAATCAATTATCATGTTGGATAACGGACAAACTATTACCTCACTGTGGACAGCAGCCACTGTCAAAGAGCATATTTTTGCCGCCGAAAACGTATTAAACGGCTATCTTGATCGCATCAGCGGCTGTTCTGAACCGGTACTGCTGGCTATCCTGCCCGAATATCATGCCATGTTTACGCAATTGATGGCTGATTTTATCCGGCTGATAGCACTGTTGCTGCGTAAGAAATAGTTACCGCCAGCTGACAAATTTATTACCGGCCCAGCGTCCGCGATACACCCGGCCGTCCGGTTTGGTATAAACTCCGTCACCATGCATCTTATCGTCCAACCACTCACCTTCATATTTATCGCCATTTGTCCAGTAGTAAACACCGTAGCCATTATACCTACTGTTTTTAAACTCGCCTTCGTAACGGGCACCGCTGGCCAGCAGAAGCACCCCGACGCCAGACATTTTGCCGTCTACAAACTGTCCATTATATTGGTCGCCGCTGGCCATGAGCAATTTGCCTTGACCGTTGCAATAGTCATTGGCAAACTGACCTTCATATACCGACCCGTCTGGATAGTAGTATTTGCCCTGGCCGTCTTTTAAATCATTCTTCCACATTCCGTCATAAATTAGACCGGCGTTGGGATTGTACATTTTGCCCTGGCCATTACGCTTATTGTTGAGAAAACCACCGACGTATTTACTGCCGTTTTTAAAATACAACGTACCTTGGCCGGCATAATAACCATTGACAAATTGACCTTCATATTTACTGCCGTCCGCAAAAGTTACAGTACCAACTCCGTGCATTTTATCATTTTTGACCTGACCGACATATTTAGCCCCGTCGGAAAAATGCATCGTGCGGACAGCATTGGGATCATCACTGAAGAAAAGCGCACGCATTACGACCAACACCACTACTGCGGCAATGGCTATCCATAAAGTCCGACGCTTGTTTGGTGCGGCCGGAGCACTGGCCGGTCGCTCCGGAGCCGGCGCCGGTGTGACCGGCGGTAACGGCTTACTTACGTTAACCGGCGGCATACTGCCGGCAGTTGTTGGAATAGGCGGAGGCACAGGCGTCCCGCTGCCAAAGGTCAATAAGGTCTGAAACTGCCTAATATTCTGCGGCCGCTCCTTATAATTAACAGCCATGGCTTGGCGCACTGCTGCTGTAAACTGCGGCGTAACGGCTGCCAATTTTTCCAGCGGTTCCAAATCATCGCTGATGGCTCGCTCGGTTCCGTCCAGCGGTGTCACGCCGCTAACCAAATAATATAAGGTAGCGGCACAGGCATAGATGTCCGTCCAGGGCCCCTGTTCGCCTTTACGGTGATACTGCTCCGGCGGCGCATAACCGGGGGTCATAACTACCGAGAGACTGCGTTCAGTCAATGAGGCTCTGGCTGCGCCGAAATCCAGTAATATCGGCCGTCCCGTTTCAGTCAGGTAAATATTCTGAGGCTTTACGTCACGATGCAAAAAACCATTATCGTGAATTTCCCGTACTCCGTCCATTACAGGCATCATAATATCAACAGCCGTCTGCTGCGCAAGTCTGCCTCCTTGCAGAGCAACGTACTCAGCTAACGTCAGTCCCTGGTAGTAGTCCATAACTAAGTAAGCCGTACCGTTCTGGCGGAAAAAACTGCGAATACGGACTAAGTTGGGGTGATCAAATTTGGCCATGGTCCGCGCTTCTTGCAAAAACTGATTTAAACCGTATTCAAAGGCTTCCTCATCCTGCCGGGTATGGGCCACAACAGTGATTTGATCGGTATCCCGTCCGGCGACCTCCCGCGGGATATATTCTTTAACGGCCACTAAACTTTTTAACTGAATATCCCAACCAAGATAGGTAATGCCGAAACCACCGGGTTTACCGAGTACCCGCCCGATCAGGTATTGATTATTGAGTAATGTACGATAGGGTAAAATGTACGGGCTACGCCGTTCAGCTTCATCAAAACTGCAATCCGAACATACTGTTGTTTCACCCTTTTCGTTAAAACAATTCGGACATAACATACTATCCGTTCCTCCTGCCTGTCGTAAATAATATATTGTATGATGGCATAAGCATCCAAAGAATACGCGGTTTTTGTAAAAAATCCTGCAATTTAGAAATATTGTATTTAACTCTTGCCGTTCGGTAACAGTAATGTTTAAGCAAAAAATAAGAGGAAGCGCACAATAAAATTAGGATTGGCAACCGCTTGAGCGAAGCGAATTTTGCCAATCCTATTATAAGTCGGGTAATTTAAGAGTAACAATTCAACAGTTTTTGCAGAGCTTGGTCTACCGTATCGGCATGAATGGTTGCCAAACAAGGTTTATCACAAGTACGCTGCCAGCATCCCAGACAATCGACACCAGCCGTAATAACAATATTGTTACGGCCATACGGTCCGTTGCGCCGGGGATCGGTCGGTCCAAACAGTGCCACTACCGGTGTCCCCACGGCGGCGGCCAAATGCATCGGACCGGTATCGCCGGCTACTACCGCCCTGGCCTGTTTTAACAAAAAGGCTAACTGTTTTAAGGATGTTTTGGCCGTCAGATCGACCGGTGCCACTTTACTATGTCTCTTAATCTGCTCTGCCAATTCATAGTCAGCTGAAGCGCCGACAATTACCGGAATTATCCCCCGGCTATACAGTTTATCGGCTAATTGGGCATATCTTTGGGTCGGCCAGCGTTTATTAAGCCAATTGGCGCCGGGAACCAGCACAAGATATGGCCGATCGATATCCAATCCGGCTTGACCGGCAATTTCTCGGACCGTAGTTTCTTGCTGCTGCGTATTGATCGGAAACACTACTTGATGGACAGCACAGCCCAGACCGCGAACAACATCTAAATAACGTTCGACAATATGTTGTTGCGCCTGCCCTCCACATACCGGTTTACTAATTATGCCGCTTAGTTCGCGCATATTGCAGTAACCAAGCCGAACCGGCGCACCGCTTAACAAAGCAATAGCCGCGCTTTTCATTAATCCCTGCAGATCTAAACATAAGTCAAACTGCCGGCTTTTAAGCATACGTGAAAACGAGGGCAAATGGTCGATCAGCCCTCGCAGTGAACGAAACTTTTGTTTTTCGAAGATAATGACTTCGTCAATGTAGGAATTATCCGACACTAGGTCCAGCGCAGCTTTTTCCACCACCCAAGTAATCTTGGCCTGGGGAAAACTCTGCTTGAGAGCGTATGCTACCGGCAAAGCGTGGATAACATCACCGATGGCACTCATCTTGACGACTAAGATATTTTTATATGACATCAGCTTCACTGCCTCTGTTATTTATCTTGATTAATTTTAGCAATTATGTTTGATGAAGATTTCCCGGCAACCAGTGGGATAAACACGATCTGCCCGCCATGTTCCCGAACGATAGCAGCCTCCGGTAAATTATCCGGCGAATAATCCCCGCCTTTAGCGTAGATATCCGGCTGGATCTCACTAATCAGCTGCTCGGCCGTCAGTTCAGCGAAAATAATTACGTAATCGACTGCAGCCAAACCGGCCACTACTTCGGCCCGGTCCTGTTCGACGTTAATAGGTCGCTGACTGCCTTTAAGCGACCGTACTGAGGAATCGCTGTTAAGACCAAGTATCAGGCAATCACCAAGCTGACGGGCGGCATTCAAATATCTTACATGTCCGGCATGTAAAATATCAAAACAACCGTTAGTAAATACAATTTTTCGGTGTTGTGCCTTGAGCTCGGCGACCAACTGGGCGGCCTGACTTCGTTCAATCAGTTTCATAAAACGCTCCAATTGCTTGCTGTAGTTCAGCCGGTGTAGTAGTAGCGGTGCCAAGTTTTTTAACAACTACTCCGGCGGCAATGTTGGCCAGTCTTGCGGCCGTAACATAATCGGCTCCGGCAGCTACAGCCAGCATCATAGCCACTACAACGGTATCACCGGCTCCGGTCACATCATAAACTTCACTCCTATTAGCTACCGGAATATGGGTAACCACTCCCCGTCGTTCGAACAACGACATGCCCTGCGGTCCGCGGGTTATTAGTACGGCTTGCGCCTGCATCTTTTCTAATAGCGCCTGTCCGGCTGCATCCAACGTCTGCTCATCAATAGTCGGATAGCCTAACGCAGCAGCAGCTTCCGATTCATTTTGTTTAACAATTGTCACACCGCTAAACGCTTGAATATTATAGCGTGAATCAACCATACAAGGAATACCGCGCTCATTGCAGATACTGATTATAGTTTTATACACTGCCGGTGACAGTGTCCCGCAGCCATAGTCACTCATGACCACTGCATTCATCCGGCTGATGTTTAGCCGAATATACTCCAGCAGCTTGGTTTCAGTATGTGCAGCAACCGGTTCTCTAGCTTCTTTGTCAATGCGGACTACTTGCTGGCGTACGGTAGCCAATCCTCCCGCCATTATTCTGGTCTTGGTTGTTGTGGGTCGTTCTTGGTCGGTAATAAATCCTTCGGTATTGACCTTTTTGCTGTTAAGGATAGTCGTCAGTTGCTGTCCGGCCTGATCCGAACCGATCATACCGACCGCAAACACCTTTCCGCCGAGAGTGGCGGCGTTATGCACAGCATTGGCAGCCCCGCCGGGAACGACAACTTCTTCCATATATTCGAGAATGAGCACCGGCGCCTCACGGGAAATACGGGAAATCTTCCCTTCCAGATAGACATCAGCTACCATATCGCCGACGATCATAATATTCTGGCCTGTTAACCGGTTTACCAACTGATTCAATCTTTGTTTCAATTGCAGCGACTCCTTACCATTCAACTGTGTGCAGTTTTACCCTCCACTCGTTGCGTTTTTCTCGATAGGTAATATCCGCTTTCCAGCAGTGCAGATCGCGCCGCCAGATATAATCAACGTCCTTTATCTTATCGGTACTCATATCATATACAGCGTTGACTCCCAAGCCGTTCTTGGAATCAAGTTTATAAATGAAGCCTGCTGTTAATTCCCGCGGAGTTTCAATATCATCATAGACATACGGTGAATCTCCACTTTCATTGTTATGGATATATCCGGTCCACCAATCCAGCTTCTTGCTTTCGCCTTGAACCATTACCCGATAGCTCCAAATATGGTTGGTTGTATCATTATAAGCATAATGAATACCTTGATAGCCCATACCAAAGTTCAAAGTCACATTGTCAGCCAATTTGATGGGCGCATGGTTTAGACTAAGGCCATAGCTTTGACGCCAACCGGCTACCGCCTCTTCCTTCCACTTCCCGGCACTTAATAAAATCTTAGCCGTCAATGGCGTATTCCCCAATTTAATTGGATCGGTCGTAAGCGAAAATTCCGGCTCCTTGGTAATCCATTCATCGTCACTGTTACTTTCCCTTACCGCGCCAAATTGCAGGGTGTAGCCCGGCATACGGTTGATTACACCGTAACTGGGTTCAAAACCTCGTTTAGTATAGTATACGGCATCGGCAAATACTGAAGTACGATTTGACAACGGGTATTCCAAATACTGGGCAATCATTAAGCCGTCATCGGATGAGTAACCCAAACGGGGGAATTCCCCTTTATCGTTATCATTCAGCGATTTGCTGTATTTCGGTAAAGTGTAGATCCGACGCCCTTTAATATAGAAAGATGCATTATAGGCGATCAGCTTGTCCCCCGGCCAAATCTCAATTTTATCGGCGGTGACGTGGTAATCAGGCTTGATGGCCGGACAACCGGTTATCCAGCCTTGGTGAACAACCATTTTATTTGAGGCCACTTGCAGGTTTTGCCCTTTGATATAGGCTTTGTTGGTCGACCCCTGTACCGTACCTTGGGCCGCTGCAATAGTACCGCTCTGCTGTTTGTAGTCGTAGATAATGTTATGACCGGTCAAATTTACATTCGTCTTATCATTAGTTTGCGAAAAGGAAGCTGAATCATCGACCCAGATCATTGTCTGCTTACTATTGCCGCGAATCTTATCAGCAATAATCTTATCCTCATTTTGCACAACTACGGCATTACCCTGGGCAAAAAATTCGCCGGTAGCATCACTAAAATAAAGGTGATCAGCTTCAATCACCACCGGAGGCTTATTACCGTTGGCCTTTTCCTGTTCTGTGGCGGCTTCGACCGGCAAAAAGCCGCTAAATATATATAGAAAAGCCAAAATTCCTTGTACGATGTGTTTATTTCTTTTTTTCATAGCAGGCTCCTTCAGCATTAATAATTGTATCTTCTACAAAAACGGCTGTTTTCCTGCACTAATCGCGCGGGATTATATGGGAAAGCCGCCTTACGGCGGCTAGTATGTCTATTTTGTGGTAATTCCATACATATTTGTATTATTTTTTGCCTGCAAATACATTTCCGTACCAGCCGGAATGTTGGCATCCTTCCCGTGGACGAAAGCTCCGCCGACTACTCCGACCGGACCAAGAATAACCAGCCCGGCAATTGTCGCGCCGGCAGCTTTTGCTAACGATAATGTTTCTTTTTTTGCTTTCTCGCCCATATAAGTGTTGATTACACTGCCGTCAACGGCGGTTATTGTGTCGAAGGAAATATCCAATTTGCCGTCCCGACCAAAGTTACGGGCTTGCTCCACACTCAATACTTTGCCGGTACCCACCGCACCTTTGGCAATTACCAGCATTGGTCCGACATAAACATCTTGAGCTGCTTCAAACCGGACTTTATCACCAACCCGGCTGCTTTTACTTGTCAGTGCAGTCAACATTTTGATTTTAATTAGAGTATCCTGCGCCAAGGCCGTACGGCCGGCAGCAATGGTATCGGAATAAGCAAGCTTGATAAGTTTATTCAGTCGTTGTTCAAACGCTGATGTTTCGGTGTTGCCGACAATAACTTGCTCCAGTTTTTCCAGTCTGGCCTTGGCTGCTCCGTCCGTTACCACCCGCGTCAGTGTCCATTCTACGGCATTGAGTTTAAGCATAAATGAAGGAGCCCCTTCAGATGTGTTGATCATATAAGAATACAGCCGGTCAATTTTCGTCGCCAACGGCTGTTGGCTGCGCTGACCGTACATGTCCGTTTCTAATTTATTGATACGATCGAACAAGGCCCCGGATTGTTCTTCACCGTATAATATCTCTTCGGTAAGTTTGGTCTTGGTCAGTAATGTCATTACTGCCGGTGACTGCGCCAACACGACATTCGACAAGACTATCAGTAATACAATAAGTAAGGCAACTGTTTTCCGGATCATAATTTGTGTCCCTCCCATGATGTTACTGGATAATACATAGTTCGGTATAGTTAGACGAAATCCTGCTTGGCAGCATGGTCATCTTTACATAATTAGAAATCATCCCTAATTAACAGTTTTCAACAGCATCAGAGAATCTCGCAATCGCCGGGGAATACACCAACCAATCCTTAGCTCCCGGCCATTAGCATATACTGCTAATGCTCGCTAATAAGCTCTGATAGTTGGTGGGAATTTCTACTCCAGCCGCGGCCAATATATTATTAACATACGGATCTTTGTCCCGAATTGCAAATAAATCAAACAACGCAATTGTCTTGATATTATGGTCGGCAAACGCATCGGCGTATAGTAAACCCGATGAGCTATAGGCCAGCAGCGCGGCAATATTGGCGTATTTATATACAATTACCTCAATCGGGTCAGCAAAATCAGCAAAGTATATCTCGGGTAGTCTTTGACGGTAATATTCCAGTTTGTCTTTTTTCTCAAACGGATGGGGTTTATAAATAAGCTGAATATCTGCTCTTTGGGCAGCCTGATATAAATATTCTAATAAGGCAGTTTCAGCTTGGAAGCTGACTTGCTGCTTGTCAACATGGGTACTGCCCAGGAAAACAATCGATTTCCGTCCCGCTATTTTTTCGTCAGTAGTCATTCCCGGTACTAACGTTCTCATTGTTTTATGAATAAGGTCCTGTCCGATCTGCACTGCTTTAGGAGAAAATCGTTGCAACAAATCCGGCTTGAATAAATAGTCGGCAACTGCGGCCTTACCATAACCGCCGCCCCGTAAATTATAAGCCATGGTGCGCGGAATACCGCCAAGCAAATGAACGATTTTTGCCCATAGCACGAACTCGATTTTTGCCAAGACACTGCGGTCCGGGCTTGCATACGACCATACGCCGTCATCCAGCCGGGCATAGGATGAATTTCCGGCCAGTTGAACAATAAGCTGATTTTCAAATTCGCGGTCGGCCCCAAGGTAAACCATATCAGTCGGGCCGTTAGCAGTTAATAAGGCCCTCATATCCGCCAACCGGTCCTTAATCTTGCGCAGTTGAGACCGTCGGGCGATTCGGTGTTGTAAGATCGTTACTTTATTCCAAACCGCCAAATCATTGGACATTTTATTAATGCTGTAACCCTTGTGCCAGATTGCCGCACCGCGGGGATTAAGCAGCATTAGATGGTTATAATTTTCCGTTCCCGCATTTTGTGCAATAATATAGGCGGATAATAGCTGCAACGGCGTTCGAACAACAAATAAATTATTCACTGCTTACCTCCAGTCATATCTATCATTTATATTTAAATCTGCTATATACCCGCAATTACTTTTTGCTCTCGTTCTTAACTAAAGTACCTCTTTCTTTATTCCAGATCTTTTTTAGATGTAGTACGGCAGTAATTATGAGCTGTTAATTTTATCCGTTAGAGGATTCTATGGTATAATGTTGGAATATCCTTATATGTATAAAAATTTAACATCGGAGATAACGATTATGTCCAAAATCGATAAAAACAACATTAGCAATATCCTTGTTATCCGTCTTAGTTCAATCGGCGATGTGCTTAAATGCACCGTTGTTATTGATAAATTACGCCGTCATTTTCCTCAAGCCCGTATATCGTGGTTAGTCGAATCTAAATCCAAAGATGTATTGCTGGGTAATCCTAATATCGATGAAGTTATTGTCTGGCAGCGGAAAGAATGGAGCAAGCAAGCTCAGATTTCCCGAAATTACCCCAAGTTTTTCAGCCGGTTGCTACATTTCGCTCAGGAAATACGCCGGCGTAAATTTGATTTGATAATTGATTTATATGGCGCGCCGCGCAGCGGTATTATTTCGTATATGAGCAAAGCGCCGTTTCGCATATGCTATAGCGGAGCACGCCAAGGCAGTCATTTATGGGCCAATATTCGCGCTGTACCGGATCATACTACCGACACTACCTTCATGCAATATTATGCCGGGATACTCCGTCCGTTGGGTATCGACACTAGGAATTTGCATATGCAAATGCCGGTGCTGCCGGAAGACCAGCGCTTTGCCCAAACATTCCTACAACAAGCCGAAATTGGTCCACAACAACAATTTGTCGCTATTAATCCATCCACCAGTTGGTCTTCCAAGTGCTGGCCAACTGAATACTATGCCCGGTTGGCTGATATGATTTGGTCCAAACATCATATTCCGCTGGTAATGCTGGGAGCTCCGGGCGATATCCCGCTGGTGGAAGCCATTATCGCCAGGATGGACTACCGGCCTATTAATGCCGCCGGTAAAACCACGTTGCGCCAATTAGCGGCTTTGGCTGAGCAAGCAGCGGTATTTATCAGCGGCGATACCGGTCCGCTTTTTATTGCCGAAGCTGTTGGGACTGCTACTTTATCAATTTTCGGACCGACCGATCCCGCCTGGCATGGACCACAAGGTGATCGGCATATTACGCTAACCGCCAATAACTGTCACTGCAGCAAAAGTTTCTGTGCAGACAAAAAATGCTTAACAGCAATATCACCAGAGCAGGTAATGGAAGCTTTTGAAACACTGGCTACCAGGATCGGATTTATCACTACGCATTGATTTTTATCTTATTCAGCAAATTAAGACTCCCGTCTCTATAGGCGGCGTCAGTTCAGGTGGAGTTGACTCTTCACCTGAGCCCCCGATGTTTCAGCTTTGCTGAAACGAGTTCACTTTTGCGCTGCCCGGCGATTGTTAATCCCTTCAACCAGTTGCATTGCTTTTACAGCCCAATTGTTCTCCTCGGCCAATTTACTAAAATCAAATTGGCCGATTTTCGTCTCAATTGTCTGTAGTCGTTGGATAAATGTATCGGCATCATCTGCTAAATAAATTATATCCGGATACATTGATGCCAACTTTTTTGCTTCGGGAATGGCTGAAGTAATAGTCGGCAGATCCCGTGCGGAATATTCAAAGTATTTCATCGGGCAACAATAGTGATTAAAGCGGTCATCAACATACAGCGAAAAACCGCAATCCCACTTGGTTATATATTCAAGCAGTTGATGATGGGGCATGTATTCTTTTAAAAAAACATTGGCGGGAAGCTTGAGCTGATCCCCTAAATCATTTTTTCCAATCAACTCAATCCGGTAATCAGGTATCCTGTTTGCTATTGCGGCTAGCAATTCCTGATCTAGACGGCTCATCCGATCTGATAACATGCCGATGGTTCTGCTGGGAACCGAGTTTTGTTTATGGGTAATGTACTCTTGGGGAACGGCATTTGGAAACCACAGTACGGCATCATTTAACTGTTTGGTTTCGGTTGTTAAGGTCGTTGAAGCACACAACACCAAATCGCAGTTAGGAATAGCTGCGCTCTCAGCTTTATCAAACTGTTCGATCTTCTGCGGGTCTTTGCTGTAATGTTCGTTGCCATATTCGGAATAACGGTCATAAATATCGTAAATAACAAACAGATCTTGTTGGAAAAACTCCTTCATCGCCGCACATTTACGGTAGTCATTGGAAATAAAGACGGTCTGGTCATTGCGAAGTTTGGCAACAATTTTCCGTATGGCAGCTTGCTCTGCCGCCCAATCCTTTTTGGATAGTCGCAAAAATGGTTGATAGTTGATAGTGTCAAAAGATACATTACGCTGATTCTTGTTCTTAAACATATTCAGAAAGTAATGCTCTATTTTTTGCGGGGCAATATAAGTTACTTGATGGCCTAACTTGGTTAATTCCAATAATAGTTCAAACCGGAACCAGTGTTTGTACCATTTGGAATCAGCCGAATAAATAATATTCATAGCGCACCTCTCCTATCCTGCTTCTTTTCCCCCAAACAACCTTTCCAGACTGTCAACTGTCCTTTCTAAATTATAGTTTTCTCTGATGGTAGCTGCAGCAGCTTGTGGCAAACTACTATCTGGTTTCCTTACGGCATTATCAAACATGCTGCTCCATTGTTCTATTCTATTAGCCGGAACTAAGTATCCGTTGTAACCGTCTGTAATCAAGTCATTATTGCCGCCGATATCAGAAGCAATACACAATAAGCCGCAAGCCATTGCCTCCAGTAATGAATTCGGCAATCCTTCCCGCCGTGACGGAAATACAAAAATATCGGCGGCCGCTAAATATTGAACTGGATTACCGACTTCACCGGTGCGGATAACCGAATCGGCGAACTCCCCCTTGGCTATTACTTCTGTAAGATAATCTTCCAAATTGTCAGATTGGCCCTGGCCACTACCCACCAGCAGCAGCAAGCCCTGTTGCTTAGCTTCTTTGGTTTGGGCCCAAGCGGTTATTAAGGTATCGATACCTTTGCGCCGGGTAATTTTTCCGGAAAATATAAATATTTTTTTATCAAGCGGCAAGTTAAGTTGACGGCGCAATTCCGCCTTTTCATTTGACAATACCGGATGGTATACAGCTGTATCGACACCATTTGGTATTCGTACTATTTTATTAGCGCCAAACCCATTGTTTTTTAGCTCTTGAATTATTTCTGAGCTAATCGCAATCCATTTGTCCACTTGCTGCAGTTGTCTTAACTTTCGTTTTGGAAACGGGCTTAATTGTTTTAGAATACCGGCTAAACCGGGTGCAGCCGGTTTAACTATGTGCCCGGCGGTAGTAACTTTAAGATAGACCTTTTTACCGTATTTTTTACCGATTTGCAAGGCGACCGATGCCAATCGCCCGACTCCATGTACATGCAGGATATCATACTGATCCCGTAGCCGGTATAATCTCCACAGTGCTTCCAGTGAAGCAAACCCCGGATGATTCAACCGGTATATAGCCAGACCGCCCTCCTGTTCATAAGCCGGCGCTTTTCCGTTACCTCTGGCAACAAAAATAATTGAGTGTCCCCGTTCTATCAGCCGCAGAGCTATTTTCCGGGCTTGCAATTCCGGACCGCCGAAGGGCGGCTCATAATTATTTAAAACCATGCATACTCTGGCCAATACTTTCACCTTCTGCTTATAGCTGACTTGTCCTGCTAATAATCTTACTGTTGCTAACAACAGACCAGCTAACAAATTTACTTACAATATTATATTAATTTGCTGTTAACAAATTATCGATTCTGCTTTTCACACAGGCCAAATGATTTTCATCCGGCTGACGTCTGTTACCTTCAGTCAAGTAATGGTAACGCAGATAATACAGAAACCGGTCTATCAGTTGGTGGTCAGGTTCCTGGTCAATCCACGTTATCGCCTGAGCGAGGTTTGCCGGATCAGTTACATGGCAGACTAATCCCGGCACATTATAAAAAGCATTTCCTAATGTAATAACCGGCTTATGCTGCAGCAATGCTTCGACACCAACTGAGGAATTTAAAGTTACCACACCGGTTGCCTGTTCAATTAAGTCTGGCGTTGGATAATAACGCAAAAATTGGATGTTCTTCCCTTGATATTCCCTTTTTAATGACTCATAGTCAACCCGCCCAAAATCGGATGGATGTTCCTTGGCAATAATGCTAAGCGCATCACCGGTTGCCCGGTTATGGATTTGTACTGCTTCAAATACAACTTTTGTTAATTGAGTCATATCTTTGATTAGCGGTGAATGCAACAGTACCTGCGTATCGTCATGAACTTGGAAAGGCAAAAAAATATACCGCTTAGGCAGTTCAATAGATTCGTTGCTCCCCTGGGGCTTTACATTGATCATACGCTGAAACCAAGTTGCTTTCAACGGCCGTATGTCCATTGGACTGGTGTAAAGTCGATCCAAATTGCGCCGATCCACTTCAACTGAATCATAAAATGCACGCGGCTTACCCATTAAACTGTTGTTACTGTTAACTCCTTTCGGATCTACAGTAGTTGTATTAGGTAAATACCCATTCTCAAAATACAATATCTTACGCCCCAGCAGACCGGCTACTTTTGTCGCTGCGGCCAAAGGGATAAGCGTGCCGTTCCACACACAGACCAAATCAATATCTTGCTCCAGGATATAGCGATAAAAATAGTTAATGGCATTATATGCTTGATTTTCAAGTGCTTGCCGCTTATAAAGCATAGTACGAATAAGATCAAATGAACGATGCTGTGCTTTTATTAACGAGAATTTAATAATTTTCTCGATATCAGCAGAATTTATTTGAATATCAGTCGGCAGATCGCTGCGATATAACGATTTAATAACATCCAGCGATGAACATCTTACATAATGGATATTATAATACGTTTGTAAGTACTGTCCCAATACCCGGAAGTAGTGGCGCTGGTGTCCGTTCAAATATATAAACAGGATATTCTTTTTTCCTGTCATAAGTATTACCTCCCTGCAATCGGACCGGCTGCTGGATACTTTATTATTCAGCAATCTAATTAAGCATTATTCTTCACAAAAAGATTATGTTCTACAAAAGAATTGTATTTCCTGCCTTATTCGTGCTAGGACCATTGTCATATTATGGCAATAGCATCGAAGCTGATTATTATACTAATCATTCCCTCCCGGTAGTACTTTCTAATAACAAAGAACCCGGAATAATCCGGGTTCTTTGTCTACGGTTTGGCCCGGGATAACTCCGGGTTTTCATAGTTCTAGAGATGTTAAAAATAGAAATTGACCTGTACTCTGGTATAATCAGGTACTTCGAAGTCACTATTGGCATCTTTGCTATTAAACGCGTGGAACGCTTCTAAAGTTACGTTTTTCGCAATGGTTCTGCCGAAATAAATATCCCAACCTTTTACATCAAAAATAGGTATGGATGCTCCCGACATATCCGACATATTTGCTCCAAATTCTGCTTTACGATACTCGATCCAGGCACCCCACGAACCTACGTTTTTCTCGTCAACACCTTTATAAGCTAAGCGGCCGACCCACAATACCGGCTTACTATTGAGGGCTCTATTCTTACTATAATCAGCTAATATTTTCCAATCATCATTTAATTTCGCCTGAACACCAAAGCCAATCACATTAGCAATTGTACTGGCTTTACTTTTGCCATAAACGGCTTTGATATTAGTTGCTTTACTTAAATCATAATCAGCTTTAGCATAAAATACATCATAGTCATCATAAGTAAAATAACCCAAAGTTGTTTTAACTGTCTTGCCGAATTCTACTTTAGCACCGTCAAGCATTCCATCAGTATCAGCAAGATAGCCTGTTTGCAAAACATTTTCACTGTACCGGCCGACGGTGGCGGTTACGTCCGAATTCAAAAAGTTTTTAATGGTGAAGTTAGCATCAATAACCTGGCATTTATCATCGCTGGTAGAGCCAAATTCATTGCTATTCATCGCCATAAAGCGACCATAAAAACTGGTATTTTCGTTGACTTGGGCGGTCATGTTCAGCCGCAGTCTTAGATCAGTGACGGTATCATCAGAATCATCATCTTGCCAACGAACCCGACCATCACCGGAGAAGGCAATACTGCCGACTTTGGCTTCCAGTTTGCTGACGCGGACACCAAGGTTGGTAAGCTCAGCAGCGAATTCAGCTTCTAGTTTTTCAATCAGCGCTTTGTTAGCAGCATCGGCTTTGTCAGCTTTAGCCATCGCCTTGGCTACGATTTGAGCCATTTCATAACGAGTCATGTTGCGAGCGCCTTGGTATGTGCCGTCGCCCATGCCGTCAACTATGCCGGCTTTAGCTAATTTAGCTACGGCACCATAAGCCCAGTGGTTAGCCGGAACATCAACAAACGGATTAGCGGCAAAGGCCGTACCGGCAATGCCGAGTACAAACACTAATGCTAAAGTGATAATTAAACATTTTTTCATTTGTCTTCCTCCTTAGGATTTTGTTTTGATTTTGGTATAAGTCCTAAGCAGGGATCATTATTGAGTTTCCTTGTTTCCTCAACCAACCCATGCCAAAGAACTTATATCTATAACTTACTGCGAAAATTGATCCGGGCTCCTAAGGTACACCTCCTTCCCTACCCCTCAATTTTCTTAAGCAATAGATCTTGGTATGTACTAATTACTGGTAGTATCGCTCATCTCTGAATATATAAATGATTAGTACTTACTATCAACGATATTAATGTATGAAAGATACAGTAAAATTAGGTTAATTTATCCATCTTTAATGTAATTCAATAAGAGGAAAAAATTTCCTGCTGAATAATATTATTAATATATAAAATGTTATCCTAGTCTAATTACCATAAACTAGACCTAACCTACATACCATTTAGGGTTACCTAAACCAACAGCCGGGGGTCGATTCCCCCGGCTGTTCGGACTTAGAAGAAGAATTTAAGCTGCACTCTGGTATAATCCGGCGCATTGGAGTTATCATCACTCCATTTTTCCGCAAACCCAAAATATGTTTCCAAGATCATATTCTTAGCCAGTGTTCTTCCATAGTAGATATTCCAGCCTTTTGTTTCATCTACCGGAATATCGGCGCCGCTGATTCCCTGCCAGCATGAACCATACTCAGCCCGGCGGTATTCGAGATGGGCTCCCCAGGAACCAACTTGTTGAAGATCCAATCCTTTGTAGGCTAACCTGCCCACAAACAGCTTTGGACTGTCATTAAAAGCGCGATTACGGCTGTAGTCGGCAATTAAAGTCCAGTCTTTGTTCAGTTTGGATTCTACACCAACGCCCCATACATCAACAAGATATTTGCCCTGATCTTTAGCATACAAAGCTTTAATATTGGTGGCTTTGCTTAAATCATAATCAACATGGGCATAGCGCAAGGAGCTTATTTCGGTACCAGATAAAATATCGCTATATTCAGCATAGCCCAAGGTTGTACTAAGCTTGTCCCCAAACATGACCTTAACACCATCCATCATACCAACAGAATCGGCCAAATAGCCTGTTTGCAGCACTTTTTGGCTGAACCGTCCAACGGTAGCATCCACATTACTACCAAATAAACCGGTAGTTGTAAAGGCCGCATCAACGATTTGGCTTCTATCCCTTTCGGTTGTACCAAATTCGTTATAATTCATGGCCATAATCCGGCCAAAGAATTGGGTATTGTCATTGATATCGGCTTCCATAGCCAATTTCAAACGCATACTGGTAATCGAATCATTGCTTCCCTGATACTTGCCCCATAATACTTCCGCATCGCCGTAGAAAGCAACGCTGCCGGCTTTGGCTTCCAGTTTGCTGACGCGGACGCCAAGGTTGTTAAGTTCGGCCGCAAATTCAGCTTCCAATTTTTCGATAAGCGCTTTGTTGGCGGCGTTGGCTTTGTCAGCTTTAGCCATTGCCTTGGCCACGATTTGCGCCATTTCATAACGGGTCATATTTCGGTCGCCTTGATATGTACCGTCGCCCATGCCGTCAACAATACCTGCTGTAGCTAGTTTGGCTACTGCGCCATAAGCCCAATGGTTAGCCGGAACATCAATAAACGGATTAGCGGCCAAAGCTGTACCGGCAATGCTGAGTACAAACACTAATGCCAACATAATTATATCGGGTTTTTTCATTTGCTGTCCTCCTTATAATTTGTATAATTTACCATAGTCAATATCGCAATTATTCAATATGATTCAACTATTTTCCTGCCAGTTATTGCATTAAAAGTAAAAACCCGGAGCAATCCGGGTTTTGTTATTAGAAGAAATAGTTAATTTGAATTCGGGTAAAATCCGGTGCATCCACTTTTAGTCCGTCGAAGAAGTACTTGTTATTGAACATATAGTAAGCTTCGAAAGTTACATTCTTGGCTAAAGTCCGGCCATAATATATGTTCCAGCCTTTAATGCCTAAAAAATTATCGTCTTCATCATAATACATCATCGGGATTGATGCTCCGGAGAAATTGGAAAATACTGATCCATATTCGGCCTTGCGATATTCTAAGTTAGCTCCCCATGAACCTACTATGTCTTTGTCATGGCCTTTATAAGCAATACGGCCTACCCACATTACCGGGTTATATCCAGTACTTTCAAAGTTAATTCTATTTTTGTTATAATCAACAAGCAAAGTCCAGTCTTTGTTCAGTTTACTTTGCAGCCCCGCACCGACTACGTTGAATGTTTCGTGGCTGGTAGTATCGTTGAAGTAAAAAGCTTTTATATTAGTAGCTTTACTTAAATCGTAACCGGCTTCGGCAAACCGGACTTCGTACGATTGTTCAATACCCGCGGCGGGGGAGAAATCAGCATAACCGATAGTCATTTTAACTTTGTTGCCAAACATAACTTTGGCCCCGTCGACCAGACCGTCTGTATCAGCAAAGTATCCGGTTTGCAGGAAAGCTTGGCTGAACCGGCCGACTGTAGCAGTAACATCCGAATTCAAGATATTTTTAACGGTGAAGTTAGCATCAATAACCTGGCATTTATCATCACTAGTTGAGCCGAATTCATTGCTGTTCATCGCCATAAAGCGGCCATAGAAACTGGTATTTTCATTGACTTGAGCAGTCATGTTCAGCCGCAGGCGCAGATCGGTTGTGGTATCGTCCCAACCTGCATCGATCCAACGTACCCGGGCATCACCGGAGAAAGCTACGGAACCAACTTTAGCTTCGAGTTTGCTGACACGAACGCCAAGGTTGGTAAGTTCGGCGGCAAATTCTGCTTCCAATTTTTCCAGTAGCGCTTTGTTGGCGGCATCGGCTTTGTCGGCCTTAGCCATAGCTTTGGCTACGATTTGCGCCATTTCATAGCGGGTCATGTTGCGGGCACCTTGGTAAGTGCCGTCGCCCATACCATCAACGATACCGGCTTTAGCCAATTTAGCTACTGCGCCATAAGCCCAATGGTTAGCCGGAACATCAACAAACGGATTAGCGGCAAAGGCGGTACCGGCGATGCCAAGTACAAACACCAATGCCAACATAATTATAACTGGTTTTTTCATTTGTTTTCTCTCCTTATAATTTGTATAATTTACCATAGTAATATCGCAATTATTCAATATGATTCAACTATTTTCCTGCCCGTTATTGCATTAAAAGTAAAAACCCGGAGCAATCCGGGTTTTTGGTATTAGAAGAAATAGTTAATTGGAATTCGAGGTAAAATCCGGTGCATTCATTTCCAGCATTTCCAAAGTCAATTCTATTTTTGTTATAATCAACAAGCAAAGTCCAGTCTTTGTTCAGTTTGCTTTGCAGCCCAAATCCAATCACATTAAAAGTGTCACATGAATTAACGTCATTAGAATAAAAGGCTTTAATTTTAAAAATAAGGCTGTAGACATTGTTTATCTACAGCCTAGACTAAATAGATACCTATTTAACTACTCCTTAGAAGTAGTAATTAATTTGTACTCTGGTGTAACTTGGCGCTTTAGTGCTGCTACTAGCATATTTTTGGTTAAAAGTTTGCCATGCTTCAAGAACGATGTTCTTGGCCAAAGTGGTTTCGTATTTTACATTCCAACCTTTAACATCATAGATTGGTACAGACGCACCAGATAGATCAACTGGCAACGCACCTTCTTCAGCTTTCAAATATTCAACATAAGCGCCCCAAGAGCCGACAACTTTTTGGTCAGCACCTTTGTAGCCCAACCGGCCGACATACAGAACTGGGTCACTAGGATAATCATTATCGGTATTTTTGCTATAATCAGCTGCCAAATACCAATCTTTATTCAATTTTGTGGTAAAGCCAACACCCCAGACATCGTAAATCGGATCTTGTTTTTCATTCACATACATTGCACTGACCGTCGTTGCTTTGCTTAACGCATAATCCGCATTAATAAACACTGCTTCCCACAGATTGGATGCTGCGTCGAAATCGGCATAACCGACAGTCGCTTTAACTTTGTTGCCAAATTCTACTTTGGCACCGTCAACCATACCTTCAGTATCAGCAAAATGCCCGACTTGCAGGAATTTTTGGCTGAATCGGCCGACAGTGGCAGTAACATCAGAATTCAAGAAGTTTTTAATGGTGAAGTTAGCGTCAATAACCTGGCATTTATCATTGCTGGTAGAGCCGAATTCATTGCTGTTCATCGCCATAAAGCGGCCATAGAAAGTGGTATTTTCATTGACTTGAGCGGTCATGTTCAACCGCAGGCGCAGGTCGGTGGTGGTATCGTTAGAGTCATCATCTTGCCAACGAACGCGGCCGTCACCGGAGAAGGCAACGGAACCAACTTTAGCTTCGAGGTTGCTTACACGAACGCCAAGGTTGTTAAGTTCGGCGGCAAATTCAGCTTCCAATTTTTCCAGCAGCGCTTTGTTAGCTGCATCGGCTTTGTCGGCCTTAGCCATTGCTTTGGCCACGATTTGGGCCATTTCATAACGGGTCATGTTGCGAGCGCCCTGATATGTGCCGTCGCCCATGCCGTCAACGATACCGGCTTTAGCTAATTTAGCTACCGCGCCATAGGCCCAGTGATTAGCCGGAACATCAACAAACGGATTAGCGGCAAAGGCCGTACCGGCAATGCCGAGTACGAAAACCAATGCCAAAGTGATAATTAAACCTTTTTTCATTTGTTTTCCTCCTTAGGTTTTGTTTGTTTGATTTAGTAATGAGTCCTAAGCAGGGATCATCATTGAGTCTCCTTGTTTCCTCAATCAATATTCCCTTATCAAAGAACTCACATCTATACACCTACTGCGAAAATTGCTTCGGGACCCTAAGGGTACACCTCCTTTCCTTCCCTGCAATTTTCTTCAGTGACAGATCATCTGATTTACCTTCTCAATATTAGGCCAAATTATGTAGAATTTCTGCAACCGTGGTCTTCTATATCTATTTTAAATACTTACAGGATTATTTATCCAATAAAATGTAATAAGGTTTTCGCTGGAAAATACTGTTTTCCTGCCGGCTGTGGTTGTATACATGCAAAAGAAAAACCCGGGAATAAATCCCGGGTTTTCATGCTTCTTAGAAGTAGAAGTTGATTTGTACTCTGGTACGATCAGCAAGCTCGTCGCCTTCATGTGTACCATCAGCTACTTTTTGGTTAAAGGTTTGCCATGCTTCAAGAACGATGTTCTTAGCAAGAGTAGTGCTGAAGTTTACGTTCCAGCCTTTGCGGCCTTCCAATTTGACAGCAGCACCGGTCAAACCGTCATCATTAGCATCGGCTTCGGCTTTGAAGTATTCAACATATGCGCCCCAAGAACCGGCAACGGCTTTGTTAGCACCTTTGTAGCCCAAACGGCCAACATATAGCACAGGGTCATTCAATTTTTCGGTATTTTTGCTGTAATCTGCAGCTACATACCAGTCAGGGTTAAATTGGGATTTGAAGCCCAGACCCCAAACATCATATGCCTTAGCACCAGTTTGTTCTTTGAAGTACATAGCGCTAATAGCAGTAGCTTTGCTCAAAGCGTAATCAACATTAGCGAAGAATGCATCTTGCATATCTTCAGTAGTTACTGCACTAGAACCAGTACCAACCGTAGTTGTACCAGCGATAGGAGCAAAGTCAGCATAACCAAGAGTTACTTTGGCTTTGTCGCCGAACATAACTTTAGCACCGTCAACCATACCATCGGTATCAGCAAAGTAACCGACTTGCAGTAATTTTTGGCCAAAACGACCAACTTTAGCAGTTACGTCGGAATTAAGGAAGTTTTTAATGGTGAAGTTTGCTTCTTGCATATAAAGTTTATCAGCGGAAGTTGAACCGAATTCGTTATGGTTCATAGCTTGAACGCGGCCGTAGAAAGTAGTATCATCGTTTACTTTTGCATTCAAATGCAAACGGAAACGAAGTTGAGTTTTGCTGTCGTCCGGACCACCGATAGTTTCGTCATTCAGGTAACGAAGACGAGCGTCAGCAGTAACTTTAACAGTACCAACTTTAGCTTCGAGGTTGCTTACACGAACGCCAAGGTTGTTAAGTTCAGCAGCGAATTCAGCTTCCAATTTTTCAATCAGAGCTTTGTTAGCAGCGTCAGCTTTGTCAGCTTTAGCCATAGCTTTAGCTACGATTTGAGCCATTTCATAACGGGTCATGTTGCGAGCGCCTTGGTAAGTGCCGTCGCCCATACCATCAACAACGCCAGCTTTTGCTAATTTAGCAACTGCGCCATAGGCCCAGTGGTTAGCAGGGACATCAACGAACGGATTAGCTGCAAAGGCAGTACCAGCAATGCTGAGTACGAAAACCAATGCCAATGTAATAATAAGAGTCTTTTTCATTTGTTTTCCTCCTTAGGTTTTGTTTGTTTGATTTTGTAATGAATCCTAAGAAGGGATCATCATTGAGTTTCCTTGTTTCCTCAATTAATATTCCCTTGTCAAAGAACTCATATCTATACACCTACTTCGAAAATTGCTCCGGGAACCTAAGGTACACCTCCTTCCCTTCCCCTCAATTTTCTTCAGTGACAGATCGTTAGGTAATAATTGCTTTACGGGTAATATATTTCTATGTAAAGCAAATTATTCCTGCCTATTCCTAAAACTTTTTTCATTTTTTTTGAATATTGCCGAATGTTTACACTATTAATTATCTATTGTCGGTAAAATAGCGTTCGGCTAAAAGAATGGCCACGTAATCGTCAACCGGCCGCGGCGGTATTTGCAGGCTTGTCGGCAGTAGCCGCCGCCAGCCGCAAGGCGGGTTTTCCTGCCAATAGCGGGCGACAGCCAGTTCGGTGGTCCGGTATTCATCAACTACTATAATTTCAATCTCCCCTGCACTACCCAACAGCCGATGATAGGTTTCTTTACTCGTGGTACCGTTGCCGAGAATTAATACCGCAGGTTTATAAACTGTCCGCAGTTTCTCTACCTGCGCAGCTAATGCGGCCGACTCTACTATCATATGTTCTAAGACCCCTTTATGTTTATGTACGACCGCTAGGCCACACTTATCTTTACCGGGATCAACGGCAATAACACATTCTAACATTTTCCCCTCCAGGCTAATGTTTCCATATATAGTATATATTCGAAGATGGAAAATATATACCTGCCTAAACGTAAAAAAATCAGGGTACCTCACGGCACCCTGATTTTTAATACTATTTTCTTATTAGAATTTTACGTTTACAACCGCGCTGGTACGGGCAGATAGCTTAGTACCTGATTGGTTTTCGAAGTCTTGGTATTTAACACTCATGTTAGTGTTTTTGCCAAGGCTGCGGTCGTATTGATATTCCATACCTTTGAAACCATCGGCACTCATTACACTGTAGAAGTCAGTAGTGTTCAAAGTGGAGTAGGCACTCAGAGCACCGGCTTCAACATCGCGGTAAGTTGCACTCAAGCCAAGTTTGTTAAGTTTTACGCCGTAGGCAAAAGCATCGGCATCAGCTGTATCGTTTTTAATGAATTCGGCGTTAGCAGTTACGCCTTCGATAAGTTTGAAGGAAGTGTTTGCTCCGTAGTATTCAGCGTCGGTGTTGTTGTCTTTCATATAGTCGGCAGTAACTTTTGCTCCTAAGATGTCCATGCCGTATTCCGCACCATAGATACGGTTTACGCCGCCTTTGTTGGCGTTACCGGCAAATACTTTTAAACCGCCTATTTTGCTGGCAAGACCGTTCATTTGGGTATCAATGATGAAACCGCTGCCTAATTTGATGTCTTGACGGCCAATAGTGTTGTCCAGACCCAATGCTTTCAAGCTAACATTAGCAGTATCAACAATAGCATTAGCGGCACCGTTATCAGCATTGGCATTACCGCTGCTTAAGCGGGCATTGAATTTCAAGTTATCATTGATTTTACCGTCGAAGCTAACGCGGGCACGATATTCAGTAGTATCACGGCTATCTTCAGTGTTGAAGTAACGAACGCGGGCATCTCCTGATACTTTTACTTGATCGTTAAGTTGTTTTTGTACGCCGTCAACTTTGATTCCCATTGCTTCAAGTTCAGCTGCATATTCTTGGGACAATTGGTCAACAGTAGCTTTTTGATCGGCATTCATGGTTTTACCCATAGCTTTAGAGATCATTTGAGCCATTTCGTAACGGGTAACTGTTTTACCGCCTTGGAAGCTTCCGTCTTGATAACCTTCAACGATACCGGCTTGAGCAAGTTTATTTACGGCATCATAAGCCCAATGGTTGGCCGGAACATCAGCGAACGGATTAGCGAAGGCAGGAACGGCAAAAGTTAGAGTCAGAGCTGTAGTGATTGCTGCTCTTAATAAAGATTTTTTCATGTGAATATTTCCCCCTAGTTTTTGTTTTTTCGCGCGGCGTATTGCCGACATAGGCCAGGTTGCCGTTAGGGGATGAATTACGAGTGCCCACGTTTCCTCATAATCATGCTCCCATCTGACGATACCGGATTATGTGCCTGCCGCTTTCTGCAGGTCTTTGATAATTATAATTCTACATTTCGTCACGAATTCCTTCTTATGTTAACTTGTACATTATGCCATAAATCTAGCATTTATGGGCTTTAAAGGGCATTTGTGCCATTTTTATTGTTTACATAAGCAACATTTGCTCGTGCTTGCATAAATCCGTCACTTGAATAAAAAAAGATGATTTGCCTGATATAATAAATCAGCCAAATCATCTTTATTAAATTATTATATTTATTGCCAAAATCAGATTAATAAATCCACTACTTTACGTTTAAGTATCCATTTTAGACGCTTGCCAATACTGTTTAAATTAATATCGGTCGGGTGGTAATCCTTCCAGGGCGTCATGGCAAGGTATTTGTAGTAGTCCTGGGTATAAGGAGAAGCGCAAGCATAGTGCCATGGCTTAAATCGCCCGGTAAAATGTACAATATACGGGTCTTGCGCCGCCTCAATAAACTCGTTAGTAAGAATTTCCATTCTCTTAAACCGGTAATACTTATGAAATATACCCTTATATACGTTCCATTTTGGATGTATTGAAATCCACTTACCTTGTAAAACTGCATTTAAACCATCTTGATCGTAGAATGGCAAATCTTTTCTTTCTTTCAAATAACTGATTACCTTTTCGCCAATATGATCTTTTCTCCATTTAACCAAGTTAATCAGCAATATACCTGCGTTAAAATAAGGGTCGGTAGGCAGCATATCTATTTTAGGCATTACAGTAAGCTTTTTTTTACCTATGCCGATATCAAGAACAGCGCCGGCATAATAATTGCTTATATCCGTATTCCACAATTCCTCGATATCGTGTCTGATAATTATATCCGTATCCAGGTATATTGCTTTGTCAACTTCACTAGATAAAATATCGCCAATAGCCAGTCGGCAATATGTCGCACGGCTTATATGCTGACCAACAGCTAAATCATTAAAAGTCTGGTTTTTCATGTCATGAACAATAAATTTCGCCTGGTATTTTGCTACTATATCTTGAAGTTTTAACAAACTTGCCGGAGAAACTCCGTGGTCTAAAAAGTGTATTGTTAGTGACTTACGATTTGTTGCATTCTCCAGCAGCGAAGCCATAACCACTCCGGCATGCTGAGCATAATTCTGATCACTTGCCAACACAATATACATTTCGGTCATTGTGCAACACTCCAGTTTGAATCAATGAACCAATTACAACAATTAGTTTAATGAGATAACCTGAATATCTATTTTTAGCGGGCCGACCGTGTAAATAGGCTGAGTAGTCACCGCTCTTATCTCGACCCGACCGCTGCTTCGTTTTACTTTGTTGATAATGTCAAACAACTGCGAACCACCGATGCTGCCAACCGTGCCTTGCAGCGGATCAGGTAAAATACCGGCCTTGATAGCAGTGTGATTAACTTTTTGCAAAAAGGCCAGTACTGTTTCTTCCGCTTGATGACGGTTACGGATGTCGACCCGTTCAATATACATTACCGTTTCATCATTATATACTAAACGATTAGGAAATAGATTGATCTGTCCTATTACCGGCTCGCCATAAACAGTATTGCTTGTTGCCGTGACCCGTACTACCACTTCCTGGGGAACGGAGGTAATTAAGGCCACCGCTTGGCTGAAGTCAGTTTTGGATATCCAGAGGGCTTCAAGCTTTTTATCCTGAATGTTTAATCGGTTTAATATATCCTGATTACTGCTATACAGTACCCTCGCCAAATCTTTTTGCGTTTCTTCCACCGACTTGCCGCCTTGAACCAGCGAGGTCGCCAGCACTTCGCCAGCCCGGTAAACAACTACGCCTTCCCGCATGATCTGAATGCCTTTACGCAAGCTGGCCGTCAATTCATTAAGGCGGCTCACATCACTTTCCAAATCACTTTTTAGTTTCTGCAGCCGGTCAATCTCGGTTTGGGCGCCGGTCAGTTTCTTCTGTACCCCGGAATAGTTATTCTGCAATTTATTAAGCGCTAAGGCTGCTTGATCGCGCTGAGCAATAGCATTTTTTAAATCAGCAGATACTTCAGTCAGCTTATTAGTTGTTTCCTCGATCTTGGCCGTAACGGAGTTGTATTCCGTTGTTTTTGACTCTAATTCAGACCGCATTGACGCTAATTCCCCATTCTTGGTCTGAACATCGCGCGACAAATTGTTCAATTCAGCTTTTAAAGCTTCCATGCCGAATAGCGCTGTACGAACATCCCGTGAAGTAACTGTCATCACTCCTAAGGTGGTCGCCGCAATTAAGATACCTGTTATGATTGTTACCAGGATGGAAGTATGTTTAGGACGCAGTCCAAACACCGTCAGTTTTTTCTTACCAACTTTACTCCCCAGTTTGTCACCGATATAAGCGATAATCCCGCCCATAACGGCCAATATTGCCACTAATACCATCCCGTACATCATAATCCCCTCCTAACTAACGGGAAGCTTTTCTTACCAACATAGCACCAACAGTTAATACAACAATATTCGGCAGCCAGGCAGCTATAACGGCAGGAATTACTCCCCCCTGCCCCAACGCCGTAGTCAGTGTCATCAATGCATAGTAAATGAAAATAATTATAATACTAATGCCGAAGCCCATCGAGGATGAGGCTCGCTGCGGCTGTAATCCCAACGGCGTACCAACTACCGCAAATATAAAACTAAGCATCGGTATGGTCAGCCGCTGGTGCAATTCGGTTTCATATTCACTAGCCTTAACGAATTGACTCTTTAATATCTTTATATGTTGCTTAAGTTCTTTGATTGTCATTTCTTCCGGATCTTTTTGCTGACGGGATATGGAGTCCGGCCTAGTATCCAATGGAATTACCTGCTTGTCGAATTTCAGACTGCGCGAGATACCGCCTTCGGAAGTCAAGTCGTGCACTACCCCGTTGTACATAACCCAAACATTGTTTTCCCAAATCGCTTTTTCAGCATTTTCTAATCTCATCAATTTATCTTGCTTGAATTCCTGCATGGTAACCGCTTGCATTACACCGGTAGCTTTATTAAAGTTACGGGCATAAGTCAGCCGTTCAATATTTCCTTGTTTTACTTCTTTAATTATAATATGATCCTGCGAATTTGGCCGGGCAATCTTTTTGATCTCATAGTTAACAACATGATTATAGGCGGCATTTGATGCCGGTACTACTTTTTCATTGAACACAATGGTTACAATACTTAAAACCAATGCTACGATAAATACCGGGGCAGCCATGCGGTAAAAGCTGATCCCGCCAGACTTCATCGCCGTAATCTCACTCGAAGCCGACAGTCGGCCAAATGTTAATAACGAAGCCAATAGCATGGACATCGGAAAGGTCAATACGATAATTTCCGGCAGGCTGTAGATAAACATCCGAAACACTGCGGACAACGAAGCTCCGTATTTTGTAATATAACTCGCAATACGAAACAGTGTATTTGTGCCAATAAAGATGCTGGTAAATGCGCAGACACCAAATATAAACGGTCCTAGTAGTTCTTTTAAAATATATTTATCTAAGATACGCATTGCATTCTCCTCACAGGGTAAACTTTTCCCCCAGATAAAATTTCCGCGCTGTTTCGCTGTTGGCAATTGTTGCACTATCGCCGGAGATTAGGATTTCACCTTCATTAAGAATATAGGCTTTATCAACAATACTTAATGTTTCCCGCACATTATGGTCGGTAATGAGGATTCCAATGCCCCGTCGGGCCAAATAGCCAATCATGTCCTGAATATCGGCTACGGCAATCGGATCGATGCCGGCAAAAGGCTCATCAAGTAAAATAAAGGATGGATCTGTTGATAAGGCACGGGCAATTTCTACCCGGCGGCGTTCACCGCCGGAAAGTTCCGATCCTTTGCGATGACGAACATGAGAGACATGAAATTCCAGCAGTAAGCTCTCCATTTTTTCCCGCCGTTCAAGCTCATTCATAGTAGTTGTTTCTAATATTGCCATAATATTTTCTTCAACTGTCAGTTTGCGGAAAATAGAGGCTTCCTGCGGCAAGTAACCTAAGCCAAACTTGGAACGATAGTACATGGGCATAGCGGTAACGTTTTCCCCATCGATAAAGATGTTACCATGCTCCGGCCGTTCCAATCCCACTATCATATAGAAAGTGGTCGTTTTTCCAGCCCCATTCGGGCCTAACAGCCCAACTACCTGCCCGGTATCGACCCGCAGACTGACATTGTTGACAACAGTACGCCCTTTGTATGACTTCACTAAATCATCTGTTTGAATATACATTACTGTGGCTGTTCTCCTTACTCAGGTTTAACAACAAGTCTGGCCCGCCCTTGCGCATCCAGTGCCTTGTTGTCAAGATAAATCGTTAAGGTATTACCGGTTAAGACACTGCCGTTTTGTTCGGCTCGAACGCTGCCGTTGAGCACCAGTTTAGCCGGCTGTTTAGAACCGCCGAAGTAAGTGGCCTTATCGGCAACGGCATCAAGTCCGCGGCTTTCACTAATTATGTGTACGTTGCCATTAGCAATTGCTTGATTTGTTGCAAAAAATGCTTCTACCTGGGCTGCGGTCATAACGGCTTCCGGCATTTCCAACCGGGCCGGGCCGCTGGCCAATGCATAGTTGCGGTCATTATAATAATCGATTTGCGAACCGGTCAAGCGGTCCTTTCCTTTGAGCAAAACTACATGCTCGCCGGTAGCAATAAAGTGATTTTGATCACTGGACTGTACTTTATCCGCAGTTAAAGTAGTATCATTTTGGACGATCCGAACATCACCGGTAATTACCGATTGTTTGGTCGCGGAATTATATATGGCCTGTTGGCCGGTCATCACGGTATTCTGCTGGGTCATGACCACATTGCCTTGGGCTGTAATTACTTTATTTACGGAATCATATTCAATGGTATCTGCTTTCACCTCTACCGGCTGAGTGGCAGCCAATGCGGTTGTCCAACTAAATACCACCAAAGCGGCAGCCATCAGCATGATCAGTTTATGTTTCATTATTTGACCCCCTTTGTAATATGGGCATTTCCCCAAACTTTCACTTTTTTCATCTGCTCATCACTTTCTAAAAATTCACCGGTGGCGATGGTATCATCCCGGATCACTTTTACGCCGCCTGAACCGTAAATACGCCGTAATGACGAAGACCATTTAAGCTGATTGGCGGTAACTTTGGCGTTAGGCGCAGAACTATCGGTCACCTGTACATTTGTCTCCATAATTATGTCGCGGGTATTAGAATCCATGGAGGCCTGGCCTGCTTTCATGGTTATGATACTGCGGTTAGGCTGATATAATTTGGCAGTTATATTTTTCAATACGGCTTGTCCGGTAGCAGCATCTATTTCAATTGTTTCAGCTGAAATTTCCCACTGAATCTTACCGTCTTTTTCTTCAACCAATTTATTGCCGGAAAACACCAGCTTGGGACCGGGTTGAACCTGCTGCTTGGGTGGAACAATATCTGTCGGCTCATCTTTGACAAAGTAATAGATGCCCCATAGCAAAAACAATGCAATACAAGCTAACAGATATGTAGTTTTTTTATTCATGAAGCACCACCTTCTTCCTTGTCAATATACGGAGTATTCCAACGCTTTTGGAACCATAACCAGTTTTCCGGGTAGCGGCGGATGGTATCCTCAATAATACCTGTCAACGTCTGGGTAAAATTATATAAATCGGCCTCGTCGCTGCCGGCGGAAGTATATTTAAGCGGCGGATATATCAGTACCCGATGTTGGCCGCCATTGCGCACGATAAAGACCGGCACAACCGGTGCTTCGAACCGTTTGGCGAATACGGCCGGGCCTAGCGGAGTTGAGGCCATTTTCCCGAGAAATGGAACAAATATTCCGGCCTCACCGGCATCCTGATCAGCCAAAAAACCAAGGATCTTGCCTCGTTTCATGGCTTTGGCCGCTCCCACCAACTCAGTCGTCCCCCGCGCAAATATTTCAATACCCACCAGTTGGCGGTATTCGTTTAAAATACGAGTATGCTGGTCATTAGGCTGACGTTTGATGACACTGGTCAGGGGAAATCCCCCCAACGCCAAGGTAGCACCCAGCCATTCCCAGTTGCCGATATGGGCAGTCAGCAATACGACACCTTTATTCTCAGCCACTGCCTTCCATAAGATTTCTTCATTTTCAATTACTACATGGTTTTTTATTTTAGCCGGAGTTAAGCTAGGCATGTACAATACTTCTAAAAATGTTTTACCTAAATGATTAAACAACCGCCGCACAACTTGCTCGGCTTCATACTCAGAAAGTTCCAAACACTCTCTGACAGTATCCAGCGCCCGCTTTCGTTGGCGCCCTGCCGCATGATAATACACTTTACCGAGACCGTCTCCCAGGCTCAGCAGCCAGGAATAAGGCAAACAGCAGAGTGCCCGGCTCATTAGTTTCAACAGGTGGTATTGCCATTCCGTAGTCATGTACACACCTCCCCCCACAACAAATTACGCAAAATCCTATATCATCTATTATTGCCTGTCTTGTTTACCTTGGTTTAAGTATTCTTGGATAATACCATCCCATTTTCCTTGCGCCTGTAAGATCATTTCAACGATCTCCCGCACTGCACCCCGGCCGCCTTCCCGCCGGCAGACATAATGCACCCGGCTTTTAACATCTTCTACGGCATTAGCCGGCGCGCAGGCCAATCCTGCTCTCATCAATACCGGCAGATCATTCAAATCATCACCGACATAGGCGATTTCATCATCAGACAGCCCATACTTATCTTGTAATTCGGCCAAAGCCTGCAACTTATCCATAAATCCCTGATAGATATCAGGGATTTTCAGTTCCATGGCCCGCAGCCGCACCATATCGCTTTGCCGCCCGGTAATGATGGCAATATGGATTCCGTTACGCTGAGCAATGGATAGTCCTAACCCATCGGTAGGATTAAAGACTTTCATGGCATCACCATCGCGGCTGAAAATTATTTCGCCGTTGGTCAAAACTCCATCAACGTCTAAAATCAATAGTTTGATTTTTTGAGCGCGAGTCTTACTATCCATTATACCACTCCTTGCCGCAATAAGTCAGTAAGGTGAATCATTCCAATTGCACAGTTTTGTTCATCTACTACCGGCAGCACGGTTATCGGACGAGGTTTATTTTTTTCCATTATGTTTAAAGCGTAAGCTGCCAGCTTATCCTTGGTAACTGTTCGCGGTTGTTTGGTCATCAGTTCGCTGACCGGCTTATCAAGAAAACTGTAGCCTTTTTCCAAGCCTCGTCTGATATCCCCATCGGTAACTATCCCCACTAAATGGCCGTTATCATCGACAACACAAGTAGCTCCCAAGCCCTTGCCGGTGATAACAAACAGCGCTTGCTGAACGGTCTTGTCCGTAGTGACAACAGGGTTATCCTCGCCACTGTGCATCACATTTTCGACTGTCAGCAGCAGTTTACGCCCCAATGCACCGCCGGGATGAAATACGGCAAAATCTTCCGGCGTAAATTTACGGGACGATAACAGTACAACTGCTAAGGCATCACCCATTGCCAAGGAAGCCGTCGTACTGGCAGTAGGGGCTAATCCCAACGGACATGCTTCTTTGTCAACTCTTACATCTAAAAATACATCAGCGTTTCGACCCAGAGTAGATTCCTCCCGGCCGCACATAGCAATTAAACAAGCACCGATCCGCTTTATTGAAGGCAAGATACTGATCAATTCAGCTGTTTCCCCACTATTAGATAAGGCCAGCACAACATCTTGGGCAGTAACCATCCCGAGGTCGCCATGAATTCCTTCAGCCGGATGCAAAAAGAAGGATGGTGTTCCAGTACTGGCCAATGTAGCGGCAATTTTTTTACCGACGAGACCTGATTTTCCCATACCGGTAACAATTACCCGGCCGTTACAGTTTAGCATCAGTTGAACAGCCTGGGTGAATTGTCCGTTAATGCGTGGTATCAGTGCCTCGATCGCCTCAGCTTCTGTCGCTAATACGCTGCGCGCCAACTCAATCATAAGTATGCCTCCCAATAGTAATCGGCAGCTGCAGTCAGTTGCAGCTACCACCGATTTATTTATATTTACGAACTACATTATCAATTGCAATTACATCTTGCAGCAGTGTTTCCAGTTCAGCCAGCGGTACCATGTTGGGTCCGTCGGAAAGAGCTTCCGCCGGATTATCGTGAACTTCCAAAAATAAGACATCAATACCGGTTGCCGTAGCCGCTCTGGCCAAATGAGTCACAAATTCCCGCTGGCCGCCGGAAGCAGTGCCTGCACCACCGGGCAGCTGCACACTGTGCGTAGCATCATATACCACCGGATAGCCCAGCGAACGCATAATCGCCAGCGAACGCATGTCACTCACCAAATTATTGTAGCCGAAACTGGCTCCTCGTTCAGTCAAAAGAATATTTTCATTGCCCGCTTCCCGGACTTTGTTGATTACATTTTGCATATCGCGCGGTGCTAAAAATTGTCCTTTTTTTACGTTTACTACTTTTTGGGTCAAGGCTGCTTGATAGACTAAATCTGTCTGACGACAGAGGAATGCAGGAATTTGCAAAATATCCAATACCTCTGCTGCAGCTTCAATTTGGGTAACACAATGAATATCACTAAGCACCGGTACCTGCAGTTCCCTTTTGATTGCTGCTAAAATTTTTAGGCCTTCCTTTAACCCCGGTCCACGAAATGATTGGTAAGAAGAGCGGTTGGCTTTATCAAAAGATGCTTTAAATATATAAGGCATACCTAACCGCTGAGCGATCTCTTTAGCCGCTTTGCCGATAGCTAAAGTTCGTTCAAATCCTTCGATTACGCAAGGCCCGGCAATCAACGCAATAGGGTTTTGCGCACCAACGCTGTATGGTCCGATTTTAACTGTTTGCATACGTTTATGCCCCCTCATTAGTCTGTTTTAATAACATATTTACTCGTTCTAAATCTTCCGGTGTATCAACACCAATCGATGTAAATTGTGTTTTTATGACTTTAATTTTATAACCATGTTCTAACGCCCGCAGTTGTTCCAAGGACTCGGTTTTTTCCAGTGGAGTCGGTGTTAACTTGGCAAACTTCATAAGAAACTCACGGCGATAAGCATAGATACCGATATGCTTATATACTGCTTGTTCGGATTGCCTGACCCGCGGATAAGGAATCAAAGAACGGGAAAAATATAATGCGTAGCCGGCCAAGTCAGTTATTACTTTTACCGCGCTGGGAATCTGATATTCCTGTTCCTCCATCTCTGACATCAGTGTAGCCATAGAGGCCTGTTGTTCGGTTTCAAATACGGCCGCCAGTTGATCTATAACCTCAGGAGATATTAATGGCTCATCTCCTTGTACATTAATGATTATATCGGCAGTGGGAAAGTGTTCGGCAACTTCGGCCAAACGGTCTGTTCCGCTGGGATGATGAGGAGATGTCAGAATAACTTCTCCGCCAAATTCACGCACCGCCTTTACTACCAAGTCATGGTCGGTGGCTACAATCACCCGGCTGGGCGCCTTAGCTAATTTTGCCCGTTCATACACATGCTGGATCATCGGTTTACCGGCAATGACAGCCAGTGGTTTCCCCGGCAGACGGGTAGAAGAATAACGGGCAGGAATTACACACAAAATATTCATGATTATACCTCCGGTAACTTTTTACCATTTTCTGAAGCACACTGGTTGATTATTTCGCGGAATTCATGCAGACCTTCCGTAAATTTAACTTCAATTCCTAATATATACACCGGCAAAGCCCGATCAGAGTATATAAATTCGGATGGTATCTTCACCGCATCTTTCTCGGTCGTAACAAGAGCGTAGCCACCCTGATCAACTGCTTTTTGCATTACACATTGCATTTCGGCCATTGTATAGTCATGATGATCAGGATAACGCATTTTGTCAATCAGCACGGCACCGACGTCTTCAATAGTTTGTTCAAAAGAAGTCGGATTGCCAATAGCTGAAAAGGCCATGACGTTCTTGCCTTTCAATTCATCAATGTTCAGGTTTTTCGAACGGATCCCTTTATACCAATCGGCAATTTCCACAAAATATTGCGGGCTGTGAATACTTTCAATAATCAAAGCTCCGGGGTTATAACGAACCAAAGTTTCTTTGATACCGTCACGGGCATCATCAGTTGACTGATCGGCTTTGGTAAGCAGAAACACATTAGCCCGGTTTAAATTCATCAGCGGTTCCCTAAGCGTTCCCCGGGGAAGTAAGAAGTTATTACCAAATACATTCAAAGTATCAATCAATACAATGTCCAGATCACGATCCAGCCGCCAATGCTGATAGCCGTCATCCAGAATAATTACTTCGGCATTCAGTCGTTTAACAGCATACTCACCGGTAGTTGAACGATTTTTTCCGACTACAACTGCCACACCCGGCAGATTCTTAGCTAATAGGAATGCTTCATCGCCGGCTTCATTGGCGGTCATATAAATTTTTTGACCGTCGGAAACTAAACCTACTTGTCCTTTCCAGTTTGCCCGGTAACCGCGGTTGAGAATCACCACCCGATAGCCCATATCCCGGATAGTCGACGCCAAGATTTGGGCCGTCGGCGTTTTACCGGTTCCCCCCACGGTAATGTTGCCGAGACTGATTACCTGACAAGGTAGCTTATGGCGAGTTAAAATACCCCATTTATAGAAATGAAGTTTGGCCAGCACTCCAACTCCATACAGCAAAGAGCTTATCCGCAGTAAAAGCAGGATGATGAGTGCCACTATTCCCTTTTCTTCTCCATGTACTAACCGATAAAGATAAACTTGTATTGCTTCACGATGGCGCATGTTTTTTCCGCCTTTATCTATATTTTATGATTAAATGGCCTTTTCCATTGAATTAAGCAAATTTTTCAACGCTACTACACTTTTGCGGGCCGCTCCCCGGTTTTCCATAATAATCGCTAACGATTGCTCGCCCATGTGCCTGCGCACTGAATCATCGGCTAAAATACTAAGCACTTGAGCCGTCAATTCACGATCGTCATTAGCCGTAACGCAAGCTCCGCGACCGCTGAGCAAAGCATAAGAATCTTTAAAGTTAAACATATGCGGACCAACAATAATCGGTTTGCCGTGAGCCGCCGGTTCCAAAACATTATGCCCGCCATGGCGAATAAGACTGCCCCCCACATAAATAATATCACCGAATGCATAGACCTTTCCTAATTCGCCAATGGTGTCCAAAAAAATCACCGTGGGAGAATCACCCGGTAATTCCGCCGCTTGCAATTGCGTCCGGCGGGCTGTCGCAAAACCCATGCCTTGAGCCATAGCAGCTAATTCATCTACCCTCATAATATCGCGCGGAGCGATAATTATTTTACCCTGCGGGTATTTTTGCTGCACGGCCTGCATTGTTCGCAGCAAGCTTTCTTCTTCACCTTTATGGGTACTGCCGGCAATCAGAACCGGATAACTGTCGGCAACTCCAAGCTGCCGGGCAAGTATATTTTTTTCTTCTGCTGTTACATCGGTATAAGTTTGGTCAAACTTAGTATTGCCGGTAATTTCAACCCGCGAAGAGTCTGCGCCCAACCGGATTATATATTCGGCATCAACCTGTGATTGCATGCAAAACCGGCTGACTGTAGACAACATGTCCTGCAACACCGTATGCAGATAGGTATAGCGTTTAACGCTCTTATCGCTGATTCGCCCATTAACCATCATTACCGGAATATTATAGTTGCGGACAGCCCGCAGAAAGTTTGGCCACAACTCGGTTTCAACAGGTAAAAATACCCGCGGCTTAATTCGTTTGACAGCGTTCAAGGCCAGCCATGGTAAATCCAAGGGGAAAAATATAATACCCTCAGCCTCGGTAATAATGCGTTTAGCCATTTCATAGCCGCTGGCCGTTACTACCGATATCAGTATTGGGTTGTCGGGAAATTCGCGCTTGATCTCTTTGACGATAGGACTGGTTGCAACAATTTCCCCTACTGAGGCCGCGTGCAGCCAAATACAGTCCCGATTGGAAACCCTTTGCAGCACATCTGCCGGCAAAACACCGCAGCTTTGGCGAATTCGCTCGCCAAAACCCTTTTCGCGGATCAGTCGGACTATGAACACTGGTATGGCCAATACTACCAGCAGTAAAGCAAAAATATTATATAAAAAATGCATTACCAACCCTCATTTCGCGTTGACAAGATTACCTTTCTGTTGGCGAAATTGAACTTTGTACAGCTTATGATATAATCCGCCAAGCGCCAATAACTCGTCATGCGTTCCGCGTTCAACGATCTTACCTTTTTCCATGACCAGAATCACATCAGCGCGCTGTACTGTCGACAGCCGATGGGCGATTACAAATGAGGTACGTCCAACCATTAATTTATCTAAGGCTTCTTGTACCAGCTTTTCACTCTCCGGATCTAAAGCAGAAGTTGCTTCATCCAGGATTAATATCCGCGGATCTTTTAAGATTGCTCTGGCAATCGCTATCCGCTGCCGCTGGCCGCCGGAAAGTGTTGCTCCCCGTTCACCAATTGGCGTATCGTACCCTTGCGGCATTTGTGAAATAAATTCATGAGCATTAGATGCTTGAGCCGCTGCGATTATTTCCTGTTCGGTTGCCGTCAATCGTCCGTAGAGGATATTGTCATAGACAGTACCATTAAACAGCATCGTTTCCTGCGGTACAATACCTATCTGTTCCCGCAGGGAATTAAGAGTTACGGTGGAGACATCGATACCGTCTATTTTAATTATACCTGATTTTACGTCATAAAAGCGTGGAATTAAATTGGCAATTGTTGTTTTCCCGGCACCGCTGGGCCCAACAACAGCAATCATCTGTCCGGACCTAGCCTGCAAAGATACTCCGGCCAGAGCCAACTCATTAGGTTTATATTCAAAATAGACTTGATCAAATTCTACATCGCCTTTTACCGGCGGCAGATCTCGCGCTCCGGCTATTTCTTTAACATCCGGCTCTAAATCCATTACATCGAATACACGCTGGGCAGCGGCCAAAGCCCGTTGAATATTACCGTATACCCGGCTAAGCCGCTTCATCGGATTAGATATATTCACGGCATAAATCAAAAATGCAATAAGTGAGCCGGATGTCAAGTTTCCGGAAATTACTTCGCGGCCGCCATACCAAATGATAGCGGTTACACCGATAGCGGCTAAAAATTCAATTACCGGTGTTAAAGTAGCCATAAGCTGCGCATTTTTCATTTGTGCCTTAAAATTAGACATATTCTCACGGTTAAATCTGGCGATCTCATAATCTTCCCGTACAAAAGACTTAATTACCCGTACTGCTGAAATCGTTTCCTGCAGCACCGAAGTGATGTCTGCCGTGCGCTCCTGAACTATATGACTGACGCTGCGCAGACGTTTTCCAAAAACGTTGATTGCCTGAGCAACTAACGGCAAAGTGATAAAAGTTAATAATGTCAGCTTCCAATGGATTACAAACATCGCACCGATAGAGCCTACCAATATCATCCCCTCGGTTACCATTTCTATGGCACTGTCAATAAGGGCGTGCTGCAACGCCGCGACATCATTGGTAACATAACTCATAATTGTACCGGTTTTTCGTTTATCAAAATAGGCCAGCGACAGCCGCTGCAATTGCCGATACACAGCTTCGCGAATGTCAATGATAACCCGTTGGCCGACAAAGGCCATCAAATAGGTCTGACCGTAGAAAAACATTCCTCTAAACAAAAAGACAACAATTATACCCATAGCAATGGTGTTAAGCATTGCCATATCCTTAGCTGCTAATACCTTGTCGATAACATCGCGGATGATCCAAGGCACATATAAATTAGCGGCGGCGGCAGCTGTAATGCAAATAATCGCCAGCATTAGCCGGGATATATATGGTTTTATATAACGCAGCAACCGCAAATATAGTTTCATAGATTACCTTCCTTTTTATCGCCAGCAATTTCCAAAATTACTTGAGCAACTTTCTTTACCGCACCCGGACTTCCTAATTTATCTTTTACTTCCTGTAGATCAGTTAAGGTCTGCCGGCGGATCTGCCCGTCAGTCATTAACCCTAGCGCATGGACAGCAATATCGTTAGCATTAACCTGGTGTTGAAGCAATTCCGGAACTACCAGCCGTCCGGCAACGATATTAGGCAGACCGATATGCGGAATTTTCACTAAAAATTTTCCCAAAAAATAAGTTAAAAAATTCACTTTATAAATAATTACTGTCGGCACCTGTAATAGGCTGGTTTCCAAGGTAGCCGTACCGGAGGCTGCTAACGCAACAGTAGAAATATTCATTAGATCATACGTTTTTTCACTAATCAGCCGAACCGCAATTCGCGATTTATCAATACATTCTTGTAACATTTCCCGGGAAATTGTCGATGCAACCGGCAATACAAACTGACAGGCGGGGATATCTCGGGCTATCAGTTCACCTGCTGCTAATAGAATCGTAAGCAAACTGTTCACTTCCTGCCGGCGGCTGCCGGGCATTAACAATACCACCGGCTGTGCCGGATCAAGATCAAAATATTCAAACGCTTGTTGCTTGGTCATTGACGGTTTTACAATATCTAACAGCGGATGTCCGACAAATGTAACGTTAGCACCTGCCTGTTGATATACTTCGGCTTCAAAGGGAAAAATGGCCGCAACCCGTTCTACCGTTTCGGCCACTTCTTTTGCCCGACCCGACCCCCAAGCCCAGGCTGACGGACTAATATAAGACACTACCGGAATGCCTTTTTGTTTTGCAACTTTAGCTAAACGCATATTGAAACCCGGATAGTCAATTACAACCAATACATCCGGCTGCCGGCTGTCCATAATTCTACCCAAGCTATCCCGCAGAGCAAACAGTTTGGGCAGGTTTGTCAATACTTCCACTAACCCCATTACTCCGGTTTCGGCAATATCATAGATGACTTCTACACCGGCAGACCGCATGTTTTGTCCGCCCATACCAAATATTTCGGCTTGCGGGCTGAGTTCTTTAATTGCCCGGGCGACGCTGGCACCATGGACATCCCCGGATGCCTCACCTACAGAAATCATAATTTTACTCATCAAGAGGTTTCCCCCTGTCTCACTCTTCATCCGGCATAGAAACAATGGCAATGCCGTTTTCATTAGCTATTTTTAAGGCTTCTTCTTTTTCAACCAACAGCGTAGTACCTGCCTCAATCACCAAAGCTGTAGCCCCGGCATCAACCATTGCTTGCAAGGTCCGGGCCCCGACGCTTGGTACATCAAAACGCATATCTTGATTCGGCTTAGCTACTTTGGCAACTACGACACTGCCGCGCCCCAGTTGCCCGCCCCGCCGTATACAGGCATCAGTTCCCTCAATTGCCTCCACAGCCATTACTGCCCCGTTCTTTACCACTACTGTCTGGCCAATGTCAATATCACCGATTTGCTTGGCCATTCTAAATCCGTATTTCATATCAGCCAATTCTTGTTCGGTCGGTTGGCGTACAGTCAATACACCTGGTGCCGGCATAAACGTCCTGATTAATACCGTCTGATCCATAACCCGAATATTTTCAGCAGCTAATTCCCGCACAAAGCCCAACATAATAGTATCGTCATTATGGTTCGGCAATGATGCCAGCAACCGCAGGCAGCGGGCATCCAAATTAACGCTGCCGTCGAACATTAATTCTTTAGTTACTTTACCGATCATTGTGACTTCGGCGACTTGAGATTCTACTAAAGTCTTCAATATTTTGTCCAATTCACCAATACTAATACTTACGTATTTATCTACAACATGCTTAAGATTTTCATCAATACCCGGCACTAATCCGATTGCTACCACGGTAAAGCCCATGCCGCGGGCGGCACGGGCAAAATCTACGGGCAATCGGCCGATACCGGCCAAAAGACCTATTGTTTTCATACGTTTCCCCTTCTTACTCGAAATCCCGGCGGCCGCGGCAGATACCGCGTTCAGCATTCCGTAAAAACCGCATGAGATGTTCGGTTTCTTCACAAGATTCCAGTTCTTGTTCCATTACAGCTACCGCCTGAGCCAGCGGCAAGTTTGAGCGATATAGTATTCTGTATGCTTTCTTCAAGTTACGTTTAGCTATATCACTTAAGCCGGCACGGGAAATGCCAACATTATTTAAACCGGCTACTCTGGCCGGATGACCGTCTACGATAACAAATGGAGGAACATCCTGCACAACTTTGGATGCACCGCCGACCATTGCATTCCGTCCAATTTTCACAAATTGGTGTATTCCCGCCAAACCGCCGATTACCGCCCGGTCTTCGACTACAACGTGACCGGCTAAAGTAGCGGCATTAGACATTATAACATTATTGCCGACTATGCAATTGTGGGCAATATGGGTATAGGCCATTAATAAAACATTTGAACCCACCCGTGTTTCTTCACCTTCGCCGGTAGCCCGGTTGATGGTAGCAAACTCTCTGATTTTTACGTTATCGCCAATAAATACATAACTTTTTTCGCCTTCAAACTTCAGATCCTGTGGTTCGGCACCAATCGAAGCAGATGGGAAAATAACACAATTCTTTCCGATACTTGTCCAGCCATCAATTACGACATGCGGTCCGATCTTTGTGCCATCGCCAATTAAGACGTTTTCGCCAATTACCGCATACGGTCCTATTTCAACATCTTTGCCGATTCGTGCGCCCGGATGGATAACTGCCGTTTCATGTATTTTGCGTAACGGGATTATGACCGTTTCCGGTTTCATTCGTCTCTCACTCCTTACTTGATGAATAGCGGCCGAGGCCATCATTTGTTATTACAATCCGACTAGCCAGTCGCAATGTTGTACGTCATTTTTGGCTGATTTCTGCGATATTCATTCAAATTCTCAATTTATTGCTGTTTTTCACCGTATTTCGGCCTGTTTTCTTTTTATTTAGCCGGTTGTTTGGATAAAGCGAACATCAAATCACCTTCAGCAACTAGTTCATCGTCAACGAACGCTTGTGCTTTAAGTTTTCCGACATTACCCCGCAATTTTATGATTTCAGCCACCATTGTTAGTTGGTCGCCGGGGACAACCGGACGGCGGAATTTAGCTCCGTCTATACCGGCATAATAAGCAATCTTGCCCCGGTTTTCTTCCGGATACAACATCGCCACACCGCCAACCTGAGCCATAGCTTCTAAAATAAGCACTCCGGGCATAATCGGCTCGCCGGGAAAATGTCCTTGGAAAAAGAAATCGTTGATGGTAACGTTTTTGATTCCTACCGCTTTTTTCATCGGTTCTAATTCAATAATACGATCGATTAGTAAAAAAGGATACCGATGGGGAATTATTTTTTGAATATCTAATACTGACAGCATACTAATTACATGCCTCCTCTTACTGTAGCTCCATAATTTTTTTGGCCAGTTCAGTATTTAAGGCATGACCGGATTTAACTGCAATCACATGTCCGCGAATCTGCCCGACCAATGCCAAATCGCCAATAACATCAAGTATTTTATGTCTGACTAACTCGTCAGGATACCTTAACGGAGTTAGTACTTGTTCGTTATCATAAACGACTACATTGTCCAAACTGCCCCCCAGCCCCAGACCCTGCTTCTTTAGGGCTTCAACCTCGTGCATAAAACCGATAGTACGGGCAGGTGCTATTTCCTGTAAAAATGTTTCACGGGTAATTTCATAATCACCGAACTGTACACCTAGCAATGGATGCGGATTAATTGATGTAAATGTGATCCTAAATCCATCATAAGGTAAAACGGTGATAAGCTTATCTTGACAGTACACACTGACCGTCTGCTCTATCTTTAATATGTGACGCAATTCAGACTGTTGCTTAATACCGGCCCGGCTAATCAACTCTACAAAAGTAAGCGCGCTGCCGTCTCCTACGGGAGGTTCAGGTGAATCAATTTCGACCAGACAGTTATCAACCTGCATCGCTGATAAAGCCGCCAGCAAATGTTCCACCGTAAAAACCTTGGCAGTCTTTGCTTCCAAAGTTGTTGCCCGCATCGTATTGGTTACATTTGCGGCACAGGCTGTTACTGTTGGACTGCCGGGTAAATCAACTCTTGCAAAAATAATACCGGTACCAGTTGGCGCCGGCTTTAATGTTATAGTTACATCACGACCGGAATGCAGCCCGATACCGGTATAAGAAACCGCTTGGGCTAAGGTATTTTGGTAAGGCATGGAATCCTCCATTATTAATAATCTTTTTTTATTCTACAGTAAATTGGGTTTTCCTGCAAGTATAAGTTACGCTGTCCGTTGGCCATGGATCGATTTGAGTCCGGTATTTAACTGATATTCTATCAATTCTTTGTAGCGCTGCCCTACCTCGGAAATAGGATTAACAAATACCTGCGAAGGCTCGCCGGTCTCTACGATTTTTCCCTTATCCATGAGAACAATACGGTCAGCGACATGCAGCGCAAACGATATTTCGTGCGTTACTACCAGCATCGTGCTTTCTTGGTAACGTGCTAATTCTTCCATAACAACCAATACTTCGCGCACCAAAATCGGATCAAGCGATGCTGTCGGCTCATCCCACAGCATTAATTCAGGCTCAAAGGCCAACGCCCTAGCGATGCCTACTCGTTGTTGCTGCCCACCGGACATTTCGGACGGTTTTCGCTCCAAATGAGTCTCCAAACCAACCTTAGTTAATGCGGCGCGCGCCTTATCATACGCTTGCTCTTTGCCCATACCGGACATAACCAGCCCCAGCATTACATTCTCACAGGCAGTTAGGCGCGCTATTAAATTGAAATGCTGAAATACATAGCCAATACGTTTTCTCATTCGACTCAGTTGTTCATCGCTAAGCAAGGTAATATCAGTATCATTAATTTTTACCGTTCCTTGATCCGGCTCCACCAATCGGTTGATCATTCTAATAGTGGTAGACTTGCCGCAGCCGGACGGTCCCATTAAGACAACGGTTTCTCCTCGATTTACTTCTAGCGAAAACCCATTGACAGCTACCAGACTACCAAACTTTTTATATAGATCTTTAATCGTTAACATAGCTGTCACCTCCTAAAATTTCACTTTTCTACTGTTTAACTTTTGCAGCAGACCCGGACGGGCGCCGGGGATTACTATTTCACGCATTATATCATCTACCGATAATCCTAAGGCTTCTCCCGCCATCATTTCTTCCTGAGCAACCGGACTGATTCTTTCTGCATAATGGGCGATTATCAGTCCCAGCAATGCTCCAATCAGCGGTACTCCGATAAAGTTTAAATACGGAATATTGGCTTTGGCTAACGCAAACATTGCTGACAACATTATGGCGCCGACGGCCATACCATATTGTTTTTCAGCGGCCATTACTGCAGCAGCTGCGGCGGCTATCCGCTTTTTAAAGCCTTTGGCTGCAGGTATTTTCTGCATTCTCTTTCTGCGAATTACGGTCATAATTGCGGTATGATCCAATACCAACAATAACACAGTTACAATCATGGCGGTCATACCGGCCATAATGGCCCGTACTTCATTAAGGATGCTGAATAATTCGGTACGCGCATCAGGCTCAATAACCCCCAATGCCGCCGAATATACCGAAGCGTTGGCATGTCCGACTTGTTTGCTGACAATTGGCAGCGCCGTATCGGCGGATAGTTTGCTGGTCGTCAGTATTTGAATGCGGGCACCGGGAATAACTTGCCCGGATATATACTTGTCGAGAATAGCTGTTGAGCGATTTATCTCTTCATCCTTTAAATTGGGTACCGCTACTGCCAAATAATTTAATTGAGCCGTAATCAGCGGGATGTTCAATTCATCCACCTTGGCTAGACGTCCTTGTATTGACAATAAATTACTGCGGGCCCCATTCACATCAAATGCTTTTAACTTGGCCATAGTCGTTTGGCCGTTGGTTACAATATTATTAATAGTAGATTGCGCCCGGCGCGCATCCGCTGATACCCGGTCCAAAGCTTGCAAACCTGCTGATAAGGAGTCCAGATTCTGTTGAGCATTTGTCAGACCGCTTAGCGATGAACTAACATCTTGATTGATAAGTTTAGCTACTTGCAGCGTATTGATTAGTCCCCCCATCGCTTGCGATGAATTGTTCAGCTGGGTTTGCAAAGCCGAAGTATCTAGGTTTGCTAATCCGCTGGTCGCTGTCTGAATGGCAGCCCCGGCTGCTTGCAGTCCGTCTAAAGTGCTGTCGATAGCCTTAATACTTTCACCGTAATTATTCAAAGCGCTGACTGCAACTGAACTCATTTCCCGGGCATCGGTTGCAAAGCCCGGTATCTGAGCCGTAAGCTTTACTGTTTCTTTTAAGGCATTACTAAATTGAGCCCGCGGATTCTGCACAATGGCAGTCCCGACTGCCGGGCCGATTTCTCCCTTAACCATTTTGTAACCGGTAAAATCAGTGATATTCGCAGCATCGCCGCGAATAATAATTCCCTCTGCTGTTCCGTCGGAACGTACTGCGGTTATTTCAACCAATACGTTATCTTTCAACAGCACATTGTCCCCTTTGACTAATTGAGTGTCTGGCGTGACTTTAATTGATACCGTTGAAGCATATGCGCTCAAAAATCTTTTCATTTCCATCATAGTGCTGACCATGTAGGTCATATCATCATTCCGTCCGTCAACCGAAACGTTTTTGGCAACCTGTAGTTTAAATTCTTTTTGCAGGCTGTCGGCAATTTTCTCGCCCATACGAATCGGATTGTCCGGTTCACTGCCGACCGGAAAACTAATTTCCAAAACTTGATATTGCGCTAACATCTTTTCAATATTACTGCTAATCATACTCGCCTTAGTTGCGGTTGTTAAAACTACTCCGATTGATGATCCGTCACGAAAAGCAAATCGGACTCCTTCCATGGCTGCTATTTGATCTATTACCATACTTTTGGCCCCTTCCGGCACTCCGCGAACAGTAAGCCGTGGTTCGGTCATTACTCCCACACCGCCGCCGCCAGGGATACTGCCAAAAGTTTTTCCTAATTCTTCATATATTTTCTTGGTTTTATATTGATCAGGCAAGCCGATAAAAAAACTGGTCTTGCCAGTAATTGTCGGTCCTTCCTTATATTTAGCTCCCGGAAAGGCTTCGCTGATAATTTTTTTAATTTGCACCGCAGCGTCTTCACGCATTTCTTCGCGTGTTTGAATTACAATATCATATTCACCGTAATCGCCTACTAAACTGGCGACTGTTTTGGAAAAGTAGGTATCTGCAGCCAGTGAGACCGCGCCTGCCAGCCCGGACCCCAATAATACGCTGATTGTCAGCAGCACGATTATATCACGATAGAATGAGTTTTTTTTGCGCAGATTTCTCAATACCAAACTTAGATTATTTAAAATTGACATAAAATGTTCACCTCTTTTTCCGTAGACTATTATACCATGTATATAAAAACCATGTCCAGTTGTATATACTATTTTATCATTTTGTATATAGTGGAAATATTGAATTATATTGATAAGTTCGCAAATCAGTCATGCCGTTGGTAATGATCATTAATATTTGGAACCATGTAACGGGCTACAACAACCAAAATAAAAATCTGCCTCAAGTAGAGACAGATTATATTTAAAACTGTTATGTAAATTTCGTAGTTATAAATTTTTGACCTTGTTTTGGTTGGTCTTCCAGCGATTATGCAGCCAAAACCATTCATGCGGATATTTACGAATATGCCGCTCGATAATCGCTGTCAGCTGTTGCGTCATTTCCGTAATATCTTGCTGTTTATTCTTAGACTTTGCTATCCACTGCATCGGCATAATTGTTATAGTATGCTTTTGGCCCTGACGGCTGATAAGAGCCGGCACAATCGGAGAATCCTTCAGGCGGGCCAACGCTGCCGCTCCCTGCGGAGTTGAAGCCGGCCGACCAAAAAAATCAACAAAAATACCATTCTCATGAGCATCCTGGTCCATCAACAGCCCGATTACCTTGCCTTTGCTTAACAGCCGGACCATTTCTAAAACATCCGATTTATAAGTTACCTGCATCCCGGACAATACCCGCTGTTCATTGATAAACCTATCCATAGCTAAATTGGCTTGCTTCTGGGCCACACCTATTAACGGAAACCCTTTCAAAGCCAGTGCTGCTCCCAACAGTTCCCAATTACCGCAGTGCGCGGTTGCCAGAATAGCACCCCGTCCATGCGATAAGGCTTGCGCCAAATTTTCTTGGCCTTCGATTGTAACTAGCTGGTCAATGTTGTCCACGGTCAAGTTTGACATCGTCAATACCTCAACAAACATCGGGCCAAACCGGGTCACACTTTGTTTGGCAATATGTTCCGCTTGCTGCAGATCCAGCTGCATGCCCTGCATTATATTATCAATGGCCATGGTTTTGCGTTTTGCCGGTACCGCCAGCCACGATGCTTTTCCCAGCAAAGTTCCAACTGTTCTGCGCATAGTAGCCGGTGTACGGCACATTGACCAACTTAATGCTTTCATAAAATAATATTGCATATTAACCCTCACTTAAGTAAATATAACTAAACCAAAGGATACAAGAGAACCGTCCCTAATATGTATAACTTAACCCTACATAATAGTCTCTGTCCCGCCAGCCGGTATTAACTTTGAGTCCGGGAACCACGGCAATGCGGGCACCATAATTCATCTGCCGTCCGTCATATTCGACCACTAAGGTCGTGGTCGGAAAATAGTTGACGGCGCCAACTCCCGCCAAAGGCTTAAAGGTCTTTTCCAAGCCGGCAAAAGTTCCGTCAAATCTGCCGCTGCCCACACCGACGTGAATGCGAAAACCTAACGGCAATGCTTTGCTTACTACGCCATAAACCGACCTTTCCATTTTATTGCCGATGTCTTCCACACCGATAGCTATTCCCGGCCTTAAGACCCGTTCGGATAACAAGCCGAACTTGGCATTGACAATAGTCTGGTCAAGGTTGTTATCAAAATTGAACCGGGCTACCCCCAGCTCAATTTTTTTAGCTAAGTGTATGTCAAACACTCTGGCATTTCCTTCATCGAACTTATAATACCCTACGGCAAACTGTCCTGGTCTTAAAACGTCGGCTGACGGGTTATTAATCATCCCGGTTGAGCCGTACATACTCGGCGCAGCAAATGTTGCTGTCGGTGCCGTTATTAACAGAACTATACTTAATATAAAAACGACCTTACGCACAATAATCTCCCCTTGCTGTTGCTAATACGTATATATACAGCACCAGTGCCATACAATCCTGCTAACGCTTACAGGAAATTATTGAAACAAGGGGACAGGTCCCTCGTTTCACATGAAACGGGGGACCTGTCCCCTTGTTTCCATTTTGGTCTCATTTTAAACAACGCTCTGTCGCGCTGTTACATTGCTGCGAGTTTAGTAAAAGCCGTACGCGAGTGGCAATAACAACCGATTCCAGATAAACAATATTTTCGGCTAACTCTTCTACAACCGGCAGGTAAAGATATTTTTCACCAATATATCCGATAACACAGGCGATCATGGCCATGCCAACGTCACCAAACGGAAAACTGGGGCATGTTAACAACATATAGATATGACGATAAATTTCATGCCGATAACCGGCCAGCAGCCACAATATAACAATCAAGGCAAACATAGGGTGCACCAGATAACCGAACCGCAATTCTGACAGCCGCATCAATATCGGGCCCTTTTCGTTTACTCCGGTTATAAAAAAAACCCTTCCCCAGCTTAGTTCTCTGCCGATTAGTAATGCCCAGCCCATTATCGCCCACAGCCATAGCCGGTAGCCTATTCCGTTTTGGCTGTGTCTAGCCTGATAGGCCCACAATGCAGACAGCAACAGCCCACTGGCAAGAACCGCTACCTGAAGCCATTCCAGCGGGCCATTTTTCCAGCCCCATTCAAGAGGTAATGACGGACTAAACCAACAAGATAGAATTAAGCCAACCCCTAAAATCCACTTCAAATGTCTCATAAACCTGTTCACTCCAAAATTTACTAATTGATCATAAGTATATATTATCACAACTGTCCAAAATACAATAGTAAAACAGGGGTTGGCTAACCTGTATGTATTTTTTAATATTATTCGAGAAATGGTCCGGCATCATATCATTCTTCTTTTAATAGTCTTTAAAGAAACTAAAATATGATTCCATTTCGATACCTTAGCTGCAAAGCGAAGTTCATTATGCCGACTTGAGATCAGTATTCTACGCATAGCGAAAAGGTCAGTCCGCCACAATGGTACCTTATCGTCAATAGCAAGTGCCAGTTTATATTTGGCTTGTACTGCAAATTTTTTTACACGATAATCAAAATTGCCATACGGATAACATAAAAAATTAACATTTTCGCCAAGGTTCTCTTCGATTACTTTTTTACTATGTCCAAGTTGGTGTTTAATCTCATCTTTGTCGAGATTACTTAGAAAAAGATGATCAGCCGTATGCGAACCAACCTCCATACCAGCTTCTTTCCACTTACGAATTTGTTCCCAAGTCATAGTATTCAGGACCGGTTTACCGGGATAATTTTCCCAATCGTTATGCTTACCTACCCAGTCAGTTATAACAAACAATGTGCCCTTCATGCCAAAGGACTTAAGTAACGGCAGGGCAACGGTAAAGTTATCTTCATATGCATCATCGAATGTCAAAATAATTGGCTTGATAGGTAAAAGTTCACCTGCTGAATAGTGTCGATATAAGTCTGAAAGAGAGATAGTTGTATAACCTTGACTATGTAATAATTTTAGATGCTGTTCAAAAAGTTGGGGTGAAACACTTAACTTTGCTGATGATTGGGAAATACTATGATACATCAAGATTGGAATTTCTCGTGCTGATCGCATATATAATACGATAATTCCTATTATAATCAGTACAATAAAAATTATCGACGCGATAGCATATACCCCTTCCACTTTAAATAAACCCCTTTTATTATAAAGAGTATACTTATATATACTTCATCATAATCTTTAAACTCAAACGTTTGTTTAGCCATACTCCATAAGTCTCTGGCTTGGTCTTGCATGCCGCTTAGGTAAAGCTTAACTACAGCACTGGCAAAATATTTTTTAACAATAAGCCGGTAAATAAATCTGTTAATGGGAGAATTTTTACACTTATCAGGATTCCAGGTATCAAAAACTATAATATTGTTTCGGTATATTGTTGTTCTGTCTTTGGATAGGCTGTTTCTGCTGTCTCTTACTATGGTTACAGGTGAACGCAGGTAAACGGCTGAACCGACAGAGACGATACGCAGCCATAAATCCCAATCTTCACCTGTTGTGAGATTAGTATTAAAATATCCTACTTGTGAAAAGACTTCTCGGCGAACAATCACTGATGGAGTAGGAAGATGTTTTCCGGCAAGCAGCCAAAGAAATGAAATATTTTTTGTATTGGTGGTAATTCGTGGCCAAGAAACTCGCTCTTCAGGTTTTATCTTGATACGATTACCGGCTACAATTTTTAGGGTAGGAGATTTTTTGAATTCATTTAGTTGCTTTTCCAGTTTTCCAGGAATCCATAGATCATCGGAATCAAGAAAGGCAACAAATTCTCCCACTGCGTGCCGAATACCAGTATTTCTGGCAACACTAACTCCCTGATTTCTTTGATAAATATATCGAACCTGCGGGAAACAACTGATGACCATTTGCCTTGTAGCATCTGTTGATCCGTCGTCCACAACTATAATTTCAATATTTTTATAAGTCTGTTCATAAACTGATTTTATGGCATCCGAGAGCAGGTTGATCCTGTTGTATGTTGGAATAACAACCGAAACTAGGGGACTATCAGTCATTACGTTGACCTCCAAATACAGGGAGGCGGCTCGAAGTCACTGAGAAAGTCAATAAGTCCATAGCAGACAATAATATTCTAAGTTTATCGGTGGTCTCGAACCATCCTCTATTTTTTAAGAGGTTAGATCCTTATATCAATAACAGCAGATACACCGACTCCCTGCACCCGGCTAAAATTAGTGGGATTCTTACTGTCAATAGGAATCAGTGCTTTGACCCGGAATGTCCGGCCGTTGAACCCCCCCTCGACTTGGATAACAGCCTGCACTTCGTCAATCAGTTCCTGCGTACCGATAACTTGCGCCGCGCCGGCATAACCGCCGGACCCAAAGGTTATGATAGGAACTACTTTCGTAGTATAGTCGTGAGATCCACCGTGTTTAAAAGTAAGCTTGTTAATAAAGTCATTCAATGGAGTGGCAAACTTGTCGACCAGAATAGCGATACCGCCTACCTTGATAATATCGCCTAAATTAAATGCCTGGGTTGCCGGGATCATTGCTAAAGTAGCCAGACAAAACACCAATAACCCTATTACCAGTTTCTTTTTCATAGTCCTCACCTCACTGTTTGAAACAAGGGACCTGTCCCCTTGTTTCATTTTTGTTCCTGGGCAGCCAGTCTTTTTTCAAGTTCATTTATTCGCTTGATGAGTTCAGGCAATTTGTGTACAGCTGCTTCGGCCCTAAGCCACTCTTTATGCGGTCTGCCCGGAAATCCGGCGTAAAATGAATTGTCCGGAACATTGCCGATCGGGGCACATCGTGCGGCAAATACGCAATTATCGCCAATTGACAAATGCCCGGCACTGCCTGACTGTCCGGCAAATGTAACGTGATTGCCGACGGTTACGCTGCCGGCTATTCCGGTCTGGGCAACTAAAAAGCAGTCTTGGCCGATTACTACATTATGAGCTAGATGAACTAAATTATCAATTTTAGTTCCTGATTTAACAATAGTCTTTCCGGTAGTCGCTCTATCAATCGCTGCATTAGCGCCAATCTCAACATCATCTTCAATAATGACGGTACCTACCTGCGGAACTTTACGATGTTTTCCTTGAATAGTCACAAAGCCAAATCCGTCACTGCCAACTACCGCACCGCTGTGAATAATGACCCGGCTGCCAATTTGACAGCTTTCCCGTACGGAAACATTTGGGTAGATTATCGTATCACAGCCGATGATAGTTTGCCGGCCAATATATGTATGGGGATAAATTATGGTATTATCCCCAATTTCAGCTTGTGAATCAATAACAGCATGCGCTAAAACCGCTACGTTTTTACCTAGCCGTACCTTTTCGCCGATTACCGCCGTCGGATGAATTCCGCGTTCTACTTGCGGCAAAGGCATAAATACTTCCAATAGCTGCGTAAATGCCAGTCTTGGATTCTCTACAATAACGGCAGGTTTATTGAATTCTTCAATTCCTTCCGGAATAATAACAGCAGCGGCATTAGATGTTTCCGCCTTCTTCAAATGCGGTGGTACAGCAAACGTAATATCACCGCTGCCGGCTTCTTCAATATTGGTAACTCCACTGATAACTATTTGTTCATCCTTTAATAACCGGCCGTTGACCAGTTCTGCAATTTCCCTTAAGGTTTTGTTCACGGCCTAAGTCCTCCCCGGCAAGAATCACTTCATTTTTTGTATTACATCATCGGAAATATCGATGCCGCCTTGAGCCACACTATTTTTATATAAAATAATGTCGACTTTCTTTTCTTTAGCCACTTGTTCCAAGGCTTGTTTGACGGCATTATCGATTTGGGTTTCCAAATCCTGCTTAAATTTCATGAATTCAGCGTATAACGTTTCCTGTTTCTTCTGAAACTCTTCCTGGCTCAATGCTTTTTTATCTTTCTCCAATTGGTCACTTAACTCTTTACCTTTAGTATTCAGTTGTTCCTGAAATTGTTTTACTTTAGGACTGTCCGACATTACTTTCTGAATATCTACTATTCCAACTTTGGGAGCATTCGCACTACACCCTGCCAAAAATAAACCGGCAAATATGGTGATCAGTATTGCCCATACCCATGTTTTTGTTTTTCTCATTCTATACGCTCCTATCTTTTAAACATACTGTTATTAGTATGCATCGGCTGGTTATTTCTTAATCAATTTTATCACATCATCAGTAATATCAAGAGCTGTAACATTAACAGAAATGTTGGTCAGCACAGTATGCAGACCTTTTTCAGCAGCTATTTTGCTGATTTGCTGCGTGATATCGGCAACAATAGCATCATGAATTTGTTTACCCTTAGTTTGCAGCTCAGTAGCTTGTTTAGCGAGGTCCCCTGGGGCATTGCCCATTTGAACCTGCAATTTAGCCCGATTCTCTTCAACATTTGCCAGTGCCGCAGACCGCTTAGCTGTCAAGTCGCTGTTAAGCTGTTCGGAAAACTTTTTTAATTCTTCCTCGATGATCTGCTGCTGCGGTTTCAATAATTCATTCAGTTTAGCGCTTAGTTCCTGCTGCTTAGCCTGCAGTTTTTTCGAACGGGCCTGTTCTAATTGTTGGATCTGTTTTTGTACTTCTGCCATTTGCTCTTTGGTGAGCTGGACAGTTTTAATTTTTAACTGCAAATTAAAAATTGGTAAACCATATTCCTGTTCCAACTGCCGGCGGTATTCAGCCATTTCGGCAGATATCTTTTTTTCATTTGCTTCGACTACTGCGGCAAACTGCTTATTTAACTCGCGATGCTTTTCAGTCATTCGCGCATTGTATTCTTGTTCCAACTGCTTGTCAATCCCGGAGCCGGCATTAGGCGCGGTTATATTGCTGCTATTTGCCTGCTGGGATACCCGCATATTTTGAATCTGCAGATTGATATTTTCAAATTTTTTCTGGGCAGCTTGAAACTCGGCATACCGTGGATGGGCGATAATTACCTTCTCCATGTTAATTATCCCCATTCCCGTATGGTCAGGTTGCTTATTATCTACAGATGGCTTACTGGTACATCCTCCGGTTATTAAGGCTGCCAAAACGATACCAACGATTCCTAACTTCCAAAGTTGCCTAAACACTCAGCCACCTACTTTCTAAAAAGAGCCGAGCACAGCGTTAACCGGCCCGGCTCTTTAATCCTTGTTGTTATTTACCAAAGCCCTTTAAGACTTCGTCAGTAATATCCTGTCCGCCATAAACAACATTTTGTTTGTCAAGCACTACTGATAGGCCTTTAGCTGTTGCTACCGCTTTAATAGCTGCAGTCACTTTATCTAAAATCGGTCCCATCAGTTCTTGCTCTTTTTGAGCCAATCGCTGTTGAAGCTGCATATAGTAATCTTTTTTCTGCTGGTCATTCATATTTGCTGCTTTTTCTTCAAAATCTTTTTTAGCTTGCTCTATTTCCGCTTTCATGGTCTCTTTAGCCTTTGCCATGTCCGGATGTTGGGTAATTATAAGTTGTTGGTTCACTACCCCTACACTAGATGTTGCCGCTGCAGATGCAATTGGTGTTCCGCCTTGTGACAGCGCCAAAGCACCGACTCCCAATAAAAAGAACGCAGCAATTGCCAGCGAAATAATTTTTACTCTTTTTTTGTCTCTCAAAGCATTTAACATTCAAGGACCTCCTCTTAAATACTTGCTTATAAATTTTGGTTTGTCTTTACCATTATAACAGGGTCGGGATATTCTTTCAATAAGTGTTTATAAGTTGCCGACCAACCGCAAATAGTTGTCGGTATCACTCGCGACATATTCAACGCCTAAAAACTCATGCATCCTATAGCGCAGAGCAAATTCATTATGACTGTCGGCCGGAATTCTCTCAATTCGCAGACTCCATTTCGGTCCAAGGCTTTGATTGATCCATAAAATACTTTTCTTCTCAGATAAGTTGTATTTTATTCCCCCAATGGTGGAAGGCCCCAACTGAGTTCCCCATCCTGGTACGAACTCCCATTCGACGTTCGATGGCATAAAATTGATTTCTAGGAAGATTTCATCATGATCGCCAATATATTTGCCGGCATGCAAACGGAGCGATGTGTTATCTTGCTGCTTACCAATGTCCAGATATCCCTCCAAAATCACCTTATACTTATCCGTATTGGCGTTTATCGTGATCGTGGTATCTGTATCAACTAACATATTTGCTGTCACTTGCAAATGGTAGTCCTTGGCAATTTTATGATTGGCAATGACTTCGCGCACCATTTCGCCAAAAATGTCCTTATTACGTTTAACATAAGCAACCGGCAGCCCCCGTAAGTTTTTGGCTGTTTCCAAGGCCTTGCTGCGAGCCTTGATCAGCATAATGTTAGGCAGAAGTTGTGACCGCAGATTGACATTTACATCTTTTATTGTTGCCCCCGCCGGAACCAGGGATATTCGCAAGACCGTTTCTGCACCCGGTTCAATATCAAAAGTTGCCGTAAACTCAGGCAGCTTTTCCGCTAATGTTTCCCTAATCATTTGTTTTGCCACGCCGCCTACCCAGTCTACCGAATCAACCGGCAATCCCAGCAGGATCTCGTTTATCTGGCGTTCCAAATTGCCGATATCACCTTTAACATGGGGCAATACTGCCGGCGAAACTCCGGAAAAATTTATCTTAAGGGCTACTTTGCGGACAACATCACCCCAAGGAACCAGTTTGACATAAATCTTAGTAGCTTGGCCGGGAGTAATGGTGACGGTATCGACAGTATATCCTACTAAAACTCGGTCAAAGATTTCTTTGATGATTTTTTCGTAAGAACTTTGGGCTAAAAGAACTTCATCTACCTTTTTACCAAGCAGTACATGTTGGCCGACCGTATTCACACTTGCTTCCATTCGCCTGGCAACCCGCGCTGCCGTAGGCGCCTGGGGACATTCAACATTGACCTTAAGTTCCTCAATGCGCGGCGCCGCTGCCCCGGCCATTGCGGTAAGTTGTATAAGCACCATCAATATTAATATCATTTTGGTTGTATATGCAGTTAGCAGTCGAATTGCCGCCCACCTCCCGGTACATGTAGAGCCAGGTCCTAGACCTGACTCTACATAATGTGCTATTCAGAATTAGAATTGACCGCCGAAACTAAAGTGGAATCGGCTGTCTTGCGATCCTTTAGCATAATCCAAACGAATCGGTCCGATCGGGGTAGTAACACGTACACCTACACCAATACTGGCTTCCAGATCACTAAGTTTATAGCCTTCATCTTCCCAGGCCTTACCAACATCGGTGAAGACAACACCTTGTACTTTTTTGGCTACTGGGAAACGGTACTCAACGGTAGCTGCTACCATTTTGTCGCCTTTAAACTGTTCATCTTTGTAACCGCGCAAAGTATCCGATCCGCCGACGGCAAACCGGCCGCTGTCCGGCATCTTACCATCAGCATATCCCACCGTTAAGCGGGTAGCAATAACGTGATCTTTGCCGACTTTGAAGTATTGGCGGCCTTCAGCGGTATACTTATTGAAATCAAAGTCACCGCCGAACCCGGCAAACTCCGCCGACAAGGAATAACGCTTACCTTCGGTCGGATTGTAAATATTGTCACGGCTGTCCAATACATGCATCAGTGTAATGCTGTTGGTTACCCCGAAGTTATTGACCTTATCCCCCGGGTTATCCTCATACCATTGCGGCTGTTCGCCTTCCACCGGTCCGACATAAATGTCGTCGCGGTGTTTCAAAGTAATATAGTTACGGATATATTCGCTTTGCGGACGGCTCAGTGTGATTTCAATCCCCTTACGTTTTTTATCGTAAGTTGCTTTTTCATCACCGTCATCATAGTAATCGGTGTATTGGTTGGTCATATTATAAACACTGAATCCTAATGAAGTTTGTTTGCTGTCCAACCACGGCTTAGTATAGGAAAATTCATGGTTGGCATTACTGGTTCCGCCAAATTCCCAATGAATTTTTACTTTGTCGCCGGTGCCGCGGAAGTTGTTGTCGCCAAGTTCGATGATACCAAACATGCCGTCATCTTCACTGTAACCGCCACCGATTGCGAAAGTACCGGTTTTTTGTTCAACAACACTTGTTTCCAGCACAACTGAATTAGGCTCACGGCCTGAATTTAGTTTCATGTTGACATCTTCAAAGTAGCCCAAGTTATATACTCTTTGCATACTCCGGCGGGCATCTTTCACGTTGAACGGTTCACCCGGCTTTAATTTCATTTCACGGGTAATTACATAGTTCTTAGTCTTATCATTACCTTTGATTTGAATTCCTTCCAGGATTCCTTCGCTAATGGTTACGGTCAATACACCATCCGGCTTAATCCCGACATCACTGACCTTAGCTAGAATATAGCCTTGATCATGATAGTAACCTTCAATTTTTCTCATGTTTTCATTGAGGGTTTTGGTATTAAGGATTTTTCCTTTTGGTACACTGATGTATCCCATGAGCTTCTCGGTAGTAACTTTGGTGTTTCCCTTTACTACAATATCTTTTAGTACAGGGTTTTCCATTACCGTATAGACGACTTTAACACCTTCCGGTACCTCTTGGAAATTTGTAACCACATCATAGAAATATCCTAGTTCATAGATTGCTTGCAAGTCTTGTTTGATTTTGTCCGCAGTAACTTTGTCGCCCGGTTTTATTTTGGCGGCTGACAATATTGTACTTGATGCTACTGTCTTATTGCCTGCGACACTGACATTGGTAACTATTTTACCGGTAATATCAGCGGCATAACTCAAATTAGTTGCACCAAGAACAAAGATCAAACTCAACACAGCTGCAAATATTAGTTGTCCATAGCGGTTTGTTGTTCTCATGCATTACCTCCTCTTTCATTTTTACTCGCCTCGCAAAGATCTTCCGGCCGCCCGAATGAGTCTTTGCATTTCATTCGGCGATAACGATACATCTTTGTCGACTGGGCTTGAGTTATGCATCCCTTCCTGGCTGTTTGAAATGAATATTGCTGTTTCACGGGGTTCAGCCGTTTTCGGCTTGACTATCACATTCGAAGCCTTGTTACCGGTTGATTTTAACTCTGAGACATTAGACAGATTCACTGCCGGCTTAGAAGCTTCTTGGCCAACAGGAACAGTCGGCATGTGCTGCACAGGAATACTCTGGTTTTTTGCCAAGGGAACGGGAATAACTGCCTTGCGTTGTTGCATAAACAAATATGCTCCGCCGAAGCTGGTTCCAATTACAAATACAGCTACTGCGGCGGCCAGAATATGCCTAATTATCGGAACCTTGTAGCGCCAAGACTGCTTGCGCTTAGCCTCCTGCAAGTGCTGCAATTCAGCCTGTGCAAGAAAAAGGTTCAGTTCGCCGCGAATATCATCGTTCTTGCTGAAATCTTCTTCAGCCCGAACCAACCATTGCCGCGCCGACCGCATATGTCTAAAAGCACTTTGTTTAAAATCCGCCATTTCCATCACCTCAATCAAAAACACATTTATATAATCCGCAGTTGTTATTAATCATTAGCAGCCAATTTAACGCGAAAATCCGCCAAAATAGCTGATTATCCCCAGTTTCATCGTTAATGCTAACCATATAAAGTGTTTTTCATTGTTTAGGTCATCTTTTGAGCTCATGCATTAATTTGGACAACATCCCACGAATACGCCGTATTCCCTGCTTTTGCAGGCGATAAACGTGCGATATACTCATATCTAAAGTTTGAGCCAGGTGTTTGGGTTCCTGCTCATTGAGAAATACTCCGCTGATTACCAGTTGTTCTTTGTCCGGCAGTCTGTTCATGGCCTTCAATACCTGCTGAATTAAAAAATTCTGTTCAGCTTGGTCGGATATCGACGGCGCAGTATCTTCAACTTCCAATATAGCACGGTTAAATTTTAACCAATCTTCTTCGCTGGCGCTGCCGGCGAACGCCAGGTTAGATTTTCCCTCTTTCTGCAAATAGTTCATCATTCTGCCGCGTATGCGATGCAATGCATATAAGCTAAAAGCAACATTGCGCTGATGATCATAATTTTCTACTGCTTCAATAAGCCCAACCGTGCCTTCTTGAATAATATCCATTAACACCGGCTCGGGCAAGGACCAGCGCATGGCCGTCTTGAAGACCAGCGGCTGATACCGTTCAATAAGTGTACGGCGGCATGCCAAGTCCCCATGTTCCTTGTAACCCAGCCATAACTCAGCTTCTTGCTGCGGTTCCAGCAATTGGACTTTTTTTAGTTCAGCAAAATACTCATTAAATGACATATGATCATCCTCTAAAATGAAAATCTCATTTCTAATCCCAGCCGCCGGTTACTCTTATTATCTATTGAGCCGGTAAGGCCAATACGGCGGGTTAGATCGTATTGAAAACTAACACTGGAATCTTCATGATTAATTCCGGTGGTATACGTCAACATCATTCTATCGTTCACGTATTTACTTAATTCTAGACTGTAGCCTTCACGGTCACGGTAGGAGCGTTGGTCGGAATCGTCATCATCGCCGGTTATGGTGCGTACAAAACGGAATGCATCCAATCCCAGCAAATCACGGGTTGTTTCTTCAAATTCGCTGATAAATCTTACTTGCAAACCAACATCCAACAGACTTAGCACATCATCGCGGCCTAATTCCGGAACCTGACCGGAATTTTTCTGTTTATCAAAATACCGGCTGCGCAAAGTAAGCAATGAAAGAATCGCCTGCCGGCTCATAGCCGGCTCGGATGCCAAATGAACTTCCATTTGGCTTAACGGCCCTTTGACATTCAAATTTACCAGTGTAGATACCAGCCGGGTCTGTGCTTGCAGCGATATTACCGGCTCAAAGGAATTATACTGCGTAAACGCTGCGAATCCCTCCTGAATTTTAAATTGCGTCCGCAAATAACTGACAGTTCCACGCGCCGCCCGAATCGTACCGGTTACATCCGGTTCTTGGGTCGAGCCGGCAAAACTTACTTGCCCGGGTTCTAGCCACAGATCATATAGCAGTGGATTGTATACGCGAACACGGTTGCCAATATGAAAATGGAGGTCAAGCGCTACATCTAAATTAGACTTTTCCAATTGTGGTATGGTAGGAATTGTAATAGTGTTCTTCTCCAAGTAGATATTACCGGACAATCGTGGCTTGGCTGTATTACCGGTAAACTGGAGCTGTCCACTGAGCGGTCCCTTAAAGTATTTGCTATCAATTCCCAATTTATCCATTGATAATGATAAATTATAATCCTCTACCGCCAATCCATTAAGAGCAGCCGAGCCGGTCAGATGATAACTGCCGGTTCCTATCTGTCCTGTAAACGCCTGTACATTTATTTTATCACCTTGGAACTGAATATCAACCCCCACTTTCTGGATTGGCGAGTTAATTGATGAAATTTTTACAGAACCGTCATTTACTTCCAATCGTCCGTAAAGGCTTGGCTGCATAAGTGTGCCGCCGACAGTCAATTCTCCTTGGGTAGGCCCGGCAGCCCAAGCCACTTCTTTGGTTAAAAACGGCAATATGCTTAAGTCGGCATGATCAAGTTTAACTTTTAGATCCATCTGATCAGCTGCGGTTGCCTGCCGGCGTCCTTTCGGATTTAATGCGTTTATTGGTATTGAGCCGTATGCGCTGGCCCGGTAATCACCCTTAGCGATATAAAACTGATTAACCGCAATTGTCTCGTTTTGGATGATAAACAATCCGTATAAATCATCAAAGTCGGCAGTAGCAACCTGACCTTTATTAATCTGCAGCGAGACTGCAGCATGCGGAGCAGCTGCCGTTCCGGAAACCTGGGCAACCATATTCAATTTTCCGTTAATGCCGACTGTCGAATCCAGCCAGGCTGTCAGCAGACCGGCATCAATATCTTTGGCGCCCACTTCCACATCCAGCGAACCATTCAGGTCGGCAACGCCTTTCATTATTAGTTCGCCGCCTCCCTGGCGGGCATGGAAGTTGTTTACGGTAAGGACATTGTTCACCAAAGCCATGTCAAAATCTATTTTTTCCAGCGGATAGTTTTTTATTTTGCCATCCAATAACCGCCCGTTAATCCAGATATTAGGCTTAGGGAGTCTACCGTCAACAATAACTTCACCGTTCAGTTTGCCGACAACCTGTTCCAGGGGAATATTAAGCAAACCCAATAGACAGGCTAGTTCACCGTCTTTTGCTTCAAACCGTCCGCTCATTTCATGATTGTCAAGATTTATCCCCCCGGCAAAAGAGTATTTCCCTTGCTGGTGCGAAAACTCAAATCCGGAAATTTCAATTTGCTTGCCGGCAAGTCCGACTTGTCCGCCGATATCTGTCAGTTGCTGCCCGTTAGCTACAATTTCACTCGCCGTAAAACGGCCGTTGAATACCGGATATTGCGGTGATCCGATTAATTTGCCGGAAAAATCAGCCTGACCGGCTACAGCATACGGCAAATCCAGATATACTCTTGATAAATCAATATCTTGCGCTGAAACATCTAGGTTTAGCTGATTATTAGGCTGAATAATACCGGAAAACCGCAGGTTCGTATTAAGCGACGTAATCAAAAATTCTTTTAGTTCAATGATTCCGTCGCGGCGAATATATTTACCTTCCCCTTGAGCTATTAAATAGCCGCGGAAGCTTCCCTCGCTGAGTTTCATATGCCCTTGGGCCTGAATGTTCGAAGTCGTCCCGGTAATATGCATTTCATTATCAATATTACCGGTTATATTTTCACCCGGCAGCAAAAGTTCACTAATGTTTTCCGCCCGAGCCTGCTGACTGGAAATAAATAAATTCAGCGGCCGGTCACCGGTAAGGCCAATTGTGCCTTTGATAGTATGGCGGGTAGTATTGTTCTCAAGTGTTACGTTCTTTAAGGCAGCCTGGGAATCCTGTAAAATAATTTGACCGGAGGCAGTTTGGTACGGTTGTTTTAATATTCGCCCTTGCCCGGCAACAAATTCGATATTTGCCACCGGGTGCTGCACTGTCCCGACAACTTGGGCCGTAACATCTGCTGTGCCGGATAGCTCTGCTTCCGGGAACAGCGGCCGCAAATCAGCCAAGGGTATCTTATTGCCAAAGCCGGTAAGATTTATGTTCTGCCCGGAAATTTTCCCGCTTACGGCTACTTTGCCTGCCCCGATATTTAAATTTACAAAATGCAAGTCAATATTATCGCCGAATTTATTAAATCCGGTGTTAAATTCGGTAAATTTGAGCTGCCGCCAATTGCCGGCAGACATTGTTACGGTACCGGTGATTGACGGCGTTAGAAGGTTGGTTCCGGCTGCGGTAATATTTACATTAGCGCGTCCGGACAACTCGCCGGTTAATTGAGGTATTTGTCCGACATCCAAATTTTTGCCTTCTATAGACATACGATAGCCAGTTGAATTTCCAGCAATTTGGCCGCTAGTACTGACCTGTCCGCCAAAAATATCTATTCCGGCCCGGTCAACATAGAGAATATTATCTTGGTAACGGACAACTGCAACTGCATTGTTCACGGCATATCCGGTGATACTGCCGGCGGGCATCCGAACTGTCCCGTTGATTTGAGGATTTTCAACCGTTCCGGTAATATCAGCTGAAAAAGCCAGCGCACCTTGAACAGCTGAGGTGGGAATGAATTCAGCCGCATCAAATTGTTTGGCAGCTACGCGCAATTTAAGCTGTTGGACCGGACCATTAATGTTAACCTTGCCGCTGACGGCTACTTGTTGGCCGGCTATCTTGCCCTGTCCTTGGTATATAAATAGTTCTTTATTGTTAAAAGCAAAAAACCCTGATGCATCGGTAATATCAACATCCCGTATCGTTGCAGCGGCACGGTCGACAGTTACTTCACCGGCATAAGACAATTCTCCCTTATTATTACGGTTGAGGGCGACAAACAGATTGTGGATGCGTCCCTCCGGGTTGACTACCGCAATATCTTCGGGCACTAATGCTTTGTAAACGGCGATTTCAGCTTGATCGGCATATACCCGCAGCGACAGGCGTTCTTTGACTCCATTACCCTTTACTCGGATTTTCGCGTCATTATGTTCGGCTGAAACATCAAACTCAACCGTCGGCGAATCACTAAAATCAATCTCACCCTTAAATTTATTCAACTGCCACTGTCCCTGCCGGCTGTTAATAACCGCCGTTCCGTCGTTAATAATTGCCACAGCACGCAGTTGTGCATGCTGATTAGTTTCTTTCGGCAAAAAATCTTCATAATTCCAATGTCCATCCGGACCTTGCCGGATAAAAACATCCGGTTTATGTAATACAAGTTTTGTTATTGCCGATATGGGCGTACGTTCCAACAGCAAACCCAGCGGATTGAAACCGACATCCAAGGTGGGAATCCAGGCGATCTTTTCATTTTTCCGGTCATACACCGTTACCTCGTCAAGAGTCAAAGTATTAAATGAACTGACTTTTATATCCTTTATCGTAACTGTACTGTTTAAAGCAATTGATATTTCCGATGCAATAGTTCCCATAGATTGGCCTAACGCAGTTTGTGCCTGTTGATAGCCATAATAACCTGCGGCTAACAAGACAACCAAGAAGAATAGTATTGTCGATTTATATCTTATCATTGTCTTGATCCCCCTGTCCTACTGCGTCTAAAGTGCCCCATTTTCCTTACTATTATTTCGACACGACTATCCGCCTTCCTTCATTTTTCGCCCTGCCAAAATACTGCAATAGTGCCTAGCAATTACAGTAAGCAGCCCTTATCAGTACGCGGCATGATCTGTACACTTCAAAGCCGCTTGCTTTAAATATCAAACCCGCGGCTGTTTGGCCGCGGGTCCCGGATAAGCAGTTATATCGACATTCCCATCGCTTTATTTAGTTTGGCTTGGTTGGTATTATAATCGTACATCGCCTGCACATAGTTGGTTTTGGCTTGCGTAAGCGCAACTTGCGCGTCCATCACGTCAATATTGGTGCCTACCCCGGCACTATAACGTACTTGGGCGATTTTATAATCTTCTTCGGCTTTCTCAACGGCAACTTTGGCCGTTGCTATTCTCTTTTCCGCTTCACGTAAACTTAAGTAAGCCTGCCGCACTTCCAGTTGCACAGCATCACTGGTTTGCTTGACTTCCTGGGTCGTTTTGGCATGAGTCGCCTTAGCTTGGCGGACTTTGGCCTTGGTCAGCCCGGCATCAAAGACATTAAAACCGGCCTGCAAGCTTACTGTCCAGTTGGAGTTTTCATCACCGGGAAACTCATCGTTATTCCAGTTGGCTGTTCCGGCCAATGCTAAAGTAGGTAAGTATCCGCTTCTAGCCACGGAAATTCCTTTTTGAGCAATTTTTAGGCTGGCATCCATTTGTCCAATTTCCGGACGATTCTGCAACGCATATTTGATGCAATCGTCAATTGTCTTATCATACTTCTGATACTTAAGATTATCTTTGACCTGCACTTGCGTGTCGAGAGGAATTCCCAATACATTGTTTAGGCTGGCTAAAGCTAAATCATAGGAGTTCTGAGCCTTTATAAGATTCTGCTCGGCATTAGCCAGTTCGACTTCGGACCGCAGCACATCTACTTTGGCAACTGTGCCAACCTCATACTGGGCTTGCACATTTTTAAGATGAGCCTGCAGGCGTTCAACCGATTCTTTGTTCAGATCAACCATATTGCGTGCCTGCAGTACATTAAAATAGGCAGTAGTCGCGTCAAGTTTGATCTGTTGCTTGGCTTTGGCTATACCCAGAATTGCCGCATCATAACCCAGTTCGGCCTGCTTAATCAGCCCTTCCACTTCCCCGCCGGTATATAGCGGGAAGGTTAATCTGACGGTATTATCATATTTATTATCATATAATACACCTGTTGTTAAGGTATTTGATTTATAACGTGCTGCCGTATGAGCATAGGTTAGCGCAGGCATATTGCCGCTTTGGGCTTGGTTGATTTTCGATTTGGCTATTTTCTTTTCGGCATCAGCAATTTTTATCGTCGGATTATTTCTTAAGGCCATTTGAATACTATCGTCAAGAGTAAGTTCCAAAGCAGTTGCTCCGGCCGGAACTACCCATAGAAATGTCCCGCATGCCAACATCACAGCAATCGACTTTTTCCAGGTTGAAACTCGCATTGTCCATCCTCCTATTCAAGTTTGACTATCCAGTCAGTTATGTAATAATTATAGTTTTTTGTACCGGCGGTGTCAATAAATACTTGGAACATCTTGCCGTTTTTCTTAGTGTCAAAATGCCCGCCGGATACCTATATAGGTGTGTTTGTCAGCATCCTTGTTAAGACTGCTGTTCTGCCCGATTAAATATGTATCCGGGGCTATTTTGAATTCCGTACGCAGTTGAACCTTAAAATTATTAGGGTCATAAAGATCTACTGATAATTTAAAGTTTGAATTGATGCGGGCATCAAAGCCCAGTCCGGCTTTACCCTCAATTACCCCCGCCCGATGTGACCATTTATCGGTTCCTTTACCAAACTGGAGATTTAAATGATTACTCTCGCCGATGTCAGTTACACCAATAATGGCAAAATCTTTAGGCGTTGTTTGAATCCGCAGTTGAGCATTGCTGCGGTAATCATTATCTTTGGTCGGATATAGTACTTCAACGGAGGCCTCAGTCTTTACATTTTCGAATCGCGTCAACATGCGGTTAGCTTTTTCAGTGGCATCATGGGCATTTTGCAAGGTTTCCTTTAAATTCTTGGCAGTCTTAGGATCGGTTACAACTCCCTCTAAAGACTTAGCCATATTTTCAATCCGCCGGCTGGTTGATTTAATATTAGCAATAGTTTCACGCAAATCCTTTACGGTCTGACCATTGTTATCGATGCCGGTAACCATCCGGTCTACCCGCCCGGCAACTGAACGGAGGCTCTTGGACATAGCCTGCAAATTGTTGACCATCATATTAATATCCTGTTCATTATTTACGGCGATCCGTGCCATGGTCTCAGCGAGTTGATTTAAGTTTTCGGTAATTTGCTTGGCGTTTAGCGCTGAAGTCTTTAACGCTTGCTTAACCTCTTGATCGCCGAACACTTCATTGAAAGAATTCAATAATTTATCCAGCTTTTCCAATACAACATCAGCTATGGCCATAAAGTGATCTAAACCCTTGGGAGGCTCGCCCTGCACTTGTTCATTAGGCTGGATAAATCCTGTATAGGTCCGGGCCGGAATAATATCAATGTATTTTTCTCCTAATAAGCCGTCAGTGCCAATGGTAAACCGCGATCCGGCCGGAATCTTAACCTTGGGCAAAATTCGCAGCAGTACTTGAACTCCTTGTGGTCCGACATTGACAGCTTCAACTTGCCCGACATCAACACCGGCGTAACGTACCAAATTTCCCGGCCGTAGTCCGCTTACTTGGGAGAATGCGGCTTTTACCGGGTATCCCTGCTCCCCAAATGATACCGCTCCCAAATAAACAATCATATATCCTAACAGTGCCAGACTAATCAACGTAACTGCGCCTACTTTGGCCTCAACACTTATACTTTTCATTGCATTTTACCTCCTTTCCCGTATATCGGGCTGCAACAAACCATGGATGAATTGCTGCACTATTGGATTATCGGAGCGGCGAATATCATCGACTGTACCTTGCTCAATGATACTACCGTCATAAATCATGGCGATTCGGTCAGCTACGTTAAAGGCGCTGGGCATGTCATGAGTAACAACGACCGATGTAACCTTCAGCATTTTTTTGGTATCATTTATTAAGCGATCAATAACGCTGGACATAATCGGGTCAAGACCGGCTGTCGGTTCATCGTATAATACTATAGCCGGGTTTATAGCAATAGCTCGAGCTAAACTTACTCTCTTTTTCATTCCGCCGGAGAGCTCACCGGGCATAACATTCTGCTGGCCTGCTAAACCAACCATTGTTAACATTTGTTCAACGGTGTCGGCAATTTCCTGCTCCGATTTGTCAGTATGCTGGCGCAGTCCAAACGCAACATTTTCGCCAACCGTCATGGAATCAAACAAAGCAGAATATTGAAACACCATTCCCATATTCTTACGTACCTCATTAAGTGCATCTTCCGGCAAACCGGATATCTCGCGGCCGTTGACCCATATTTGTCCTGAACTTGGTTTCAACAGTCCGATCATTAGCCGCAGCAAAGTACTTTTGCCTGATCCGCTTGGTCCAATGATTACCATTGTTTCGCCTTCGGCAATTTCTAAATTAATATCGGCCAGGATCTGATTGCCGCGAAAACTCATATTGACATGTTCTAATTTTATCATTTCTTACCCGGCCTCCTATTAGCGGTATAACAGTAACGACAAAAAGTAGTTACTGATAAATATTAAAATCATGGAGGTCACTACTGAACCGGTGGTTGCTTTGCCAACGCCTTCAGCACCCGGCGCTGCCGTAAGACCTTTATGACAGCCGATTATGGCTACTATTCCCCCAAAAAACATGCTTTTAATTAAACCGCCGGTAACATCGCTAACTTCAGCAAACACTTTGATCGAGTTAAGAAAGGTATACGAACTAATATTTGAATAAAGAGTAGCTACCAAATATCCGCCAAGCGTACCGATTACATCGGCAAATACGACTAATAAGGGCATCATTATCACACAGGCAATTAATCGTGGCACTACTAAATAAGCAATGGGATTAGTCGCCATTACTCTCAGGGCATCGATTTGTTCCGTTACTTTCATGGAGCCTATTTCAGCAGCAATCGCCGCACCAACCCGGCCGGCCACTACTACGCCGGTAAGTACGGGAGACAGTTCCCGGCCCATGGCAATAGCTACTACCCCGCCGACCGAAGCTTGGGCACCATATTTGATAAACTCGTGAGCTGTTTGTACCGTCAAAACCATTCCGGTAAATAAAGTAGTAAGTTTTACAATCAGCAGCGAGTCTACCCCCAGATGAGCCATCTGTCGGATGACATGCTTAAAGTTGGCGTGATTTAAACGGCCGATGGTTTGAATAAACAACATCATAATCCGGCCGGCATTTTCCAGTCCGCCAATTACTTGCTCGCCAATTTTTTCTAAAAACATCATAACCATAATTCTACCTCTTAAGGCAATATTAATAATGTTATGTTCTATTCCACTTGGACAATTAAATTCCCTGCTTAATGGTATGAGCTTAATGCTGTCAGAATAACCTTAAAATGTAAATTTTCGGCAAATATTTGCTGATTACAGCCAATAAGAGACCGGCAGACATTGTCTGCCGGTCTGTATTATGGTAAAACTTGAATAATGACCTGCTTTTCACCTTCAACGATGTAATCAATGGGAGTTGCCGTTTTGTCTTTAGTTGAACGCGCCTCACCAACAAATGCGGTTTCCTGCGCATCCTTGCTTTGCTTAATTAAATCTTTAACGGCCTTAGCACTTAGGCGGGATTTGTTGGCCGTTTTTTCCGTCTCTCCCACGTCCTTTTTAGCCAACCGAGGATTATATGGTTCGATAACTATATCATTATTCCGGTCTTGTTCGGAAAACTCGCGTATTAACTGCGCCAATGATTTTTGCTTATCTTTGTTCTTTTTTCCTACTAAGCTTGCCAGCCCCTGTTGCTTAAGCAGCAATTGCAACAGAGGTACGGTTCCGCCGCCTCTTACTTCCAGCGTCAGCGGGCCCGGTTTACGCCGGTCAGGTACTTTATAAGCAACTTTGCGCTTGATTGTACTGCCGCGATATGGTTTCAGTTTAACTGTCAGTTCAATTTTTTCACCCGGCTTCGCAAACGACTTATCGGCACGAACTTCAGTAATTATCGCTGTGCGCCGCTCATTCTGAACTTCAACATTTACTTTAATATCCATAATATCGACTTTCTGGAACTGATTGGTAGCCAACAATGCCAATGCTTTAAAAAATTCCTCGGTCATTGAAGCACTTATGTTAGACGGGTGAAAGAACATATTTTCCCGGCTGATCACGCCATCACCAGGCAAATCCCGGCCACTAATGGAAAAACTTATTTTGGCTGTTCCGGCACCCGTCCTGTCAATAGTTTTATCGACAACGTTAAATACGGTGTTTTCGGCCAAGACAGGCGCCAATTGCTCATCTTGCACAATTTGCACGGCCGCTGTACGTTCGCTATTAATGTCCGTATCTTTAACATGGATCAGCATGGGAATGATACCGGGATAAAAACCAATTTTTCCGGCTATTCCGGCCCCACGATCCTGATTTACTGTTCCCAGCAAATTATCAATGGAACCAACTTTGAACGGAGTCTGCAGTCCATCAACAGCAGTATATATGTAAGCATTTGCTAATAAATAATTTACATTGCCTTTTTTTAAGAACGGATGGCCAAATGCCAACACTTTATCCTGTTCAACATAAGTTACGGTACCAAGCGCCCCCAGCGTTACGTCACCTCTCACCAACTGAACGCCCACAGCACTGCCGGGAGCCAATGTCCCATAATCAGTACCTTGAGGGGCATCGCCAACTGACAGCGGCACCATATTGTATGGCTTTAATTTCTCAGTTAATAACGTTAAAGCCCGCTCACTAAAACCTGATGCCATTAACGGTGTACTGAGCGGAATAAGATCTGTGGAAGGTTTGCGCGGTTGATTCAAACTATCGGGCAAATCCCACATTTTTAACATATCTTGAATGGGAGTAACCATACCAACTCGATGATCGGCTAATTTCCAGCCATAGGATATTGCCCCAGCCAGCTTGCCGTCGATATAGATAGGACTGCCGCTCATTCCTTCGGCGATTCCCCCTGAACGGTCAATCAAATCTCCGGAAACACGAACTAATATTAAATCACCCACCGGACCTTTATTTTTCATCACTCCCAGTACTTCTACCGAAAAGTCCTCGATTTGTGTACCGCTAATGACTGTTTTTCCAATCCCCCGCATACCTGGCCGTATATCTTCAACAGGTATGAATGCAGCTTGTGCGGAAACCACCGCACCAGACAGTACCCCAAAAAATACCGCCAGCACCAACAGGTACCGTCTTAATTTGTATGACAATACAATCATCCTTTCCTATTTTGACGCCGGAGTCATGGTTACCAAAACTTGCCCCGTTTTTACTCTATCACCCGGTTTTACCAATACTTCTACGATTGTACCATCAGTAGTTGCTCTGACGGCAGCTGCAGTTCCGGTTATAGTCTCTACCATAACTAATACCGCCCCTTCGCGCACCGTGCTTCCGGGTCGAATCAATTGATCGGCAATAACTGTACCACCTAAGACGCCTCGCAACTCAACGGTATTGGAAGCCGAGGCCCAGGTAACAACACATGCAAGGAGGACCACAGTCAGCAGAAAAATTTTATTAGTGCGAAACATATGAAACACCTCCTCTAATTTCCTTATTTTTATTATACAGGAATCTGCCTACTTAGCAAGTGGGCGGGGCACGACTACAAAGGCACTTCCAATATTGCGTTCTTTCTTATCAGACGGATTATTAATGATTCTTCCATTTATAATCATTTCACTTGAACCGCCGCCATCAAGATTCATAGCCTCAACTGCTCCTAATTGTTGCATAAATAACCCCAATTCCAACAAATTCATACCTACACTTTCAGTACTGCGTCCGTCAATAACAACTAGCAGCAAATGCTTATCTTTGGTTATTCCGATAGCACTGCGCGGCGCCCTGCCGCCGGCAACATCTGTACCAAACTCCTCAACTTTGGTTGTCAAAAACACGTTGCCCCGGCGGACTAACATTGGTCCGGCCCCCACGGCGAAAATAGTATCATTCCATTCTTTGCCCAGGTCGTGGGTAATTTGCAGTTTGTCGCCAACACGCAAGTCTCCTAAGTTGTTTATTGCTCTGCCGTGAGCTGATAATATAACACTGCCGGGCGGAATAGGATTATTGCCCTGGCGATTATACACAGCAACAACAGTATCTCCTTTAATAAGATATTCAACGCCGAAATTATTAGTAGCCGTTGTTTCACCATAGTGATGGTTGTAAAGAACAATGGAGTCTGAACCACGTTCGGTATTTATACCATCGATAAAGGTAAATCCGCCTTGCGGCAATTGGATTTTTCCGCGATAATGAACCTGGTCCATAAACATAGTACCGTTAGCTTGCATGCCGATTGCCGTGCGGGCCAAATTGGCTACGCTGATCAATTCACCCTCTATTTTTAATAATCCTAATATGGATCCGCTTTTTTCAAAAAATGACGCATTTATGGCAGCCAAGGCCTGGTGTCTGTCAGCGATAGCCGATAATGGTTCAACTCCGCTGACCTTGCCTTTGGCCAATACCGGCTTTATTTCATAGCCGGCAGTATTTAAATCAATATCTAAAATATGAGCCGCTACCGGTCCGGCCGCTAATCCGTCGATCCACGACGTATAGGTTATGCCATAGGCTACTTTACTAACAACTTTCTGCCGGTAATTTTTGATTATGTCAATTACCAGCCGATTGGGACCTTTTAGTGGAAAAACGCGGTAAATGGTCTGATTTTTCAGGCGTACAATAATCCTTTGCTTACCCGGCTCTGTTTCAATTATTTGGTATGATTGCACTACCGGGTCGTTAAAGGTCACTTTAGTCATTTTACTTTTATTATCAGCCGGTATATCCACAGTCAACACCATTGTTTTGCTGTCATAATCGGCTTTAAATTCCGGAATAACATTCATATCCAGAACTATCCTTACTTTTTCGGCTGATTGGCTGAAACGGATACGGCTGATTGAACCTTGCGCGGCTGCCGCCCAAGTCGTCTGGGCAGTAAGTACTGTTATTATTATGCTAACTGCCAGCAGCCGGCGAAACAACTTAACCATAATTCCTCCTGTATCGCTAATATTTTCATAATACCATACTATTTTCGAATTAAGAAGCAGAAACCCTTTAGGAAAGTTTTGCTAAATATTGATAAAATAAAATCTTGCCGACACCCAAAGTCAAAGTACCAAGGGCTCCTCATCGTTTGGTAACAGCAAAGCTTAGCGCAGCGCACCAAATGGTGAAGAGCCCCAGTATTGAATGTTGACAAGTCCTATTTAACGACCTGGTCTTTGTTCGTCTGTTGATAATTTAATGTCAATTGACGGTAAATCATATCAGCCAGACCGATTCCGCCTGCCGTCGACATTTCTTTAGCCATTTCAGAATCAAGCATCGACTCCATTATTTTCTGTTGATTTGACTGGCCTAACAGACTGGACTCCGGTACGGTCTTGCGCATCTGGGTCAATAGGTAATTGATGAATACCGTCTCCATATCCTTACATACTGCTTTAAGCTTTTCCTGTTGCTGCTCAGTTTGCTGTCCGGCTTGTAATTGCGCGGCTTGTTTTAACTTTTGCGCAAATTCCGCTTGGTTTTTCTGAGTCGCAATATTTGCGCAGTCAGTACCATAGCCGGATTTGATTGCATTAATTTGCATAGCCTTCTCCTCTACCGGTCATATAATTTGCAGTTCAGCCTGTAACGCACCGGCTGACTTCATAGCTTGCAAAATAGCAATAATGTCGCGGGGAGTTGCCCCAACTGCATTAAGTGCAGATACAATGTCACTTACCTTGGCCGTCGCCGGAAGCACAATTACATGGGCAGGGTCTTCACTGGCCTCGACTTGTGTCTTGTTTACGGCAACAGTAGATCCTCCGGATAATGACGGCGGCTGGGATACTTCTTTGTTTTTAGTAATCTTTACGCTTAATCCGCCCTGAGCAATAGCCACTTCGCCAATGGTAACGTGAGCACCTATCACTACTGTCCCGGTACGCTCATTTATTACTATTTTGGCGATTTGATCACCGGTTACCGGCAAAACTTCAATATTCGCGATAAACCCTACCAAATTATTTGAGTATTCGTTGGGAACAGCAACTGTGACTGTACCGGCATCACGGGCATTGGCAATAGGTCCATAGCTGCGGTTAATAATTTCCACAACTCTGCTGGCAGTGGTAAAATCCGGTTGGTTTAAGGACAGCGAAATTGTTCCATTAGTACCTAATTGGGTAGTTACCTCCCGTTCGACAATCGCACCATTGGGAATTAGTCCGACGGTAGGAAAATTTTTTTGCTGGCTGGAACCGCCGCTCGCAGCTGAGAAACCGCCGATAGAAAGCACACCTTGCCCAACGGCATAAATCTGACCGTTGCCGGCCCGTAAAGGTGTTTGCAATAACGTGCCGCCTTGCAAACTCTTAGCATCACCGATGGACGATACTGTTATATCGATATTGTCACCGGGCCGGACAAACGGCGGCAGTTGGGCGGTAATCATTACCGCTGCTATATTTTTAGGCTTTATTTGAGTTGGATCAACTGTCAGCCCAAATGATTTTAACATATTAACGACAGATTGGATGGTATATTCACTCTTATTGGAGTCACCTGTTCCGGCCAGTCCGACAACTAAGCCATAGCCGATAAGCTGATTGCTGCGAACGCCTTGAACTTTGGCAATATCTTTTAGCCGGGCTGCATCGGCCGGATTAACTGAGGCTGCTGCAATAAGCAGGCTAATCACACTATACAATATTAGTCTTTTTATAATCCGCATATTTCCTCCTAGTTAATTGTTTTATTGCGAGATAGACGGCTGCATTAAAAGAGGAAATTAAAAATCTGCGTTAGAAATCCTTGACGCTGTTTAGCAGCTATCGGGCCGTGCCCGTTAATCTTTATTTGGGCATTAGCTACATAGGATGATAGGACGGTGTTATCGGCAGCTATATCCTGCGGACGAATTTCACCGGTTATGGTGATTTTTTGCTCTTCTTTATTTTGCTTAATACTTTGATTACCGGAAATCAATAAGTTTCCATTCGGTTTGACCGCAACGACTTGAGCAGTCATTCTAGCTTTAACTACGTTGGTATTCGATACCGACCCGGAAGTATTAACTTTATCTGATGAACCGGCGCTGGCGGAAGATATCCATTTAAATATCCCGCTCCCGGCACTGGCTTGTACATCGGCCGATTTAGAATTATTTGTTTTCCCGGCCCGGACAGCACTGGAAGTCTCGCTGATGACAATGGTAATGATATCGCCAACAGCCCTGGCTTTATGGTCTGCGTAGATATTTGCTGCGGGTGACTGATCGCTCCACAATGACTGCGCAAGTATTGGGGATGTGTTGATATATCCCGTTAATATCACTGTTAATCCGGTAATTATAATTTTTTTTATCTTAAGGCTTTTCATAAGCACACCTTCTCCTCTTATTTGGCAAATACCATAACGGTTGTTCCGTCAATGACCTTGGCGACTACGGTCTTCTTGCTGTTAAGGTTCCGCACGCGTATCAACTGGCCGTTAGACCCGTTTTGCATGGCTTGTCCTAATGCGCCTACTTCGATATTGCCAAGCCGGGCAACAATATTGATCATCTGGCCACGCTTGATTATTATCGGCTTGCGTAACATATAGTCATTAATGACCATACCGGCCGTAATACGTTGTTTAGGCACCAGTTGAATAATTTGCCGTATATCCGTCTTGTATCCTTGCGCCATATTACTGACGGTTCTCCGCTCGTAGCGTAAATTGCCGGCATGTAGCGGTTCATTGACCGCTATGTCCTGTGCTGCCACCACAACTCGTTCAAATTTGCGGATAATAAAACTAAGGCCGATGGTATTGCTATAACCTTGAGTTGAAGTAATAATCAAACTCACCAGTGTTGGTGTATTATACCGTATGCCATAGGGGATTTCCGCTCTGATGGTGATATCCCCGGCCGGGACGGTAATACTGTCAGGTATATTGGGCGGAGGCTGCACTTCATAATCAACTCCGCCTAGCTGCTCGGCGATTTTATTATTTGCTTGTTCCAACAGCTGTTCCCTGGGAATTTGCCGTACGCCTTGCGCAGCAGCCGGGCTACCTGCCGCAACTGTCAACAATAAAATCAGTACCCAGCATACAGTCAACCGCATTACTGCACCTATCGTTTCAAGTTGGCAGCTTGACTCAGCATATCATCTGCTGTAGTCACTGCTTTAGAATTTATTTCATAAGCCCGCTGAGCTACAATCATATTTACCATTTCCTCAACTACCTGCACGTTTGACATTTCTACATACCGCTGCTGCAAAGTTCCTGCTCCGTCCGTCCCAGGGTTAGCAACTACCGGCGATCCGGAGGCGGCTGTTTCAGCCAATAAATTGCGGCCAAGATTATTCAAACCGGCTGGGTTAATAAAACGGGCAATCTGAAGCTGTCCCAATTCTTCGCTTTGGGTTTGTCCGGGAATGGTTGCCGTTACCCGTCCGTCGGCAGAAATCATAATTTCGGTTGCCGCTTCGGGAATTGTGATTTGCGGTTCCAACGGATAACCATCCGAATTAACGATCCGCCCTTGCGAATCTTTTTTGAATGATCCGTCACGAGTGTAAGCAATAGTGCCATCCGCCATTGTTATTTGAAAGAAACCGTCCCCTTCGATGGCCACATCTAAGGTATTGCCTGTCTGTTGGAAATTACCTTGCGTATAAATTTTTTGGGTTGCTACCTGGCGAACACCGTGTCCCATTTGAATACCGCTGGGTAATTGCGTGTCCGGACCGGTAGCAGATCCAGCTTGCTTAATCGTTTGGTACATCAAGTCCTGGAAATCAATCCGGCTTTTCTTGAAACCGGTGGTATTAACATTCGCTAAGTTGTTTGATATAACATCGACGTTAGCCTGCTGGGCAGACATTCCTGAGCCAGCAGTCCATAATGCTCTCATCATCTAAAAAACCCCCCGTTATTTTGTTCTGCTTCAGTCAGTCAGCAGTTTCCGGGGCTTCCTCGGAAGGTCCAGCCCCACCTTAAGATTATGTTAAACTCTGCCTACTTCATTTACAGCTTTATCCAATAGCTGATCATGAGCTTGTATGGCTTTAGCATTTACTTCATAAGCCCGGTAACCGGCAATTAAATTTATCATTTCCGTGACGACATTAACATTAGATTGTTCGATAAAACCCTGACGCACCCGCCCGGTAACTATAGCATTGCCCGCAGTCGCCGGAGCAGCAAATAAACTGTCCCCTTGCTTTACTAAGTTGCTATAACCGGTAAAATCAACTAATAACAGCCTGTCCACCTGTGAGTCGTCAACTTGGATTGTTCCATCTTCGCCAATCGAGATCCTACCGTCCGGCAATTGAACTGTACCGCCTTGCCCCATTACCGGATAACCGGACGAATTAACCAGTTCTCCCTGCGCGCTGCGGGTAAAAGTTCCATTGCGGGTATAGCGAAGTCCCTGCGGCGTCTTGACGACAAAAAAACCTTTTCCGTCAAGCGCCACATCTAGTTCATTGCCGGTATGCAGCATTTTACCAGCTGCGTATTGCGTAACATTCTGATCGGTAATTACGCCGGTACCTAAGCTGCCGATAACCGGCTGCTCCTCACCATCATTAATGCGTCGGATCAACATTGTATTAAAATCCTTAGTCACCGCTATATCCTGTTTATAGCCGGCTGTGTTAGCATTTGCCAGATTGTTGGCAATAGTATCATTACGAAGTGACTCGGCAATCATTCCGGAAGCTGAGGTATAAATTCCCCGAATCATTGTATCACCTTCCTATTCATAGTGAGCCGCTCTTTTTCAAGACTGTTAGACTGTCTTGAAGGGTTTCCAGCGACTCAAGCGCTTTGCCTGTACCCAGTGCCACGCAAGATAACGGATCTTCGGCCAAATATGTAGGGATACCGGTTTCGAAGTTAATCAGCTTGTCCAATCCGTTAAGCAACGCACCTCCACCAGTCATGACAATTCCACGGTCGACAATATCCGCTGCTAATTCCGGTGGTGTCTTTTCCAGAACTGATTTGACACAATCCACAATCATGCTGACCGGCTCTGCCAAGGCTTCACGTGTTTCTTCCGCTGTCAACCGCAGTGTTTTGGGCAGACCCGACACTAAGTCCCGACCACGTACTTCCAGCGTATCTTCGCTTTTAGGTTTATAAGCATTACCAATAGCTATTTTAATCTCCTCGGCAGTTCTTTCGCCAATCATGACATTGTATTCTTTCTTAACGTAGCGCACCAAAGCTTCATCAAACTTATCGCCGCCCACACGTAAAGAAGCACTGACAACAATACCGCCCAGACTAAGAACAGCTACATCAGTCGTTCCGCCGCCGATGTCAACCACCATTGAACCGCACGGTTCGGAAATTACCAATCCCGCCCCCAATGCTGCCGCCAAGGGCTCTTCGATCAGGTATGTTTTACGAGCGCCGGCTTGTACTGCCGCTTCCAGCACAGCTCTTTTTTCAACCGTAGTAACCCCCGAAGGAATACAGATCATTATTCGGGGTCTGAAAAACATACTTCGGCCGACAACTTTCTCAATAAAGTGCCGCAACATGCACTCTGTTGTATCATAGTCAGCAATAACGCCCTCACGCAATGGACGAATCGCAATAATGTTTCCTGGTGTACGGCCAAGCATACGGCGAGCCTCTTCGCCCACTGCCAAAATGTGGTTGGTGTCCTTGTCTAAGGCTACTACAGAAGGCTCACGCAACACGATTCCTTTACCTTTAATGTAGACGAGTATATTTGCTGTCCCTAAATCGACTCCGATGTCTGTTGATCCAAACATTTACCCTATTTCCCCCTTCTAAACCTCTCTAGCCTGTCCGTAATTGAAAAAAGAAGATGGCAAAAAATTAATCAATCTGCATATGTTTACAGTTGTTGACTCAATTCTACATTTTACAGTAAAAGTCCTCTAAATATTGATTTTTTTGGTTACTGATTTTCTTTGGCGGCAATATATTTTTTACGGGTGGCTTCTCCACCTCTAATATGTCGTTCAGATTTGTTTACCTCCAAGACTTGCCTGACTTTTCCGGCCATCCGTTTATTTATTTCGGGCAATCGTTCAATCATATCCTTATGTACGGTGCTTTTGCTTACCCCAAATACCGCAGCGGTTTGCCGAACAGTATGTTTGCTGTCCAAAATGTGTTGGCTGATATCCAGCACCCGTTTGCGTATGTAATCTTTCATTCTCCTTCCTCCTCGCCCACTTCCTTATGTTTCCATTTATATGCTGGCAAAATGAAAAAATGCGTGAGTTTAATCACGCATTTGACTGGACAATAGTTCTTTAGTTTTTCATTGTACGCATTGATCTACCAGATTGTCTTACCTAGCTGTTTATCTTATTCAGCGAGTTAAGACTCCCGCCTCTATAGGCGGCGTCAGCTCAGGTGGAGTTTTACTCTCCACCTGAGCCCCCGATGTTTCAGCTTTGCTGAAACGAGTTCACTTGGTCTATTGCAGTATTTTTTGCGGATCGACATATTGATTATTGCGCTTTACAGCTAAGTGTAGATGGTAATAAGGCTCAGCCGGGAATTGGCCGGCCCGGGCGATTGGTTGCGCTTGCCGGACATGTGTCTGCGGTACTACTAATGCTTCCGACAATGATCCATAGATAAAATCATATTCCCCGCTTTTGATTACAATGGTCAACCCGGTTTTACTGTCAGTATATATACGGGTAACTTGTCCGCCAAGCGCTGCTTTGATTTGCTCATCTTTAGCAGCCGCGATATCAATTCCGGAATGATACCGCCAATCTTTATAAACCGGGTGAAAATTCCAATCCATATTCACTAATACTTTCCCGGCCAACGGCCAAACCGGCTGGTCTGGTTTGCTGCGAACAATAGGTGCCGACTTTTCCTTCTCTTCATCAGTCTTCCCAGCAGACTTATTATTGCTCGGCTTTTTAGCAATCGGACTTTGCAGCGTACCATCCAAATTGGTTGATCTAGCTATTGGTTTTTCTGTTATATTTACTGTTCGTACATGCTCTGCTTTTTGCTGTACTGAATTAGGCCGCACATCTTGCACTGAGTTCTGATAAGTGTTGTAATTTAGTATCCCGGTTATTGCAATACAACAAAATATAAGCAGGCAAGCTATCGGCGTTATTCGCCAATAGTCACTCCTTGCCCAATCTTTTAGCCTAGTTATTGTCGCAGCAATTATATGCTGCATATGAAAAAAGGGCCATGGTCTTTTTGACATACAATCACCTCAGTACCATTTTGCCCTTTTTTCCCATTTGTTAATCGTGACCATCAAGAGCCGTGCATATTTTTAAATGCTATGCCCTTGTAAAAATATAATAATATATCTTGGTATTTTTTACCTGATTTGGCCATGCCATTTGCGCCATATTGACTCATGCCTACACCGTGCCCATAACCGGTTGTGGTAAAAATTAGCTTGCCGTCTTTTTGACCGATTTCAAAATTGGTCGACCTTAAATTCAGCTTTTCCCGCACTTCTAAACCGGTAAAGGTTTTGGTTCCGATTCGAACCTGATCGACCCGGTCGGATTCTGTACGGCTTAATATTTTTGCTGCTTCTTTATTGCCGTTTTGCACAGCAGCTATAATCCCAGCCTCCTGTCCAAGCTGTTTTTCGAGTTCAGGGACAGTATATTCCTTGGTCTCGTGGTAGCGGGGCGAGTTGTTGTCCCAATTGCATACAATACTCTGCAAGTATGGGTAATCCTGTCCCCAAACTTCCCGCGCGCTGGCCGTCTTCGGTCCGCTGGTTGAATGAAATACGGCATTGATAGGTTCGTCTTGATAAGTCATTATTATTCCCTGTGTCTGCTCTACTGCACGTGATACTTTTGCCCAATATTTGTTATAGCTTAGCGGACTCCATCTCGCTTTGAGGTTCGCGGCACTGATCCAAGCTTGCCCCTCACGGGGATCGGTACTAATGTCAGCTTTATGTTTTTCATCACTGCCTTTCTTGCCAAAGAAGGACATATTCTTAACGGCATATGTTCTTGCCGCTACTGCTTGTGCCTTTAATGCTTCAAGCTCAAATTCCGCAGGCATTTCTGCTGCTACTACCCCCTTGAGATATTCTTCCAATTTCATTTCAACGACTTTGTCTTGCTCGTGTAAGTATACCTTTATCGGTACATCTTCTCCTTTATAGCCCGCAGTATACTTTTCTGCCGTACCATCAGGCCCCCCAAGCAGCCATACTGTCGCTAACGGTATAATAATAACCATGATAAAAATTGTTAGCACGGTTGCAGCTCCAATCTTTTTCACAGCCTCCCCTCCTTATAATGGTCCTGCCTCATATGTATGCGCACGAAGGATATTCCATAACTAAGTATACAAAAAAATATCCCAGACTGATTTGTCTGGGTCAGGTGAATTGCAGATTAAGACTGCTGATATTGTTGCCTTATTAACGGCTTTATGCCGCCGCTGGACAATATATTCATTATATATGCCGATAATGGCTGCGCTTTGATGGTCTGGCCGGTAGCTTCATTTCGAATCTCGCCTGATTCAAAATTGACTGCTAATTTATCACCGGTATGTACATACCGGCTTATACCCGGACAGATTAGCGCCGGAATTCCTAAGTTAATTGCATTACGGAAAAAGATTCTCCCAAACGACTCTGCTATTACCGCACCAACTCCAACAGCCTTTAGGGTAACTGCGGCGTGCTCCCGGCTGGAACCGCAGCCAAAATTTGTCCCGGCCACAATTATGTCACCGGCTTGAAAGTTTTTTACAAAACTTTCATCCGCTCCTTCCATAGCATGTCTGCCAACATCAGCGGGGTCGGTCAAATCTAAATAGCGTCCGGGATAGATTTGATCTGTATCAATATTAATGCCAAAAACAAATGCTCTGCCGCTTATTTCTGTTTGCATGGTTAATCCTCCTTTGCCAAGTATTGAGTCGGATCAGTAATACAGCCATTGAGCGCGGCTGCTGCAACTGAAGCCGGTGAGCCAACAAATATTTCAGCCCGGTTATGACCCATGCGGCCGGGGAAATTTCTGCTCGATGAGGTAACACAAGTTTCGCCGGAGGCCAGCATCCCTTGATGTGTACCCAGACAAGCGGCGCAGCCGGGTGTTACAAATGTTGCCCCCGCTTTAATTAATGTCTCCATATAGCCTTTTTCGATTGCCTCTAAAAATACTTGTTTGGATGCCGGTACAACAACCAAACGGGTATGGGGATGAATTTGCTTGCCCTTGAGTATTTTGGCTGCAACCGCCAAGTCACTCGTCCGGCCGCCGGTACATGTGCCTAAGAAGGCTTGTTGAACAGGACGTCCGGCATACTTGGTAATATCATCTACGTTATCGACACTATGCGGCGCTGCCAGCTGCGGTTTTAAAGTACTAACATCAAAAGTATGTTCGGCATGGTAGTGATAACCGGGTGATGTTGTCATAATTTCATAATCCTGGTTCACTTTATTAGCCAAATATTCCTGAGTTATTGCATCGGGTTGAATATAGCTTGTTTTAGCTCCCATTTCCGTTGTCATATTACATAGCACCATTCGTTCAGACATGCTAAGATCGGCAACAACCGGTCCGGTAAATTCTACCGCTTTATACACCGCATAATCGGCACCCAGCTCACCAATTACCCTTAATATAATATCTTTGGCAAATACACCGGGCGGAATTTTACCTTGCAAATCGATACGAATTATTTCCGGTACCCGAAACCATAGTTGTCCGGTCATCAAAATCGTTGCCAAATCAGTTGCTCCTACTCCTGTACCAAACGCTCCGACTGCTCCGTGCGTTGTGGTGTGAGAGTCGGTAACTACCAGTACCATTCCGGGAAAGACCAATCCCTTATCAACCAGCACTTGGTGACAAACTCCCTGATCAATATCCATTAGATATTCAATATTCTGCTGCCAGGAAAATTCACGAAACTGCTTCTGATTATCGGCTTGTTGTATCGTTGAAGCCGGGGCATAATGGTCAAGAAACACAATAACTTTTTTCGGATCATGGACTTTGTTGCCGCCCATTTCGTAAAATGACCGTATTGTTTGCAAATATAGATCATTGATTCCGGCCAAATCGACTTTACAATTTACTATTTCCCCGGTCGCTACTGAGCTTTTTCCGGCAGCTTTGGCTAAAATCTTTTCAATTGCATGCATATATTTTCCCCCTTCACTCTATCGATTTCTAACCCTTTTTTTGTTATGTCTTGTTTCGTTTATTCTATAATTTTTCCTTCATTTGTATTACTTTTTTAAAAATATATTTTATACTCTGACTAACGGATCTGGAACTTTATTACTGCTTGCTGCCAGTCTGACCGATTTTTCGATAAACTAAAAGGGCGCCGATAGCGCCCTTTTAGTTTATTATATTTGAATAAGTGCGGTTTTTATAATTCTTGAAATCAGCCGATCCGTTCGATATCTGCGCCTAAGTCCTGCAGCTTCTGTACTATCTTATCATAGCCCCGGTCGATATGATGAATGCACCCTATCTCGGTCGTTCCATCTGCTATCAGACCGGCTATAACCAGCGCCGCACCTGCTCGCAAATCAGTTGCTTTTACCTGACAGCCGGTTAACCCTGCTACTCCTTCAACTACTGCACTGCGTCCTTCAATCTTTATATTTGCACCCATCCGTTTAAGTTCGTCCACATGCATAAACCGATTTTCAAAAACTGTCTCGGTAATTACACTGGTGCCTTGGGAAACAGTTGCTAAAGCCATAAATTGCGACTGCATATCGGTGGGAAATCCGGGGTAAGGAAGGGTCTTAATATCTACTGCTTTTACAATTCCGGAAGCGATAACTCTGGCGCCGGACACGTCTTCTTCAATTGTGACCCCGGCCTCTTTCAATTTGGCTACAACCGGTTTGAGATGTTCCATCAAAGCATTATCGATCCGGATATCGCCCCCGGTCATTGCTGCGGCTACCATGTACGTACCGGCCTCGATCCGGTCTGGTATTACCGCATATTCTCGTCCGGTAAGTCCTTCGACTCCGTCAATTTTAATTACATTGGTGCCGGCACCGCGAATTCGCGCTCCCATAACATTTAAGTAATTTGCTAAATCGACAATTTCCGGTTCTTGGGCCGGATTCTCCAAGATTGTTTGCCCCTTGGCCATACTTGCCGCCATCATAATATTTTCGGTTGCGCCAACGCTGGGGAAATCCAGATAAATACGGGCCCCTTTTAATCCGCGCGACGCTCTGGCCTCAATTGACCCATGTCCCATAATGATCTCGGCCCCCAGAGCCTCAAACCCTTTAAGGTGCAGATCAATCGGTCTTGTCCCAATCGCACAACCACCCGGCAATGAAATTTTGGCTTCGCCTTTACGGGCTAACAGTGAACCCATTACTAAAAAGGAGGCCCGCATTCGGCGTACTAACTCATAAGGTGCTTCACAGGATGTAACATTAGTGCTGTCAACTCGCAAGGTATTAGGTTCGATTCGCTGAACCTGCACTCCCAGATGTCCTAACACCTCCGATACTGTCCGAACATCCTCCAGATCGGGTATATCTTGCAAAATACTCGGTGTAGTACCTAGTATTGAGGCTGCAATGATCGGCAAAACTGCATTCTTCGCGCCACTGATCTTAACTGTTCCTGACAGCTTTTTCCCGCCACGGATCACTAGTTTTTCCACAATATTTCCTCCCATAAATAGCTTACAACTAATATTCTTGAGTAATGACCGGACAGCCAATCATTACATATGTACCATGATTGTATCGTTGATATCGCACAGCCATTTGTACATTAATTTTATTCCCGTTGACGAGTAGATGATTTGAAATCAAAGGCGAATAGCCAGCTACACTTGTAAAACTGTCTGTTTCAATCTTTTCGGTAACTTTCGCATCTAAGACATAAAACAACTTTTCAATAATTTTGCGCTGCTCACTAATACTAAGTTTATCATCAAAATATCCTACCAGGCAAGTATTAATGACCGGCATATGCTGATCATTTTTCAGCGTAGTTTGTACTTTAGCCCGCCAAAATTCTATGTTTTTCTGATATTTCGGGCCAATCTCCACATGGACAGTTTGATACAGCTGCCAACTATTACCGGATAATTTCTTCTTTGAGACTACTACACCAATCTTGATTTGATCTTGCCTAATACTCATTTTTGCCATTGTATCGCTGCGGACGATTACTGTCTTATGACGGCTATCAGCCATTTGATTAATAATTTCTTCTGCTCGCTTTACTACATCAATATCTTGACCTGCTTTTTGCTGAGTCCAGCCGTCAATCTGGAAATTTTGCAGCTTCGCTCCGCAAGTATTAAAGGCCTGACTTATAACTGCAACATCGTCAGCGCGGTACTTTACTAAACCAATCTTGTGAATCAGCAGTATGCTGATCACTACCAATACTAAATAAATGAGCGTTTGTTCTCTTTTCACCGTATCATTCCTAATATATTTCTTAATTTAATTGTTTCCATATTTTAGGTCGGATATACGATGTAAATATTGCCTACGATAAAATGAAAAACAGGCTAACAAATAGCCTGTTTTGAGTTATTTTCTTTTATTAAACTCCGCAACTTTCAAACGTACCATCGCACGTTTCAAAGCAGCCTCTGCTCTTGTCAGGTCAGTTTCCTGCTTCCGCTCTTTAAGTCTAAGCTCGGCTCTCTCTTTAGCGGCTACAGCCCGGTCTACATCGATTTGTTCCGGTAGTTCGGCACATGTCGCTAAAATAGTAACCTTATTAGCCTTTACTTCAATAAACCCTTCACCAATGCTAATTAAATACTCTCCGTTGTCTTTTTTTACCCGCACCGGTGCGATCTGCAATCCGGCTATCAACGGAGCATGGTTCGGCAAAATGCCAATCACATAACCGTTAGATTCGCGGGCCACCAGCATATTGACATCATCAGAGTACACAATCTTTTCGGGGGTGACAATGTCGAGTCGAATTGTCTTAGCCACCAATTATTCCCCCTTCATAGTACGCGCCTTTTCCACCGCTTCCTCAATTGTTCCTACCATATAGAATGCGCCTTCAGGTAAATCATCATGCTTCCCGCTTAAAATTTCTTTAAAACCACGAATGGTTTCTTTTAACGGAACGTATTTTCCGGGAGAACCGGTAAATACTTCCGCGACAAAGAACGGTTGGCTCAGGAAACGTTGAATTTTTCTGGCGCGGGCAACGGTTAATTTATCATCATCGGAAAGTTCTTCCATACCAAGAATGGCAATAATATCTTGCAACTCTTTATACCGCTGCAGAACTTCCTGTACCCCACGAGCTACTTCATAATGCTCCTCGCCAATTACATGCGGGTCCATGATTCGGGATGTCGAATCAAGCGGGTCAACTGCCGGATAAATACCAAGCTCAGCAATTTGACGGGAAAGAACAGTAGTAGCATCTAAGTGGGCAAATGTGGCCGCTGGAGCCGGGTCAGTCAAGTCATCAGCCGGAACGTATACAGCTTGAACAGAGGTAATCGAACCGTTTTTCGTTGATGTAATACGCTCTTGCAGGGCACCAACGTCGGTTCCCAATGTAGGCTGATAGCCAACGGCAGAAGGCATTCTTCCCAGCAGCGCCGAAACTTCTGATCCGGCTTGAATAAAGCGGAAAATGTTATCAACAAACAATAATACGTCTTGGCCACCAACATCACGGAAATATTCAGCCATTGTCAGACCGGTAAGTCCTACCCGCATACGCGCTCCCGGCGGTTCATTCATTTGTCCGTAAACCAGCGCAGTTTTATCAATAACGCCGGATTCTTTCATTTCGCTCCAAAGGTCATTACCTTCACGAGTACGTTCACCAACACCGGCAAATACGGAGTAGCCGCCGTGTTCGGTCGCAATATTACGGATAAGCTCCATAATTAAAACTGTTTTTCCTACTCCTGCACCGCCGAACAAACCAATTTTACCACCGCGCGCATATGGAGCAATCAAGTCAACGACTTTGATACCTGTTTCCAAGATTTGCGTCTGGGTCTCTTGTTGTTCAAACGCAGGTGCCGGACGATGAATCGGCCAATAGTCGTCTGCCTGCGGCTTTTCTTCATTATGGTCTACTGTTTGGCCCAAAACATTGAATACACGTCCAAGTGTACCCTTCCCAACCGGAATTTTAATTGGTGATCCGGTATCTACAGCGTCCATTCCACGGACTAAACCGTCAGTAGATGACATGGCTACACACCGTACTTGATTGTCACCGATGTGTTGCATTACTTCTACCGTTAAGTCAATTTTGCTTTCTCCGGTTTGTCCTTGGATCCTAATCGCGTTATATATCGCGGGCAACTGTTCGGGAAGAAATTCAATGTCAACGACAGGGCCGATAATCTGTATAACTTTACCAGTATTCACAAAGGTCCCCTCCTTGACTCGTCACTATTTCAGCGCTTCGGCGCCGCCAACAATTTCGGAAATTTCCCGTGTAATTGAGGCTTGCCGCACTTTATTATAATTTAGTGTCAGTTTAGAAATCAATTCTTGCGCATTATCTGTTGCCGAACCCATTGCTGTCATACGCGCTCCCAGTTCACTAGCCGCCGATTGCATCAATGCCCCGTAGATTACCGTTTCCAAGTAGCGCGGCACAAGTAAATGCAACACTTCTGCCGCTGACGGCTCAAAAATATAATCACGGTATTCCGGCGTTTCGTCCGGCTGATGATTAGCCGCTTCCTGGTCTACAGGCTCAGCATCTACCGGTAACAGCTTAATAGTAACAGGTTTATGATTGAGAGGAGAATAAAACTGTGTATAAATCAAATGTATCTCATCATATTCACCTGCTTCGAACTGCTGTGCCATTTCCCGCGCCAGCTTTCTGGCATGCCCAAATGTCGGTTTCTCGGAAAAGCCAATATGTTCCTGATCGATCTGATAGCCACGACGGCGTAAATAATCTCTAACCTTACGGCCAACAGTTACTAATCGGATATTATCCTTGCCTTCAATTTGAGCTCTGGCTTCTTTGATCAAATTCGATGTATATGCTCCAGCCAATCCTTTATCTGCGCTTAGAATCAAATAACCAATCTGGTTGACTTCCCGGGCCTGTAACAAGGGATGATTCGGTTGAGCAATGTGGCTTACAGCATGTTCCAGCAGTCTTTTGATTTGCTGGGTATAAGGTTTGCTGGAATTAGCCCGTTCCTGCGCACGGCGCAGGCGGGCAGCTGCAACCATTTTCATGGCTTTGGTAATTTGTTGTATATTCTTAACGCTTTTTATCCGGCGTCGTATATCCCGTGCACTAGGCATTGTCTATCACCTCGCAGTGCCATGTGTACCGGCATTTTCAGTAACAAACGCATCCTTAAATTCTTTAATTGCTTTTTTCAGGACTGCTTCTGTTTCACTATCCAAGGTCTTCTTCTCGCGAATGCTCTTGCCAATTTCCGGATAACTATTTTTTAAGAATTTAACATAGTTGTGTTCAAAGTTAGTAATGTCCTCTAAGTTAATATCATCCAGGTATCCATTAACAGCCATGTAAATTACCATTACTTGTTCCTCAACAGGCATTGGCACGTATTGGGGCTGTTTTAATATTTCAGTAGTTCTTTGCCCACGGTCTAATTGAGCTTTGGTTGCCTTATCCAAGTCAGAACCAAATTGGGCAAACGCCGCCAATTCGCGATATTGTGCCAAATCTAAGCGTAACCGTCCGGCAACTTGTTTCATCGCCTTAATTTGAGCTGCACCACCAACACGGGATACAGAAAGTCCGACGTTAATAGCCGGGCGGATACCGGAATAGAATAATTCACTTTCCAAGAATATCTGACCATCGGTAATCGAAATTACATTGGTCGGGATATAGGCAGAAACGTCACCGGCCAAGGTTTCAATAATCGGCAATGCCGTTAATGAACCGGCACCCATATCGTCAGAAAGTTTAGCTGCCCGCTCCAATAGACGGGAATGTAAATAGAATACGTCACCAGGATAAGCTTCACGTCCCGGCGGACGACGCAACAATAGCGACATCGCGCGGTAAGCCATTGCATGTTTGGACAAGTCATCATATACACAGAGAACATCTTGTCCTTTATACATAAAATACTCACCCATAGCAACACCGGAATAAGGAGCCAAGTACTGCAGCGGTGCGCTGTCCGAAGCGGTTGCCGCAACCACGATGGTATAATCCAAAGCGCCATGCTCTTCCAGAGTGTGTACTACCCGGGCGACTGTTGATGCTTTTTGCCCAATTGCAACATAAATACAAATAACGCCTTGACCTTTTTGATTAATAATCGTGTCAATAGCTACTGCAGTTTTACCGGTACCACGGTCACCGATGATCAACTCACGTTGTCCGCGTCCAATTGGTACCATCGAATCAATCGCTTTTAAACCGGTTTGTAACGGCTGAAATACCGACTGTCTGTCAGCAATTCCCGGCGCGTTATATTCAACTGGACGAAATTCGGTAGTCTTAATTGGTCCTTTACCATCAATCGGTTGTCCGATTGCATTTACAACCCGCCCGACCATATCTTCTCCGACAGGCACTTGCATGATGCGACCGGTACGACGAACTCTATCGCCTTCTTTAATTTTGTCTTCGCCGCCTAACAGTACTCCACCTACACTGTTTTCTTCAAGATTGAGTACCATTCCGTAAATCCCATAAGGAAACTCAAGCAGTTCGCCGGCCATTGCCTTTTGCAGGCCATGAATCCTGGCAATACCGTCACCAACCTCCATAACTGTGCCTACATCGTCCACATTGAGGTCCACCTGGTAGCGCTCTATTTGCTGCTTGATGATAGCCGTAATTTCTTCAGGCCTCATTTTCATACTCAGTTTGTCACCCCAATCTTCTTCACGTCTAAATTATTTAACAACACTGATTGCAGTGTTTTAAGCTGACGTGCCACACTTCCGTCAATTACCTTATCACCAATTTGTACGACAACGCCGCCTATTATGCCCGGGTCAGTTTTAATTTTCAGCTTGACTGTTTTTTTGTATATTTTACTCAACTTTCCAGACAAAGCTTGCTGTTCAGCTTGAGACAATTCAACAGCACTTGTAACATTAGCTTCCACAATACCATGGGCTTTATACGCACATTTACGGTATTCTTCAACAATTGCCGGCAACAAAACTTCTCGCCGCCGGTCAGCTAATAACATCATAAAATTAAGCACTGTATCATCAACTTCACCGGTAAAAATCTTTTGTACTGTTTCAACTTTTGCCGTGGTATTAACACCGGGATTATAAATAAACTGTTTCAAATCTTGATTATCATCAATACTGTTGACTACATTTTTAAGTTGTTCAAATATTGCTTCTTCCTTGTTTTGTTCTACCGCTATTTCAAATATTGCTTCAGCATACTTAGCCGCCAGTTGATTAATTAGCATGGCAAATCACCTATTTTTTCTTCGTCAAGCTTATCAATAAAGTCATTGACTACTTTAGCATTTGCTTTACTATCCATATTTTCACCGATAATTTTTGTTGCAGCCAGCATGGACAAAGTCACAACTTCGCTGCGAAGCTCTTTGACAACTTTTTCGCGTTCACGCTCAATCTGATCTTGTGCTGCTTTCAGTAAGCGCTCATGCTCTTGGCGGGCCTGTTGGATCATTTCTTCTTTGGTTTGCTCAGCCAATTTGTTGGCCTTGTCCACAATGGCTTGAGCCTGGCTTCTAGCCTCTGCAAGCTGAGTTTCATATTCTTGTTTCAATTTTGCAGCCATTAATTTGTCTTGTTCAGCTGATTCCAAATCAGAAGCAATTTTATTTTTGCGTTTTTCTAAAATTTCTAATAATGGCTTATAAGCAAACTTGACCATGATAAAAACAAGGACAAGGAAATTTATAATTTGCGCTATCAGCGTCGCATTAATATTCACAATGAGTGCCTCTCCTTTCTGGCGTGTAAGGGAAACGATGGCAAAGCGAGGCGCTGTGCCATCGTCCTTTTACGCTGAGAATGACAGTTTAAAACGGGTTAGCCATTACCAATACAATGGCGATAACGGCCGCGATGATTGGAATTGATTCAACCAAACCCATAGCAATAAGCATGTTGATCTGAAAAGTACTTGCTATTTCAGGTTGTCTGGACATGCAGTCAAGCGCTTTTACTGCTACTTCGCGGTTATTTTTGGTTGCAGCAAATACTGCTGCGATGATAATCAGTGCTGATCCCAGTACTGATATCCCTACAATAATAGCTTTTTCCACGGTCACATCCTCCTTTCCTCATAACAAAGTATTATTAGGCAATAAATCTATTTAAATAATGAGTTAACTAACTGCTAATGGCCGTGCTTAAAGGCATTTGACAAATAGGATGTTGACAAAATCGTAAAGATTGTTGCCTGCAAGCCGCCGACAAACAAGCTAAATAGTACCCAAATGACCGGTACCACAAACGGTGACAGGTGATATAAAACGTGGAGCAAAATTTCTCCGGCCAAGATGTTACCGAATAGACGGAAGGCCAGCGTCGCTGAACGCGATACATCTTCCAATAAATTCATTGGCAGGAAGACTGGACTGGGTTGAATAAAATGCTTCAAATATTTTGGTCCATTATGGGCAACACCAATCACATGCACACTCATCAACACCATAATCGCCATACCCAATGTTGCATTAATATCATTGGTCGGTGATGTCAGACCAGGAACTACCACACCTAAGTTATTGCCAACAAACAAATAGAGGAAAATTGTTACGATATATGGTGCGACTAGTTTTCCTTTAGGGCCGATACCCCGATCAACTTGTACTAATACAAACTCGATCATTGATTCCACAACATTTTGCCAAGTTCCCGGAATCATGGTAACATTGCGGGCGGCCAGTTTAATCATGATAAATAGAATTATAGCCGATATCCAGTGCGTGTAAATTACATCCATATGAAATGTCAACCCGGCTATTTGAAGTACGCTATGATGAACCATACCACTTACTCACCCCTTTCCTTGCCATGTTCAGTATTATTTTTTCCTTTGATAAATAGTGCAGCACCGACATCTATCATAACTGTGAAATGCAGTAGGAAAAGACCTATGATCAATGCTAACATATTTATGCTTAAATATCGAGAACCAATTAACACCAACACAAGATACAATACGCGAAAGAGCCAGCCTTCCTGCATGTGTTTTATTGCTTGTTCAAACGGCAGACCGGCACTGGTATTAATACGCCGATATAAAAAAATCCAGTCTAAGAGACTAAATACGGCCCCCAGTGTAAATCCTATCATGAAAGTTTCTTTGTCTCGTAGATAAGCGATTACTGCAACTATTGCAACTAACAGGCAAGCGCGTAACAGAACCCTTTTACTGATTAATGCTGCATCATTATGGTTGAGTTCTCTCATCTAATTCGCCTAACCTTTAATATAATCTCGGACAATCCATTTGTATATCGACCATATTCCGGTTATCATTCCTACCACTATACCAACCATGGTAGCAGTTGGAAAACTTTCGAACTTTCCATCCAACCACTTGCCAATAAAATAGCCAACTGCAAGATTAGAAATTAACGTTGCTCCGACTGAACTGACGAATGTTATTGCAGACAACAGTTGGCGCTTTTCTTTATCCTGCATTAAGCCCACTCCTTAAGCAATCCGGCAGGCACTGACTACAGGCGTTGAATACGTAAATGTGATTCGACAATGTTATTGAAAATCCTGCTAATTTTATTAAATTATGTGAAAAAATGAATATTTTTTCACTTTTTAGGACATACAAAGTCTTGTGGACTATCGGGTATATAGCCAAGACGGTTAAGAATCGCCGTAATTATTCTACCGGCAGCTTTACCATCTCCGTAAGGATTACAGGCATTTGCCATTTTTTCATATTCCATTTTATTATTAAGCAGCAAACAGGTATGGTCAAATACATCTTGACGGGAAGTGCCAATTAGTTTTACCGTCCCGGCCTCAATTGCTTCCGGCCGTTCAGTAGTATCCCGCAGCACCAATACCGGTTTGCCCAATGACGGTGCTTCTTCCTGGATACCGCCGGAATCGGTTAAAATCAGATATGATCTGGCCAGGACGTTTACAAACGGCTGGTATTCAAGCGGGTCTATCAAATGTACTCTGGCTAAATTGCCAAGCTCTTGCTGCACAATATTGCGTACTAATGGATTTTTATGCACCGGGAAAACTACTTCTACATCCGAGTAAATTTCAACAATAGACTTTAATGCCTGATATACATGCCGCATCGGCTCGCCTAAGTTTTCCCGCCGATGAGTAGTTACCAGTATGACCCTGCTTTCATCAAATCTGACGTTGGCTAAGCCGGTTTCGCTAAAATTATAGGGCTGATTTAATGTCGCCAGCAATGCATCAATAACAGTATTACCGGTAACATATATATTGGCGCTGTCTATTCCCTCACGATTTAGATTGGCTCTGGAGCTAATCGTGGGAGCAAAATGAAAATCGGTTAGCGAACCGGTCAGTTTTCGATTCATTTCTTCCGGATATGGCGAATATTTATTTCCGGTACGTAATCCTGCTTCTACATGACCGACCGGAATCTGATGGTAAAATGCAGTTAATGCTCCGGCAAAAGTAGTCGTAGTATCGCCATGAACAAGTACTAAATCGGGCTGTTCTTTTTCCATCACCTGATGCAGCCCCTGCATAGCACGGTGAGTAATATCAAATAAGTTTTGTCCTGGAGCCATAATATCCAGATCATAATTCGGAGTTATATTGAATAACGACAAAACTTGATCAAGCATTTCCCGATGCTGGGCAGTAACAGTAGTCACCGGCTGAATGTATTGTGGATACTTTGCCAGTTCCATTACAATCGGAGCCATTTTAATAGCTTCCGGCCGGGTACCAAAGACTGTCATTACCTTTAGTCGCTTCATTTTGTTATCGCACTCCTTAATAAACGGCTTTTACACCCAAAAAAAAAGTGATGAGTGGAAACACTCGTCGCTCTTTTGTAATTAGTCAGATCAATGGCTTTTGATTGAGTCGGCATCATTTAAAACGCCGATTTTTTTCGCTCCAATCACTGCCCCACTCAATAAAGCCAAGATAATCAAAAGGGCTAAACTAGTGTTTACTTCGGTGAGAGCGATAGCACTTAATCCTAAACAGCCACTAATTACATACATTAATAAAACTGCTTGTTTTTGTGTTAATCCCATAGCCAATAAGCGATGGTGTAAATGACCTTTATCCGGTTTAAAAATTGGTCGACCGTTAGCATAGCGGCGAATAATGGCAAACGTCGTATCCATAATTGGCAGACCCAAGGCCACAATCGGCACAAACAGTGCTATAGTTGCCGCACTTTTCACCGTCCCCAACACAGAAATCGCTGCCAGCATGTAGCCTAAAAACATACTGCCTGTATCACCCATAAAAATTGTTGCCGGATTAAAATTATATCGCATAAAGCCCAGAGCACTACCGGCTAGGGCTGCCGTCATAATCGCTACTAACGGAAATGCTTGCTGAATAGCTACTAAGCAAATTGTAATTGATGCAATCACTGATACTCCTGCTGCCAAACCGTCTAATCCATCAATTAAATTCAAGGTGTTAGTTAGTCCGACTACCCAGAAAATCGTCAACGGTATGGAAAAAAAGTCTACATAAATCATTTCGCCAAACGGATTAGTCAACCATTCAATACGAATATCAAAAATAACTAATACTGATGCAGCTAAAATCTGACCGAACAATTTGGCTTTGGCCGGCAGTTGGTACAAATCGTCAATAATTCCCACCGCTAAAATTAGTGTTCCGCCAAGTAATAAGCCGGCTATTTCATGGGTAACATACAAACTGCCGAATACCGCCAGTACAAATCCGGCGTATATCGCCAATCCTCCCATTCTAGGAATCGGCTGAGTATGGACTTTCCTAGCATCCGGCGCATCCATCGCTCCGGCCTGAACAGCTATTTTTCTAACATGGGGAGTCAAAAAATATGCGACTAGTAAAGCTATGGTAAACGAAACAAGATAAACTTGTATCATATTTGCACCTCTCTCTAATACATCACATATTGTAACCTACTGTATAAAACTTGTCAATTCGTCGCATGTTAAAAATCCACCCTTAATAAATTAATCTTGAAATTCTAATGCAAAAAAGATGAAACTGTTTTTAGTATAAGCTATCTTCATTTATAATATCCTTTACGCTTTAATTTGGCAATATGATTAGCAATTAACTGATTAATGTTAACTAAGTATTTTTCTTCCAATATATAAATCATCGTAAAACAGCATTGCGCTACGTCTAACAGTTCCAATGCACAACCATTAATAACTTCATTAGTCCCCAATAACTGTTTCTCACCGGAAGCACCGGAGTATTTCCCTAGAAACTGCGTCAATTCACCTAGTTCCTCTTGAATTTTGCAAACTGTCGTCAGCAAATTTACTTGCGGAATAACCAGTCTGGGCAAATCAAGATACTTAAAGTTCGCTACATTAGTAACCGTATAGCCCTTAGTGTCATCATAATCATAGCCTTTGGCTTTCAGCTTAAGCAAATGGCTGCAGATAAGACTATTAATATTGATCTGCAGTTTTTCTTCCATAACAAAAATCATGGTGACACAAGTTTGAGCAACATCCAACAATTCTTCGGCAACGGCTGTTAGTTGCTGATTTGCTTGCTCACTTGCACCAAAGTGCTGTTCGTAGGGCAAAAACTTCAGAATTGCTCTGGACAATTCGCCGGTTTCTTCGACAACTTTCAATAAGGTTGATTCTAAAGTAGGTGTTAAATTATTTAGCTTTGGTAATAGCAGCGTACTCATTACAAACCTCGTCGGCTAAAATATTGTCTTTCCTATCTTATATGTTTTCGGCAAAATATTCAGTACTCCTCTAATACCTAAGTCCTTTACTTTTCACTAGGAGGTAAACTATGCGCAATTACAAGTTTCTGTTAATTATTTTGCTGGTAGTTACTAATACTATAGGCTGCATGTCCGCGCCCGCCAAAAAGCCGCCGCCGAACCAACCTCCCAGTCCGCCCCCGCCATCAACCCAGTCTAATTACGATAGCGGGCAGAAAGATATCATTGATTCAGCCAAAAAGTTTCACGGTGATGTTGGTATATATGCTAAAAGTTTAAATACCGGGAAAACCATAGCCTATAATCAAAATAAAATTTTTCCCACCGCTTCTACTCATAAATTAGTTGTGGCTTTAGCTGTCTATAAATATTTATATCCACAAGCAACCACCAATCAAAAAAAGCTTTATGATAATTATGTTCATAAAATGATCAAAGTCAGCGATAATCCGGCATTTTTTGCTTTACTTGATGAAATTGCAGCCCACAAAGCTCAGTCTTTACAGCAAGTTTTGACTGACCTCAAACTGACAAATACTATGATCCACAATGATAAAGCTTATCAGAAGTACGGATATCATAGTGTTACGACTCCCTACGAGATGGGGGTAGTAATGGAAACGATCTTTCATGAACAATACCTTGGACCGGAACGTTCGGCTGTTTTAAAGAAAGAATTGGCTAATACCATTTTTCATGATGAAATACCTCGCTTTATGCAGACGAAGGTAATGCATAAAATCGGCCAACTGAAACAGCTCCTCTGTGATGTGGGAATTGTCGATGACGGTAATCAAAAGATACTTATCAGTATATATACAGTTACTGATAAATCTGAAGATTACGCCAGCCAGTATATTGCCGAGACTTCAGCCAAAATTTATAAAGCTCTAAAATAGAGAGTGAAATCGTTTCAGCAAAGCTAAAACATCGGGGGCTCAGGTGGAGTTCAACTCCACCTGAGCCGGGAGTCTTAACTTGCTGAATAAGACAAAAGATTATTCCACCTCCTGCGCTGCATCAAGCCACAGACATTATATAATCTGAGACACCGGAAAATTCCGGTGTCTCAGATTATATAAACTGGACATTATTCAATAAACGTTAATACTTCTTCTAATGGCTTACGCGGCGGCGAGGTCAGCTTCTCTGCTGCCGGAACTCCCAGCGGAGTAAGTGCCGCCAAATAATATCCTTCTTTTTTAAAACCGATGTAGCAGGAAATCTCCTCGGCAGCATAGGTAGGACCGGTCATCCAGCATGTTCCATAACCCATGGCAATAGCAGCTAATTGCAGGTTTTCCATCGCCGCAGCAATATTCTGAATCCCCGGGTTAGATCGGGCATAAGCCAAAGCTTGTTCGTCGGACATCAGGCCGTCTGCCTGTAACGTATTGGCGATAGTATCATAAGGACCGGCATATATCAAGACCAACACCGGAGCTCCGTTAAATACGGTATGATATTTGACCGAACTTTTAAATGCCAGCTTTTTATCTTCACTTTTTATATATGGCAGTAACTGGTGGTGTTTATTCTCCACTATTTGGGCAATCTCAGTAATTTTCGCCGGATCAGTAATCACAACGAAGTGCCAATTTTGCATGTTTTTACCTGACGGAGCATGTGTTGCAGCTTTAATGATTTCCCTAATATGCTGCTCGGGCACTGAAGTTTGCTTAAATTGTCTCACGCTGTGCCGCCGATAAATAAAGTCGAGCTCCATAGCTCCAACTCCTCTCTGTTGCAAGTTGAACTAAACAATTTTTTCGCCGTGGTAGCTTTCACCACCGGCATCAGGCATTATCCCATAGCGTTCAGACCAAAGAGTTTTATATTTTAAAGCTTGGGCGTGGATACTGTCCCATTCTTGAATATCCGTTTTTAATATTTTCCCCGGAATTCCAGCCACTAACGAATAGGGCGGTATTATTTGCCGTTCCCTGACAACAGCTCCGGCAGCGATGATACTGCCCTTACCGATAACAGCTCCGTTCAAGATGACGGCTCCCATGCCAATTAAGCAATGTTCTTCAATTGTACAAGCGTGAATGATAGCATTGTGGCCAATTGTGACAAAGTCCCCGATAATAGCCGGATGATCATCAGCAACATGTACTACACTGTTATCCTGGACATTGGTATAGCGTCCAATCTCAATACGATTGACGTCACCGCGCACTATGACATTGTACCATAGGCTGCTGAATTCTTTCATTGTGACTGCACCAATAACATGCGCTCCGTCAGCGATATATATTTTTTTGTCTAACGTTGGCATAATACCTTCAAATTCTTTGATCATCATTAATCCCTCCTATTGCATGGCTGCGCCGCTGCTTACTTACCCGTAGACCGCATCGTAAAATAGCGGGAAAATTGCTGAGCTTCTACTCGCTTGTATCAGCATTTGTCATAATCTAAAAAGTTATACAATCGGCGACAAACCCTGCCAAAAAAATCATTTATTGCTATTATCATACCACGTTGGTTAATAAATTCAAAATATGTCCGGCAAATAATTATTCATCGTTAGCCAATACTACTCAACTCATTTGGCCGGCAAGAGACTATTGTTCCGTCAGCGTTTAAATACACAACTTTAGCCAGCCGGGCATTCATTATCATCCGCCGGCATAATAGGCAGGGCTGCCCGCAAGCTAAAGTTCTGTCAGCATTAAAACCGGCAACGTAAATTGTACCCCCTTGCATTTTCACCGGATCGCCGTTAATGATGGCATTCTGCTCGGCATGCACCGCAACACACAGTTCATACCGTTCACCTTTGGGAACATTTAATTCTTCCCGCCGGCAACTGCCTAAATCAACGCAGTTCTGCTCACCGCGAGGCGACCCGTTGTAGCCGGTGCTGACAATAATATTATCATTAGTGATAACCGCGCCGTAATAGCGGCGTAAACAAGTAGACCGTTTAGCTACCACTTGCGCAATTTCAATAAAATACTGGTCCCAGCTTGGTCTGGTTGTACATTCCAAGATAATCCCTCCGTTAAGCTGCATATCTTTCATGCTATCAATTCCGCATTTTGCCGCTGCTTTCCTGCGCAAATTATATATTTGAATAATTATACTTAACCAATACTTAACTTCTTGTTAACACCGCATTTGGTTTTACGTGTTAGACTTTAACCAGAAAAACTATTGTGAGGTGATACTATGTCTAAAACAAAAAATTTTTTGATTGTATCCGCCTCAGTTGGAGCCGGCCATAACCAAGCAGCTAAAGCAACTCAACAAGCCTTGCAAAATACTGAATCTGCCAATGTTTCAGTTATTGATTTTATGAATAGCGAAAATTCATATCTAAACACCCTGCTAAAAGAGAGTTACCTAAGAATGATTGATGTTTTTCCGGATATGTATGACTTCATTTACCGCTGGACGCAAACACCCGCCAGTGGCTCAAAAGTACACTATTTATTGGCGCAAGCAATGAAGCGGGATATGTTAGCTCTTATCGACAAGCATCAGCCGAATATGTTAATATTCACTCACCCGTTCCCTGCTGTGGCAGCCTCTTATTTGCGCCGCATCCGGCGAGTAAACATTCCACTGGCTGGAATTATTACCGACTTTGCCGTTCACCGCTTATGGGTCCACAAAGAAATAGATCTGTATTGTGTCGCTTCGCCTGATATTAAAAACAAGTTAGCGCATGAAGGAATCTGTCCAGCCAATATATATGCAACCGGCATACCTATCGATGCCGGCTTCGCTCAGCCGCTTGCTAAGAATGCAGTAAGATTGAGTTTAGGCTTGCATCCTGATCATAAGGTTATTCTATTGATGGGCGGCGGATTAGGCCTGGGCCCGGTAAAACAATCGCTGGACTGTCTAAATAGTATTGAAGAAAAATTGCAGGTCATTATTGTTACCGGCAACAATAAGCATTTGCAGGAAAGTTTAGAATATGCAGCCGGTCGCTCCAACCATTCAGTCCATGTTTTCGGTTACTCCAGGCAAATACATGAATTGATGGCAGCATCCGACCTGCTTATTACCAAAGCCGGAGCTTTGACCAGCAGCGAAGCATTAGCGGCAGAACTGCCAATCATCTTTTATCAACCGCTTCCCGGGCAAGAAGAAGAAAATGCCTTATACCTAACCTCTAAAAAGATAGCTAAATGGGTCAAAAATAGTTCCGAACTAAAATGGCAAATACATTCACTAGTTACCCAACCTGCACAATTACAAGAGATGAAAGCAAAGGCTCATCAATTTAAGCGGCCGCTAGCTGCAAAGGCGGTTGCCCAAGCAATAGGCTTGAATAACTATACTGGAGGAGAAAATGGATGTAGAGACTTTAGGGAACTGGTCAATAATGGCCGGCGTTAAATTAGCGCTTCTTTCCACCAGTCCAATCCAACGCTTTTTTGACAAACCAGGGATTACCCATGTTTTTTGTAATCATCAAGCTCTCAAAATATTGAAGAATGAAGGAAATAGTACCTGCGCAGACTTTTTCAGTATTTACCGCAAGCAATTTATTAGCGGTACTATTTGGGCTGATAAAGACTGGAAAAATATTAGCCACTTTTTTATCCCCGGCTCCGGTAAAGGCCTATTTAAGTTTGATAATGCCGTAACTGAATTCAAGCAGTTTATAAACTCGGCTTTTACTTGCGCCAGGCAGCGTGATTATGCAGCAGGCGTGTTTTTTATCGGAGCGGCCGCTCACCTCGTTCAGGATATGTGCGTTCCCCATCATGCCCGGGGAAAACTATTCGCCGGACACCAGGAATATGAATGCTGGGCCCAGAAACATTACCGCAATTACGCTGTAAACGATTTTGCCGCTATGAATCAATCCTTCAATCCTGAGCAATGGTTAATTAATAATGCCGTTATCGCTGCCGATTTTTTTGACTTGGTTAATCAACAGGCAACCCAATATTCCTATCATCAGGCCACCCGGATTTTACTGCCGCGTGCCCAGCAATCCACTGCAGCATTTCTGCAGCAGATTTACACTTTACTAGTCCGGCAAACCGATTTATTGTCCGATATTAACAAAATTATTGTCGCGTAGTCTTTTCTAATAAAGAACTTATACTTATCATAATATTAAGCGGGGCGGATCATATCAAATCCGCCCCGTTTGTCTTTTACTTCGTTCCAAATATTCTGTCGCCGGCATCACCAAGGCCCGGTACAATGTACCCATGATCATTAAGATGATCATCTACCGCCGCTGTGTATATTTCAACATCCGGATGCTGTTCATTTACATATTTGACACCTTCCGGAGCAGCTACCAAACACATCAGTTTGATATTAGCAGCGCCCTGGCGTTTAAGCATATCGATACTGGCAGCCGAAGACCCACCGGTAGCCAACATCGGGTCAATAACAATGAAATCCCGATCAGCTACATCAGTTGGAAATTTGCAATAGTATTCTACCGGTTTCAAGGTATCAGGATCACGGTATACGCCAACATGTCCGACTTTAGCGGCCGGAATAAGTTTCAGCACTCCGCTGACCATTCCCAAGCCGGCCCGCAAAATTGGTACGACACCTAGTTTTTTGCCTGATAATACTTTGCAGCGACAAGGAGCAACAGGGGTTTGGATTTCCATTTCTTCTAACGGCAAATCCCTGGTAATTTCGTAAGCCAGCAGCATTGCGATTTCTTCCAGCAGCTCCCGAAATTCTTTTGGTCCTGTTTTGATGTCCCGAATCAATGATAGTTTGTGTTGAATTAACGGATGATCAACAATCTTCACTTTCATAATAATACCCCCCATATTTTACCTAGTCGGCATACAAAGGATGCTGACGGCATAATAACTGAACTTTTTCGGCTGCCTGAGCATGTATTGCGGCATTATCAGGATTCTTCAGAACCATAGTGATAATTTCGCCTACTGCCACCATATCGGATTCAACCATACCCCTAGTAGTCAAGGCCGGTGTCCCGATACGGATGCCACTGGTAACAAACGGACTGGTCGGATCAAACGGAATGGTATTTTTATTGACGGTAATACCTACATCATCTAGTAGTCTTTCGGCTTGTTTACCGGTTAAGCTTTGATTTCGCACATCTAATAACATTAAATGATTATCAGTTCCGCCGGAAACAAGGGTGAATCCGGATTCCGTCAATGCGCGGGATAAAGCCTGTGCATTGTTAAGAATTTGCTGCTGGTATTTATGGAATTCAGCACTGTGCGCTTCCTTTAAAGCAACCGCCTTAGCGGCAATTATGTGCATTAACGGACCGCCTTGTGTGCCGGGGAAAATCGCTTTGTCCACCGCCTTGGCATACTGCTGGCGGCACATAATAATTCCGCCGCGCGGTCCCCGCAAGGTCTTATGAGTGGTAGTTGTAACAACATCCGCATGTTCCAGCGGGCTGGGATGTAGTCCGGCTGCCACCAAACCGGCAATATGCGCCATATCGACCATCAGCATTGCACCGCTTTCACGGGCAATTGCACCCATCCGGGCAAAATCAATAATTCGTGGATAAGCGCTGGCGCCGACAACCAGCATCTTGGGACGGTGCTTGATTGCCAGTTCTCGCACTGCATCATAGTCAATTAAATGAGTGACCGGGTCTACGCCGTAAGCTACGACATTAAAATACATTCCGGATATATTTACCGGACTTCCGTGAGTCAAATGACCGCCATGGGATAAATTCATACCTAAGATCGTATCACCAGGCTTTAAAAAAGCAAAATAAACTGCGGTATTGGCCTGTGCTCCCGAATGCGGCTGGACATTAGCATGTTCGGCACCAAATAAAGTCTTGGCCCGGTCAATGGCTAATTGTTCAACTATATCGACGTACTCGCAGCCGCCATAGTAACGATGTCCCGGGTAACCTTCTGCATATTTATTGGTTAGTACCGATCCTTGCGCTTCTAATACCGCTTTACTAACAAAATTTTCCGAAGCGATCAATTCCAGCTTATTTTGCTGGCGTGATCGTTCCAAGTCAATGGCCTTAGCAATTTCCGGATCCATCGTTGCTAAAATACTCATATTCTTCCCCCTCATTTGTTATACACAGCACGCTGTCCGCCAATTAGTTTAGGACGGGTCAGCGCCGCTGTAATCCAAGCTTTGCCTACCTGCTTTTGCGCTAATCTAACCGGTACCGCGACATGTTTCAAATGCATGCCAATCAGCGTATTGCCAATATCTAACCCGGCATGGGCTTGGACGAATTCCACAACCATCGGAGCGGCAAACGCCTTCATAGCATAGGCCGCACAGGCTCCGCCGGCGTGAGCTACCGGAATTACCGTCACTTGTTCCAAATTATATAACGCCAACGCTTGTTGCTCGACAACAAGTGCCCGATTAAGATGTTCACAACACTGTACTGCCAAGAAAATCCCTTGGGCTTCGCATAAGGTTTTCACTGTCGAAACAATAACTTCAGCAATTTCATCTGAACCGGCTGAACCAATATTCTCGCCTTTTACTTCACTGGTACTGCAGCCTAACACCAATAGCTGACCGCGGCAAAGTTCCGCTGTTGCCAGCAGTTCTAATACAGCTGCTGCAACGTCATTTTCCACTGTCCGCAAAAAATCATTCAATACATCTTCACCTTCTACCTATAAATTACGGCTGTTATTCTTCCAGCATTGCAATTTTGCATACCCGGCGTTCATGCCTTCCGCCGGAGAATTCAGTACGCAGCCAAGTATCTACAATCAGTTGAGCCAAACCGATACCTATTACTCTCTCGCCCAGACAAAGGACATTGGCATTATTATGTTCCCTCGCCATTGCTGCCGAAAATACATCATGACATAAAGCTGCACGAATCCCTTTAATTTTATTAGCAGCGATGCTGACACCAATACCTGTACCACAAATAATTATTCCCTTCTCATAACTATTATTGGCTACAGCTTGCGCCACATCCCGGGCAATATCAGGATAATCGACAGAATCCGTACTATATGTACCAAAATCATGGTAGGGAATATTTTTTTCGGCTAAGAACCGAATAACTGCTTCCTTTAATTTGTACCCACCGTGATCACTACCGATTGCTATAGACACTGCATTTCCTCCTCTTTTTTCGCTTATTATTTGTATTTATCCTGCTCTAAAGCAACAATTTTTTTCCAGGCCATGTCGATTAAGTTAGATATTTGCAGAGCACAATCCTGATATATATCCAAGTCTCCGCCAAACGGATCGGCAACATCCCCAGCTTGTCCGACAAATTCACACAGCGTAAAGATTTTATCGCTTTGAGTCGGATCGAATTGCAGTAACGCCTGTTTCTGAGCGGCAGTCATCGTAAGAATCAATTGAGCTGCTTGCAATAATTGCTTGGTGACTTGGCGCGACGTATGGCAAGATAGATCCATTCCCTGGGACTTCATGGTTAATTGTGCCAAATTTGATGCCGGTGAATAACCGGTTGCGTAAATCCCAACCGAACATACATTGATTTCTTCTGTTAATTCACTTTGTTTAATTTTATGCCTTAACAATACTTCGGCCATTGGACTGCGGCAGGTATTACCTGTACAAACCACTAAAATGTTAAACATGACTACCTACTCCTTTCCAATTATAATTATCATACCAGAATATTAATCATTAAATGAACACCTAGATATATAAGAACAACGGCCCCTAATAAACTGCACTTTTCACCCAAAAGTCCGCTTATTCTTCGGCCTAGCAAAAGTCCTGTTAAAGCAATACAAAAGATAACAGTACCTAAAATAATACTAAGTTTAACAAGATCTACATCCAACATTCCCATGCCCAGCCCGGCCGCCAGCGCATCAATACTGACGCTGAAAGCTAGGGCAATCAGCGAAAAGCCGGACAATGGATTCAGCGGCTGGTTATCGCCGGAATCGCCTAATAAATTAATCCAGACAAGGTGCAACCCTAATCCTATTAATACTAATGCTCCGATAATACTAGCTAGATTACGGACATAATGCAATGACCAACCTAAATGATATTTGCCCAAGTGGCCTAAAATGTTCCCGGTCAGATAACCTAAATAATAGCCGAACAAAATCATTACAATATGAAATATCGCAAATACAAGTGCTGCCCGAATCATCGTGCGGGACCGGATGGAGTTCATGCCTATGGGAATGGACACTGAAAAAAGGTCAGTACCCAAGGCGATACTTAAAGCTATCAGCTCCATTGTACTCACACCTGACCACCTCCATTGATAGAGTATATGAAAACATCTAAGGAGGTAGTATCAGTCTCCGCCACTTTCTAATGCAGGATATTATACCCGGCGGCCTTGCGCATTCTATTCATAACAGCTAATCCGAGACCTTGTTCTTCGACACCTTCCGCCAATATTATATCAACATTCCGACTGTCAAACCATCTCAACAATGAGTATAGGTCTGTTGCCAGTTGCTCCGGCTGCAGCCGTGACCCGTAACACTGCAACAATATTTGACCAGAGTTGACTTCTATAGATTTCGCTGCTGAATTTGAAATTAACAGACCAATTTTCTTACCGGCAGCCAGTGCTTTATTTATCTCTGTATTTAACAGTTCATAAGAACGTGGTTGAATGGCTTCAATAAGAAGCATTGGTGCCTGCGGCGCATAATGCCGATATTTCATTCCCGGCGCGCGTGGCTTTAATGACGAATCTCCGGCCAAAGCGGGATCAATCAGTACCGGTCCCAATACAGCTGAAAGCATTTCCCAAGTAATTCCCCCCGGGCGTAAGATAACCGGTTTTTCACCAAGACAATCAATGACCGTTGATTCTAATCCAATTTCGCAATTACCGCCGTCAATAATAACATCAATTTTCCCGTTTAGATCAGCCAGAACGTCTTGCGCTGTCGTCGGACTAGGACGGCCGGATAAATTAGCCGACGGTGCGGCAATAGGGACACCGGCTAACTTGATCAATTCTAAGGCAATTGTAGATTGCGGCATACGCAGTGCAACCGTATTTAAGCCACCGGTTACAATGTCCGGCACGGCCGGAGTTCTTGCCAAAATAATCGTCAACGGACCCGGCCAAAACTTTTCCATTAATAAATAAGCTTGCTTAGGAATGTTCCGGGCCAGTTTCTCCACTGCACTTTGATCTGCAATATGCAAAATCAAGGGATTATCCGCCGGTCGCCCCTTAGCTTGGTAAATAGAATTAACTGCCCGGGCATCTAACCCATTAGCGCCTAATCCATATACTGTTTCGGTTGGAAAAGCAACTAACCCGCCTTTCTTTAAAATATCCCCGGCTCTGCTTAAGATACTAATGTCCGGTTGATGAGGATTAACTTGCCAAATATGCGTATGCATTATAATTCCCTCCGCGTCAGGATTACCACGCGTTCGATTCCAGCGTAATCACAGATGATATCCTGTACCTGGTATTTATTGGTCTGTTCCGCAAATGCAGCAACTTGCCTGGCTTGATCGTACCCGACTTCTAATCCGATAAACCCGGCCGGCTTCAAAAATCCGGCTGCTTGAGTTATTATTTCACGGTAATAGTCCAGTCCATCCTTGCCGCCTGCTAAGGCAATTCTCGGCTCATGTAATACTTCCGGCGGAAGCCTTTCCAACTGATCATTGGTTATATAAGGAGGATTAGATACAATAACATCAAACTGCCTGCCGGAAACCGGCGAAAAAGTATTTCCGCACCGTAGCTCAAGCCTTTCGCCAATGCCATGCCTATCGGCATTGGTCTGCGCAACAGTCAAAGCATCGACCGATAAATCGACTCCTATCCCCGTTGATGTAGGCAAAATGTGCAATAAACTGATAATAATAGCGCCACTGCCGGTACCGATGTCCAAAATCTCAGGCTGAGTAATACCACTCAGCCGGTCCAAGACAGCTTGGACCAGTATTTCGGTTTCCGGCCGGGGAATAAGTACCTGCGGGGATACGGTAAAGTCAATGCCCATGAACTCTTTATGGCCGGTAATATAAGCGACCGGCAGGCGCATTGCCCGCTGCTTGACTGCCTGCCGGAAAGCTGCCAGTTCTGCTGCCTGCAAAGGTTGGTCAAAATGTACATAGAGATATAAGCGGTCGGTACCTAATATGTGGGAAAGCAGCACCTCGGCATCAAGGCGGGGATTATCCACACCTTTTTCGCCGAAGTACTGCTTGGTCCATGTTAAAATATTGCCAATCGTCCATACATCTTTGCTTTGATTCATATTATTGAACCTGCTTTAACTTTTCGCTTTGATCGGTAGTAATCAGTGTTTCAAGTAATTCGGCTAAATCACCATTCAAGATAAAATCTAACTTATGGAGGGTTAAGCCGATGCGATGATCAGTCACCCGGCCTTGAGGGAAATTATAGGTACGGATTCGTTCACTGCGATCGCCGGTACCTACCTGACTTTTACGATTTTCCGCCAATTCGCTGCGTTGCTGCTCCTGAGCCAATTCCAACAGCTTGGCGCGCAGCACCCGCATCGCCTTTTCGCGGTTTTGCAATTGTGATTTCTCGTCCTGACACTGGACAACCACTCCGCTGGGCAGATGAGTTATTCTAACGGCAGACTCCGTTTTATTTACATGCTGCCCGCCGGCACCGCTGGCACAATAGGTATCAATCCGCAGATCATTGAGGTTGATGTCAACTTCGACATCCTCAGCCTCCGGCAACACGGCAACCGTTACGGTAGACGTATGAATACGACCGCCTGATTCGGTTGTCGGCACCCGCTGAACTCGGTGAACACCGCTTTCATATTTTAACTTACTGTAAACACCATCGCCCTCAATAACAAAAATTACTTCTTTAAATCCGCCTAAATCGGTAGGATTAGAATCGAGAATTTCGGTTTTCCAACCCATCGTTTCGGCAAAGCGGGTATACATACGGAACAAGTCGCCGGCAAATAGGGCCGCTTCGTCGCCACCGGCACCGCCGCGAATTTCGACAATTACGTTCTTTTCGTCATTAGGGTCTTTGGGCAATAATAAGATTTTTAACTCGCCTTCCAAAGTCGAGCTTTGTTTTTTTAATTCTTCCAATTCAGCCAAAACCAATTGGCGAAACTCGGGATCAACAGCCTCACTCAACATCTCTTGGGCATCCTGAAGTTCCTGGCAAACCTGCTTATATTGACGAAATACACCAACAATCTCCGTTAATTTAGCATGGGCTTTGGCATGTTTTTGCCACTCGGTCTGATTGGCGATTACGCTAGGATCGCTGATCAGGTTCTCCAGTTGCAAATATTTATCTTCAATAGATTGCAATTTATCAAGCATGGTCATTCACCTCATTAACATCCGTCAAAGCAGGACGTACCGCATTCAGCGCCGCAATTGCCACTTCAATTTGGTCATCACTGGGCTGGCGGGTCGTTAACTTCTGCAGCCATAATCCGGGCAGCATCAGCGTTCGCACCCAGCCTTGTTCGCTATTGCCAAAAAAACGTAAGATTTCGTAACTAAGCCCTGCAACCAGCGGCAGCAAAACAATACGCGAGGCAATGCGTATCCAGATACTCGGCCAGCCAAGGAATGAAAAAACAAAAATGCTTACCAGCATTACAATGAGCAGAAAATTAGTACCGCACCTTGGATGCAGCGTACTGAACGGCCGGACATTTTCCACCGTCAATTCAAGTTGGGCTTCATAGGCAAATACTGTTTTGTGCTCCGCTCCATGATATTGAAATACCCGCTGAATATCTTTTATTCTCGAAATACCGCCTACATACAAAAAGAAAATGGTTAGACGGATTAAGCCTTCCAATAGGTTTAGCATCCGAGGATCGGATACCGAGCTATGAATAAATTTTGCCCCATAAGTTGGTACTATTACAAACAACAAAATAGCCAGTCCGAATGAAAACATCATGGTTATGGCAATTTCCTTACTGGAAATTTCTTCGCCCTCTTCACCAGCCATCTGGGCAGAATAAGACAGGGCCTTAAGCCCGTACACCAACGATTCAATTAAGGCTACCACTCCGCGCAGCAACGGTTTTTTCAAAATGGGATAGCGCTGAGTCCATGAAAACAACGGCTCTTTATTAACAGTAATTGTACCGTCCGGCTGCCTGACAGCCGTAGCGATATGCTCAGGTCCGCGCATCATGACTCCTTCAATAACTGCCTGACCGCCAATATTTACCTTTGGTTTCATCAATTCCTCCTATAATATAAACAGAGCAGAGCATCGCTGCTCTGCGCTCTTAGTTAGCCTTCTTTACCATACCGCTTGTTAAACTTCTCTATCCGGCCGCGGGCCGCCATATTCCGCTGTTGCCCAGTGAAAAATGGATGGCATTTGGAACAAACATCTACACGCAGTTCTTTTTGCACAGAGCCGGTCATAAATGTATTGCCACACGCGCAGACTACTTTGGCTTCACCATACTTCGGATGAATTTTGTCTTGCATGATTTTCTGCACCTCACTTTACTTCCACTTTAGATTACGCTAATCAATTATAGCACACTGCGATAGTGAGTGCAATATTTTATCCAAACATCTTATCGCAATAACCTGTTAATGTTCAGTTGTCAGACTGAGTTCCAGCCACTCGGTACACTGGACCCAGCTGCCAACAAAACAGCGCAACCATACCTGCAATCCAGCCGAAAAATCGGTAGCAAAAATTATTGCCTGTCAGCCGGAAAAATGACTGAAATTGCCGATGGCCAACTTGGGAAATTCTTGAGCTAATGATTGCACAAAATACTTTACTCCGACCGGTCGGTCGGTCTCTACCGGCATTATTTCCAAAAACCAATCCGGGTCGATGTTCAGATTGCGTAATTGGATCATATCAACAGATGATAATTTTATAAATTTATGCCAAGCCGCTATTTCCGCCGGACGGTCCGTCATGCCGGGAAACAGCAGCAAATTAACCGACACATACACTCCTTTTTGTTTGGCATAGACAATTGACTCCATAACATTGTCAAGATCATATTGGGCACGGTAGTAAGCTTGATAGGTTTCAGGAATCGCGCTGATCATACTTACCCGCATACTGTCCAAGCCGGCGTCAATTATACTTTTCACTCCGGCCGTAAACCCGGCATTGGAATTCATGTTAATAATTCCGCGGGAAGTTTTCCTGCGGATAAGCCGGATAGCTTCCGTAATTTGCTGCCAAGCTAATGACGGCTCACCTTCGCAGCCTTGTCCGAAACTGATAATCGGCTCGGGTGCACTTTCCAAATGATATATCCCCACTTCAGCGATTTCCTGAGCAGTCGGTGAGAACTGGATGCGGCTTTGCGGTGACGGACAGCATTCGGCCGGCTGCAGTGATATACAGCCCAGACAATTGGCATTACATACCGGCGACGTCGGAATACCAGCTTCCCAGCGATGATAGAATAAATTCTGGGCCGTACAGCAGTGCCACTTGAGCGAACATTGCGCCAATTGGCTGACAATGCGATTATCCGGCATTGACTTTTGGATGGCATTGACTTTGGCTGTAAGATCAGGACTGTTAAACCGGTGTGGATTCCATTTTTCATTATCATCACTTTTAAATGCCGCAACATATAGCTCATCATTATGAACGGCAACTGCAGTATAGCCGTATAACGGCAGCAGCGGAGCCCCAGGTTGTTTAATAAATGCCGGTAAATAGGTGCGGGTATAGCCTACCGGCAAGATAGCCGCAACAGCTAACTGTCGGCTATCCAGCGCAACCGGTTTACCGTTTTTATTCACAACTGCCGTTCGCCCCGGCAAGTACATTAAGTCAGTCCCGGACGGAATGGGGATCATACCCCGGCTGGGCGCAGCCATTAGCTTAGTTCCGTGGCGGACTGCGGCTCTACAATCCAAGGCATCAAAGATGTTCCCTTGCTGATCAGCATACAATGCTGTAAACACAAAGCTTCCCCCCTTCCGAACTAACTGTTATATTTATTCATGGCCTTGTCTATCCCTTGTCTCATCAAACCTTCAACAGCATCGGCAGCCCGGCAGATAGTATCGGCCATTAATTTTTGCTCATCAGCACTAAACTGATTCAGCACATGACTAATTACTTTTTGATCAGTTCCAGGATGTCCGATACCTACGCGTATCCGTATGAAATCTTCCACCCCCAAGTGAACTAATATAGATTCAATGCCGCGATGGCCGCCGGAGCCTCCTTTAGCTCGCAGCCGCAGGCGTCCGGTGTTTATATCCATATCGTCATGAATCACAATTATATCTTGGGGAACGATTTTGTACCAGCGGGCTATCAACCCCACGGCGACGCCACTCAAATTCATATATGTTTGAGGTTTGACCAACAACACCACTTCCTTGTCGCGGTACTCCGCAACAAGCGCTTCGTGTTTACTGCGCCAACCGGATATCTCCCAGCGCTTGGCCAATTCATCAACGACCATAAAACCTACATTATGGCGTGTTGACTGATATTCATTCCCGGGGTTTCCCAACCCTACGATCATTTTCATTAGCTTTCACCGTTTCTCTTAATTATTTCATCTACTGTAACAAATTGATAGCCTTGGGCCAACAATTCTCTGATAATATGCCTGGTGGCCTCCACTGTCTGTGCTCTGGAGGCAGTTTGACTTATTCCGTCACCATCATGCAATAAAATTACCGATCCGGTTGTTACTTTACTCAAGGTTCGCTGTACGATTGTCTGAACACCGGGATTGGTCCAGTCACGGCTGAGAACCGACCATTCCACAACTTTCAGACCTTTTTCCCGGCAGATCTGCATGACTACAGCATCACGGAACCCATGGGGCGGCCGGACAATATGAGGATGTACGCCGGCAGCTAAGGCTATTGCCCGGTCGGCTTGCTCAATCTCAGTTATTATTCCGTTACGGTCGGCCTTGAGTAGATCAATATGACTATATGTATGATTGCCAACTTGATGACCTTCTTCAACAATTCTGCGAACAAGTTCGGGATGTTTTATCGTATTACGACCGACAACGAAGAAGGTGGCCGGTACGTTATATTCCCTAAGTATATCTAATATTTGACCGGTATACGGTGGATAAGGTCCATCATCAAAGGTCAAAGCAACGATTTTATGCTTAGTTCGCACTTCGGTAAACACCGGCCCATAAAAATTGCCGGCCGGAAGCACGGCACTAACGGTTAAAGCAACTCCGGCGGCTATTCCCAAAATAGCAACAATTAATCCTACCCGCCACGGTCGCCGCCACATATGGAGATAGTCGATTACCAACCCCACCATAACCAATGCTGTCAATAAGCCGAGAATACTAATCAGCCTAAGGCTTATTCCAAACATGAATTAATTCTCCATTTCTTTAAACATAATAAGCCAGTCGCCTTGCGGATCGCTGGTTGTTCCAGCCGCCACAAAGCCGAATTTTTCATAGACTCTTATCGCCGACAGGTTATCCGGCCGAACTTCCAATCTTACCCGGCGCACTTTTCGCCCGGCAAAATAGTTCATAGCTGCTGCCATCAACTGTGAAGCCAAACCTTTACCGCGGTACTGCTTAGCAACAGCGATCGATAAAATTCGAGCATTCGACGTTTTGGCCGGAGTAAAAGCTGATTGCAAGAAAGAAGCTTTATTTAATAATAACATTTTAATCGGGTATACGCCAATACCATATTTTCCTGTTAACCAGCGCCAAGCCCATTTCAACAAATGGCCGCCGAATACTGCCTGCAGCCACAGCCGGGGAAGACAATGCGGAGCAAAGCAATAGCCAACGACGGTTTGCCGGTATTTTAACACCAATGCGGCTTGCGGTTCGGCCAGAAATACCGCCAGGAAGATGTCTTCCATTGCCAACGGCTGAGGAAGTTTTCCACAATGAAATAATATGCTGTCAGTAAAGCTCTCGGTAAAAATGGCGGCAATTTGCCTAATATCTTCACGCTTAGCCGTATCAATAATGTATTCTTGCATATCAATACCCCCGTTTACTCAATGTCGTCGCAGCCTTTTGCAAGCCATTGTGGAAGTAGAAGTGAAATAAAAGACTTGGCAACGGCCAAGTCTAAGAAGCTAATAAGGACAAAATGTCTAAATCCCGCCATTCATTTACGGCGATTTTTGCTTAGGCTGAGATGGTCAATTGTCAAACAATTTACTGACCGATAATTCACCAAATATCCTGACAATAGCCTCGCCAAGCAGCGGCGCCACTGATAATACTTTAATTTTAGGGGAACGTTTGTCTTCCGGCAAGGGTATCGTGTTGGTAACAATCAACTCTTTTATGTTGGACTTTTCGATCCGCTCCACTGCGGGATGGCTCAATACCGGATGCGTACAACAAGCATAAACTTCCTTAGCGCCATACTTGGCAATCGCCTTGGCCCCTTCGGTAAGCGATCCCGCCGTATCGACAATATCATCGATAATAATAGCCGTTTTACCATCAACACAGCCGATAATATTCATAACTTCCGCTACTCCCGGCTCAGGACGGCGTTTATCAATAATAGCGATTTCACAGTGCAAACGGTCTGCCAACTGACGAGCTCTGGTAACGCCGCCAAGATCAGGTGAAACGACTACCAAGTCATTAAGATTTTTTGCCAAAATGTATTCAGCTAAGATGGGCACACCTGGTAGATGGTCAACCGGTATATCGAAAAAGCCTTGAATCTGCCCGGCATGCAAATCCATAGTTACAACTCTGGTTACACCGGCAGTCGTAAGTAAATTCGCTACCAGTTTGGCTGAGATAGGTTCACGTCCGCGGGTTTTTCGATCTTGCCGAGCATAGGCATAGTAAGGAATAACCGCCGTGATGTGGCGCGCCGAAGCTCGCTTAAAAGCATCGACCATTATTAACAACTCCATTAAATGCTCGTTAACCGGCTGTGAAGTAGGCTGAAGTATAAAGACCTCTTTACCTCTAACGCTTTCCCCGATCATCACTTGGATCTCACCGTTATTAAACTTACCGACAGACGCGTCACCAACACCGGCGCCAAGGTAGGCAGCAATCTCCTCTGCCAGTTCCCGATTGGCATTTCCGGTAAATATACGCAACCTTTTATTATCTTCCAACATTCCCCAAACCTCCAAAATTTATGTTAAATATGTTTTGTAACCCAGCCATCAATATTTTTTTGACGAGCTCTCCCCACACCCAGCGCCTCCGCCGGAACATCTTTGGTTATTGTCGACCCGGCAGCTACATAAGCTTGTTGACCGACCGAAACCGGCGCAACCAGGTTAGTATTGCAGCCAACAAAAGCATGATCCTGTATAGTCGTCCGGTGCTTCTTCTTACCGTCATAGTTGACAGTTATAGTGCCGCAGCCGATATTGACATGGGCTCCCATATCAGTATCACCAATATAGCTCAAATGCGGGAGTTTACTGTACTCGCCGATCAGTGAATTTTTGACTTCAACAAAATTACCGACTTTTACGCCTTTGGCTAAAACTGTATCCGGCCGTATATGTACATACGGACCAACCGTAACTTCATTCTCGATGCGGCAATCATGAGCATAGGTAAAATGGATGGTACAGTAATCGCCGATTTGCGTATTCTGTATCCGGCATTGCGGACCAATTCGGCAGCCGCTACCAATTACCGTACCTTTCTCCAGCCATGTAAACGGATAAATAATTGTGTCGCTGCCAATAGTCACATCCGCATCAATAAATGTGCTGTCGATATCCATTATTGTCACGCCGCTATCCATTAGCTGTTCCAGCTTGCGCCGCCGATAGATCTTTTCGGCCTCCGCCAATTGAATACGGGAATTAATACCTAGTGTCTGTTGGTAATCGTGAATAACCAAGGCGCTTACCTTTTGTCCGCCGCTTACTAATTTGGCAATAACATCGGTAAGGTAATATTCACCTTGGACATTGTTACAATCGATACTATTCAAAGCAGCAAACAGTTCCGGCGCCTCAAAACAATAAATTCCAGTGTTAACTTCATCCACTAACTTTTCTTGTTCTGATGCATCCTTTTGCTCGACGATTTTCTGTACTTGTCCATCACTGCTGCGGATTATTCGCCCATATCCGAACGGGTCAGGCATCTTAGCCGATAAAATCGTAGCTTTCGCTCCTGAAGAAATATGCTGTTTATACAATTCACTGAGCGTATCTGCTTGTAATAAGGGTGTATCACCACACAATACCATAACAGTTCCGGAAAAATCTTTTAGTTTATCATACGTTTGAACGACGGCGTGGCCGGTGCCCAATTGCTGATGTTGAATTGTATATTCCGCCGCGTCGCCGATTTTATCCATGACAAGTTCGGCGCCAAACCCCACAACGACAATGCTGCCAGCCGCGCCGGCTTGCCTGGCCGTTTCGATAACATGCGTTACCATTGGCTTTCCACCAACGTCATGGAGTACTTTAGGCAATGACGATTTCATTCGCGTTCCTTTGCCCGCAGCCAAGATAACTGCTTTTAATTCCGCCATACTAGTTCCTCCTGTATATTGTAGACATACTTTTACGCGTATTCGACATGTATATTGATAATCCTGCTACACAATTAATTCCACTACATATCCCTGCTGACTTAACGCCTGCATAATCATGTCGCTGTGCATGGCGTCTCTCGTTTCCAGACTGATTTCAACAACCGCTTGTCCCAGCGGCACATGCCGTTCAACCCGGTCATGATAAACATGGATAATATTGCCCTGCAATTTACCGATTGTATATAACAGTCTTTGCAGTTCACCGGGACGGTCTAAAACATTCGTACAAATTTTTATTCTCCGGCCGGCTTTAACCAGGCCCCGTTCAATTATCCGGGATATAAAATTTACATCGATGTTGCCGCCGGATATCACACATACTACTTTTCTCTTACAGGGTATCTTGTCATGGATAAGTGCTGCTAAGCTGACGGCACCGGCACCCTCCACCATCATCTTTGATCGTTCCAGCAACAATAAAATGCTGCCGGCAATATCTTCATCATCTACGGTAACGATTTCATCAACTAACCGGTCAACAATGGCGAAAGTAAGATCACCAGGAACTTTAACAGCAATCCCATCGGCTATTGTCACCGCATCATTGGTAGTTTTATGACTATGAGCAGCCTTAGACAGATACATTGCCGAAGCACCTTGGGCCTGTACGCCATATATTTTAACGTGAGGCGCAACAGCTTTAACAGCCGAAGCAATACCGGCAATCAAACCGCCGCCGCCAATGGGAACTACTATAGCGTCCACATCCGGCAAATCCTGCAATATTTCCAGGCCGATTGTCCCTTGTCCGGCAATAACAGCTGAGTCATTAAACGCATGAACGAAAGTGCTGCCCGTTTCCTGCTGAATTTTTAGTGCTTCTTGATATGCTTCATCATAAACAGTTCCTTTCAAAACCACTTCGGCTTGATAGTCTCTAGTAGCTACGACCTTAGCCAATGGAGCAATTTCCGGCATAACAATCGTTGCCTTTAACCCTGCCTGGCGAGCTCCAAAAGCAACTCCTTGCGCATGATTTCCGGCCGAAGCGGCAATAACACCCCTTGCTTTCTCCTGTTCGGACAGCGTCTGGATCTTATTGTAAGCACCGCGAATTTTGAAAGAACCTGTTTTCTGTAAATTCTCCAGTTTAAGATATGCCTCACAGCCGGAAAGCCGGCTAAAAGTGCGGCTGTAGTCAAGCGGAGTATGATGAACAATACCTTTCAGCCGTTCATAAGCCTGACGAATAGAATCAATGTTTACTTCAGACACCGGTACCACCCCCCTGTACGGAATACCACAGTTTACCAGGCCTAATATCAGTTTTTTTATGATATTCATCAACATGATGCAAAATAAGCAGCGCTAAATAGTCATCTACCAGCTTCTGTTCCGGCTCAGAGGTAGCCACTAATACTCCGGTTCCGACGACCTTAGCGCCTACTTCATGAGCGAGATCGATCATCCCCTTAGCTGTTCCGCCGGCTTTCATAAAATCGTCAATAATCAGCACTTTCGCGCCTGGCGGCAGTGCCCGCTTAGGCAACGACATAGTTTGAATTCTTTTAGCTGACCCGGTTACATAATTTATACTTACTGCCGAACCTTCAGTCACTTTACTGCCCCGGCGTACTGTCACTAATGGCAAACCAAAAGCACGGGCAGTCATAAACGCCAGCGGTATACCCTTCGTTTCAACCGTCATTATATAGTCCGGACAACAATCGGCAAACCTGGTCATAAATACTTCCCCCACCTGAGCCATCAGATGGGGGGTGAAAAGAATATCTGACATATATAAAAAACCGCCGGGAATAATCCGTTCGGGTTCCGCTAACTTTACTGCCAATTCCATAAACATTTGCTGTACATTATCGGAATAACGGAAAGGTAAGTACCGGACGCCCCCGGCTGCACCGGCAACAGTTTCCAAGGTCCCCAGATTAAATAGTTCGAGTCCGGCTTTAATTACGTTCATGTCTTCACTTAAGGTGGATTTAGCTACATCAAATTCTTGGCAAAAATACCCGAAAGAATATAAGTGACACGGCCGGTCCGTTAATTGTTTAGAAATCGCGACAATCCTTTCCATTCTCCGTACTTTGTTCATCTTACCTGTTCCCCCATCCCAGAAAATCCGAATAATTAAGATCAATTAAACATTTTTATTCAGATTCTCTGCATTACTCGCAAATCCTGCCCATAATGTGAAAAAACAAGCAAAAACAACAAAAGCAGGGCAGGCTTAGTTTTGCCAACTATCCTTTGAAAGAAAAATTTGTCCGCACAAAATGGAGATCACTAATTTTGTCCACATCTATTCCTAATTCCGGGTACTGCGACAAAATTACCTTCCCCCGTAAATCCAATAAATCGGAAACACTTTGCTCCAATTCCACTAATGTTAATGTACCAAGTAAAAATTTAAAAACAAAAGACCAGCCCAAAATTGCACACAATTTTAGCGGATTCTTACGATTTTCGATAATCGGATCTGCAACCCGCAGGGCATTTGGTACTGTTAATGGATTCACCATAAAAATATTTCCCCCGGTAAATGTTCCCTCTTTGACTTTTACATAGGTACGTTTATTGCCGGGATAATGCTTTTCATTAGTCTCTTTATTTACAATCGGATAATAGAAATCGGCATCATGCTGCTCGCAATTATCAATGAAATCATTGATTGCTTCCGGAGTTAACATCGGAATATCGGCAGTTACGACCAATACATTCCGGCTATGTCCCAACGCATTTATGCCAATACGAATAGTATCGATCAATGTTTCTCCGCTTGACAGGATGACGGCGTTGGGAGGGAAATGACATTTACGTAATTCCTGTTCCGGCCCGACAACTAAGATCCGCTGTATTCGCAGGCTGGCTGACAGTGCCTTGGCTACGAAAGTCACCATCGGCTGTCCGTCGATATCAATCATCGCCTCATAGCTGGAAGTACTTTTATCACCAAAGTCTTTATTTTTTTTCCCGCCCGCTAATATAATAGCGTCGTACATGAACCGTCCTCCTTTGAGGATTACTTTTGTGCCCGGTGTTGACTAAGTTCTAATAACAAGGCTTGCTCAGCATTCTCCAGATGTTCACGCGCAGTCTGTTGAGCAATTTCGGCATCGCCTTGGGCTAAGGCCTCTACCAGTCGCCGGTGTTCTCCCAATGTGTTCTTGAGACGTCCGGGAAAAGACATTGATTTTGAGCGAATACGGGTAAACTGCTCACGGAGATTACTGATGATTCCTTTTAATCGTTCATTGCGGCTGGCCTGATACAAAATATCATGGAACTTACTGTCTGCTTCAACTATCTTATCCATTTGGTCTTGTTCAATATATTCGGCAATTTCGACCAGCAGGCGTTCCATTTGTTCCAGTTCTTCAGAAGTTATTCTTTCGGCAGCTAATCCTGCTGCTAATACATCCAAAGCTGTGCGGATTTCATATACCTCGTTAATATCTTTAATAGAAACATCAGAAACATATGTCCCTCGACGAGGCATCATTATTACGAATCCTTCCAGTTCAAGTTTGCGAATTGCTTCGCGCACCGGAGTTCTGCTTACCCCTAATTCCTCAGCAAGCTGGATTTCCATCAACCTTTCACCAGGTTTCAACACACCACTAATAATAGCTTCCCGTAGAGTTTCACTGACTACATCACGTAGCGGCTTATAACTATCCAGCCGAACCGGTAAAAGTCGCCGTTCCATTATCTTCTCCCACCTTTTTTAAAATCTTTGCGATATATATTTGACTTGCCGAGCCTGCTAAATTATGGGCTATCGTGTCAGCGTCACCTTTAGTAGCTGCCAACCCAAATACAGTAGGACCGCTGCCGGACATCATACTCAGCAAGGCACCGGACTGTTGCATATTTTTTTTAAGTTCAGCCAGAATAGGATATTCCTTTATAGTAACTGTTTCCAAAACATTGGCTGCACTGTTTACAAACCGCTCTCTATCCCCATTGCCTATTGCAGCGATCATTGCCGGAATATCCGGATGCTTGATAACATGTTCAAGCTTAAAATTGTCGTAAACCCAGGCTGTAGATACGCTGATAGGCGGTTTCGCCAACACGACATAGCAAGGCATCAACGGAGCTATCGGTGTCAATATTTCGCCACGGCCGGTAGCCAGTACTGTTCCGCCATCGATACAAAATGGTACGTCTGATCCTAATTGGGAACCAATCGTTTCCAGATCATCATTAGTAAGCTGCAAATCCCACAGCAGATTAAGACCCCTTAAGACTGCTGCGGCATCGGCACTGCCCCCGGCCAAACCGGCGGCAAGCGGAATATTCTTTTCAATATGTATATGTACTCCCTGCTTAACACCATAAACCTGCTGCAATAATGCTGCCGCCCGCCAAGCCAGATTATCAGCATCGGCCGGTAAATCCCGACAATCGGTTGTCAGAGAAATTCCTTGTTCGGCTGCTGACAAGCTGATAAAATCGGCTAAATCGATAGACTGCATGATCATTGCTACTTCGTGATAACCATCAGCCCTTTTTCCCAGTATGTCAATAGCTAAATTTATTTTGGCGTAAGCCGGTAAACTTAAATGTTCTCTCATGAATTAGGCCAATTGACGCAGGGCAATCTCTTCCTGAGTAGAAAGTATTTTGTCCATATCCAGCAGTATTAATAATCTATCATCGATTTTGCCGACACCTTGTATATACTGAGCATCAAGGATGAACGCCGGCGGCGGGGGCTCAATATTGCTTGACGACAGACGAATGACTTCCGTTACAGCATCAACAATAATACCGACGGTCTGTCCGGTTACTTCCACAATAATTACCCGTGTATCATCAGTGTACTCGCCAATAGAAATTTGAAACCGTTTTCGTAGATCAATTACCGGTATCACTCTTCCCCGCAGATTAATTACACCTTCCATAAAGGATGGTGCCTGGGGCAGTTTAGTAATTGGAGCCAATCGGTTGATCTCTTGTACTTTCGTAATAGGCAAACCATACTCTTCCTGGCCTAAATTGAATACTACCAGTTGAAGCTCCTGCTGTTGAGTGTTTATTACCTGTTCCATAATATACCTCCCAAGCAATTATTCTAGTATATATTCTACTTCGGTAAAAATTTGCCTGCAACAGCCCCGAAAGAATTTTGTACAGAATAATGCCGTTTAGTATATTCACGCGGCTTCTTCCTTGATTTTGCTTGTTCACAATACTTGTCAATGACGTTCATCACACTTTGATACTTCTCGTAAAAGACAACAACGAAATCGCCGGGAGTTGCCTGCTCTAATGCAGCTTTGACCGCCTCCGGCTCCGATAAAATAATTTGAACATCCTGTTTAGCGGCATTTGCCTCAGTAATGCCTTTAAGTAATAAATTTGCCACTTCGCCAGGCAGCCGCCCTCTTAGATCAGCATCTTCTTTGATATATATTTTGTCAAATCCCCGCCCGGCAATCCGCCCAATGTTTTTAATTACATCATCCCGTCTGTCGCCGGGTGCGGCTATTACGCCGATGACTCTTTTTGCGCCCATCTGATTAGCCGTGTGAATCAGCGCCGCATAACCGGCCGGATTATGCCCGTAGTCGATACAAACACGGAACGAACCCATATTCATGATATTAAGGCGACCGGGGTTAGATTGAAAGCTTTTTAATCCTCGCCGTATTATCGCCAGTGGTATAGACTGACATACACAAGCAGCCGCTGCTATTACCGCATTTTGCACGTTATGTTTGGCAATGCCGCCTAGCGTGACCGGTATATCGGAAACTTTAACGATTGGCCGGGCATTGCACCCGCAAGCACTGTAAATCACATTATTTTTGACGAACAGCGCTTTTCCGCCTGCCCCTAAATGCCTTTTTATAATAATATTGTCCGGTTCAGTACTAAAATACAGGATCGAGGCTTTTACCCGGGAGGCAATCTGAGTTACAATCTGATCATCGGCATTTAAAACCGCAACTCCACCGGGGATTACGGTTTCTACTACCAATGATTTGATGAAGGCCATGTCCTGCAGATCTTCGATTCCATCCTGTCCTAAATGATCCTCAGTGATGTTAGTAATAATACCCACATCGCAATAGTCAAAGGCTAATCCGCCGCGTAAAATCCCACCCCGTGCCGTTTCCAATACAGCAACTTGTACGCCGGGATCAGTCAGCACAATTTTAGCGCTGGCCGGTCCGGTAGTATCACCGGACATAATGCATTCTGAGTCAATAAATATGCCATCAGTTGTAGTCATGCCTACTTTTTTGCCGGCTGTTCGCCAAATATGCCCAATCATGCGAGCCACCGTCGTTTTGCCGTTGGTTCCGGTAATTGCAGTTATTGGAATACGCCCCTGCGATGGGTTTGGAAACAGATAATCAATTATACCCGCAGCTACATCGCGCGGCTTGCCGGCTGAAGGATAGTGATGCATACGGATCCCGGGGGCAGCATTAATTTCGATGATTGCTGCAGCGTTAGAACTTGTTCGGTACGGTTCGGTTATGTCCTGGGCTACAATATCTACTCCGGCGATATCCAACCCTACTAACCGGGCGGCTCTAACAGCCATATTTATAAAATCGCAATGGACAATATCGGTAACATCCACAGCGGTGCCGCCAGTACTAAGATTGGCACTATCGCGCAGATAAACAATTTCATTTTTAGCCGGTACTGAATTAATTGTTGCTTTCTGCCTGCTCAGTACCGCCAAGGCAATACTATCCAAAGACAGTTTGCTTAATACCTTAGCATGTCCATCACCCCGCAAGGGGTTCTGATTGGCAATCTCAACAAGCTCTTTGACCGCATGCTGACCGTCACCGACTATATAAGCCGGTATCCGTTCTGCCGCTGCTATGACCTTGCCATTAACAACACATAATCGGTACTGTTTGCCGGGGATATATTCTTCAACAACAATATCGGCTCCGTAGTTCTGGGCGACGGAAAATGACCGTTCCACCTCAGCCGCTGTATTCACTTTTAATGTGACCCCTTTGCCTTGGTTGCCGAATAAAGGCTTGATTGCCACCGGACGGCCAATTTCCTGCCAGGCTTTTATCGCTTGCACCGATGTATTCACTACTTGACCGCCGGGAACTGGAATTCCTTGTTCCAATAAAATTTTTTTGGTCAAATCTTTATCGCTTACCAAATCACTTGCTACCACGCTGGTTTGCCCGGATAATGTGGCCCATACTCGCTGCTGCCGGCAGCCGTAGCCAAGAACCAGCAGATTTTCACTGCCCAGACGCGTTACAGGAATATTCCGTTTGATTGCTGCCTGATATATCGCCAGTGTACTTGGACCTAATTCATTCTGCTCGCCGGTTGTGATAACCTGTTGGATAAGCTCATCTATATCAATCTGATTATTATGCAGAGCCGCCAGAATAACCGTCAATGCCGCTTGTGCCGCTATTTTGGCGGCCTGAGCCTGACGATAGCCAACTACTACATTATAAGTTCCATTTACGCCAAACCAGCGCGTTTTGCCATACCCAACCTGAAACCCCGCTAAACACTGAATTTCCAAAATAACATGTTCAAATACATGCGCGAGATAAGTTCCGCGGTTTAACCGCTGGACAAACCCGCCCGGATAGCCGGGTGAACAACAATGCTGATCAAGACTAGGGATAATAGCCAGCAGTCGCTGATTGAATCCGGCTATATCGCAAGTCGGAATGTCCTGATACTTACCGATGTTGATTTTTATACACAAAACAGGACTTAAACTATAAATATTAGGTCCCTCAATAATCCTCATTGATAGGATTTCCATGTTTTTGCCTCCGTTGCATAACGTTATTCACACAAATAGGGCTGCCGTCGTTTTAAGTCAAATGCGTAACCGGTCGGAAGAATGTGAATAAGAACATTGGAAATAGCCAAAGGGTCATTCGGTTGTGATTCGGAAATATTGGTAAACATAATGTTTTTACCATCAATAACTGTAACTGTCTGTGACCCAACTACTTCACAAACGGCGTTATCCGATACTGCAATTGCCGTATCTTCATCGATACCCATACCGATTACATAAGGATTTAACGCGACTGCAGCCAACAACCGATTGATTCGGCCCCGTTGCGCAAAGTGCTGATCGATTACGACTTGTTCCAACAGGCCGATACCATGAGCCATGCTTAAATTCGACTTCTTAGCCGTATCACTTGATTCACCATTGATAATCATCGTGTCACTCATAACTGAAGCGCCGGCACTTGTACCGGCTATTACTGCCCGGCGCTGGTAGGCTCGCCGAATTGCCCTGTCGATATTTGATCCGCCGAGAATACTGGTAATACGAAGTTGGTCACCACCGGTAAAAAATACTCCCGTTGACGTTTCAATTTCGACAGACCGGTGACGGTCATTAGCTGCCGCCCTGTCAGCTACACACAAAATATCAACTGATTCCGCTCCTAAATCTAAAAATATTGACCGATATTCATCGCCTACTTCCCTTGGCCGTTCAGTTGCCGTAGTAATAACCGCAATTTTCGCTTGACGACCGCCGGCCATTTTAACAAACTTTCGTAAGATTAGGCAATCACCCTGTTTATCTTCATTTCCGCCAATAATTAAGAGATTGCCTGAAACTTTGTCATCCATTATTTATCCTCCAACAAGTCACTATCTATGGTATTTTTTCCAAAAAAGGCTTATACTTATACGGTATTTTATAAACTAGTACCAAAATCCGCATTTTATAATTAAGCGCCTAGGCGACCTACCTTATCAGCCACTGACAACCACCAAAATGCTCTTGCTTTCATATAATGAAACAAACAAATCTCAAGTGTCAGGAGGCTATATTATGATTGTTCGTATTTTAGGCAACGAATATGAAGTAATCCCTAAGCCAGGTAAATTTCGCACGTCTAAATTCATCGCCCGGGCATCAATCATACTCGTTAAATCCAACCGCACAATCAGTCTATATGATGGCAATAAACAGCTACGGCAATATCCGGTAGCTATTGGCAAGCCGCAAACTCCTACTCCGGTCGGCAATTTTGCTATTGCTACTAAAATCGTAAATCCCGGCGGTGTATTAGGCAGCCGGTGGATGGGATTAAATTTTGACTCTTATGGTATTCATGGCACAAATCGCCCTTGGTTGATCGGCAAAATGGTCTCGCTCGGCTGCATCCGCATGCATAATCATAACGTTGAAGATTTATTTGATTATGTAAGAGTTGGTACCCCGGTCATGATCCGGGATTAACTCACAGATTTTTTGTAAAATTAAATCGGTCATGTCTCTCCGTATCATAATGTAGTTAACAAGGGCTTCCCGCTCTACTGCCTTCGGCAGCCATTCGTCGGGAATCTTTTGGGTCAACGCTTTAATCTCTTGATCGCTAAGTTGCTGCATCTTAACGGCATAATCCGTAAAGTCAACTGCGGATAAATATTGTTTTAGTAATATTTTATAAATCCGATGATTATTTAGACTTGTTTCTTGTGCTAAGCGGTTAAGCGACTCAATAGTCCACCTGCCCTTTTTAAACAAATGTGAATTATCAATTGCATAGATTTTTTTCTTATTCTGCTCTTTGCAAAGCAATAGATTTTTCCGGTTTAAAGTTCGGTCAAGATTAAAGAACAAATGGTCAAACAACATAACTCCGGCTAACTGCTTTATATTCTCGGCCTCCACCAAATTATGTTGATTTAAGTACTTAACCGGTGTCAATAGCCGGCAAGCAAAATGCAATCCCTGCCACTTCCCCGCCGGCAGATATAATAAATCTGCCGGCGGAAAACATAGATCTAATTTCTCTCCTAACTGCCAGGCAAGCATCTCATTTACAAGCACCTTACAGCCGAGACGGTTCTGCTGCAATTTAACAATATATTTAATACCGTTTTGATCTCTGAATACTTTGGGATTGGTTACCCCGACACCTACCGACCCTAAATATTCTACATCAGTTATCATTTTGCGGTTGCACCTCCAAAAAATATTGCTCCCTGCATAATATTACTGGCCAACTACACAAGATATGAAAAAACCGCCTTTTACCCTAATGGGAAGGCGGTGTTCTATGTTGTTAATTATCCATTTCCAGTTCCTAATGATACCAGCCAACCGGCAATCCATCCTGTAGTAACTCCGTCTGACAATACAACCCGGTACCAGCCGAATGCCTGCTCTTGAATTGTTACCGTCGCTCCTCTATTAACTTTGATCACAACCGGGAAATTAGTTCCCGGCCCGGTCCGGATATTTACCGTACTGCCGGTAACTGTTGCAATACCGCTAACAGTCATAGTCGTACCTGCCGTAGGAGTCATCGGACCAGTTACTAATACATTTTCAACACCGAAAGCAGTAATTTCCCCACCGCCGGTCTCAGCTGCTGAGACCGTATCCATATCACTAGAACTTACCGTACTGCTAGCTGTCGTAGTGCTCGGAATTATTTCTCCGACTTGATCGATCGGGGAAAGAGCATATACATCCATTTCGGTCGTACTTACAACCCGCGCCCATACTTTAAGTACAATAGTAATATGAACCTTACGATTTTCGTCTTCTTCAAAACTATAGTCGACAAACTCAATGGCGACATCTGCTGTAGCGGTCATATCCGGCAACGCGCCGTCAATTACAATATCACGGGTAAACCGGACATGTTGGCGTTCAAATGCATGCACCGGTTGGTTAGGCAGATCGGCAACATACATAACTTTTACTTCTAATTCTCCACGGACAATTACTTTATCTTTAATAACGTCAATAGATTTGACCTCAACATTCTTAACGTAGACATCAATAACCTGCTCAATATCCGGCTTAACTGCCGGCACTGTCATATCAAACTCGAGGACTCGCTGCGCCATTTCAGCGCCTAGAACTTGTTCTACTTCTATTTTTTCAATAGATGGTTCAGGACAGCCGCATACTAATTCAGCACTTTCTACTGTGCCGGTACCGGCTACAGTCGCGATATTAGTTGCCCGCTCACCGGAACCAGAACCGCGTTTGTTTTTAGTCATCAATTCTCCCCCCCTTTTTAATAGGATAATTACGGATTATCCCTTGGGTGTAGTTGGAACTGCAGCTCCGCCGATCTGTACTTCGCGGTCTGCTAATACTTTACCGGTAATTTTTAATACTACCGAAACGGTAAATTCACGCAAGCATTCATCTTCATCTTCAATCGGCAGTTCATTATTGCAGTCTTCATGACACGGATGAGGATGCGGATGGGGATGATGAGGAGGCATGCAAGGCATCTCGTCTTCATCGTCCATACATTCGTAGTTTTTGTATTTATAAGCCCTTGAATTGTCATCCACGTCATAATCGACAAATTCTACCGCTACGCTGGCATCAGCATCCATGCCCCGGCGAGCTCCCGGAATATGAATATCCTGAGTCCATTTATAATGCTTGATTTCCACTGCATGAACCGGTTGTTCAGGTAAGCACGCTACGTAAATAGCTTTTATCTCGAATTCACCGCGGACGATGATTTTATCAGTTATTACATCAATACTGATAACCTCAACATCTTTAACAAATACGTCGACAATTTGCTCTATTGAAGGCTTTTGTTCCGGTACTCTTACAGTAATATCCAATACTTTTTGCTTTTCTACTTCACCGATAACCTGGCGTACTATAATCGTTTGCGGGCCGGTCTGAACACCTAGCGTGCAAGCGTTATTAATGGCTCGATCTTTTTTATCTTCCACACAGATTCCCCCCTTTGTACTTCCTAGTTATATATATGCCTGGAGGGTTTTTTGTGTGATAATATAAAATATAGAATTAAAATTGAATGCAACTAATATATTAATTGACAGCTGTAGACAAAGTCACTGTTCCCACACGTTTGCTATAAGTTGTTCAAATAACCACTTTGTCGAAAGAGTACCAGCAAATTAGTTGTTATTGATGGGAGGTCACCATGAAAGGTCAATTACATCGCTACATAATGGTAGGAATAGGAAGTCTAATAGCAGGAGTAGCAATCAATACGTTCTTTGTGCCGCATCAATTACTAAGCGGAGGCGTGAGCGGTATTGCCATGATTTTTTATTTTCTGTTATCTACGCCAATCGGCTTGCTGACCGGGGTAATGAACATTCCACTATTTGTTGCCGCCTATAAGTTTATGGATAAATCTTACGTCGCTGTATCCTTATATGGTCTGATTCTTTTTTCGACAGCCGTTGATGCCACCCGCTTTTTAGCTGAAAAGAATATTGTCGATGATATAATGCTTGCCGCCATTTACGGAGGCGTAATCAGCGGTATTGGCGCCGGACTCATGTACCGGGTTAACGGGAGCTCCGGCGGAATGGATATCATTGCCGGAATCGTTCGTAAGTATTATGGTCTGAATTTCGGTTCAGTCGGCTTTGCCATTAATTGTGTTATTATGATACTGGCGGCAATGCTATTTGGTATTAAACCGGCTATGTATACCCTATTGGCAATGTTTGTTTCGTCAAATATTGCCGATAAAGTCGTAGAAGGTTTTAACCGCAAAAAGAATATCCTGATCATAACGGACCGCCACAATGAAATAGCCCAAGCTATTATTGACGAGATTGGGCGCGGAGTAACTTTTCTGTATGGTGAAGGCGCTTTTACCCGCCAAAATAAAAGAGTACTATTTGTAGTAATTACTTTAACGCAAATTGCTAAAGTAAAAATGATTGTTGAACGTATTGATAACCAAGCGTTTATGATTGTACAAGATGCGGCCGAAGTATTGGGAAAAGGATTTCGTTAAGACGGCTTAGCTTGAGTTCGTATAACAAATAGTTAATCAGTTCACCCGGTCAGGCTATCCGGCCCACAATCACCATCGCCCGTCCAACGGATGGTTTACTCGCTCTACTGGCTAAAAGCATAAAAAAAACGCAGGCAGGCACTTAATAGTGCTGCTTGCGTTTTTTTATCAGACGATGATTAAAACCTGTCGGTTAACTTTGTGGTTCGCTTACGAGCTGCCGACCGGCTGCGGGGACTTCTCCTTTTTTGACTATGCCGTTTTGAATTAGTTGATTAACAACTTTATCTTGCAATTGAAATGCCTGTAAAAAAGCTTCCAACGGCATAATAATTCGCTGGGTCATGTTGTATACCGGCTGTCCATTTTCGCTCTGCAAGTTAGGCTGCAGAGTAATTAAATCAAAACGTACCAAATTTCCTGTGACATGGATATTGCCTACCCCGTCAGTATAAATATCTTGTATCATGTTTAACCTCCTTGGCTGATTTTTTCATATTCAGTGAACTAGTCCTCCCGCCTCTTAGGCGGCGTCAGCTCAGGTGGTATAATCTCCACCTGAGCTGACGATGTCCCAGCTCTGCTGTAACGAGTTCACTTTGCTAATATTCCGGTCATCTCTGGATAACAAAAATCCCCAGGATTTGATTAGGTACGACCTGTAAGTTTTGCATCGCAGTTAAAATTCCCGCTGCCAGAACCGCTTTAGCAGGCTTGCCGTTATCCTGGTACAGACTTTCTGCAGCTACACTGTTCAACGGTTGAATAGACAGAACGCCATTTGCGGCCACTATGTTAAAGTTGGCTACTCTACCCCCCGCCTGCGTCAAGCTAAAGGCAGCCCCGGCTGTTCCGCTATCGCTGATTGTCGGCGGTGCCGGAACGTTTTGCGGTGTCCGAATTAAAGTTAATTTGTTTTGATTCAATGTCACATTATACAAACCATCCGGGATAATATTAGCACCATTTTTCAGGAAGACGGGGATACTGGTTCCTTCCGTATGCGTCAATAATTGGCCTTCACCCGGAACGCCTTGTCCGCCTAAATTTACGGTAAATGTACCATCATTAGCCGTACTTATTCCATAATTGTGCGTAATACCATTTTGATTAACATTGATAGTGACATTGCCGGACCCGTCCGTCGGCAACCCGATATCGCTACTAATTTCAATATTTGGTGCCGGCGGTTGGCTGGTCCCTGGGGCGGGATTAACCGGCGGAATCGGAACCTGCCCAGCCGGATCAGATCCTTTCGCATTGTTGACCGATTCCTGTGCTTTAGGCGCTAGTCCCTTTACGGTAAGAGCCGTAGCATTGGCCGGGTCCTGCACAAACACATAGTTGCTATTCTTGGCGGTAAGCCCGCTGCCGATTATTTCATAATTTCCCGGCAAGCTGGACCCAGTTGCGGATGTTGCAAAAATCAATGTACCGATTGTAGCCGAAGCTATATCTTCGTTATTTTTAAAGCCGGTAACAGTTCCTGTAAACAACGGGTTCGGTGCACCAATGTAGCGAGTGACTGGATCAGCTATATATGTCAGTGTAGCCGGAGTGATCGTCAAATCACCCGCTGTATAGCTGATGGTATAGTTGTCGGCACTGGCTCCGCCGGCCGTGATGGCATAATGGCCAACGCTGCTGGTATTGTCCGCAGTTGTAGCCAGAAGC
>JALHDB010000024.1 GCA_022840825.1 Negativicutes bacterium | reverse complement strand
TTCAGCCAACAGGAAAAACAACCACGGCAATATCGAATCTCTTTTTCCGCCAAAAATATATTTAACGTTTCGGCGCCTGCTGCCTGTGCTCCCTGTAAAAAAGCTTCTGCCATGATTTGCGTATTGCTGCGTCTGCCTTTGGGACTACCGTTAACTAAAACAATCTTCATTTTATCTCCTCCTTTTGTGAACCGTTTCTTATGAACGGTAAGCCGGTTTGCATACAAGCGGCTTATGCTGCCCACCAATTTAAAGATAAGAAAACGAGCGGCCTTTATTGGAATCACACAATGTTCGGCCTAGATAAGCTGATAAAATAAGCCATGCGTTAAACAATGGAAATAAAGCTTGCCATGTCCCAATTTATGAAAACGAAACGACAGGTTCCATTCCGGGTATTGTTTAACGACAAAAACTTTATCGCCTGTAACATAGGCGACAAAAGAAATATAGTGCTCTTTACTCATCTCATGTGAAGAAGAAACATATAGTTCATCCTCAACGGGCTCAATCATCAGCAGATGTTCCGAGTTTGCCTTGACTGCTTCCAATGCTTCCAATTTTTTGCTGCAACAGGAAATATTCGCATCTGCCGTCACGGTTATCAGATTTTGGCACTGAGGACATACATAGAACTTAAGCTTTTTCATGTTACCTCCAACTGTTTCATTTAGTACGATTTTCCCGGACAGAAGTTCTTCAATATTGACACCGAATATTTGGGACAATTCTGGAAGTAGTGACACATCAGGACAGCCAAAACCACGTTCCCACTTGCTTATCGTTTTATCGCTAATGTTCATGAGATCGGCAATTTGCTTTTGAGTCATAGCCTTTTCTTTTCGTAGATTATAAATCATTTTCCCGATTTTTTCGCAATCCACTTATATCACCTCACAAACTTAGTGTAGACGATAGTAAAGATACTATCAATAAACGAATAGTAGAGTTTCTGGTGGAGATATGTCCAGCAACTAAATACAGCAACAAAGCAAACACACTTAATAAAAATAGATCATATGCTATAAAAAGACCATTAAAGGAATGTTCCATATGAATAATGCTTGTTTTCCATGTCCTTACTTCGTTAAAATGCCGGCACACCCATTATACAATATGTGTAATGGGTGCAAACACTGGCCATGCCCTTACTATACTAATATCCCACCATATAACTCTTACTTTGATAAAACCGGAAGTATAAGTAATTTTATTTCAATATTAAAGCAAAAGGGATTTATCGTTCAAGAAGGCAAATTAAGATATTTAGAATCTTCTTCCGCCAGCGCCAAACCAAGCTCCATCTCCCGGACAGAAACCTCCCACAGGATATAATCCTAATAACCCCAATAATTATCCGGCCAATATAGAGTATTTAGCGCCTGGATTTTACTATAAGCTGCGTCCTGACGAAGCTATTGTATTAATTGGAGAGACCCCACCAAAGGCACAAACCTTTAGTTTCAAAAGTTATCTAGGATTTGTTGAAAATAAGCCGGAAAAAAACTACCGGGATTTTATTACAACCGGCAATGACTATACTGGGTTTTATCACTTTATTGGTGCAAGTATGGGTGATCAAATTGATTCCCACCGTATTTGGACTGATAGTACTCCCTATGGAGCTCCTGGAAATCCTTTTAACAGTTCCACAATCATTATTACTACTGCAGACAAAGGCATAAATAAACAAATGCGTAATGCTCTAATTAAATCGGGATTTAGCCCGGGTATTATGAACGATGATAACATCCCTGGGCGATTAGTGAACATGGGACTTGAAGAAGGCAAAGATACCTTCTCCTTTGTTATGAGAGCAGCAATTTGGGCAGACAGTGATACTGGCTGGAATTATATTAATAACCTTGAAAACAATGTAAATGTATTTCGTATTACTCCGAAAGATTCTTGTCCTGCTCTATCTTCCTGGCCTATACCATCACTTATAGTTAAAGAAACAGGTATTACTGAATTCCAAATTCTCCCCAAAGCGAGAAATGAGCTTGATTACCTACGAAGTATGATAATTGAAAAATACAGAAGTAAAGACTATGAGCTTATTGATTTGGATATAGGTCTCTGGATATTAGATGGTTTTGAGGGTATATTACAAGATATTTCAGTTTATGTAGATGATAGAGATGCGGTCTATCTAAAGACGAATATTTTTCAATTAGCAACCGATGATGATTTTGTGATAATCTATGGCGTAGATCATACGGAAACGGGAATGGCGACATTTATGAACACCAGTTTTTATGGAGCTGAGCTTTGGAATGGCGTTGTACCAGCAAACATTACCGATGAGTTAAAATATCCATCTACCGAGTATTTCCCCCAAAGTTATAAAAACTCAAAATACTATTATGTAATTAAAATGGCAAGAAAAACTGATGAAGGAAATGAAGTCATTATACCCTATAGTACCGGCAATCCCGCTGGCTCAGCATACGGTGTTGACAATAATCAGGACGCTTATATCGGCTTTAGGATTTATCAAAACAAAGAAACTAAGGTTGCCCCGGCACTTTTTGATATTATCTGGAGTCACGCAATTCTATTTACAAAGAAGAAAAAACAACGGGAGTAATATAAAGAAAACAGCACTAGATCTAGTGCTGTCAGCTTGTAGACAAAAAGCCAAATCACTCCCCATTTGTAGTAAAATATAAATGGGGAGTGATTTTATGTACGTAAAGAAGGATCGAACAAATCATCGACAGATAAAGTTTCTTTGCCGAGAAGATATGGTTCCAAGGATCATCTTTTACGATATATCGACCGAGCCATTGATTTTAGCTTTATTTACGAGGAAATAAGTATGTTTTAGCCACTGTATCCCGCAATGGATATCTTGTTCAAACAACTTGTTGCCTGTTTTTCCGCAGTGAGTTTTATCTAGAATGTCAACCAAGAATGCTCATATCCGACACCGACCGTAGCACAGTCCTGTATAAATAATTTTGCCATGATGATTTGCATCACCCAACAGATTCAGGCGGAGGGTTTGTATATACAGCATATGCAAGAGGATTTTCTTGGCATATTTTAGAAAGATCAAACATTGGCAAAGATGATCAAAAGCAGAAAAGCAAAAAGAGAAGTTCAAGCAAAAGCTGGAGAAACTAGCAAGAGTAATGCCATGATCATGAAAGAGCGAGCGGACCGGACAAACTAAAACTCCTGCCGAATTTCAAACCAGGCAGGAGTTTTTTTACACACAATTCTCTTAAACCACTATTGGCGCTTTGGCAACAAACCCAGCACAGTTGATTTATTATGAATTGCTAAGCTGCCATTTTCCTGTGAGGCGATTTCACCGATTGACAAAGCTCCCTCCACTGGATATTTTATTAGCCGTTGAATATTGTACAGCTCTAAATCAAACTTATCTTCCAAAAACATAGCTCGTGAAATACAGTCAAATAAATAAGGAGTATATGCTGAAGCCGAAAACTTCGAACATTCGGCGGCGATTTGTTCTGATGATGCAAGCAATGAGGACACATTGCCGTGTAAAACATACAATTCGGCATCTTGCGGTATATCAGCAACACAAATAATCTCATTATCCTCATTTACAGCAATTGGATCGCGTACTACAACCTCTGCTGTTCCTTTTAATACTATGCCGAAAGGATGATCTTTAGCAAAAGCAAAGAAGCCCTCTCTGCTTAACCGTATATTCTCAACTTCTTCAAGAATATCGTTATACACGCTAAATGCATTTTCATTGTCAATAGATTGCAGAATGTTTCCATTGGACTTAGTTATTTTTAAAGGACCTCGCAAAACATTCCATCCATGTTTAACTGCAATAGTAGCTGATTCCTTAACAATACAAACATAAAACTGATTGTTCGGAGTTTTTCTGCCCCAGAATGGATAATCCTTTTATACTATATCTTACAGGGGGACGGGGTTATTGACCAGGGGGACGGGGTTATTGACAACAATCATGCTTATAAAAATTATACTTCATTAATGACTGTAGATCTTTCAAATTGTTAAATCGAAGTTTTAATTCTCCTCAAGCCTTTTCAAGTATACATTTGTTTCTGAATCAGATTATCAATCCAGAGGATTACCCGAATCATAAGCAATTTGTTAATTAGCCGCTTATTCATTTATATTTTTGTACGGTTTTAGAATACGCAGACAGTCTTATTCGTCTTTTAGCGATCGCTGTCGGTCTATACCTCTCAAAATTATATAATTAATTCTACTTTCATGCTTTGGTGAATTTATTTCAATCGCCTAGAATCCATCTTGAATAAAGATGTCAACAACCCCGTCCCCTTGACATGTTT
>JALHDB010000023.1 GCA_022840825.1 Negativicutes bacterium | reverse complement strand
TTTACATACAGGAATATATGAACCTGTTTTTGACAAGAATACTGCTTTCAATAAAAATTTTGGGAATATTGCTGGTACTGTTTCAGAAGGAAATCATACGCATACATTTGCTTCACTTACAAGCAAACCTACTACCCTTGCAGGTTACGGTATTACTGATGCTGCTAATATAAGCCATAGCCATGCTGGAGTATATGAGCCTGCATTTACTAAAAATACGGCTTTCAATAAAAACTTCGGAACTTCTGCTGGAACAGTTTCAGAAGGAAATCATACACATACATTCGTATCCATAACGTCAAAGCCTACAACTATTTTAGGATATGGGATAGGTGATGCTTACACAAAAACTGAAATCGACAACAAATTCGCAGCTATTAAAAAAGAGATTGTGCTTACCAAAACAGGGTACAATGGATATGTTTATCCTTCTGTTTTTCCAGCAGACAGAAATTATACCATATCAGCTTATAGATTAGGCAGTAATGCACAGGACTTTTCAGTAACAATCAATTCTGTTAACTATACAAAAGCCAATATAGTAGGTGCTGTTTTGGAACAGGGGATAGAGCTTATTTTAAATGACATAACGATAAAGACAGGATACAATGTAGGAAACGTAATTTTAACATTATTATGACCATAAAAGAAAACATAGAATTTAATCCTGAATTAAGGATGCAAGACCAATCACAAGAATTTCAGGATTGGCTGATGGAAAACTGTTTATCGAAAATTGCAGGGGTTACTCCCGATATGTGGGATGAACTTGGCAGCAACGCCACCGATTTTAGTGTAACCATTAATTCGGTAAACTACACAAAAGCAGATATTACCAATGTAGTAGTGCCTGTAAACACAGAGATAAAAATAAACGACGTGACAATACTAACAGGTAACGATACTGGAAATGTAGTACTAATCTTAAAATAAAACTCATTATGACAATAAACATAGAAATACTGAACGGAAAACCACTACAGGAACAATCACCTGTATTTCAGGCATGGTTTAATGAAAACTGTATGCCTAATATCACTTTTGGCAATGGAATTGACTCTGGGCAAACTTGTAGTGAATTTGACGAATTTAACCGTCCAAAAGTATGGCTGCTTGACAAGGTAAGAGTAGTAGCTGAATACTATACACAGAATGAGAATTATAACTTTAATCAATTTGTGATTTATGGCAATATTTAGAACATATGCTAACCCAATAACAGGAGTAGTAATATCTGGATATAGATATATAAGTAGCTTAGTCGGTAGTGACTCTAATTCAGGAGCTATTTCTGCACCATATAATACATTAACAAAAGGTATTACAAATACTGGTGCAGGTTTGGTAATTGGGGCAGGCAACTACTTAGAAAATGTTAGTAATGTATCTATAAATAATGCGTACCTTATATTTGAACCTGGAGCTGTTTTAAATGGTAATTTTACAGATGGGCAATACGCATGTATAGTTGTAGGTATCAGGTGTACTGGTACGTTCACAAAAGGCTTATGGAGTAGTTGCCACACATATAATAGCGAATTGATGGGAACATTTGGCGGTGCTTATCGTGGCTCTAAAAATTTCATAAATTCAGCTCGATTTTTAGCGAGTTATGATGATTCAGGATACGCTACAATATTAGAATATTTAAACTATATAAATAACAACACAAATAGAATACTAAAAAATTCTATTATTATATCGAGCATAGACCTTTATAACTATACTTCAAGATCAAACACAACCAACTATCCTATTTTTCAGTATTGTTTATTCCGCAAACTCACTCAGTGGAAGTGGAATGGTACTACCATTGCGATTAACTGGAATACGAACCCTTTAAATTCAACAGCATATACTGACGAGCCATTGCTGGATAGAGTGTATAATTCACTACTGTTTTACGCCAACGCAATGACTGCTGGTACTGATAAAACATACTTTCAGGCAATACTCGCTACAAAAGAAACTATGTTTTACGCAGATGCTAATGGTCAAACTAATAAAGTAGTTGACGATGTATTGTACCCCATATTCAATAAGTATAATGGAACTACTCCAATTGATTATTCGCTGAAATTAGCAGCCAATAATGTGGCACTTACAATGAGTGATATTGGTGGATATGTGGGTGCGTATAAAGCAAATCTGAATCACGTACAGTTTGGTACTATTCTACATGTAAATGCTGATGGTAGCGATGATACAGTAACAACACCTGACTTATTGATAAGTGAAGGACTGAATCAATTTTCCGCTTCAGATACTTCATTACAACTTCGTAATAGGATTCGTACTGCAGTACTTGAGTTTCCACGAGGTAAAGCATTCGATGGTTCACAATCGATGCTTACTTCGGGTATTGCAAGTAGATTGTATTTTGGTAAATATCAACCAATGGTTACAACGGGGGCTAATCCGACTATTCCTGTAGAAACAATCGAAGTAATACCATACGATGCTATTCCGGCAGATAATTCTGTTGCTCAAGCTAATAATCTAAGTGGTAAAAGCGCATTTCCCCGCTTCTCAATTATGTTTAATGGCGCAGCTGAAATGTGGTATAAAAATAACGTTCCATTGCTTTTTAGTCAGTTGGCCAACTTATACACTGGCAATGGCACTATAAGCAATACAGCAGGAAGTACTACGGTAACCGGTGTCAATACATTATTTACAACATATCTTGTTCCTGGTGATTTAATAACTGTAGGAGGACAGACAGTAAAGGTTCAGAGCATTGCTTCTGCTACATCGCTAACTGTAGATACACCTATTACAACTGCAAATACAAACGCAGCCTATACTGTAGGTATTTATGTAGATAAATCATTAACTGAATATGGCGACTGGGCTGTAACTAATGCAGACATTGAAGATTATTCTTTATTGTTTAAAACAGCAGTAGCCGGAGTCTCTAAACGAAACATACCAGTGAAATATTGCAAACTTGAGTTGAACTTAAATTATGCGGAGGAATAATGTATGCCGGCAAATGATTTATTCCTGAGTTTTGGTGGGCTAAGTGTAAAAGACCCTTAT
>JALHDB010000004.1 GCA_022840825.1 Negativicutes bacterium | reverse complement strand
CATCAGTAAAACTCTTGCCAATTTTATCACTCCTTAGTCATTTTTCACAAAGATAGCAAAGTCCGGACATCTCATTTCGCATTGCCTGCATTTAATACAATCTTTTTCCCGCACTGCTTGCACTTTTTCGATTTCATTTAATTCCAAAACTTTTTTCGGACAAAAGGCAACACAAATACCACAGCCTTTACATCTTTCGCTATAGATTTTTAGACTCAAACTACTTACCTCCCACCTGCAATTACAACTATTGTAATGTCTTAGATTTACCGGCCTTTAATATAAAGCTCTCGGTTTGATGCTCAACCTGTTGGGTCACTACATTAGCTACTCCAATTATCTTATCTAAATCTACGCCGGTTTTAACTCCCATTAACTCCAGCATATGAACAACATCTTCAGTAGCTACATTTCCAGATGCTCCGGGTGCAAAAGGACAGCCGCCCAGACCGGCAAAGGAAGCATCAAAGCGAATAATACCGGCCTGCAATCCGGCCATGATATTAGCCAGGGCCAACCCTCTTGTGTTATGCAAGTGCAGCCACCATTCATTTTGCGGGAACAATTGCTGTACTGTCACGGCCATTTCGTAGACCTGCCGGGGATAAGCCATGCCGGTTGTATCTGATAAAGATATTTCACGGATGCCAATTTTTTCAAAAGCCTTAATAATCTCAACAACCTGCTGGACAGCAATAGCTCCTTCAAACGGACAGCCAAAAGCTGTCGAAATTGCACCGGATACTTCAATTCGATTTTCAGCCGCTAATCGTATACAATCGTCAAAATCATGAATCACTTGCTGAGTAGAACGGTTCCAATTTTTCTTATTGTGGCTTTCGCTGGCTGATACGGTGAGTTTCACTTTAGTAACGCCGGCGGCAATAGCGCGTTCAACACCTCTGACATTTGATACCAAGGCCCGATATTCTACATCCGGACTACGCCTAATTCTTTTGGCAACTTCATCTGTATCTGCGAGTTGCGGAACTGCTTTAGGATGAACAAACGATCCTATTTCGACTATTTTAATTCCTGCCGCAACCACATCATTAATCAGCTTAACCTTTGTATCAATATCAAGAATCTTTTTTTCATTTTGTAATCCGTCGCGCGGACCAACTTCACAAATATAGGCTGTTTGCGGAATCAGCATTATTTTTCCTTCTTTCGTGTTCAAATTACTCCTTGGGCTTTTAATTCAGCCAAGTCAGAATCAGTCAAGCCTAACAGCTCTCCATATACTTCAGCATTATGGGCTCCCAGCTCCGGACCAACCCATTTAATTTCTCCCGGAGTATCGCTAAATACAGGGAAAATTCCCGGCATTTTAATAGTACCCAGTGTGGGATGCGGCATTTCAACAATATCTCTGCGCGCTGCATAATGAGGATCTTGGAAAATATCTTCAATACTATATACCAAACTTACCGGAACTCCTTCCCGGTCAACTATTTCTTTCAGTTCATCATAGTTATATAAATTAATCCAAGCCCGAACGATTGCATCCATCTCTTTATCATTAGCAACACGATTTTTCATAGTACAAAATCTGCTGTCTGTCAGCAGGTCCGGCCGCTGCATAGCTTTGGTCAAATACTCATATGTGCGGTCAGTACTACAAACCAATACTACCCATTTGCCGTCTTTTGTTTCATAAGTGCCACCGGGACTTGACGTACCGCTCAACTTAGGTTTCCGTTGGCGGATAATGCCGTTTTTATCATAATCAGCTACCAGAATCTCCATCATGCGGAAAATACCTTCATATAAGCTAAGATCGATTTCTTGTGCTTTACCATGTAGTACATCCCGATGGTAAAGAGCCATCATGACCGACATTGTCGTATACAATCCTGTCACATAATCTACTAGTGAAAATGACGGACTTACAGGCGGCCTGTCGTCATACCCGGTAATATAAGTCATACCGGAAAATGCCGTAGCCGGTGTACCGAATCCGGCTACCGGCGCATAAGGCCCGGTTTGGCCGTAACCGGTTACCCGAGCAACTACCAGCTTAGGATTTACCGCTGCTAAAGTCTCCTTGTCAAAGCCCCATTTATCCAATGTGCCTGTGCGAAAGTTCTCAATCAAAACGTCACATTGGGGCAGCAGCTTTAGTAATATCTGCTTTCCTTCCGGCTTCCTCAAATCTAACGTTACACAGCGTTTGTTACGTCCCATACAGGCCCAGCGCAGTCCTTCTCCATTGTGATAAGGTCCCAGCCGGCGAAAAGGATCGCCACCGTCAGGCATCTCAACCTTAATTACATCCGCACCAAAATCAGCCATAAGACCTGCCGCAAAAGGCGCTGCAATAACAGTGGATAAGTCTAATACCCGTACTCCTTTTAAGACTGACATAATAATGCCTCCTTTAAAAAATTTGACCTATTTTCAACTGTTTAAATATAAATTTAGTTGCCTTTTAAACAGATAAAGCCCATGTTTTACATTCATTTTACCAATAAATAAAATATCCTGTATCACTTTGTAGTACACTGTTCCATTTTTGAGTAATTCTTCGCTAGCAGAATGAAATTTCCTGCTAAATTATTAATTTTTTTTATAATATTTCGATATTAAGGCTAACTTAACGTAGTTACGCTATAAATAAAAATATGATAGAATTAATCATAAAATAGTATGCTATTTCTAGAAAGGATGGAATTAGATGGAAAGTATGCGTACTTTAGAACGTGCACTTGATATATTAGAATGCTTTACTGCTGAAAATAACCATAAGCAAGGGCTGGCCAGCCTTGTTAAAGCAACTGAGCTTCCTAAGGCCACTGTTCATCGAATGGTCAAAAATTTAGAGCGGCGGGGGTACTTGGCTTATGATAAAGAAAGTGAGACTTATCGATTAGGCTATCGTGTTTTGCTGCTGAGTACTGCATATTTGCACAATTTAGAAATTCGCTCGGTCGCTTTGCCTTATATGAAAGAATTACGTGATCAGACCAGTGAATCTGTATCGCTGTGGATCGAGAAAAATGACCTGCGGGTATGCGTAGAAAGGGTACAAAGCGAGGAGCCGCTACGCCAAGTTCTTTATGTCGGTGATACATTTCCTTTAGGCAAAGGAGCTTCAGGTAAGCTGCTGTTAGCTTACCGCAATAATCCGGTTGATGATGCTAAGCTCCCCCCCAACGAAGCAGAATTGATCCGCAGTCGCGGCTTTTCCTACAGCGACAGTGAGCGCAGCCGCGGTATATCCGCAGTTGCTGCCCCGATTTATTCATCTTCCGGCACAGTAATTGCCTGCTTATCTTTGTCCGGACCATCTTCCCGTTTTGACAATGCTAATGCCTCCGCTTTTTCACAATTGGTTATCAAATATGCTCAGCTTGTTTCCCGTGATTTAGGCTTTGTAAAAAAAGAATCATAGCACCGTCCTGCAATTGAATAATATTACAGCAGCAGAATTGCCGGCTTTCATGATGAATTAGCCGGCAATTCTGCTTTTTTTGATGCTAAATGAAATTCAAAATTCCACACAATTACGGACATATAAATACAGCAGATGACGTAATACGTTATCTGCTGTAAATGTAATAATTCGACTCTATTAGATGAATTATAATTAATTTAGTTACATCATATTTTAAAAACTGATATAGTATCTTGTAGTTCTTGGGCCATCACAGCTAGAGCTTGGCTAGCCGAAGCTATTTCCTGCATCGATGCTGATTGTTCTTGGGTGGCGGCAGATACAGTCTGAGCCTCGGCTGCGGCGTTCTTGCTTATATCGCCAATTCCTCTAATGGCATACACTATTTGTTGGTTTCCTTGCGCCATCTGTGAAATTTCATTTGATATTTCAATGATTTGAATTGTAACCTTTTCCACCAACTGTATAATCGAGCTAAATTCCTGTCCGGCCAGACTAACCGCTCCACTGCCTGCCGTTACTTGTTTTGTACCTTCTTGCATGGATTGTACTGTTTCTTGGGTTTCATTTTGGATTTCTCTAATTTTTACGGCAATATCCTTTGAGGTTCGCTCAGCCTGCTCGGCAAGCTGCCTGATTTCTTCGGCAACTACGGCAAAGCCCCTTCCGTTATCACCCGCCCGTGCAGCTTCGATTGCTGCATTCAGTGCCAACAAATTGGTTTGTCCGGCGATTCCCGTAATTTTATCAACGAATTGACCAATTTCACGGGAGCTCTCACCGAGTCTGCCAATTTTTTGCGATGTATCGGAAACATTCGTCTCAATTATTGCCATTTGCCTGATAACGGTTTCGACAACTTCTTTACCTTTTCGGGCTGCTGCTAATGTTTTATCGGAAACTTCAGCTACATCTTTCGACTTACCGGCAATATCTTTGATATTAGCTGCAATATCCTCTACTATCGTTGATGTATTAGTAACTGAGTTCAATTGATTATCCGTTCCATGCGCAAGGTCTGTAATAGATATTGCAATCTGATTAGCTGCTTGAGCTGACTGATCAGCACTGGCCGTAAGTTGTTCCGACGAAGCAGCAACGGAGGTAGCTAAACCGTTTACTTTCGCTATTAGATTTTTTAGTTGTTCAACCATATGGTTAAAACTATTGGCCAGGTCGCCGACTTCATCACTTGCTTCTACTGCAATCTGCTGGTTTAAATCGCCATCAGCCACATTACCGGCCGACTCGGCTAGTTTTCTTATTGGCTGAGAAATCTTTCTCGCAATTACGTTTGCTGTTAAAAGCGCCAAAGCTATAACAATCAAAGTTATCGTCAATACCGTGTACAGTAGTTTGTCTTGTACTTTTTCGGCTTCAGTTGTCTTCTGCCCGGAAAATAATATACCAACAGGCTTATTATCTGGTCCCATTAACGGCATGTAGGCGGTAATATAATTTATTCCCATTATCTGCGCATTCCCAACATAGTTCTTTCCATTATGTAGTACTTGAGCGGTAATTTGGGGGTCAAGTTTAGTCCCGACTAATCGTTTGCCGTTTTGCGTTATCGTAGTCGATACGCGTAAATCATCCATAAATATCGTTGTTTCCGTATGAAACAGCTTTTTAACTTGATCCACTATTTTTTCATTAGTAACATTATAACCGGTAGAAATGACTCCTACCACTTCGCCCCGTGCATTTTTTACCGGAGTACCGGCTCTGGCCGATAATTTTACTGCTGTACCTCTTTCAATTGCTGCAAACGCAATTCCGTTAAGAGCATTCCTTATGTTGTGCTGATTAATAATGCTATCCCCATGCTTCTCCGGAGCATGGGCTCGCGCTAAAACGACACCCTTACTGTCAGTGACCGTAATAAAATCCACCTTAGCCTCTGTTGCCAAAGGTTGCAATAATTTTAACAATTTGTCGGTATCTGCCGCCGCTACCGCTTCAATTATAGCCGCGTTTCCGGCAAATACAGCACCATTATTAAGAGCTTCCTGCTTATATCCTTCTAACGCTGCATATATACCCTGCATTCCTTGCTTTGCTCTTTCCTCATTTACATTGTTCATTGCTCCGGAAAACAGATATAGTGCCGGCAAAATCGTTGCTGCAATAACAACGATAGTTACGAGAACAAAACAGAGGATTAGCTTTTGATTTAACGACATTACCCTCTTACTCATGGTTTCCCCCCATCTTGCTGTTATTTAGTTCGGTATCCGAAAGCAAATAATTCTTATTTAACTTTAACAATAATACAATTATAGTTATTTATTAAATTTTATAAATAGGCAAATAGTCACTTTATGTCACTGTGATTATAATTAGTAGTAATTACCAAAAATGCACTCTTGCTGTTTCTCAGCAAAAGTGCATTCCATTACCACAAATTATTTATGCTCAATCGTTATCTTTTTAATTACTACATCTTCAGTTGGTTTATCATTTGGCCCGGTCTTTACTTTACCAATTGTTTGGACTACCGGCAATCCTTCGACAACTCTGCCAAAAACAGCATGTTTATTATCCAGCCACGGAGTGGGAACCAATGTAATAAAAAACTGCGAGCCGCCGGTATTCGGACCGCGGTTGGCCATCGAGATAATGCCGGCTGCATTATGTTTCAAATCTGGATGAAATTCATCGGGAATGGTATAGCCGGGTCCACCTGTACCGTTACCGTTAGGATCGCCGCTTTGAATCATAAACTGGTCAATAACCCGATGAAAAATTAATCCGTTGTAAAAGCCTTTTTGCGCTAATGCAGCAAAGTTATTGCTGGTCAGCGGAGCTTTATCATCAAATAGCTCAATCCGAAAATTGCCTTTAGATGTTTCAAAATAGGCGATGCGATTGTTTTTAGCTGTACTTTGCTGCTGTTTTGCCTGTGGATTCACCTGTGGATCTTTCCTGTCGGCTTTGCCACATCCCATTATTACTACCAATATCAAACATAATCCAGTTATTAAAAATCGTTTGCTCATCGTTATCTCCTTCATGGTTTTTTGCGCCTATTATTTACTCGATTATCTTAGCGTTGGTCAAAGAATCTTTAAATGTTTTCCCGTTGCGCCGAGTCAATCCTAAGTCCGAAATAACCACTTTCATAACTGCTACCCGCAGCAGCGGTACGTCAACTTCCCTGCTTTGATTATCGCCATAAGATGCCAAAGAGTGAATGATATAATGGTTGTTTTGGACTTTCCCTAAATACAGCATGGTATGGCCATCCATAAATAAGGCCGTTCCAGCCGGCAATTGATCAAGCTGTTTATCAACCTCGGTCTTATGGAGATCTATAGTTACGCCGGCTGAACTTTCTTGCTGGTCGGCATTGCGCGGCAACTTAAAGCCAAAACAACGATAAATAGCTGCAATCATACTAGAGCAATCTACGCTGTCATGCAATCCGCCCCAGCCATAGCGCTGACCGAGAAATTTATAAGCCTGGTTGATAATGTTGGCCCGATTATATGGTAAAAATCCCAGGTTGACGCCCTCACTATCCGCTATCTGTACACATTGAAAATCCAGCATACCTTGCTTATTTCTCACCGGCAACTTTACTGTCCACCTGTTATTATTGCGAACCGTGGTTGCTAACGGTATTTTGGCTCCCATCTCGAATATTAATTTGTCTTTGGCTGCTGTTTTCTCTGCTAATTCAACTTGCAGCTTATTAGCTGCCACAACTAAAAACTCGGCTGCATCCATATAATTAGTCCATTCATTTTTGTTACGTGCCAGCGCAATATGTTTGGCAAGAATCCAGCCGCGATAATTATATGTCTGGACATACAGCCATTGGCCATTGCTGCTGCGATGCAATACGATTACCGGTTCGCTAGGATCTACGGCTGTTTCTTGAAAGATATCAAATTCTTGATCATCAGCCGATGAAAAAACTCCCTGACTAGTGGGAAAAGCTCTTAAATTACTTCTTTGTACAGTAAATCCATACTGAACGGTGTTAACTTCTTGTATCCCGTTTACATTTAACTCACGGCGCAGATTTTTATAAAATTGAGTCGTTGCGGGTGCGCTGTTGATAAATACTATATCTGTCGGAAAATCATTTTCTTCGATATATGAACCTAAAGTTTGTTTACTCACTTGATTCGGATATTTATGTAAATTATATACAGCATTGGCTAGGTGGGCTGCAATTTTGTTATTAAAATCACTTATCGCCTGAGCGTTTAGAATCGTTGCATATGGCCGTTCTATTTTATTGATCCAAAAGTCCGGTTGCTGCAAACCCGGTGGATTAATCAAACCAGCACAGTGCCCAATATTCATATTCATTAGTGCTCCAACAAAGATCATTGCCATAATTCTGACGAATAAGATAATAATACCTCCCATCAATCTATATTTTATATCTTAACATGAAATTAGTATAACTTGTCCGCATTTTTATTTATAAGCCGGCAAATCTCAGATTAAACGCTACCTAAAGATGTGGAGAGTTGCATCCACATCGGCGACTCTCACACATTAGGTACAGCCCTGCAAGGTAATAATGAAAATAGTGTCCTCGCAGGAATTAAGCGAACTGTATTCGATGCGGGCAAAGCGGGCCATATTATTGGCGGTTAAAGCCACGCTTTGCTTAGGGGCTATTATTTCCAGGTTGGTCTGGTTAATCCAACTGGCTCCATCAGCGCTTATTTGTAATTGGGCGCAGCCCGGATGTACCCCGCTGTTATAAATTAGGTACGTATAGTTAAATTGCATAATATCGACCGCAGTCGTATAGTTTTTATTCCGGGATGTTTCAACGGTGATTGTTTCTTCTATCGTTCTGGATTCACAAACACAAGTTATTTGTTGAGGGGTTGGATATTGTATTTGTAGCAACGGCCAAAAGCGGGAATCGCATCCCTTGCCTCCATATATTGATATGATATTATCGTCAATTAGCGGATCTTTAAATTTAACAAGTACACCAAAATTAACCTCTCTATTGGTTATCCACCCCTGAACAAGCGAAGTAATCCCTATCGAAGTTTGAAACGTGGTATTGCTAATAGTTGTGCAGCCGGCCGGCACCGGATTCAGCAACGGATGATGTTTCCAAGTAGTCGTGCAGGGATTCCAGCGTGATACGATCTGATATACTTCTAAGATTTGCGGATCACTAATAATCTTCTCAGTTACAAAAAAATTAGCGGCAGCGGACTCAACTTGAAGACCAAAAGGAATATCTTCTAATGGCCAATACACTAGTACCGCACTTACTTTATTCTTCCACCTGCCAATCGGTAAATGATCACAATATGCAGTCTTAGCTGCGACTTTGTTACGGGTTGTAATGTAGCCATTAAATTCCGGCGGTTTAATTATTTTAATCGGCACTTTATCACCTCGGTTTAATGATATTCTGTGACGGTGTGCCCTGGACCACCCTTTCCTTTTTAAAGGAAGAGTGGCCCTTTTATATTGTATATTTTTATTTCAAGAAAGTGTTAGTTATTGTTATATCATGGCACGCCACAGCATAAAAACAAACAGAATTTGTTGTATATGGTTATAAACTCTGCCCTTGGAAATAAACGTTTAAGGAAATTGTGTCGCCAGCACTTGCCGAATGATAATATACCCGGGCATATTTTAGGAATGTGTCGCTAACCAAGGTTCCGATACTGTTGGTAGTACTTAATGTTACAACTGCGCCGCTGTCAATCCAATTGCTGGCGTCGGGACTAATCTGCAGTTGCAGTACGGCCGTAGCCGCCGGGCTGGACACATTTACTACCCCATAGGTCCATTCATCAAGCCCTAATACAGTGGCTTGCCCAACCGGACCGCCATCGACATCGGCCACATCTTCCACCGTAAAGATATTATCGGTAATTGCAGCTATCGTTGCTACCGTACCGGTTACAGCCACTGTCTCCGGTATGGTTACGGCCACCGTCTCCGGTATGGTTACGGCCACTGCCTCCGGTATGGTTACGGCTACTGCCTCCGGTATGGTTACGGCTACTGCATCCGGTATAGTTACACCTATTATTTCCGGTATAGTTACACCTATTGTTTCCGGTACCGAGACCGCTAGCGTACCACTACCGTCAGTATTTAATGCTACATCTTGATTACCGTATATTTTGACCCGTGCTTGATCCGCAACATCTTGAAAAATCTTATAGTTTGGCACGTCAATATTTCCCTCCCCAATATTTTTATTATACCGCAGGACTTTAGTCCCGCTGCTATAGTATATGAATGCAGCCATAATTAGTGAACATAAAATCTTATTATTGTCTAGTATTTTACTATCTTGCTCACCTACCACGGCTGTTAATCATACATTACTTATAAGAGTAATAGTGGAGGTGTAATATTTGGCAACAATCAGTCTATGTATGATTGTCAAAAATGAAGCGGTAAACCTTGATCGATGTTTAGCAAGCGTTACCAACGTTGTCGATGAAATAATTATTGTTGATACCGGCTCTACGGATAATACCCCGGTTATTGCCGAAAAATATGCCGTTAAACTTATTAAAATTCCCTGGAATAATAACTTTAGCGAAGCCCGCAATACGTCGCTGGAGGCCGCTACCGGCGATTGGATTCTATTTCTCGATGCCGATGAACAATTAACCGAAGCAGTTCCGGACGCCTTGGCAAATTTGACTACCAACATCACCGCTGAAGGATACTTTTTTAAAATTATCAATGTACTGGGCTCAGAATCAGCACCGGAATACAGTCCGGATGTTGTGTTCCGGATGTTTCGCAATAAGCGGGACTACCGTTTTGACGGAGCCATTCATGAACAAATTCTGCCTGCTATCAATAAAAACTATCCTCAGGCGCTCCTTTTATCCGCTAAAGATATAATTATTTACCATTACGGTTATCTGGAATCTCAAATTACCGACAAAAGTAAAATTGACCGTAACTTACAGATGGTTGAAACCGCACTGGCAACACAGCCGGATAATAAATTGCTTCAATATCAATACGGGGTAGAATTATACCGGGCCGGCCAATATGATCAAGCAGTCAAAGTATTGCAAACAGCCGCTCAGGGCATACCAAACAACACCAGTTACCTGCCCAAGCTTATTCGTCAACTGGTAATGTCGCTGTATAAATTAAGGCAGTATCAGCAGGCGTTAGCATACATCCGGCAAGGGACTGCTTTGTTTCCCGATTATGCCGACTTGTATTATTTTGCCGGCTTGTGCTGTTTTGAACTGATAGATTATAGCAATAGTATTAAATTCTTTCGCCAGGCAATAGCCACCGCTGACCAACCGTGGCATTATGCCTCTTTTGCCGGCATCCGCGGATTTCGCAGCTATTACCTGCTGGGGCAGCTGGCGGAGTTGTTTTGTAATGAGGAAGAAGCTTTGTACTATTATGTTCGCAGTTTTCAGAATTGCCCAACGTTCATAGCACCGTTACAGCAAATAATAAAAATCCTGGTTCAGGGCGAAGAACCGGATTTTATCGGGCCGTCATTGCATAAGCTTTGTGAATGTTGTACCCCGGCAAGCAATTTACTGTTAGGAAAATTATTGTTGGCTGAACGTTGTTATCCGCTGGCCTTAGAATATCTTAATAATGCTGCCGCCAATGGCGTTAATTCGGCCGAGTCAAAATTATTGCTGGCAATTTGTTATACACAGAGCGGCGATTATTATCAGGCTAAACAACTGCTAAACCGAATAACCAGCACCAGTTCCTATTATCCCTTAAAATTAATAAACCTGGCATTTATTCGCTGGCTGGCTGACGATGATACTATTCATTTCCCGGCTGATATTTCGCAATTGGTACCGAATAGTTTTGTACCTACCTTAAAGTTATTAACTGATTCTGACCTTAATTCAACTATCAGACTCCAGCCGGAAGACTCGGAAATATTGTTGGATATTATCATCAGAGGCATAGCGCGTGGTGCCTGGTACAAAATCGATCATTTATTGACCCGAATTGATTCTGCTTGGCTCAACGACCAGTCCTTGACCATTGCCGCCACCTACGCCCGTTATTTGAATTTTGCTGAAGCCGAACGCTGGATTGATCGTTACCGGCAGCACTGTTCCACCAATTATGAAGCACTGATGTTTCTGGGCCGGCTTAAGACTAAGCAGCACCAGTATTGGGAAGCAGCTCAAATTTACCGGGAAGCCATGAGCCTCGCCCCGCAAATACCTAAAGCCTATATTCATTTGCTGAAGACTTACCAGGAACTGCAGCATCGTACCCTGCAACAGGTTAACAACAATGCCGGTGATGGTGCCGACAACCCCTCTACTCAGGAGGGATCGTGATGAATTCAATAAGTATTGCCATGATTGTCCGCAACGAAGAGAACTATTTGGCGGAATGCCTGTCCCAAATAGCCGGCGCCGTTGCGGAAATAGTAATTGTTGATACGGGGTCAACCGATAAAACTATCGCCATCGCTGAACAGTTTACTCCTAACGTTTTTACCATCGAATGGGCAAATGATTTTAGCCAAGCCCGGAATTTTGCACTTAGTAAATGTAGTTCGCCATGGATTCTATCACTAGATGCCGATGAACTATTGGATAAACCGCATTTATTGTCTGAACTTGCCACTAGTGACAATGACGCTTTTTTATTGCCGATAAAAAGCTACAACGGTCCTAATCCTGAAGACTATTCCATTACCTGTGTATTGCGCCTGTTTCGCAACAATCCTTCTTATCGGTTTTCCGGCTGTATTCATGAGCAGCTTGCCGGAATTCCATATGATAAGGTAGGCACTAGTGACCAACCGGTAATTATCCACCGCTGCCTCGGTACTAAACTACGCAATGGTAAGCGCCATCGTAATATCAATTTACTTCGCCGTCAAATATCGCTGGCCAATGATAATTATTTATATCAATACTATTTAGGCTGCGAATGGCTGGCTTTTCACAATTATCGCCAAGCCTATAAATGTTTCCAAATGGTTTACGCTCAATTACCTGATAATTGCGTAATGGTAAAGTCGGGCACAGTAAAACGTCTGATCGCTTGTCAGCGAGCCTTGGGAAATATCAAGGAGGCCCTTTGTCTTTGCTTGCAAGCGGCTTTAATATACCCCGATTATACGGACATATTTTTTGATGGTGGAATTATCCTGGAGCAATTTGGCGAATATGAAGCAGCGCTGCAATGGTTTACAATTGCCCGTAGTCTCCAACAACCGCCGCTGACCTATTGGCATTTAAACGGCAGCGGATCATTTCTGGCTTGTTACCACCTCGGCTATTGCCATCAGCAATTGCACCGATCGGCAGAGGCAATTAGCTGGTATGAACAAGCTTTAGCCGGTTACCCTGCTTTTGTTTACCCGCTGGCCGGATTATTTACGCTATTATCACTACAAAAGCCGCCCCACGATGTATACAAATATTTTCTGGATCAAGGGTTAACAACAACCTCTGATCAGCAATTATTACTAGCTGAACTGTTTTTCGCTGCCGGAACACCGGAGTATTCGCTACAATTGTTACAAACAACCAGCCCTGATTCCTGTTCAGAACAGCTTATCCGTTATCTGATCTATAATGATAATCCGCAACAGGCCCTTAATGTTATCGGTGACGGTCCGCTGGATTGTTCATCTTCTCCGCTAGCCGTTTACCGCGTTCTTGCCGCAATTATGCTCAAGCGCTATGACTTGGCTAAGCAGACTTGCTTGACTATTTGGCCGAACAGCGATCTGCGTCATATTTCCCAGGCCTTATTGCTGTTTATTAATCAATTTAATAATCGTCACTGCATTTTACCCGCCAACTTTAACTGTACTAGGTTACTTCCTATTTGGCGGCAAATCCTTGCCGATTGCCAGCGCTGCAGTAACAAGTCATCGGCGACTATACTAGCAATCATCACCGCCTGTCATTTGCTGTTATGCGGATCCCCGGACGGTGCTACCGCCTTTGTTGACTATTGCCATAAGGAAATCGCCGCTATCGAGCACTTGCTGGATATAAATTATGCGGAAGTAAGAGGGTTGTACGCATGCGGTACAGTTCAGTAAGTGCCTGCTTAATCGTCTGCAACGAGGCCCATTGTCTGGCTAGATGTTTAGACAGTATTGCTAATTTCGTCGATCAAATCATTGTTGTGGATACAGGCAGTACGGATAATACCGTCAGTATTGCCGAGAGTTACGGCGCTATTATCCGCAATTATTCCTGGAATAATAACTTTGCCGATGCCCGTAATTATTCATTGTCTCTGGCTACGGGAGACTGGATACTGGTAATTGATGCCGATGAAGAATTGACCGATGGCCGTACTATGCTAGATACGCTAAAATCTGCAAACCATGCCGGTTATTATGTTACAATTAGTAATCAAACCGCTAATGGCCACGCTGACTATGAAGATTATGTAGTCCGGCTGTTTCGTAATAACCAAGGCTTTACGTTCTCCGGGGCAATTCATGAACAAATTGCCGGTTGCATCTACCATCGGCGCGGGCAATCGTCAATAGCATTCTCTTCTATTGTTCTTCGTCATTACGGTTATCTTCCCGCTGAAATATGCCGTAAACAAAAAAATGAGCGCAACCGCTCAATTATTCAAAACCAACTGGCAATTAATAGTAACGACCCGTTTTTATTATATTGTTTAGGCATTGAAATGGTGCAAGCGGCAAAACTCCGGGAAGCCGGACAGGTATTGAACCAAGCCTTAGCTAAGTTTAAAGGAAATGAAGGCTATTTGCGGGACTATTTATTATTAACGTTATCAACTAATATTAAACTAAAACAGCACACTGAAAGCGAACCAATGTTCAAGGGTGCGCTAGCTATATTTCCGGACGACTCCGATATACTTTTTCTCGACTGTATCCGCCAAGCTAATTTGCAGAACTATCAATTTGCATGGAGCCGGTTAACGGCCGGCGGTATTAACACTACAATAGTTGCTAAAGCCCTGGTTAACGCCGTCGCCGGTGAAATACTGAGCTGCCAAGGCTTCTTCCAATCGGCGATTCATTATTTCCAACAATCGCTGCGGGAACAGCCTACCATATTTGCGGCAGTTAGTTTAATTGAAATCGCGCGTAACCATAATATTCAGCTGGTCAATATTTTTTCGCCGATTGAGGCCGATTATTTGCCTTTAGTGCAGGATGCCCAATCCGGTCAAGACTATCCATTAGCAGCCATATTATTATTAATAATTATTAATTCAACACCACAGGTTGAAAATTCTTCAGACCTGCTTGTTTGCTATTATAATGTCCTTAATCAAACCCGTTGTGACGATAAAATTAAAAACCTGTTAATCCTTACTGCCCGGCAAATTGAAGTATACGGCCTGCTTGCCACCCATGGTCTACTTATTTCGCCACTAATTAATAACCGAAATATAATAATTATGGATAGCCTCAATATATGGCTGCGCCTGTGGCCTAAGCATAATTTCTCCACTAAAATATGGGAGTGTTGCTTATGAAACATGTTATTATCGGCAGTCCGGTTAAACAGAAAGACATTATCCTGGCCCAATTTTTATCTTCCCTAAACAATCTTTGCCTTGATGATATCGATGTGGAATTTTTCTTCATTGATGATAGTGAGAATGGCAGCCGATTATTGTCTGAATTCGCCGCCAGTAACCCCAACGTCACCATTTTGCCTAGTCGTAATACTCTCGGCTACTATTGTGACAACCTAACACATTATTGGAGCGAAGAGCTTATTTGGCGCGTTGCCTTTTTAAAAGAAGTAATAATTGAATACGCTAAGCAAGTTAATTGTGATTATTTATTTCTGGTCGATTCAGATATCTATTTGCATCCCCAAACAATCCGGCATTTGGTATCATTACAAAAAGATCTAGTAGCTGAAGTCTTTTGGACTAAATGGGCACCTGATTCCGATCCCCTGCCGCAAGTATGGCAATGCGGACAATATCGGTTTTGTCCGGGCGGCAGCAACAGGTCCAATTCTGAAGAAGAATGCAACCGAAAATCTCAGGAGTTCCTGCAAAATCTCAAAATTCCCGGCGTTTATAAAGTTGGCGGTCTGGGGGCCTGTACGCTCATTAGTCGTAACGCGTTAAACCAAGGTGTCTCCTTTGCCCCGGTACACAATCTGGACTTAGTCGGCGAAGACCGTCACTTTTGCGTTAGGGCAGTGGTGTTAGGATTAGAGCTATACGCCGATACTCATTTTCCGCCAATTCATATTTATCGCGAATCGGATCTGCTGCTGCTTGATGACTATAAACAAAAGATTACTAACTATAAGACTAAATTAACTGCAGGATTACTAGTCCGCAATGAAGCCGACCGCTATTTAACTAAAGTTTTGTCCCAATTGATTCTATATGCCGATGAAATAATAATCCTCGACGATCATAGCGAAGACTCGACAGTTGCCGTTTGCAATAAAATTTTAAATAAAATTCCCCATCAAATTGTCTGCAATCCCATCACTGAGTTTCATAATGAAATATCATTGCGAAAAAAATTATGGTCATTAGTGACCGCGTCCCACCCTGACTGGATAATCATTCTCGATGCCGACGAGATGTTTGAAGAACAAGCTCCGGCGGAAATTAGGCGTTTGCTGGCTGACGTCAATACGGACGTCTATTATTTTCGTTTATATGACATGTGGACTGAAGATAGTTATATAGAGCAAGAATTTTGGCAGGCCCATAAGATTTATCGTCCGTTATTGGTTCGCTACCGCGAAGATTTCAACTACGAATGGTATGAAGCTCCGCTGCATTGCGGACGCTTGCCTCATAATATTTTAAAACTGCCCGGTCGGCAAAGCCGGTTGCGCGTAAAACATTATGGCTGGATGAACCCTCAAGATAGAATTGAAAAATACTTTCGTTATAAAAAATTAGATCCCCAAGCTAAATATGGTATTAAAAATCAATATCTTTCTATTTTAGATCCTAAGCCAAATTTGATTAAGTGGGTCGAAAATGAAAACGTTAAAGCATAATATTATCTGTTCACGATATTACGCAATCGCGGAGCAGCCAATAAAGCTATAACTAATCCTACTCCCGACGTCATCAGCGAACTGGGAATATTATTTAATGCCACCGTTAAACTGCCGGATACCTGCCACCAGGCAATAACATACCCGGCTAATGTCCAGGCTGCTGCTGCAAAACAGCCGAATAGACCCCTTGCCAGCCATTTTCCATCGGTTGGGGTTGCGGAATTTGCCTCCGGCCATAAGCCTCTAGCAATTGTACCGGCTATAAATCCCGACATTCCTTTGATAATAAAAGACCACAGCGTATATGGTGAAAAACCCATTATTAAATCAAAGAGAGCTGAACCAACTGCTGCCGAAAGACCGGCATAAATGCCGCCAAAAATAATTGCGGCTGTAAAAATAAACCCGGTTCCTAAATGAACCATTGCCCCAATACCAAAAGGAATTTTTATTGACGTTGCGATAACACACATCGAACCCAGTATCCCAATATATATCATATCTTTGACAGTAAATCTACGCTTACTTTCCACAGTTTCACTTCCTATTCAAAATTAGTAAAAATTATAATAATATTTGCTGCATCACTTTTTCTAACAAGACACCTTCCCGCGGCGGAGTCTTGGCAGCGAAAGTTAGTTTTATTGCTTTTCCGACAAACTCCGTTGCTGTGGTGATTGCTTCCGCTAGATTACATTTTCTTAGCAACGATCCAATAAGCAGACTGGCAAAAATGTCACCTGTTCCCGGATACTTCACCGGAACCCGTTCGGTAATTATCTGCCAAACCTGTTCGGTCATAGCATCATAACCGATATTCAGCAGCTGTCCGCTTTGTAAGGGTATCCCGGTAATTACTATTTTTTTCGGACCGTACCTTGCTAAGGAAATCAACCAATCAGGTATGGTCGAAATCTCACTTACAGTTGGTTGATACTCCTTATTTAACAAGATACAAGCTTCAGTATAATTCGGTGTAATAATATCAGCTTGTTCGATCAAAAATTTCATTTGCTGTTGCATCGCCGGCGTATAAATTGAATACAGCTTGCCATCATCGCCCATAACCGGATCAACAACAATCAGCGGCCTGCTTCGGTGATTCTTATCAATAAACTGGGATACTATTTCAATTTGCCGCTCCGAAGCTAAGAACCCACTATAAATACAATCAAAGGTAATTTCTTCCCGTTGCCAGTGATTATACACTTTTGGTATATTCATTGTTAAATCGACAAATGACGGATCTGAAAATCCCCCAAGGTGTGTACTAAATATTGCAGTTGGCAATGGACAAACTTGAATTCCCATAGCGGCTAGCACCGGCATAATTACGGTTAACGAGCAGCGTCCAAAGCATGACAAATCGTGTATCGCAGCGACCCTTGGTATAGTTAAATCCACTATTTTTCCTCCTTTTATTAGTAAAAAGCTTATTCAATAATCTTTTTACTGCATTAATTATAATAAATCTGGCTCTTTTAAAAAGCCCCAGATTTATTATTTTATATTGGGACAGATTTTTCTTGCCTGAATTTATAGCTAAACTATATACTAAATATAAATAATTGCAGGTGATATAATGTTTATTCTTTCAACGACCGACAACCAGCCAATATATATTCAGCTATACAACCAAATACGAGAAGAAATACTATCAGGTAAACTACCGGAAAATAGTAAAATTCCTTCGGTCAGAGAACTGGCTGCCGAATTATCTATTAGTAAGAATACGGTTGAATATGCCTATAGTCAGTTATCTGCTGAAGGATATATTGAAAGTAAACCACGAAGCGGATATTATGTATCGTCGTTAGACCTTTCGTTTAAGCCTAAAATAGTCAATACTGATATAAATCAGCCATCATTTAGTTCAAAGTTTTCCCATAATGAAGACACAATTGACTTTCAGCAATTTTCGCTTGCCTCCGACAGTTTCCCATTTAGAATTTGGCAAAAGATTTACGTTGATTGTATTAAAGAACAACGTGACCATACAGTGACTTATTCCGATCCTCAGGGCGAACAAATTTTGCGTATCGAGATACAAAAATATCTGGCTAAGTTTCGCGGTGTGATGGCGAAACCTCATCAAATCGTAATTACTTCCGGTCTACAGCACAGCCTGTCGATCCTTTGCCTATTGCTACGCGACAAATATTCCGCTTGCGCTATGGAAGATCCCGGCTTTTTAATTGCCAGAGCAGCTTTTCGCAATCATTGTGTTAACATCGTACCTATCCCTGTTCATCAAGATGGAATTGATATTGAAGTTTTGCAGCAATCAAATTGCAAGGCAGTTTATGTTACACCATCACATCAATTTCCTCTCGGCTATATCATGTCAATTGCTACCAGAGTAAAACTTATCGATTGGGCCAAGAATAATGATGGCCTGGTGATTGAGGATGATTATGACAGTGAGCTTCGTTATAGCGGTAAACCGATTTCATCCTTACAAGGTCTGACCAATCAAGGCAATATTGTATATCTTGGAACTTTTTCTAAAGCATTAGCTCCGTTCCCGCGGGTTAGCTATATGGTGCTGCCTGATAAACTTATAAATCAATATTGGGATTTGTTCAATATTTTTCCTAGTTCAGTACCATTGTTTGACCAGCTTGTATTGCAAAAATTTATGGAACAAGGCCATTGGGAGCGACATTTACGTAAACTTAGAACTATCTATAAAAATAAATATGATCTGCTGGTAAAATCAATCCGCAATAATTTTGGCGAAAAGGCCACTATTCTCGGATCACCGGCCGGACTTCATATTGTTCTTAAAGTGTATGATAAAACCGAAAAATATTTGCTGGAAGCAGCCCGTCAGCATAGTGTTATTATTCAGCCGGTCTCAACTTATTACGCTAATCAAAGACCTGAACAAAATATGGTATTGCTTGGTTTCGGCAGTCTTTCGCCCAAACAAATCGTGTTAGGAGTGGAAAAATTAAACCAGGCATGGTTTAAAACATAATGATAATACAACTTCCTGATAATTCACTACATATCCTACCACTGAACGAGTAATTATAATAACGCAAATAAATATCTAGGAGGTTCTAATGAAACATATAGCCAGAAAATTATTTTTTCGTACTGCTGCAACTATTATACTTTTAATAAGTATCCTTTTCTCAGCTTGCACAAATATTTTGCCGGTAGATCCGCAGAATCAACCCCAGCCGCAAGTTCCTGCTGCGCCACCGCCTACAACTGAACAACCGGTTGTCGTTTCCGATTATAAAGTAGTCTATAATTATAATGATACTAATAAAGTACAGCTTTCAGCCAATGATTTGGTATTAAAAGTTGGTGACACACTTACTCTAGTACCTGCCGCCGGTCTTACCAAAAGTACCCGCTTTAGATCAGCAGGTGAATTTTTTATTGGAAATATCATGGAACAACAAACGACCAGTCCGGAAAGCGGTAAGGTAGTATTTGTTGCTAAGAAACCCGGTAAAGGTAAAATAGAGATTATCCCCAACAATACTGAAACAGGTCGTGCTGCTGAATTAATAGTCACCGTGAAGTAGTATAAAACCCTGCCAAGGCAGGGTTTTATTATTATATTACTATTTTTGCAATAGAATAAGGATTTTGTTTAATTTTATAACTAACTTAAAATTCTTAATTAATAACTATTATGTCGGTATATGGTATAGAATGGAAGGTATTTTAGGAAAATTATAGAAATAATATATAATTGCGAAATATATTTTGTTGTTTTTAAACTTATTTAGAAATAATTTTTGTGCAAAACAGGCAGGAGGATCAAAAGTGAATATCTCCGTCAAGTTACTGCGCCAACAGTATGAAAAATTATTGCCGAAGTTTTCAATACGTGAGCAGACTTACCTTATATTATCATTTGTTCTAATAATTCCTGCTTTTATCTTTGCCTATTTCGAAACTAATCAAATAAGAGATAATCTAATTTTGGCCAAACAGGCCAGATTAATGTCGATAGTTACCCGTCTTGAGCAGCGAATTCCAGGTTCATTCAACAGTATTTTAAAACAACAAGGCCTTGATAATGCAACAGCGGCCCAAAAGATTGCAGCCCTTAATGAAGTCTTCCAGCCAATAGTAGATGACGTAGCCCGTGCTTTTTCGGCAAAATACAGCTTCGGCTTTTACCATAAAGAATTGAATATAATCGCATATCAGCCTAAATTTAACAATTCATTATTTGGCAAACAGGCCCGTCCTGAATCATTACATGTTTATAAATCGGGCAATGCCGAATTTTCCTACATCCAAGGAGGATTTACTCAAGGCGATGTACGTATAATGGCGCTCAATTATCCGCTTTATAAAAACGGAGAACTTATCGGACATGCATATGCAGCAATTAAAATTGACGACATTAATAGACAGTTTTTCCAAGAATGGCTTAAAAACTTCGGCATTTTTTTTGTTATGTGGTTGGGAGTAGTGGGAACGGTATTTATTAGTTTCCGTAAAATTAATAAATTAATCAGTAAACTTAATAATGACCTTGAAAATGATAACTATAATATTAATTCATTTCACAAGTATCCTGAGTTAGCCAGCATTATGATTAAAGTTCAGGGTTTAAAGCAAGAACTGTCTTTAAGCCACAAACGACTCAAAGACATAATAAAACAATGTCCTATCGGTATCGTCGTTGTTGATGAAAACTTCATTATTGAAGCTATAAATGAAGCCCGGACTAAAATAGGCAATCTGCCGGAAAATAGCATTGGACAATACTATTTTGATGTGGCTAATACGGGATACGCCAAAGAAGAATCTCCAATTTACTGGGCATTAAAGGACGGAATCAAAACATCAGAATATTATATGCACCGGATTGGGCGTGATTGGCTTTTAAATGCCACGCCTATCTATAATAATGGCCGTATAACAGGTGCAATCGGTGTATATCAAGATATAACGGAATCCCGCCAAATGGAAGATGAACTTAAGCGGCGTGAACAAGAATATAAGACGCTGCTTGATAATTGCCCGTATGCCATTACTCGCTGGGACCGAAGCCATCGTCTATTATATGCTAATGAAGCTAACACGATAATATTCGGCACCAATTTTGTATATTCATTAGGAATTCAATTGTTTGATCTAGATTTAAATAGGGCTGTGCGGCTGCAAATTGCTGAAGCACTGAACAAAGTATTCCAAACGAGTGCTGATTCTGAGTTTGATACTCTATGGCATAAACAGGATGAATCTTATCGAATCCTCTTTAATCGGGCAATTCCCGAAATAAATTCAAATGGTCAAGTAGATACCGTGTTAGTTATTACTTACGATATCACCGACAAACGGCTAAGTGAAGAACGGTTTAGAAAAGCATTCCAGTATAATCCTATTATGATGTTTGTATCTTCAATTAAAGACTGGAAGCTGATAGATGTTAACGAGTGTTTTTTAGAAACAGTGGGATTATCCCGTGAGCAGATCATTGGTAATTCAACGGATAGAATTGGATTATGGGCTGATAAGGAAAAGCTATTACAGATCAGGCAAAAAATAAAAAGAGGCAACGGCAGAGTTCAAAACTTTGAAATGCAGATTTTTACCAAAACAAAAGGCATAAGATCAGTTCTTTTTTCGTCTGAAACAATAAAAATAGGTGATAAACTTTGTTATCTTGGCATGTTTCACGATATTACGGAAATCAGACGTTTTGAAAAAGAAATGACTCAGCTTGACCGTCTAAATATTGTTGGTGAACTGGCTGCTGGCATCGGGCATGAAGTGCGAAATCCACTTACTACCGTACGGGGCTATTTACAAGTTTTTCAGCATAAAACTGAATTTGAAAAATATCAGGAACAACTTAATACGATGATTGAAGAGTTAGACAGAGCTAATACCATTATTACTGAGTTTTTATCGCTGGCCAAAAATAAAAAAGTTGAGTTTAAGCAGACTAACTTAAATACCATCTTAAAATCTCTCTTTCCTCTGCTGCAAGCCGATGCCTACCGCCGCGGGCATGAGTTATTTGTAGATTTTAATGAAATACCGAAAATTAAAGTAGATGAAAAAGAAATCCGCCAGCTTGTTTTGAACTTAGTCCGCAACAGCTTTGAGGCAATGAATGATAAAGGTGAAGTCACAATTCGTACATATCAGCAAGATAATTTTATCGTGTTAGAAGTAGAAGACAACGGGACAGGTATTCCCCCGGAAGTATTGGAAAAGATCGGAACTCCTTTTGTTACTACCAAGGAGAACGGAACGGGTCTTGGCTTACCGGTTTGCTACCGAATTGCCGAAAACCACGGAGCAAGAATTAGTTTAGCAACAGGACTACAAGGAACAACATTTTCGGTAGTTTTTAAAAATGTCTACAGTAAATAGCTTTTGCCAATTAAAAATAGGAGTGATCACTCCTATTTTTAATATTATCTGATTATATTTTCTAGTAATTTTTACAATATGGACTGTGCGTTTCATTATCATGATTCCTAAAGAAAACAAGAACGTTTAATTTGTATATCTCCTGTTTTTTTAAACAGATAGCTGCATATTAATTATACTTGGAATTTTGCAACTGCAAACTGGAGTTCCTGAGCCAACTTAGCCAGTGCCTGACTCGATGTTGCGATTTCTTCCATAGAAGCTAATTGTTCCTCAGTCGCTGCAGAAACATTCTGAGACTGACTTGCTGATTTTTTGCTGAGTGCATCTATTTTCTTAACTGAAGATACGATTTGTTGACTACCCGCCGCCATTTGCTGAACAGCTACTGACGTATCCTTAACTTGTCCAGATACTTGCGTTACCAATGCCACTATTTCTTGAAAGGCACTACCAGCAGCATTCACTACTTCGGCCCCTTTCTTCACTTCGCGAGTACCGTCGTTCATTGCAACTACGGCCTTATCTGTATCAACTTGTATCTCTCCTATCAGTTCCGCTATCTTCTTTGCCGCTTCTTGTGATTGCTCGGCCAATTTTCTTACTTCTTCGGCCACAACTGCAAAACCCCGGCCTTGTTCTCCTGCCCTCGCAGCCTCAATGGCAGCATTAAGAGCCAATAAATTGGTTTGACCTGCGATACCTGAGATGGTTTCTACGATTTGCCCAATTTCCTTAGATCGTTCGCCCAGTTTCTCCACAACTTGAGCAGAATTATTGACAGTATCTTCAATATCAATCATCTGACTAATTGCGTTTTCTGCTGCCTTACCTCCTTCTTTAGCCTTCTCTGCTGCCTGGGCTGACTGAACAGCTACTTGATTAGTCGTAGCAGCCACTTGTTGAATACCAGCCGACAATTGCTCCACAATAGCTGAAGCATCGTCGGTCGCCCCCATTTGTTCTGTGGCTCCTACCGCCACATCGTTGATTGATTCGGCTATTTGGTTTGTTGCCTGAGCTGATTGGTCAGCACTTGCAGTTAATTCTTCACTAGATGCTGCAACTTGCTCGGCAGAAGAAGCGACTTGTTTAATGAGTGTTCGCAGGTTATATGTCATTTCATTAATTGCAGTGGCAACTTGTCCAGTCTCATCGCGAGACTTAATATCCAAACGTTCAGTATTGAAGTTACCGGATGCTACCTCGGCAACAGTGGCAACAACCTGCTTTAGAGGACTAGCTATGGCCCGAGTTACGACTACACCTAATAGAGTTATGATCGTAAAGGAAGCTACGCTAAGACCTAATAATATTTTGCTAACCACGCCAAAGTCTTTGGTATTTTGATCATTAAGAGCCCGAGCGTGCTTCGTATAATAAACGGATAGCTCGCGCAATTTTTCATTGGCTTCATGAGCCAATGGTTCGCATTCCTTCTTATATAGCTGATAAGCTTCCACATTTTTGTTTTGGGTTGCCAAGGCTACTACAGCATTTCTACTGGTACGATACTTTTCCATAATCTCGTCGATTTTAGCAAGTGCTTTCTTGTCAAAGTCGTCGATGTTGCTTTTTTTTAGTAACTCACTATTTTTGTTGAAAATTTCGGCTCGCTGGTCGATTTCACGTTTTAGGCGCTCATTATCATGGATATTCGAGGTAATCATCATTTCCAGCAGTGCAGCCAACACAGCTCGCTGGTGTGTACGGTTATCGTTGATGAGTTGGACGGGAATTAAGCCATCACTATAAATCACATTGGTGTTATTGTTGGCATTTTGGAGAAATGTGTAGCCGGTAAAACTTACAAGAACCATAAATAAAGCTGAAGCAGCAATAATAAGTGCAAGTTTTTTGGCGATTGGTAAATTTTTAAACATGATTTTATACCCCTTTCGCAGTTACTATACAGACATACTAATAACTAACATTTAGAGTGGCGGAAAACATACTCCAGTACTAATAAGAACGTACCTAAATTAATTATTCACTGTCGCTTTTATTGCCGCGATGAATCCCTTCCTTTCTTTAGCCGTGACAACAAAACATTCGACAAAAGGGACTTTTATCCTGTATATAAAACGACAAAATACTACAAATATTTCATATATTAGCACAATATGAGATTATATAATATTAATTAATAAAAGATCAACAAATTTAAATCAACCCGACACTGGAGGTAAATGTAATACAGACCTTTCATGTCTTTAATTAACTATGCTTTTAATAAAAAAGCACGCTCGTCACGGACCATATAAAAGCCGGTACAGCGGTAGCCCGAAACATAAAATTGCCAAACAAAACATCAAAACAGCGCCAGACCAATTTCCATTATTCTTAAGCCACTGTCCATATGTGACGATATGAATACTGGCTATAATGACAAAGCAATGACAAAAAGGGAAGGTCCCTTTTTGTCATTGCTTTGTCATTATAGATTTTCTTTTAAGCAGTTCTACCTATTTGATGCAATAATTAATTTTGAATTATCTTTGATATTTATATAATCTCCTTTGTTTAACATCGGTCCTAAACGTAGCTAACACAAGACAAAGTGTATTTTTTATTAACGACTTAACTCCTCTGACATTAATAGCACTAGAGGGATTAAGCTTTTTTTATGTACCTTTCTATTTTTTCTGTACAACAGTAAAAAGTAAATGATAGAGAAATATATTTTTTTCATTTTAATTTCAGAATCACCATCTATACTTATCCTAAGAAAAAGTCTATTAGATAGTTGAGTAATATATTTTTTCATCCAAAATCGATCAATACAGTAAATTTACAAAAGTTAGAGCATTATCGTTACGTTTGAATATAAAACAACCAAATTTATAGCAGTGAAAAGGAGAGATAGTTATGCAACTAATTTCTATAGTAGTACCCGTATATAACGAGCAGGAAAACGTACGTTACTTTTACCAGGAAGTACGAAAATATATGGATCCCCTCGAATATTTATACGAGCTGATTTTTGTGGATGACGGCTCAACAGATGATACTCCGCGCATCATCGAACAGATAACTCAACAGGACGTACGGGTGAGTGCTGTTATATTAGCTCGTAATTTTGGCCATCAGATAGCATTAACATGCGGTCTGGATTATGCCAAGGGTGATGCGGTAATCACGATGGATGGAGATATGCAGCATCCACCAGAAATGTTACCGATTTTATTGAGAAAATGGGAAGAAGGGTTTGAAGTTGTTCAGACCATAAGATCAGATACACAAGGAGTGTCTTGGTTTAAACGTTATACGTCAAGTATGTTTTACCGCTTGATTAATGTTATGTCAAATATACACATTAATGAAGGCGGTTCAGATTTTAGGTTAATGGATCATAAGGTTGTTGAAACTTTTCTACGATTTAAGGAAAGAGCTAGATTTATCCGCGGACTTATTGGCGATTTGGGTTATCGTCAGACATTCATTGAGTTTGTTGCTCCTCAACGGCACGCCGGTAAATCAAAATTTTCGTTAAAGAAAATGCTAACGTTTGCGATCGACGGCATTACATCTTTTTCAAAGGTGCCGCTTAGGATTGCTTTATATGCTGGTTTACTATTAGGAATGATGAGTTTTTTGTTAACGCTAAACGTTGTATACACAAAATTATTTACTGCTGAGGCTGTCCCTGGGTGGGCTACCCTTGCAGTAAGTGTATTATTACTGGGCGGGCTGCAATTATTAGTTGTAGGTATAATCGGTGAATATATAGGCCGCATATTTGAAGAAGTGAAGCAACGTCCGCTATATTGGGTAAGTGATGAATTACGCAGCGGCGTTAAGTCAGTTGCTAAAGAAAGGATAAAACACGTTGGTTAAGTAAGCTGATGTTAGCAATGAAAGGAGATTATATATGAAAGTACTCGTAACCGGAGGTGCCGGATTTATTGGATCGCATATAGTTGATAGGCTACTTCAGGCTAATATGCAAGTATATATTTTGGATAATTTAAGTACAGGTTCCATTAGAAATGTAAATCCTGGAGCAGATTTTATAAAAAAAGACATAAGGGATAAGGACCTTAAGAAGCTATTTGTACGGGAACGCTTTGACTACGTTATTCATGAGGCAGCACAAACAACTGTACCCAAATCCTTAGACAATCCCTACTACGATTGCGATATTAATGTGCTCGGTCTGGTCAATGTACTTGAGGCAAGTAGAACGGCAGGAGTAAAGAGAATAGTTTTTGCATCCAGCGCTGCTATTTATGGTGATACAGAAACGTTTCCAATTGCAGAGGACTGTGAAAAAAATCCTACCTCTTTTTACGGCGAAAGCAAACTGATCGGAGAACATTATTTGGAGAAATATTATAAAAATTTCGATCTAGAATATATAATCTTGCGCTACGCAAACGTTTACGGAGAGCGCCAGTCAGATAGTGGAGAAGGCGGAGTTATCAGCGTATTCTCCAAGAGCATATTAACAAATAATCCAATTACAGTTTATGGAGATGGCAGTCAAACACGTGATTTTATATATGTTAAAGATGTAGCAAATGCAAACTATGAGGCATTATTAACGGCTTCACCTAATCGTAGTCTTAATATAAGTACCGCATCAGAAACGAGTGTAAATAAGATTATCACCATCCTTTCTAAAATTACAGATCAAAATCCAAAGATATTTTATGCCGCGCAGCGCGAAAATGATATAAAACGATCGGTTTTAAATAATACGGCGGCAATTAATTATTTGAACTGGCAACCTAGCTATACTCTTGCTGAGGGCTTGTATTTAACACTGCGAGATCTCAGCATCAAAATCGCTTATAGAAAAAATGTAGTTTCAGTGAAATAAATTAATGAGCTCAAATGTATGCACAAAAATAAAATATTATTTCTTCATAAACGACGTGGATAGAAGGGATAAAAATTGATAAAATTAATGGAAGTTATAACTACTCAAGAGCGTACTCGTTATACCTACGTGGGTATATTTTTTGTGTCTTTCTTTATTTACTTATTATTTAGTCATCAAATGCCCATCACAGATCCGGTAGAGTCAAATTATACGTTAACAGCCAAAGAAATGGTGCAGACGTCTGATTGGCTGTCGCCGCGAATTTATGGAAATGTGTGGTATGATAAGCCAATATTTTTTTATTGGCTTACAGCATTATCATTCAAGCTTTTTGGCTTTTCTGACCTAGCCGCCCGGTTAGTTCCAGCGTTATTTGCCGCTTTTGGTTTAGCATTCATTTATTGGTTCGTCAGAAATGTATCCGGGAGATTAACTGCCTTTATTGCGACTATGATTTTAGGCACATCTTTAGAATATGTAATACTGGCCAAGCTGATAATAACAGATATGGTTTTTTTTGTGTTTAACAGTACGGCGTTAGCCTTTTTTTATCTAGGATACTCTAAATTGCCTGATAAAAAACGATGGTATTTGGGAATGTATATTAGCTTGGCTCTAGCGGTTCTGACGAAAGGACCGGTTGGGCTTCTTTTACCAGGATTAGTTATCTTGATTTTCATCGGTTTACAGCGTAAATGGAACGAGCTGAAAGAAATTTCAATCCCTATCGGGATTTTGCTATTTGCAGGTATTGCGCTACCTTGGTATGGCGCTATGTATGTCGTTCATGGGGCAGATTTTTTAAAAACTTTTTTCGGTGTGCATAATTACCTGCGGGCCACTGTTTCGGAGCACCCAAAAGACAATGTAATCTTTTACTACTTTATTGTGTTTTTCCTTACCATGCTGCCTTGGTCAGCGGTCGCCGCAAAGGCAATATTAAGAGGATATAAAGATTTAAGGTCGAAGACATCACCATTGGTTTTGTTCTGCCTCATTTGGTCTTCAACCTATTTCCTCTTCTATTCATTAATGGCGACCAAATATATTACCTATATATTTCCAATACTATTTCCAATATCAATTGTAACCGGCTTATATCTTACACAAGTGCTTTCCAAGGGAGATACTAGGACATTAGCATACTGGTGCGGTATACCTAGCCTTTTGCTTGTTATTGGTTATATTGTTATTGCCAAGCATTATTTATCTGGGTTCGATTTGGCCATTACAATAACTAGCTTACTTGCTGTAATTTTATTTATGTGTTGGCAAATTAAAGGTAAAGAGACAAAACAGATATTTGGATTGCTTTGTTTTTCTCAGATATCTTTCTTTATTATACTGTCTATGTTTGTTTTTCCTGCTATAACCAATGATAGATCAGGCAAGGACATGTCAAGTGTTATAGCTGATTTGAAAGGATCAACGGTGGGAATGTACCAATTTTATAGCACGTCATCTGTCTATTATACCGGCAAAGTAGCTGTAAAACTTCAGCAACAAAATGAGATTAATTCCGAAAAAGTTGAATCACTGGACTGGTCTAAAAAATATACGATGCCAGCGCAAACATTAGACGAATTTGTAGGTACGAATAAAGAGCATTCTGTTATTATAGTCCCTGAGAAAATGATAAGAAAGTTTATGTATGAGGCTAAAATATTAAATCCCAAACTAATAAATACTGTCGATGGATTTTCTTATTACACTTTTGATGCCAGCTAGATGAGGTGAATTTTGATGCGAATATTGCTTGCTGATGATGATGCGAAACTCGGAAATTTGCTAAAGCATATGCTAGAAAAAGAGGCAATGCAGGTTGATTGGGTAGTACGCGGAGATACTGCTATTGATTATGCCCTTTATTCTGCCTATGATGTAATTATTTTAGATTGGATGATGCCAGGGAAAACTGGCATATATGTTTGTGACCATCTGAGAAAACATCGGTATCAAGGAGCTATACTAATGCTAACTGCAAGAGATGCGGTTAGTGACCGCGTCTTAGGTTTAGATATTGGCGCAGATGATTATCTTGTTAAGCCTTTTGAGTTTTCTGAACTTCTTGCAAGGGTTAAAGCATTATCTAGGCGTAGCAGTGTTAAATTAAAAGAAGATATCTTGCAGATTGCCAATTTGATAATAAACTGTTCTGCTCACACCGTGATATGGGAACAGGGAGAAATCCAATTGAGTGTTCGCGAGTTTCAGCTTCTGGAAATACTTGCGCAAAACCGGGGCCAAGTAGTACCTAGAGAAGTTATTTTAGACAGAATATGGGGCCTCGATGCTAGCGTATCATCAAATAATTTAGATGCTTACATTCGTTTATTGCGAAAAAAGCTTCCAAATCAAGGCGGTGTGGAGATACAGAATATCAGAGGCTTAGGCTTTAAGCTGGAGGCGCATGATGTTCTCTAAAATTCGTAACCGATTAACTATGCAATATACTATGGTAATGGCTATTTTTCTTTTGGCCTTTATTGTTATTAGCTATTCTGGTGTTCTTTGGGTTCTTTATCGAGAAGAGCAGAGCGACATACAAGCTTTTGTTGCCGAAGAGGCCAGAGAACATTTACCGTTGCTCAGAGGAGAAGTTAAGGCGGATATTGTGGATAGAGAATATGATAATTCTGGTGATAAAGTATTCTATTATGTTTATGATCGTAATGGGCAAATGGCTGCTGCAGAATTTCCCTCAAAACAAATTCGTTCTAATGTTGAAACCGTAATTCATAATTGGAAAGTTCCTGATGGCGTAGGAAAAATCAAACATTTTAAACTTGACAATGGCGATAAGGCAATAATTATTTTAGCCAGTATGCACATTATGGATGGAGGAGTAGTATTAGGTAGAATTTATGTGGGCGAGAATATAACATCGTATTATGAAATGCTAAAGACTACGTTGATTATTCTCGCCGTGGCCGCTATTATATTTCTCTTTGCTGCTGCATATCTAGGACACTTATTGGCGGGAAAAGCAATTATTCCATTAAAACAATCGTTTTTCAGGCAGCGCGAATTTACTGCAGATGCCTCTCACGAGCTTCGGACTCCCCTAAGTATCCTGCTGACCTCTGTTGATGCCATACAATTAGACGATGATAATAAACTAACGGTTTTTTCTATTCAGACTTTAGATGATATGAAAAATGAAATTAGACGCATGTCAAGGCTTGTTTCTGATTTACTGACTCTTGCTCGTGCAGATACTGAAGTTACTAGTATTATAAAAGAAAAATTTGATTTGTACGCATTAGCTGAACAAATTATCCGTTCGCTTAAGCCGCTTGCCGATGCAAAAGGAGTTGAGCTAGAATTTGAAAGTCAAGAAGATATATTCGTTTTTGCTGACAAGGAGAAAATTAATCAATTACTTTTGATTTTAATCGATAATGCAATTAAATATACACCTTCTCGAGGCAATGCCAAACTATCGATAGGAATTAAAGAGGGAAAGAAGCCATGTTTTACAATAACTGTAATCGATACAGGCGTTGGTATTCCAGAAGAATACAAAGAACTGGTTTTTGAACGCTTTTATAGGATAGATAAATCTAGATCGAGAGAGCAAGGCGGAACCGGTCTAGGTCTATCAATCGCTAAGTGGATAGTAGAAGCTCATGGCGGTACAATAAAAGTAGAAAGTAATCCAGGAATGGGAAGCTCCTTTATAATAGTTATTCCAAGTCCAAACTTTAATGGCATGTCATAACTAACAAAAAATTGTTATAATCAGTATGATTTTTTGGTAATATATGTGTTTTTGCGAAAAAACCTCCTATTGTAGTATAACTACAATAGGAGGTTTTTTGCAGGAAAAACACTTTATTTTAAAAAATCATAGCGTATGTACTATAAATTAAAAACAAGGTATATCTAATTCTATCAGAATAAGTTTGGGTTAACCGGCAATTAGTGAAACGATATGAATAAACTAAATATCCAAATTTCTTACGTCTTTTGCATGATCTTCGATAAATTTGCGCCGTGGTTCAACTTTATCTCCCATTAGAATTGAGAATATTTCGTCGGCATTCATAGCATCTTCCAGACTCACCTGCAAAATTGTCCGTGCTTCCGGATTCATAGTAGTTTCCCATAATTGTTCAGGATTCATTTCACCTAGGCCTTTATAGCGCTGAACATTAATATTATCTCGTCCAATGTTATTAAGTAGTTTATCTAATTCATTATCACTATACAAATAGTGCTGCTCTTTTCCTTTCTTTACTTGATATAAAGGAGGCTGGGCGATATAAACCCGACCGGCTTGAATAAGCGGCTGCATATAGCGATAGAAAAAAGTCAGCAGTAGTGTTCTAATATGGGCACCGTCAACATCAGCATCGGTCATGATAATTATCTTACCATAGCGGCTTTTTTCAAGATCAAACTCATCACCAATACCGCTGCCGAAAGCGGTGATCATTGCTCTAATTTCTTCGTTATTTAAAATTTTATCCAAACGGGATTTTTCTACATTTAAAATCTTACCACGTAACGGTAATATTGCTTGAAAACGACGGTCCCGTCCCTGCTTAGCCGATCCGCCGGCGGAATCACCCTCAACAAGATATATTTCGGCTTGCATTGCATCTTTGACTGAACAATCCGCCAATTTTCCCGGTAACGAACTAATTTCTAAGGCATTCTTCCGCCGGGTTAATTCTCTGGCCTTCCTGGCCGCATCTCTAGCCCGTGAGGCCATTATTGCCTTTTCAATTATTTTTTTTATCACTTGCGGGTTTTCTTCGAAATACTCGTTTAATCCATCTGATACTATCGTATCAACAATTCCTCGTACTTCACTATTACCAAGTTTTGTTTTAGTTTGTCCTTCAAACTGCGGTTCCCTTATTTTTAAACTAATAATAGCTGTCAGACCTTCGCGAACATCTTCACCAGTAAGATTCTCATTTCCGTCTTTTAAGATATTCTGCTTACGGGCAAAATCATTTATTGACCGTGTTAAGGCAGTTTTAAAACCGCTTAAATGGGTTCCTCCCTCTTGGGTATTAATGTTATTAACAAAAGAAAAAATGTTCTCTACATAACTGTCATTGTATTGCATAGCTATTTCGACAACAGTTGTATCTTTCGCTGCCTCAAAATAGATCGGTTTATTATGTAATGTATCTTTATTTTTGTTCAATTGTTCAACAAATGATACAATTCCGCCCTCGTAATGATATTCTTGCTTTTCGCCGCTTCTCTCGTCGGTCAGTGTTATTGTTATTCCTTTATTAAGATAAGCCAGTTCCCTAAGTCTGGTGCGTAAAATATCAAAGACGAATTCAGTCTCTTCAAATATTTCCGGATCTGGCTTGAAGCTTATTTTAGTTCCTGTTTCTTTCGTATTACCAATAGTCTGTAATGACTCAACTGTTTTTCCCCGTTCAAACCTAATGCGGTGAACCTTTCCGTCCCGCTTAATTTCCGCTTCCAGCCAAACACTTAACGCATTAACTACGGATACACCTACACCGTGCAGCCCTCCGGATACTTTATAACCATCGCCACCGAATTTTCCGCCGGCATGCAATACCGTTAATACTACTTCGACAGCCGGTTTTCCTACTTCATGCATATCAACCGGGATACCGCGTCCATTATCGATTACGGTAATGCTATTATCCTTGCGGATAAAAACTTCAACATTATCACAAACACCGGCTAATGCTTCATCAATACTGTTATCAACAACTTCATAAACTAAATGATGCAGCCCGCGGGAAGAAGTACTGCCAATATACATACCTGGGCGTTTTCTAACGGCATCTAATCCTTCTAATACCTGTATCTGGCCGGCACCGTAATTACCGTTTACTGCTATGTCATTATTATTCATCGTTACCTCCTAAATTGATTACACTAATGTACCTGCAATCTTCATCACTACCTAAAAATCCTTCTGCCCGCCTTTTTAAAGTAAGCCCGGAAACTCTAGAAAAATATACTAAATCTTTGGTTATAACAAAGCTGCCGGCCACACCTTCCGAAACATCTACAACCTTGTCCCGCAGTCTCATATCATTAATAAATTGACGATTTTTATTTATACTCGCTTCTTTATAGTCGATTATAGCAACAACTTTTCTGAGCGGTACAACCGTATCAGCGCCTATGTGTAAAAACATGACGTTTCCTCCTACCTGTTTGTAAAGCTTTTTCTATAATATCATTTGTGATTTGGTCTGGTTTTAAACCGGTTTTAAGCATAACAAAACAATGTATATTAATACTATTATTATCTTTTATTATTTCACTTTCTAAAGAAGCAAGTAGTTCGTATTTTGCTTCATCAAAAACATAAGGCGTACAGGCTATATATTTATTACATTCCTGATAACTAATCCAGGGCACTTCTCTAAGTATTTGTCTTATTTTTTGTTTAGTTAAAATTTTTTGCTGAACTTGACACATAGAACAATAATCTTCTTCAGGAAGGCATAATCTCTTACATATTTTGCATTCCCGATAATTTTTACTAATTTTGTGTTTATGGCTGGCAATATATTTTTTTACTATTCTAAAAGCAACCATTTTTAATTTAGGATCATGAATGATGCCAGTAAGTTCATTTACAGTGTTGTTATCATTTTCATTTAATTTGATGTTATTCAAATTTATGGCTTTATCAGATTCTACCTTGCTTTCAGCATTATTTTCATTCGTCTCAGACCGGTAATATCCTGCTACAAATCTAATATCTTTTATTATTGTCTTTTCGAAGTACCCATTTATCTTATCAATAATTTGTTGCTTTAACATCATTAGATGGTGACTCCAGGAGGAATTAGAAACAGATAATATCAAAATACCTCTTTCGACAGCATTTGGGCGTGAATGTAAATATACTTCTTTTCCGACTATTTCTGCCCAATGGAATAAAATAACTGCTTCATGATATTTATTAGTCATCCCTAAATTTTTAAATACTAAGGAAACTAAATTACTGACTTTATCCATCTTTATCTCCTAATTCATTGCCAAAACTTTTCCGTCGATAACTTGTAAAAATACGGCTTGTTTGAAATCCAAAAATAGATTTTTATCAGTTGCTGTAATGAATGTTTGTATTCTATCTTTTATAAATGACAGCAATTGTTGCCGCCTTACCTCATCTAATTCGCTCATAACATCATCCAACAATAGTATTGGATATTCACCGGCAGCAGCTTTAATAAACTCTATTTCGGCAAGTTTAAGCGCTAAAATACCTGACCGTTGTTGTCCTTGCGATCCATATGTTTTTAAATTCATTCCATTAATAGCAAATAATAAGTCATCACGGTGTGGTCCAATCCCTGTTGACCCTTTTATTATATCAATTTCTCGGTTTTGCTCCAATTTGGACTTATATAATTCATGTAAATTGGTTAGCTCATAATATATTGAAGAATTGATGTTTTCATTTCCGTCATATAACAGATAAGAAACTTTTAAGTTTTCCTGGTGATCAGATATTTTCCGGTGCATTAAATTTGCTAACATAGATAGCTTTTTTATAGCCTGCTGCCTGATTGAAACAATTTCCGCAGCATATTTAATAAATTCGTCATTCCAGACGTCTAATAAATGTACTGCAGCTTTTTTTTCTCTGATTTTTTTTAGCAGAATATTTCGCTGCTGAACAATACGATAATATTTGAGCAATTGATGATGATAATAGCGATTTGTTTGAGCAATTTCGCTATCCAAAAACTTTCTTCTCAGTGCCGGAGCTCCTTTTATCAATAGTAAATCTTCCGGTGAAAACATTACCGCATTAAGATTTCCAATGAACTCCTTAAATTTAACCGGAAATCTATTATAATATAGCTGTTTTGCATTTTGCATATTAAATTTTAAGTCAACTGTATGAATAATACTTTGCCGGTCAAATTCAATATGTATCGATGTGTTCTCTTGGTTCCATTTTATAAATTCTTTATCATTTCCGGATCTATGCGAATAGCCCAAGGAACCAAGAAGCAAAGCTTCCAGGATATTAGTTTTCCCTTGGGCGTTTCTACCAATTAATACATTTATATTATTATCGAAATTCTGGTCTAATTGTTTATAATTTCGGAAGTTATAAAGGATAAGCTTATTAACTCGCATATCATTACTCCATTATAATACGCCACGTTCCAATACCTTTTATCTCAACTATATCATTAGGATATACTTTTTTTCTTCGTTGAGAAATAATTTCGCCATTAATATTAATTAACTGTTGTTCCAGTAAATATTTAACTTGTCCACCGGAATCAATAATTCCGGCCCATTTTAATAACTGATCCAGCTGTATTGGCTGAGAATGTATTTGGATTGTCTCCATATTGCTCTCCTTAGTTTATTCTTACCGGTGTAATCACATATATATAAGTTTCATCATCGATAGGTTTTATACAGCCGGGGCTTAGAGATGTATTCAGGGATATACTTATTATATCGGAATCTAAATTTTTAAGTATATCTGTTATATATTTTGCATTAAATGCAATTTCTAATTCTTTGCCGCTAATATTTCCCGGAATAATTTCGCAGGCTTTACCAATTTCAGGGTTGTTAGAAGTTATCATAATTGACTCGTCTTTAAATAGAAATTTAATTATGTTATAATCGCCGTCCCTTGATAATAAAGCAACACGCTCAACTGCTGCTAAGAATAATTGTTTATCTACAGTGATCTCAGTAGAAAAATCATTCGGTATTACCTTATTATAGTCAGGAAATTGGCCCTCAATCAGCCTTGATAATATATAAACTCCGTCAAACGAAAATGCTACTTGATTTTGGGTCCAAGTTATTTCTACATCGATTGGAACATCAGAGGTTAGCAATTTGGCAACTTCTTGTAATATTTTGGATGGAATAATGATTTGCAACTTTTTACTTTGCAGAGCTATTTCATTCTTTTTAAATGCTAAGCGATGAGTATTGGTAGCAATCAGGCGGATATCATTTGCCCTTGTTTCCATTAATCCTCCGGTAAAAATTGGACGTGATTCATCGGTAGCACAGGCAAATATTGTTTTTTTGATCAATTCACGCAGGATATTGTCTTTAACTAATATCTTGTTTTCAGTTTTTAATCTTTGAATAACAGGAAATTCTTCAGATGGTAAACTTAATAAATTAAATTGAGCTGTGCCAGATGTAATTAAAATTGTTTTATCTTCTTGGTTAGTTTCAATGTTTACAGTTTCACCAGGCAGACGGCGAACCATTTCTTGTAAATATTTTCCAGAAATTACAATACTGCCGTTTTCGATGATTTGGGCATCTATTGTACAGGTAATACCTATTTCATAATCAGTAGCTTCTAATTCAACTTGGTTATTTTTAGTAGTTATATAAATACCTGTTAGTATTGGCATTGGCGTTTTAGTGGCAACTGCTTTTTGTACTGTTTGTACGGCAAAGTTTAATAAATTCTTATCACAGATAATTTTCATGTGTTTACCTCCGTTTTGCATATTATTACTTTTTTATACATAATATATAAAATATAGTGGTAATAGTAATAGGCGCTGTGAATATGTTAATAAGTTCGGACAAGTATTGATGTATATAAGGTTTATTATGTGGATTGTTTGTCATTAACTATAATAAGCTTATCCACTAATTAACAAACCAATAATTCATTTTTAATTATACACAGTTTGTTAACAGATTTATTGTCGAACAAATAACAAGTTATTAATAGTTTTCTATTTTTTTTATTAGCTCTTTGATAGTGTTATTAAGTTTGTTATCTTCGGTTTTTTCACGGTTTATTTTGTCATGAGCATGTATTACCGTCGTATGGTCTCTACCGCCAAACAGCTCACCAATTCTTGGTAATGATGTATCGGTCAACTCTCGGGATAAATACATGGCTATTTGACGTGGATAAGTAACATTGCGTGTTCTTTTTTTGGCCAATAATTCATCAAGTTTTATTTTAAAATGAGCTGCAACAATTTCTTGGATAATTTCCGGTGATATAATTTTAGGCTTTCCGTTGGGAAAGATATCTTTCAATACTTCTGTCGCTAAATCCATGGTTATCGGCTGGTTAGTTAAGGAAGAATATGCCATTACCCGGATAAGGGCTCCTTCAAGTTCACGTATGTTATTATCAATACGGCTGGCAATATAAATCATTACATCATTTGGAACATCCAAATTTTCTAACAAGGCTTTTTTCCTTAATATTGCAATTCTTGTTTCTAAGTCCGGTGGCTGGATATCGGTTATTAATCCCCATTCAAATCTGGATCGTAATCTATCTTCGAGAGTCGGAATTTCTTTGGGAGCTCTGTCACTAGATATAATTATTTGTTTATTTGCTTCATGAAGGGTATTAAAGGTATGAAAAAATTCTTCCTGCGTATGTTCTTTTTTTGATAAAAATTGAATATCGTCGACAAGAAGGACATCAATGTTGCGATATTTTTGACGAAAACTTTCCGGATTTCCGTCTCTAATTGAATTGATTAATTCATTAGTAAATTTTTCACTGGATATGTATAATACCTTAATATTAGGATGATTCTTTAGTATTCGATGACCGATGGCATGCATTAAATGTGTTTTTCCTAAACCTACACCGCCATAAATGAAAAAGGGGTTATAAACTTTTGCCGGTACTTCGGCTACTGCTAATGAAGCGGCATGAGCAAACCGGTTTGAATTACCGATAACAAATGTTTCAAATGTGTATTTAGGATTTAAATATGTATTGCACTCTTCTTGCGGTTGTTTTGCTTGGGAAGGTTTGGTTTGGCCAGAGTTATTTGGATTAGATGGAACAAATGGCTGATTGCTATTTTCAGTAGTTGTTTCTAAGATAATATCTTCATCTTGTTCTTCTAAATCTAAGTTTGTAAATTTAATTTGCAGGGGTTTTTGTGTAACAGTTTGTAGTGCATTTTGAAAAGAAGTAGCATATCTTGCCTCGATCCATTCTTTGATAAATTGTTTGGGTGTTCCTATTTCAAAGGTGGTATCAGTCATAGAAAGTGGGATAGTTGATTTTATCCAGGTATCAAAAATTGGTTGAATAACCTCTTTTCTCATGATTCCTAAAACTTGTTCCCAGATATTAGCTATATAAGCAGCATTATTTTCATTCATTCATATATCCCATCCTCTCTAAAAAATATATTGAATTTTTAATAGATATAACTTATCCACAATATTATCCACAGGTGTTAATAAAATAGAAAGTAAGTTCGTATATAAGCGAAAAAAAAAATACAATTAAGGCAAAATATTAATTATGCATCCTTGTATTAATCACATTTAATATATTAATCGGTGTTGTTGATTAATTTGTGAATAACTACCTATAACTGTTGATAAAATAGCAAAAAGTGTGGAAATACGTCTTAAAAATAATATTATTTTTTATACATAACTAGCGAAATACGCTGTTTTAACACTAATATCATATCAAATGGTGTTTTAGTTATCAACAAGTTTTTCTGGATATCAACCTTTAACCAGTAGTTATCCACAGGGCGTAAATGTAAATTTCTTGACACTGTATTGGTATTGTTCTATAATCTTTATAGTTATAGGGTTATTATTTGAGACGCCGGATATACAAGGAGGTGTTTTATTTATGAAACGCACTTTTCAGCCAAATAATTTGTGGAAAAAACGCACTCATGGCTTTAGAGAACGTATGAAGACTAAAGGCGGTCGTCTTGTATTAAAAAGAAGACGTGCCAGAGGTAGAAAGAAACTATCTGCATAGTAGGCCGCTGGATGTGGCCTATTTTTTCCATTGGTAGGATGATATAATTTGCTATATAAATTTAAAAGGTCGTCTCGGTTAAAAAATAATAGGAATTTTCAAATTGTTTATCAAAACGGCAAGTCATATGTAAATAAATGGGCTGTTCTATATGTTTTAAAACAAACAGCATCACCGCGCCGAATAGGCTTTGCAGTTGGTAAAAAGTTAGGAAATGCTGTTGTAAGAAACAGGGTCAAGCGATTAATGCGAGAAGTATTTCGATTGAACCAACATAAGATTGTAGAAGGTATTGATATTTTGTTTGTAGCAAGAAAGCCTTTATTAAAGGCTAATCTTATAGTTACAAATAATACTTTTTGGGACTTATGTAAGAAGGCCGGCATATTAATTTCTGAATAGGTGGATATAAATGAAAAATTGTTTAATTTTTTTAATTAAACTGTATCGTAATTTTATATCACCGCTGTTTCCACCTAGCTGCCGGTTCACGCCTACATGTTCTGCCTATGCTATCCAGGCTATTGAAAAATATGGGGCCTTACGGGGTTCGATGTTAGCTATACGAAGAATTCTGCGCTGTCATCCGTTTAATCCCGGAGGTTATGATCCCGTTTAATATAAATCTTTGATTTGTATATGAGGAGTGAGATTTTTTGGGTTTTTTAAGTGATGGTATGCAATCTGTATTGACTTTTTTTTATAATTTGACTAGTAGTATGGGATTTGCAAATTACGGGATCGCGATTATTTTGTTAACGCTGGCTATTAAAATTTTGTTATATCCTTTGACGGTAAAGCAAGTAAAATCTATGAAAGCAATGCAGGAAATTCAGCCTAAAATGAAGGAAATTCAGGAAAAATATAAAGGAAACAGTGAGAAGACTAATCAGGAACTGGCTAAACTTTATAAAGATTCCGGAGTTAATCCTATGTCAGGTTGTTTGCCACTAATCGTACAAATGCCGATTTTAATTGCAATATTCTATGCAATCAGGGATTATAACTATGTTGGTCAACCTAGTTTTCTGTGGATGACTAATCTTGCTGACAAAGATCCTTGGTATGTATTGCCTGTACTTTCGGCAATTACAACTTATATTCAACAAAAGCAAACTACTCCTGATGTAAGTACGCAACAAAGTAAGATGATGATGATATTTATGCCGGTTTTTATCGGTTATATTAGTTTGACCTTTCCCGGGGGGTTAGTACTTTACTGGGTAGTTAGCAATATTTTTCAGATTGCTCAACAGTGGTGGATGTATCGAAAACCGGCTAATGCTTAGGGAGGCAAGTTGATGATATGAATTCAATTGAGAAATCCGGTAAAACGATTGAAGAAGCAGTTGATTTAGCCATAGAAGAATTAGGAGTTACGCACGAAAATATTGAGTATGAAATTTTGGAAGAACCTAGTAAAGGCTTATTTGGTTTATTTGGCGGTAAGATGGCTCGAGTACGTGTAACTGTAAAGTTTAAGGACCCTATTGCCGTTGCAAAGGAATTTTTGGAACAGGTTTTTAATACTATGAAACTAGAAGTATTTATAGAAAAAATGTCGCAAGAGGATGCCATTGTTCTTAATCTTCGAGGTGATGATTTAGGTTTATTAATTGGTAAACATGGTCAAACTCTAGATGCCTTGCAATATTTGTGTAACCTTGCTGCGAACAAAAATGCTGAGCAGCGTGTAAAAATTATAATTGACGTAGAAGATTATCGTAAGCGCCGTGCTGAAACTTTATCGCGTTTGGCGTTAAGACTGGCTGACAAAGTTAGACGTCGCGGCGATAGGATCGTGCTTGAACCAATGAATCCGCATGAAAGAAAAATAATTCATATGGCGTTACAAAATGACAGACGCATTGTTACATACAGTGAAGGGGATGAACCTTTCCGTAAAGTTGTTATAGCTTTAAAAAAATAGCTTTTGGTGCATCCTAAACCCAGTAATGGTAACATTATTACTGGGTTTAATCTATATAAGGAGTGAATTTATTTTGATTGATGATACTATTGCCGCGGTTGCAACTGCATTGGGTGAAGGCGGTATCGGTATTATAAGATTAAGCGGGGAACAGAGCCTTGCTATAGCTGATAAAGTTTTCCGCGGAAGTAGGACCAGTAGTGTTAACGAGATTCCCTCATACCATGCTGCCTATGGCAAAGCAATTGATCCTCAAACTGAGGAGGTAATTGATGAGGTATTGATACTTGTCATGCGTGGTCCGCGTTCATATACAAGAGAAGATGTAGTTGAGATTCATTGTCACGGTGGTTTGGTATCAATGAAGTCGATATTACAGGCTGTTATTCGTTGCGGTGCCCGTCTGGCTGAACCCGGCGAGTTTACTAAGCGGGCTTTTTTAAACGGACGCTTGGATTTAAGCCAGGCCGAAGCAGTTATTGATGTGATTAGAGCAAAGACTGATGTATCGTTAAAATTAGCAGTAAATCAGTTAGATGGGCGTCTTTCGCATGAAATTTTCCTGATTCGTCAAGAAATTCTGTCAATGATCGCGCATTTGGAAGCAGTAATTGATTTTCCCGAAGAAGATATTGAACAAGTTACGGTGGATAATGTCGCTTTAACTGTTCATCATGTTTCGGTTGCGTTGGACAAGTTATTGTCTACTGCCCAGGCCGGACGGATTTTGCGCGACGGTTTGCAGGCAGTCATAATTGGTAAACCAAATGTGGGTAAATCAAGTTTACTTAATGCTTTATTACGTGAACAGCGGGCGATAGTAACTGACATACCGGGGACAACTAGAGATGTTATCGAGGAATTTGTAAATATTGGCGGAATACCATTAAAATTAGCTGATACTGCCGGTATTCGCGATACGGATGATATTGTTGAAAAAATGGGTGTTGATCGCGCCATTGAATTTTTATTAAAGTCAGATTTAGTTTTAGTGATTCTTGATGCATCCATGCCGCTTTCAAATGATGATAAGGAAATATTAATGCGGTTGTCAGGAAGACCGGCAATGGTTGTTGTAAATAAAACTGATTTGCCGCGTAAGCTTAATATTGAAGATATACGTAAATATTGTAAAGATAATGTTATTGTCTTTATATCGGTAATCAATGATGATGGTATAAATAAACTGGAACAAGCAATTGTTGATTTTGTCTATAGTGGCGAGATAGTAGCGCCGGATGCAGCTTTTGTTCATAATGTTCGTCATATTGAATTATTGGAACAGGCCCGTCAACATATTAATGATGTTCAGCTGACAATTGATAGTGCAATGCCTATTGATTGTATGGTAATTGATTTACGGTTAGCTTTGGATAAGCTGGGCAGAATCAGTGGTGAAACGATTGGTGAAGATATTATAAATGAGATTTTTTCGCGTTTTTGTATTGGGAAATAGATAGATTGGAGGTAAACATGTGTTAGTTGCCGGCTCATATGATGTTATTGTTATTGGTGCCGGCCATGCCGGCTGTGAAGCAGCGTTAGCAGCGGCAAGGCTGGGTTGTAATACTTTAATTGCTACGTTAAGTTTGGATAATATTGCATTAATGCCTTGTAATCCTTCCGTTGGCGGACCGGCCAAAGGTCATTTGGTGCGGGAAATCGATGCGTTAGGTGGAGAAATGGGTATTAATATCGATAATGCCTGTATACAAATCAGAATGCTCAATACCGGTAAAGGCCCGGCTGTGCATGCTTTGCGCGCGCAAGCTGATAAGAATTCCTATCATCGTTTGATGAAGTGGACTTTGGAAAATCAACAAATGTTGCATGTACAACAGATTATGGTTGATAAGATAGTTATTAATAATCATGAAGTATGTGGTATAGTTAGTGAGACTGGTGAGTTTTTTGAGGCGAAGTGTGTAATCATAGCTACCGGTACATATTTACGCGGTAAGATTGTCTATGGCGATGTAGCTTATGCCGGTGGGCCAAATGGCTTGAGGTCTGCTAATGAGTTTTCCGGTTCATTGTTGGAAAGTGGTGTTGAGCTAATGCGGTTTAAGACCGGAACGCCTGCGCGGGTCGACCGTCGGACGCTGGATTTTAGCAAAATGATTATTCAGCCTGGAGATGACCAAGCTTATAATTTTTCTTTTATGACCGAAACCTGCACCAGAGAGCAAGTACCTTGTTGGTTGACGTATACTAATGAACAGACACATAAAATTATTATGGATAACCTGAATAGATCACCGCTGTTTTCCGGAGTTATTGAAGGTGTTGGCCCCCGGTATTGTCCGTCTATTGAATCCAAAGTAGTTCGGTTTGCTGATAAAAATGCTCATCAGGTGTTTATTGAGCCGGAAGGTTTAGATACTAACGAAATGTATGTGCAGGGAATGTCCTCGTCCTTGCCGGCAGATGTGCAATATTCTTTTTTACGAACCATAAAAGGCATGGAAGATGTTCGAATTATGCGCTACGGATATGCTATTGAATATGATTGCGTTAATCCTTTACAGTTAAAACCGACGTTAGAGTTTAAATGTATTTCCGGGCTGTTTTCAGCCGGTCAGTCTAATGGCAGTTCCGGCTATGAGGAGGCTGCTGCCCAAGGATTAGTTGCCGGGATCAATGCTGCGTTGTGTGTAAAACATCAACCGCCATTTATTTTATCCCGTTCAGATGCCTACATTGGGGTATTAATTGATGATCTGGTAACTAAAGGAACTAATGAACCATATCGAATGATGACATCCAGAGCTGAGTATCGGTTAGTACTTCGCCAGGATAACGCCGATTTGCGGTTGACTGAGAAAGGGCGCCAACTCGGACTTGTCTCTGATGACCGCTATCAAAAGTTCTCGCAAAAACGTGACCTGCTTGATTCGGCAATAAGTACGCTTAAGTCCCGATTAATTACTCCTACTGATGAGGTTCAGACTAAATTGAAATTAATGGAGTCGGCCGAAATCAGAACAGGGATTAGTTTATATGATTTACTTCGGAGACCGGAAATTAGTTATGAAGGTTTATGCCGGCATTTTTCCGCGCCTGCAGTGCCGCTATTAGTTCGTGAGCAAGTTGAAATTGCCGCAAAGTATGAAGGGTATATTCAAAAGCAAACTGGACAGATCGAAAGAGCGGCCAAATTAGAAGAAAAGAAACTCCCTGAATTTATTGATTATCAGCAAGTTCGCGAGTTATCTGTAGAGGCCAGAGAAAAGCTATCCCAGATCAGACCATTATCAATTGGGCAGGCATCTAGAATATCCGGGGTTTCGCCGGCCGATATTTCGATATTAATGATATATATCGAACAACTTAGACGCAGAAGTGAGAAGGAAGATAAGTGATGAATTTTAGAAGCTTTTTTGCGAAATCTGCTTGTAACGCCAATTTTAATTTATCAAATGAACAAATTGATAAATTTACTTTATATTATGAATTATTGATTGAATGGAATAAAAAAATTAATTTAACGGCAATTACTGATTATCAAGATGTTGCTTTGAAGCATATGATTGATTCTTTATCATGCTATGAAGAAAAGGTTTTTCCGCTAGACTGCAGTGTTATAGATGTCGGCAGCGGAGCCGGATTTCCCGGTATTCCTTTAAAGATTTTTAGACCTGATATTCGGCTGGTTCTGTTGGATTCTTTAAATAAAAGATTATTATTTCTGCAAGATGTCTGCCAAAAAGTTGAACTATCAAGTGTTGAATTCATTCATTCGCGTGCTGAAGATATCGGGCAAAACATTAAATATCGAGAAATATTTGATGTGGTTGTATCACGTGCCGTAGCTAAACTTCCGGTGTTAGCTGAACTATGCATTCCATTAGTAAAGCCTTATGGATATTTCCTTGCTTTAAAAGGTGCTCAATATCAAGTTGAATCAGATTCTGCAAAGCAAGCTATTGCTATATTGGGGGTGGAGTTAGATCATACTCGGGAAGTAATGCTGCCGGGAATAGATGATAGGCGGGCTGTGTTGTATTATCAAAAAATAAAGAATACGCCAAAACAATATCCCAGGCGGCCGGGCTTGCCTGAAAAAAAGCCCCTGTAATGTGAAGGAACTTGAATTTATGTTGACGAATAGGTATTTATTAGGTAGTGGGGCGGTGGAAAGATGAAAAGTCTAGCTAATTTTTTTGGTATCAGTCAAGGTAAAAATGATAATGATAATGATCTAAGTAATCATCAATTATATCATCAAGATAATTGTGATAACATTTTAGGTGATAACGGTAACTCTGAAATCTCTTATATTCCAGTGGAGTCAATACGAGCTAATCCTTTTCAACCACGCAAAACTTTTAATCAGGACGGCTTACGTGAATTAGCTGATTCAATCGTGGAGTTTGGTGTTATTCAGCCACTGCTTGTCCGTAGTACGGGCGATGGATATGAATTAATTGCCGGTGAACGCCGGTTGAGGGCTTCGCAATTAGCCGGTTTGACTAGCGTGCCGGTAATTGTTAAGAATTACTCAAATCAAGAAGTCGCCGAACTAGCCATGATTGAGAATTTGCAACGTGAAGACCTACATTTTCTGGAGGAAGCAGAAGGATATCAGCAGTTAATAACTGAATTCGGTTTAACGCAGGAAGAACTAGCAAAACGGGTTGGTAAGCGGCAGTCTACTATTGCCAATAAGCTGCGTATATTAAAACTTGCTCCAAATATCAGGGCTTCTTTGCTGGAAAATGACCTGACTGAACGTCACGCTCGGTCACTATTAAAGTTAGATAATTTGGAGCAACAGCAGGAAGTTTTAGCGCATGTAATCGACAAAAATCTTAATGTGCGGCAAACCGAAGAGTATATTGAGCAATATCTTGTCGATATTTCGCAGGTAACGGCTGCTAAGGATGTTAAACAGAATGTAGTAAAAATTATCAAAGATGTTCGTATTTTTCTAAACACATTTAATAATGTAATTGCTGAATTAAAAAAGACGGGTGTAAATGTCAAATATACTCAAGAGCAAAGTGATGATTTTATATTTATTAATTTGCAGATACCCAAGCGGAAGTGAACTCATTTCAGCAAAGCTGAAACATCGGGGGTTCAGGTGGAGAGTCAACTCCACCTGAACTGACGCCGCCTATAGAGGCGGGAGTCTTAGCTCGCTGAATAAGATAAATTTTTGATTGTCAAATAATGAAAGAATATAAACAGGATGGCTATCCCGCGATTGTAGGATGGCCATCCTGTTTATATTTTGATTTGCTAATTTTTTATCTTGTTAGGTATTTTAGATGAATATGTGTAATTTTTTACTGCAATTGGGAATAATATTAATGTTGTTTAGTTTACTAGTAGAGGAGGTAAGATCAATAATGGATAGACTTGCACTATTGTTGGTAATTATCGGAGCTTTAAACTGGTTATTAGTAGGTTTATTTCAGTTTGATTTAGTGGCTTCTTTATTTGGAGGTCAGAGTTCGATGCTCAGTCGAATTGTGTATACACTGGTTGGTATTGCCGGTATTTTTTCTATTACTTTCCTGTTTAAAGAGAGAAAGACTTATTAAGTGTAATTATAATTCAATTGGGGACATATTAGCAGAATACAGTTGAATAGGTAAAACAAATTTTAAATACTCAAGATTCTGTATGAATTATCCTGCAGTTTCTTGAGTATTTTTTTAGTGTAGATTTATTTAATAGAAATTGTGCAGGAAAATCACCTTGCGGTGTGGAAAAAAACTTCTCTATGTATAAAATTTGAGGTGAATAGTGTGGTTAAAATTATCGCGATTGCAAATCAAAAGGGTGGTGTAGGTAAAACAACTACTGCTGTTAATTTAAGTGCTTGTATTGCAGCTCTTGGTAAAAAGGTTTTATTGATTGATATCGACCCTCAAGGTAATTCTACAAGTGGTCTCGGCTTTGATAAATCTAAAATCAAAAAATGCGTGTATGATGTATTGGTTAATGATACACCAATTGATCAGGTTACTCTGGCTACCAGTGTAGATAATCTTAACTTGTTACCGGCGACAATTCAACTGGCGGGTGCCGAAATAGAGTTGGTTTCGGTAATTTCCCGTGAAAGCAGGCTTAAACGTGTTTTAGATAAAGCTAAGTATGCATATGAGTACATATTTATTGATTGTCCCCCTTCGCTTGGTTTATTAACAATTAATGCATTAACGGCGGCAAACTCTGTTTTAGTTCCAATCCAATGTGAGTTTTATGCTTTGGAAGGACTTTCGCAGTTAATGAATACTATTGCACTTGTTCAGCGCAATTTGAATCCGAGTCTTACCTTAGAAGGTGTTGCCTTAACAATGTTTGATGCTCGAACTAATCTTTCGATCCAAGTTGTCGATGAGGTAAAACGTCACTTTAGGCACAAAGTATATCAAACAATTATTCCCCGTAATGTGCGTTTAAGCGAGGCTCCGAGTTTCGGTCAGGCTGTGTTTCAGTATGATGCTAAATCTAAAGGAGCAGAGGTATACTTTGACTTAGCAAAAGAGGTGATAGGGGATGATTAAAAAAACCGGGTTAGGTAAAGGACTAGGGGCAATTTTTACTGAAACGGTCGCCGATGACTCTGAACAAGTTATTGAAATTAATGTTAATGAAATTGCGCCAAATCAGTTTCAACCGAGAAAAGTATTCGATGATGAGAAACTTGCCGACTTGTGCGATTCCATAAAGCAATATGGTGTATTACAACCAATTGTATTACGTAAGATAGCCGAGGGTTACGAGATTGTTGCCGGTGAACGCCGCTGGCGAGCAACAAAAATGGCTGGAAAAACTTTGATTCCCGCAGTTGTACGTGATTATTCCGATGCAGAAATGACGGAAATTGCATTAATTGAAAATATCCAACGACAAGACTTAAATGCAATTGAAGAAGCCATGGCCTATAAACAATTAATTGAACAGTTCGGTTTGACGCAAGAAGAAGTGGCTAAAAAAATTGGTAAGAGCCGATCGCAAGTCGCTAATACTATTCGTCTCCTTCAACTGGACCAGCGAGTTCAAGATTATGTTTCACGTGGAACATTGACTATGGGGCAAGTTAGACCACTGTTGGCTCTTGGTACTCCACAAATGCAGTACGAGGCGGCAACCAGAATTGTGGAAGATGAATTATCTTCGCGAGATGCTGAGGAGATTATTCGCCGGATGACGAACAAAGTTAAAAGTAAACCGGTGAAAAACGCTCTCAAAAGAGAAGTGTTTTTGATTGCCGTCGAAGATAAGTTGAAAATTATTTTAGGAACTCAGGTTAAGATTAAGGCTGGCAAAGTTAAAGGCAAAATCGAGATCGAGTATTATTCACCTGAAGATTTGGAAAGGATACTTGAGGTTTTTAAAGTTAACGAAACGTCAACTGAACATACAAAGACAACTTCGCTTATTGTATAGATATTTAACAGACCTGATTTTGTTTCACGTGAAACAAAATCAGGTCTCGCCAGTGAGGAGTGCTGATTTTGAAGGGAACTATTGTTAATACTGCAGCAATATTAGTTGGATCTGGAATTGGACTAATATTAAAGAATGGAATATCATCAAAGTATCAACAAACTGTAATGCAGGGATTATCATTCGCAGTAGGTATAGTGGGAATACAAATGGCGTTAAAAACGCAAAATATTCTAGCTGTAATTGTAAGTTTGGTAATTGGAGGAATTGTTGGCGAATGGCTAGGAATTCAAAGCAAGCTGGATGGATTGGGAAATCAGATCGAAAAACATTTCAAAGGTACTTACGGTAAAATTAGTGAAGGATTTATAACGGCAAGTTTGGTTTATTGTATAGGTGCAATGGCCATTGTCGGTTCGATTCAAGACGGAATATCCGGCGACGCTTCAACATTATATGCAAAATCGATGCTTGACGGAATTTCAGCAGTTATTTTTACAGCAGGCATGGGCATCGGTGTGGCGCTGTCCAGTATTCCTGTATTGCTGTATCAAGGAACGATTACAATACTGGCTCAATATTTCAGTACATTACTATCCTCAGACGTCATTCGCGAGATGACAGCAGTTGGTGGAATATTGATAGTTGGGATAAGCATTATACTGCTAGAAATCAAAACTATCAAAATTGCTAATTTATTACCGTCAATACTAATTATTATTTTAATTGTTAAAGTTTGGCCGTAAATTTTTTTAGGAAGGCATGATGAAGCAAATGTCATTAAATGAATTATTAACAAATAATTTGCAATATGTTATTCTTGGTTTATCCGGGATGATAATGCTCGCTTTAATAGTGTTTATTGATTTGAACCGGCGAATGATTAGTTTGAATAAGAAGTATACACAAATGATGGAAGGTATGGATGGTTCGAACATTGAGACAATGTTGCTCAAGCACATTGAAGAAGTACAAAAGGTGAGACAAGAAACTAATAAGTTAACAGAAAAACATGACAAGTTGGAACAACGGACTAATTTTTGTTTACAAAAAATAGGAGTAGTTAGGTTTAATGCTTTTGATGATACCGGTAGTGATTTAAGTTACGCTGTAGCTTTACTCGATTCAACCGAATCCGGAGTTGTATTTTCCAGCATCTTTGGCCGCAATGAATCGAGATGCTATGCTAAGCCTATTATAAATGCTGAATCAACGTACTTTTTGACAGAAGAAGAAAGAAAAGCACTGAAAATTGCCCAGGAAAAGTTTAGTAGGTAAGCAGGACTTTTTTCCCTTACGGCGAATATTGTATTCGTTGAGACTGTGCGTAGCAAAGTAGGTGCTGTGTTGAAAAACAGAAAGAAAGTTAAGCCTGATAAACGGGAATACACAATTATGCTTGTCCCGCATCAAGCGGAGTCGGTTTACTCGGTAAAGATACCGATTAAGGCAGTCAAGGTTACCGCGGGTGCTTTATGTGCCGCACTGGTGATAGCTACGGGAGCTACCATTCACTATGGTAACATTGTTCAGGAAGCCAAGTCGGAGCGGTATGAACTTGCGGAACTAAGGGTGGTTAACGGACAACAAAAACAGCAGATTTCTCATTTAGCGAAAGAAACTTCTTTACTGAAACAGGATATAGACCGAATTGCTCAACTCGAAGCTGAGGTACGCCGGCTGATTAGTTCAGATGATAGCGGCGGCACTTCTCGTTCGGGTTCCGGTCGTGTATCAGTTAATCACAACGGTCAAGGTGGCGGTTCACCACTTTCGGCCAGTGAGCTTACGGTAATGGTTAAGGATTTAAAAACCAATGCAACGCAATATGAACATAACTTACAATCCCTTAAGGACGAATTAGTTGCCCGCAATGAGCGACTAGCGGCTATACCGTCTATTTGGCCGGCTGACGGCGACGTAACCTCTCGGTTCGGCTGGCGTTCATCTCCGTGGGATGATAGCAGCGATTGGCATCCCGGTATCGATATCGCCAATGATAGTGGTACACCTATATACGCCGCTGCCAGCGGGGTAATAGTTCATAGCGGCTGGTATAGTGGTTATGGAAGGACAATAGAAATCGATCATGGTAATGGCATTGTAACATTGTATGGGCACAATTCGTATTTGGAAGCCGAAGTAGGGCAATATGTGAATAAAGGGGACTTGATTGCATACATGGGCAGTACTGGATACAGTACCGGACCACATGTGCATTATGAAGTTCGGGTTAATGGGACTCCGGTGAATCCTGCGAAATTCTTATAGTATATTTCAATATAGGGGGTTGCTTATGTTTGGCGGTAAAAAGATGATTCAGGAAGTTGCTTCAGTTGAGACTATCATTGGAAAAAATACTGAATTTAAGGGCACGATTACTTCACAGGGAACCGTTCGTGTTGATGGAAAACTGGAAGGAGAATTAATTAGTTCAGGGGATGTTGTAGTCGGAGAAACAGGAGTTATCCAAGCGCAGATTAAAGCTAAAAACCTAACCGTAGCCGGAGAAGTTCGCGGAAACGTTGATATTGCCGACAGGTTGGATTTACTGGCAACTGCAAAACTGTTCGGTGATATTAAAATAAAGATTCTTACTATTGAAGAAGGAGCGGTCTTTAAGGGCGCTAGTGAAATGAAGCATCCGGAAGCCGGCTTGCAGGTTTCGCAAGTCGCAGCAACAAAAAAAGATTAAGTTCAAATAATAAAGGCATGGTTTGTTAAAAACAAATCATGCCTTTATTATTTGTTTGTTATAAAAAGGAAGTTGTAGTAATTTCTGATTTTCGATTATAGCGGCGGAGCCACACGGATAGACCACTAGCTATAGCATCAGCCATTTCCATAACCAAGTGTAAGCGGGTGCTTTGCAGTACCATGTGTTCCATAAAGCCGCCAACATTGACAATACCGGTTATAAACATGTCACCGACACTGGGCAGATCTTTATTTACCGCTGCTCCGGGCTTAAGCGGGCCATGTCCCAAGGTGATCGATCCAACATGTTCCGAGTGTCCTAAACAAGCATCAATGGCAATAATCAGCGGACAATTATAGTTTTGTTTAATATTCAATATAGTATCAGTAAGATTTTTGGCGTGTACAGGTTCGGCAAGTGTACCAAAGACGTGAGGATATTTACTGATCGTTTTAATTTTACTCCCGGTTAATGGTCCAAGTGCATCGCCGGTAGAACGGTCAGTTCCAATACACATAAAGATAATTGTGTGTTTTATTGTTGATCCGGCTAAAATAAACTGCATAGATTCAGCAATTTTAAAGACACATTCCGGATGATGAACGTGAAACCGCATTTCTTGGGACTTTGAGCGTAATGATGGATCAGGCATTAGTACCATTGTGTTACTCCTAATTGCAAAGTATTCTTAGTATATGTAAACAAACAGTTAATATACATAGTACAAAGAGCAGGCAAATCAGATATCGCACATTGTATATTAAATACATGTGTAATACATAAAAACAAACAGTTACAACAATGCAAGTATTTATTGACAAAGGCATATAAATGTAACTATAATGAATGACAAGGTTATTATTGATTACATTTAAATTTTGTGGCATTGTACTTTAAAATTAGATTTAGGCGAGGTGGTAATTTAATATTGTTATTGAGTTTTGTGGCCTAAAGATAAATTGGGAGGAGATATTATAATGACTAGAAAGTGGAAATCATTAATTGGTATTATGCTGATTGGGATTATGATTGCAGTTGTTACAGCCGGCTGCGGCGGGACTAAGCCACAAGCCAAAGAAATATTAATCGGTGGTAACTTTGAGATGACTGGTGGAATCGCTAACTTTGGCCAATCTACGGCAAACGGAGTCAAACTGGCATTCAAAGAAATCAATTCAAAAGGCGGAATTCAAGGTAAGCAATTAAAATTAGTTGTCGCAGATAACAAATCCGAACCTTCTGAAGCCGCAAATGCAATTACTAAGTTAATAACTCAAGATAAAGTTGTTGCCGTGCTTGGGCCGGTAGCAAGTTCAAATGTGTTAGCAACTGTACAGATAGGCAAGGATAATAAGACGCCTATTCTTACAGCAACAGCAACCAATCCTAAAGTAACTGTTGGTGATGATGGCAAAGTAAGAGAGTATGTTTTCAGAGCATGTTTCATAGATCCGTTTCAAGGCACTGTAATGGCTAATTTCGCTGCCAAATCATTGAAAGCAAAAACCGCAGCAGTATATGTTGATAACTCTTCGGATTACTCCAAAGGTTTGGCAGAAATATTTGAAGCTTCTTTTATTAAGAATGGCGGCAAAATAGTAGCAACGGAAGCATTCTTACAAAAAGATCAAGATTTTAAAGCTGCATTGACTAAAATGAAAGCAACTAACCCTGATGTAATTTTTATTCCGGCGTATTACCAAGAGGTTGGTTTGATTGTAAAACAAGCCAGAGAATTAGGAATGAACATGCCGTTACTTGGAACGGACGGCTGGGATTCACCTAAATTAGTTGAAATTGCCGGTGCGGCATCACTAAATAACGGCTTTTTCAGCAATCATTATTCACCGGAAGATAAAGACCCCAGAATTCAAAAGTTCGTTGCCGACTATAAAAAGGAATACAATCAAGTGCCGGATGCCTTAGCAGCGTTAGGTTACGATGCAGGACTCATGATTATTGATGCTCTTAAACGAGCCAACAGCACTGAGCCGGCCAAAATTAAAGAAGCATTGGCTAATACGAAAAACTTGCAAGTAGTTACCGGTATTTTGACCTTAGACAGCAAACATAACCCAGTTAAGAGTGCGGCAGTTATCGAAATGAAGAACGGCAAACAACTCTTTAAAGAAAAAGTTAATCCATAGACGAAACCGGGCCGTGTCTACTTCGAGTAGACACGGCCCGGAAAATTCCTTACAATGCATATTGACAGTTGTAAACAAGATGTCTATAATATACACTGTGCTTAGTACATTATTGCATTAGCTATAGACATAGGCTGTGATTACGGTAAGACTGGAGCTCGCGATGCGTTGTAGTATCCAGTTTTTTGTCTAAACGAGCTTATTGATATTATGATTAATGGTCAATTATGTACTGAGAATTATGTGACAAAGGGGAATCATAAATGGCTCGGAAAATGCGGATTTTTACCTGGTGTGTATTACTTCTTATGATTGCAGGCATTATGTTAGCCGGGTGCGGAAATAAACAGGCTGCTAATGTCATCAAGATCGGCGCCAATCAGGAAATGACAGGAAATAATGCAACATTTGGTCAATCAGCTACGAATGGAGCGAAATTAGCAATAAAAGAAGCCAATGCTAAAGGCGGTGTCATCGGCAAACAATTGACCCTTATAGTAGCAGATAATAAGAGTGAGCCGGCTGAAGCTGCAAACGCAATGCAGAAACTTATTACCCAAGACAAAGTTGTTGCGGTTATTGCACCAATTGCTTCTTCTAACGTTATTGCAGCAGCTGCAGTTAATCAGTCCAATAAAGTATTGGCAATCAGTCCCACAGCTTCGAATCCAAAGGTAACGGTAGACCCGGATACCAAAAAAGTACGTGAATATTTGTTCAGAGCGGCATTTATTGATCCGTTTCAGGGATCTGTGATGGCCAATTTTGCCGGTAAATCTCTAAAAGCAAAGACGGCAGCTATCTATATTGATAATACCAGTGATTATGCCAAAGGATTAGGGCAGTATTTCAAAGAAACTTTTATCAAAAATGGCGGCCAAATTATTGCCGAAGAAGCTTACTTGCAGAAAGATACTGATTTTAAAGCTACGATTACTAAGATTATGGCTAAAAAGCCGGATGTATTATTTGTACCGGGATACTATCAAGAAGTAGGGATGATTGTAAAACAAGCACGTGAACTTGGGTTAGCAATTCCTATTCTTGGCGGCGACGGCTGGGACTCGGCCAAACTGCCGGAAATAGCCGGAGGTAAAGCTTTAAATAATACCTTCTTTAGTAATCATTATTCGCCGGATGATCAAAGCGCTGCAGTTAAAGCATTTGTAACAAATTATAAAAAAGAATACAATCAAAACCCCGATGCATTTGCGGCATTAGCATATGATGCCACGATGATGGTAATCGAGTCAATTAAGCGAGCTAATAGTGCTGATCCGGTTAAAATCCGTGATGAACTGGAAAAGACCAAAAATTATTCTGCAGTATCAGGTAAGATTACGCTGAATTCAACACATGATGCGGTTAAAAGTGCAGTTATTATAGAAATGAAAGATGGCAAACAGACATTTAAAGAAAAAGTTAACCCGTAATTATCCGCTGGTGGGCGGCGTAAGCTGACCCACCAGAAATTTTAAGAGGAGGGGTGTACGTGGATTTTGCATCGTTTCTTCAGCAATTAGGTCAACAGCTAATCAATGGTATATCCCTTGGCAGTATTTACGCACTTATCGCTTTGGGCTATACAATGATTTATGGAATCATACGTCTAATAAACTTTGCTCACGGCGATATATATATGCTGGGGGCGTACTTCGGTTATTTTGCAACAGCAATATTAAAAATGTCATTTATTCCGTCCTTGATTATTGCGATGGTATTAGCGGCAATAACCGGGATGGTTATCGAAAGAGCAGCTTACCGTCCATTGCGCAGTGCACCTAGAATTGCCGTATTGATTACTGCCATTGGCGTCTCTCTATTTTTGGAATATGGCAGTATGCTGCTGGTGACTCCCCAACCACGGACTTTTCCGGCGGTATTCCCGGCCGAGATTTATAATGTTGGGGGCTTAGTCCTGAATAGTCAACAAATTGTAATTTTAGCAGTATCCTTAATATTAATGTTAGTACTGAATTATGTAGTACACTATACTAAATCCGGCAAGGCCATGCGTGCAGTTTCATATGATACGGATGCTGCGAAATTAATGGGCATTGATGTAGATAAAGTAATTTCGTTTACTTTCGCAGTTGGGTCCGCCTTAGCTGCCGCTGCGGGCGTACTGGTAGGTATTTATTATAACTCCATTGACCCGCTGATGGGAATTATGCCGGGCCTCAAGGCGTTTGTTGCTGCAGTATTGGGGGGAATTGGAATTATTCCCGGTGCTATGCTGGGAGGAGTTTTAATGGGAGTTATTGAAGCCCTGGTTAGCGGATTCTTTTCTTCGACTTTTCGCGATGCAGCAGCATTCGGTATTTTAATTTTGATTTTGTTATTTAGACCTTCCGGTCTGCTTGGCAAAAACGTCAGAGAGAAAGTGTAGGTGACAGTTATGAATGCAGTACGAAAAAGAGATTTGCTGTCACTCCTCGGCTGTGTAGCACTGTATGCCGTGATTCAAGGTTTGATTATGGTTGATATTTTGGGGCCGTTTTGGCAACTAAATATCGTGCTTATTTGTATTAATATTATATTGGCAGTAAGTCTAAATCTCATTAACGGATTTACCGGACAGTTTTCGATCGGGCATGCCGGTTTTATGGCCGTAGGCGCCTATCTGGGTGCAGTAATGACTGTAAAGCTGCATTTGCCGTTTATTGTGGCGATTATTGCAGCCGCAGCGGCAGCCGGATTATTAGGCTTTATCATTGGGTTGCCAACCCTTCGGCTAAGCGGTGATTATTTGGCGATTGCCACCCTGGGACTTGGCGAAATCATCCGTATTACCATCCTAAATATTTCGTATGTGGGCGGTGCATCCGGATTTATGGGCATACCTCGCTACACAACATTTACTTGGGCATTTTTCTTAATGATCTTAACGATTTTTGTTATTAAAAATTTGATAAATTCCTCACATGGCCGGGCTTGTATATCAGTTCGTGAGAATGAAATCGCTGCAGAGGCCATGGGTGTTGATACTACCCGCTATAAAGTAATGGCGTTTACAATCGGCGCGGCATTTGCCGGCATTGCCGGATCATTATTTTCGCATTACTTTTACATTGCCCATCCGGCATCATTTACCTTTATGAGATCCTTTGATATATTAACAATGGTTGTGCTGGGCGGACTGGGCAGTATTACCGGTTCAATAACCGGAGCTCTTCTTTTGACGTTCATATCGGCGGTATTAGCAAGCTATCCGGAGTGGCGGATGGTCATATATTCTCTAATGTTAATAGTATTAATGTTATATAGGCCACAAGGGCTGCTGGGGAATCACGAAATTAGCTTGGCCATTTTTAAACGACTAATGGGAGGTGTCAAGAGTGGCAATGCTCAAAACAAATAAACTTTCCATTATGTTCGGCGGCCTGCGAGCAGTATCAAACTTAAATTTGGAGATTGAGCCCGGTGAATTATTAGGATTGATCGGTCCCAACGGGGCCGGCAAAACAACAGTTTTTAATATGTTAACAGGGGTATATTTGCCAACTGAAGGCGATATTGAGTTTGACGGCAAGTCGATTCTCGGTCTTAAGCCTTATCAAGTCACCCAACGTGGTATTGCCCGGACATTCCAAAATATCAGATTGTTTTCTAACCTGTCAGTGCTGGATAATGTTAAGATTGCCTATCATTTTCATGTAAAATACGGATTATTGGAATCAGTATTACGCTTGGGACGGTATTTTGGCGAGGAAGCTGAAATCGAAAAAAGAGCAATTGAGTTTTTAGAGATTTTTGATCTGGCTGATAAAAAAGATGAGATAGCCAAAAACTTACCATATGGACAGCAACGGCGGCTGGAAATAGCCAGAGCGTTGGCAGCACAACCGAAGTTGCTGCTGCTGGATGAACCGGCAGCCGGAATGAATCCGCAAGAGACACATCAATTAATGGAAATGATTCGTTGGATACGGGATCATTTTAATCTCACAATTTTATTGATCGAGCATGATATGAGTCTGGTTATGGGTGTTTGCGAACGGATATATGTATTAGAATACGGCAGTGTTATTGCACATGGTACCCCACAGGAAATTAAGAATAATCCCCGGGTTATTGAGGCATATCTTGGGGAGGAGGTGCAATAATGCTTGAAGTTAAACAAATTGACGTGTACTATGGCGCAATTCATGCGTTAAAAGGAGTTAGCCTGGAAGTCGTTGAAGGAGAGATAGTAACCTTAATAGGTGCTAATGGAGCAGGAAAAAGTACAACTTTGCGGACGATTTCCGGTCTGTTAAAACCACAAAAAGGCACTATTACATTTGAAGGGCAGACAATCGCAGCCAAGCCGGCACAGCAAATTGTTAAACTAGGCATTTCTCAAGTGCCGGAAGGCCGGAGAATTTTTGCGAATATGTCGGTCATGGAGAACCTTGAGCTTGGCGCTTATATTCGTAATGACAATAAAGGCATCGGTGAGGATCTGGATATGGTTTTCAAACGGTTTCCCCGGTTGGCTGAAAGACGGACGCAAATTGCCGGGACCTTGTCCGGCGGTGAGCAGCAGATGCTGGCAATGGGCCGGGCCTTAATGAGCAGACCACGGATATTGTTGCTGGATGAGCCGTCAATGGGGCTTGCGCCATTACTGGTTAAGGAAATCTTTTCGATAATCAAAGAGATAAATGCTGCCGGAACAACTATTCTGCTTGTTGAGCAAAATGCGCATATGGCTTTGTCCATTGCACATAAAGCATATGTGTTAGAAACCGGACGGATCACTTTGTCCGGGACCGCTAAAGAACTCGCGGCAAGTGAATCTGTGCGGAAAGCATACTTAGGTGGCTAATTAATTATAAGGAGTGGTTGATATGTTTCTTTCCAAGCGGATGACCCCTAATCCTATCATCGTATCACCGACTACTACCGTTATTGATGCGGCCGAGTTAATGAGAACAAATAATATTCGCCGCCTACCTGTAGTCGAAAATGGCAAGCTTGTCGGTATTGTTACCGACCGTGACCTGCGGCAAGTATCTGCTTCGCCGGCAACATCGTTATCCATTTATGAATTAAACTATCTGTTGGCAAAAATGATGGTAAAAGATGTGATGCAGAAAAAGGTTATTACGATCCAAGAAGAGGCTACTATTGAAGAAGCTGCTTTGTTAATGTATAACAATAAAATCGGTGGTCTGGTAGTTGTAAATGACCAGAATAAGGTTAGTGGGATTATTACTGAAACGGATATTTTTAAATTATTTGTTGATGTAATGGGCTTACCACAAGGGAAGACCCGCATTACTTTAGATGTCGTCGATGGAATTGGTGTAATTTATGAAATAAGCGCGGTATTTAAAGAATTGAATATCAATATTGGCAGCTTTGTTACATTGCCATTAGGTGACGGCCAAGCCGAGCTTGTTATTCGCGCTGATGTTTCCGATACTGATCTGTTAGCAAGAGCGCTAAAAGATAAAGGGTTTATTGTTAAACATATTGTTCAGATCGGCTAGACCGAAATACTCATTACAACGCAGACCTGCAGTACTTGCAGGTCTGTTATTTATTACTTTCCGCCGAATCGTTGTTGGATGGTCGGGGTTGTTTTTCGGTTGATGAGCGTGAACATTTATGTTTTTTCTGCATTGCCCGCCTAACGAGTTCCATCTGCAATATTTGTTCAGGTGTTTGGTTTTTATTACAGTATTGCCACTGCGCCAAGTCTCGTAATAAATCTACCGGGGCACAGCTAATCCCTAAAAAATCGGAACTGAATGAAAGCTTGCAAAACAATAAATCAGAGAGCAAATCAAGAAGTTTGCCGGACATGTCAGCTCGTTCAACAGCGCGATTAATTATTCCTGGGGATACTTCCTTGGCAATAAGCAGATTACCAAGGCCTTCAGTAATATAAAAATAGGCCAGCGCTAGGTCGCGGTATGTCAAAGTAAGGGCGGTTACATCTGTCAGGATAGTATTGATTACTTTCCCTTGAATAAATAAAGATTCATCAGGAATGAAGTCGGAGTCATCATCATTCGTGCTCATTTAATATACCTCCTGCCAGGATACTACGACATTATATGCGGTATACTGATAAATGTTATTTTGCCGTCTGACAGGATATTTTACCGTATCGGCTAATATATAAAAGATTAAGTACTGAGCAAGGAGGGAGAACAATGGATACAAAATATTCATTAGGAGATATAGTAAAGATGAAAAAAACTCATCCCTGCGGATCTGATCAATGGGAAATTACCCGCACCGGAATGGATTTCGGCCTAAAATGTCTTGGCTGTGGACGGCGGGTGATGATTCCTAGGGTTAAATTTGAAAAAGCGGTTAAGCAAGTAATACCAAAGAAACCAGATTCCGAATAATTTATTATTGACGAAATACGTTTATCAGCCTATAATAATAACACAAAATAGATTTTTTAATCCGGTACAGGACTGGCGGAAGTGGAGTATACCACGTGGACTGTATTCGGTAACAGCCGACCGCCTGGGCAGTGATTCAATTGCCTAGGCGGTTTTTATTATTTATTCAAACAATTATGATAAATGGGAGTGAACAATATGAAAGAATGGCGCGGTTTTGCAGCAGGAATTTGGCAGAATACAGTAGACGTGAGAGATTTTATTCAACGTAATTACAAACCTTATATGGGTACAGATAATTTCCTAGTTGGACCAACCGAACAAACCTCTAACTTGTGGAAAGAGTGTTTGTTATTGCTGGAACAAGAAAGAGATAAGGGCGGTGTACTTGATGTTGACACCCAAACTGTATCCAAAGTAAGTTCTCACCAACCCGGCTATATTGACCGAAATTTAGAAAAAATAACCGGCCTGCAGACTGATCGACCGTTAAAACGCAGTGTAATTGTAAACGGTGGTATCCGCATGGCCGAACAGGCTTGTGAAGCATATGGTTATCAGCTTTCCGAACAGATTACCGAAATATATCATAATCATTGCAAAACCCATAATCAAGCTGTTTTTGAAGCTTATACTGATGATATGCGGCTGGTTCGCAGTGTGGGGCTAATTACCGGCTTGCCTGATGCGTACGGCCGAGGAAGAATTATCGGCGATTATCGCCGAGTAGCGCTGTATGGAATCAATTATCTTATTGAGCAAAAGCAAAATGATCTGCATCAATTGTTTGCGCGGGAACTTTCCGCCGAAGATATTCGCTTGCGAGAGGAGATTGCCGAGCAGATTAAATCTTTACAAGCGATGGTTAGTATGGCCAAGGCCTACGGACATGATATCTCCCGGCCGGCGCAAACAGCTCAACAGGCAGTACAGTGGACCTATTATGGCTACTTGGCGGCAATAAAAGAGCAAAACGGCGCGGCGATGTCGCTGGGGCGAATCAGTACGTTTTTGGATATATACATCGAACGGGATATAGCTGACGGAATTTTGGATGAAACCGGCGCCCAAGAGTTAATTGATCAATTGGTTATAAAGTTAAGAATGGCTCGTCATTTACGTACGCCTGAATATAATGAGCTGTTTGCCGGCGATCCGCTATGGATTACCGAAGTAATTGGTGGTATGGGTGTTGATGGCCGAACTTTGGTAACTAAGAATTCCTATCGTATTTTGCATACATTATATAATTTGGGACCCGCGCCTGAGCCGAATTTAACGGTATTGTGGTCTAATAATTTACCGGCGGAGTTCAAGAAATTTTGTTGTAAAGTCTCAATTGATACCAGTTCAATTCAATATGAAAATGACGATATAATGCGTCCCGCATACGGAGATGATTATGGGATTGCCTGCTGTGTATCAGCGATGAAAATCGGCAAGCAGATGCAGTTTTTTGGCGCTAGAGCAAATTTAGCCAAAGCACTGTTGTTGGCCGTTAACGGCGGGCGTGATGAAATAAGTGGACTGCAAGTTGGTCCGGAATTGCCGATTTTGGACGGACAAACCTTATCTTATGATACCGTGCGCAAAAACTACTCAGTAGTGCTGGAGTGGCTGGCCGGAATATATGTTAACACCATGAATGTAATACACTATATGCATGATAGATATGCCTATGAAGCAGCGCAAATGGCTCTGCATGATTCGCAAGTTGAACGGCTGATGGCATTTGGCATTGCCGGTTTATCGGTTGCGGCCGATTCGCTGAGTGCAATTAAGCATGCTCAGGTTAAACCAGTACGTAATGAACAAGGGATTACAGAGCGGTTTGATATTTCCGGGGAATATCCCTGCTTTGGCAATAATGACGATAGAGTGGATTCTTTGGCGGCGGAATTGTGTCATGAATTTATTCAACAGCTAAGAAAGCATATTGCTTACCGCCAAGCAACACATACATTATCAGTACTAACGATTACTTCTAATGTTATGTATGGCAAGAAAACCGGTGCAACTCCTGACGGGCGAGCTGCCGGACAAGCTTTTGCCCCCGGTGCAAACCCTATGCACGGGCGTGATCGCCGCGGCGCACTGGCAGCGATGTCGTCAGTATGTAAGTTAGCCTATCAGGATTGTCAAGACGGCATTTCATATACATTTTCAATTGTCCCTAAAGCATTAGGAAAAGCACGGGACAATCGTATCAATAATTTGTCGGCTTTACTTGACGGCTATGTACGTCTAAGCGGCCACCATATAAATATTAACGTACTCGACCGTGAGCTTTTACAAGACGCTATGGCGCATCCGGAAAAATATCCGCAATTAACTATCCGGGTTTCGGGCTATGCAGTAAACTTCATTAAACTTACCAAAGAACAGCAACAGGAAGTTATTGATCGAACCTTTTATCAATCAGTTTAATTTTAGGGAGGGTGGCAGTCGATGTTAAATACTAAAGGATACTATCACTCACAAGAAACATTCGGTACGGTTGATGGTCCAGGGATGAGGTATGTACTGTTCTTATCCGGCTGCCAGCTTCAGTGCTCATTCTGCCATAATCCTGACACATGGGTTAAAGGCACTAAAACTATCTCAGTTGAAGAGGTAATTGCCGACTATGAAAAGTATCGGATTTTTTATGAAGCGGCGGGAGGTGGTATCACAGTCAGCGGAGGCGAACCATTGCTACAAGCGGATTTTGTACGCGACCTGTTTAAAGCTTGCCGCGAACGCAATATCCATACGACGTTGGACACATCCGGGTATGTTCCATTGGAGAATGTAAAAAAAGTCCTTGAATATACTGATCTAGTACTATTTTGTGTAAAAGTAATGGACAATGGCAAGCATCGCAAAATTACTGCCGGCTCAAATGAACAGGTAATTGGCAATTTACGGTATATTGCCAACCATGGCAAGGTTATCATTCGGTATGTAGTGATCCCCAATGTAAACGATACAAAACAAGATATTGAAGCTTTGGCGGAATATATAAATAATTTTCCAAAGGCAATTACCGTAGAACTGTTGCCCTATCATTGTTTAGGCAAGAGTAAATGGCAGCAACTTGGCAAAGAATATAAATTGAAGAATGTATTGCCGGCTACTAATGTCGAGCTTGAGCGGGCTAAAAAATGGCTTTTGCGGCAGAATGTTGCCTGTTTCTATTGAACTGTTGCCCGTAATATTCTACAATAGTAGCGTTGAAAGAATATGATAAGGGGATTACAGATGAGTACAAATTTAGAAGTAGGAATAGTAGGGTTGCCGAATGTTGGCAAGAGCACATTATTTAATGCTATTACCAAGGCTGGCGCGGAGGCGGCTAATTATCCATTTTGCACAATTGAGCCTAATGTAGGCGTGGTAGAGGTGCCGGATGACCGGCTGTTAGCTTTGAGCAACATGTATCAACCCAAAAAAACAACACCGACAACTATGCGATTTGTAGATATAGCCGGCTTGGTAAAAGGAGCATCTACCGGTGAGGGGCTGGGAAACAAGTTTTTAGCTCATATCCGGGAAGTTGATGCTGTAGCCCAAGTCGTACGCTGTTTTGCTGATGAAAATGTAACCCACGTTGAAGGCGGGCTAGATCCGTTACGGGATATTGAAATTATAAATACTGAGCTATGCCTGGCAGATATCGAAACAGTTGACAAGCGGCTAGACCGGGTACAAAAAATGTTAAAGAGCGGCGATAAAAAAATTGCAGCCGAAAAGGAATTGCTGGAAAGAATTAAAACAGATCTGCAGCAAGCAGTTCCGGTGCGGCGCATGGGTCTTAGTGCGGATGAACTGGCTTTATTGCGTGAATTGAACTTGCTGACGGCCAAGCCGACGCTATATGTTGCTAATGTCAGTGAGGAAGAAGCGGCTGATTATATTAATAATCCTTACGTACAAAAGGTACAAGAATATGCCGAACAAGAAAGCGCTCAGCTGATAGCGGTATCGGCCAAATTGGAAGCGGAGATAGCAGAGTTGGACGCGCAAGAGGCAGGCAGTTTTCTCGAAGAATTAGGGTTAGAGGAATCTGGCCTTGACAAATTGATAAAGGCCAGCTACAAATTGCTCGGGTTAATGACTTACTTTACCGCCGGCGAACCGGAAGTCCGGGCCTGGACCATTAAGCAGGGAACTAAGGCTCCTCAGGCAGCCGGTAAAATCCATTCGGACATTGAAAGAGGCTTTATCCGGGCTGAGATTGTATCATACAAGGATTTAATGGAGTGCGGGTCGCACAATGCTGCGCGCGAAAAAGGGCTGGTACGTCTTGAGGGTAAAGATTATATAATGCAGGATGGAGATGTAACATATTTCCGATTTAACGTGTAAATACTTGCACAACTCCTGATGAAAGTGGTATAATACCTAGGTTAGGACAATCAATAGGTTTCAAATAATTTTGTTTGTGACCTTCCCTGCTCCCATGAGGGGGCCATTAGTCCGAAGGAGGAGGTGATTTCGTGAGAAAGTACGAAGTCGTATTTATTGTCAAACCGCTTGAGGAAGAAGCAACCAATGGGGTAATTGCAAAATTCGAGAATTTGGTGGCGGCCCAAGGCGGAGTTATTGACAAAATTGACCGCTGGGGAAAAAGACGGTTAGCCTATGAGATCAAGGATTTGATGGATGGCTATTACTGCATTTTCTACATTACCGGCGAGCCAAAAGTTGTTAATGAACTTGACCGGGTTATGAAAATTACTGACGAGATTTTAAAACATATGATCGTCAAAGAAGAAGAATAATCTGGGGGAATGACCATGAATAAGGTAATTTTGGTCGGGCGTCTGGTTCGTGATCCCGAAATCCGTTATACTCAAAACGGTAAGGCTGTGGCATCCTTTACCCTTGCTGTTGACAAATATACAGGTCAAGGCCAGCGCGAGGCTGACTTTATTCCAATTGTTGTTTGGGACAAATTAGCCGAAGTATGTGGCAATAACTTGACCAAAGGTCAACGTGTTCTAGTGGAAGGCCGACTGCAAATTCGTGATTATGAGACGAAAGAAGGCCAAAAACGCCGTGTTGCGGAAATTGTTGCGCAGAACATTGAGTTTTTAGAGCGTAAACAAGTCCAAGGCGGAGCTGCTCCCGGCGCCGGCACCGGTGCTGAAGCATTTGGTCCACAAGTCTTCCCTGAAGAGGAAATACCATTTTGATAGGGAGGTAAATACTACGTGAAACGTGAAAGAGGCAGAAAGCCTAAGAAGAAAGTCTGTAGTTTCTGCGTTGATAAAGTAGAAGCGATTGATTATAAAGAAGTAGCTAAACTTCGCCGTTATACTACCGAACGGGGCAAAATTTTGCCGCGGCGAATTTCCGGCAATTGTGCCAGACATCAACGTCAATTGACTATTGCTATTAAACGTGCCCGTAATATTGCTTTACTGCCGTTTACAGCAGAGTAAGCTAATAAAAATTAGAGAGGTTTTTATACCTCTCTTTTTTATTTCCAACAGGAAACAGTAGTTAGTTATGCGAATATAACAAGGCATTAGGAGGGATTAATTTGAATGTGGGCGAATCCGAAATTTTACGCAAATTGCATTTGTTGGAATGGCTGAAAGCTGAACTGGTTGTAAATGTAGGGGGGGTATTTCACGCGATTGCCCAAAACAGTGAACAGGCGATGTGCAGGGTATTGGCTAAAACCGTAATTAATTGTTATGTACTAGGACGGCGGTTGGGCATAGACTTTAATAGAGTTGATGATGCAATTATCGAAGAAGTCAGTTATAATATTAAGAAAGAAAATGAAGTAGAAACGTGGTTTGGCGACTATAGCGAACTTAAGCGCTACCTACGTCAGCAGAGGTGAAAAAAATGCGTCCAACAAAAATCGTACCAATGGTTGAAGGTGGAGTTCTGGCTGCAGTCTCAATAATATTTGCATTGATTAGTGTATATGTACCGGTATTAGGTACATTTGTTAATTTAATTTGGCCGGTTCCGATCATACTATTAGGAGTACGCCATGGTTACAAATGGAGCATCCTATCAACGGTAGTTGCCGGAATGATAATCAGTATTTTAATGCATCCGATGCAGGCCGTCGGCGTTGTTGTCGGCTTTGGTCTGATTGGCATTGTGCTGGGTCATTCTTTTAGATCTGGCTTTAGCCCGATGAAAACTATGGTATGGGGATCAATAGCCTCCCTTATTTCAAAGGGTGCGGTCATTATTATCGTGACTGCAGTTATGGGATTTAACCCGGTGCATACTCAGACCCAAGCCATGTCGGGTGCAATTGGTCAAGTTGTTGAGATTTACCGGTCGTTTGGTATGAATGAGGCTGATCTGGCGAAATTAGCGGAGAGTTTAAAAGCGATGATAGGCATGATGAAAATAATTTTGCCGGCAGCATTTGGTATTGCATCTGTATTTGATACCTATATCAATTTTATAGTGGCTAAAGCGGTATTAAAAAAGCTTGGTCAAACAATAGAACCGTTTCCGCCGTTTAAGACCTGGAACTTGCCGCAGTTTGTGCTGGGAATATACGGGATATCGCTGTTGGCGGTAACCTGGCTGCATAACCAGCCTGAAACAATACTGTACAAGGCTGCCGTAAATATACAGTTATTAGCAGTTGTTGCATTGTTAGTGCAAGGTCTGGCTCTATTTTACTACTTTACCGATAAATACAATTTGTCAAAAATAGTTAAGAGTATTATACTGTTCTTAATATTTACAAATGGACTATTTTCGCAAGCTCTGATTTTCGCCGGAGCATTTGATATGATTTTTGATTATCGTAAATTGCGCAGGAAGGCTTAACACTGCGGGAGGGTACGCGTATGTCTCAGGGCCCGTCGACATGGTTTGATACAAGGATTTATCTTGTGGTAACAGCTGCAATGTTATTGGTAATATTGTTCTATAATATATATCTAGCCGCTGTAGGATTGATTATCTTATATGTTTTGTACTTGTACGGGCGTGAAAGATATGCCCAGCGCCAGCAGGAATTATCAATTTATATTGATTCTATGATGCGACACTTAGATAAAGCTGCATATTATGCGCTGCAAGAATTGCCGGTCGGAATTATGGTTGTTGATATGAATGGTGATATTTGTTGGAACAATAAGATTATTACTGAATGGTTGGGAGAGAATTTAAACCGGAAAAAACCGTTTACCCAACTTTGGCCGGATTTGCCGTTAGAACAGATGATGATCAAAGCCGGGCAGGGCGTTTACAAAATTGGCTATAAGCATTTTCAAATTATTCATATGCCGCTTGAAGCACAGCAAGAAGCATCAAAACTTGCTTTATTGTATTTTACCGATGTTACCGCTATGCAGGTATTGAAGGAAAAATGCCAAGGTGCAATGCCGGTTCTAGCGTATGTTCAAATCGATAATTATGCTGATGCCTTAAAGGGACTTACCGATAGTCAGCGCACAGCGGTATTGTCCGACGTTCATCAACGGTTGGATGAATGGGTAAATGAAACAGGCGGCATTATGAAGAAACTCAGTGAAGATACCTATCTAGTGTTAATGGACAGAGATGCGCTAGAAACATGTTTTGCCAATAAGTTTGAGATATTAGACCGAATTCGTACCGTACAAGCCGGAAATAAAATTCCCGTAACCCTTAGCATGGGAGTTGCTGTCGAAGAACCATCGATAGCAGATATGGGTCAAAAAGCTCAAGCCGGCTTAGATTTGGCACTGGGCAGAGGCGGAGACCAAGCAGCGGTTTATGTCGAGGGTAAAGTTCAGTTCTACGGCGGAAAGACTAAAGCGGCTGAAAAAAATACCCGAGTAAAAGCAAGAGTTATAGCTCAGGTTATTTATGAACTTATCAATGATGCGGACTTAGTTTTAGTCATGGGGCATGCCAATGAGGACTTTGATAGTTTAGGGTCGGCGCTGGGAGTCGCCAAAATGGCGATAGAGCAAGGGAAGAAAACGTATATCGTGGTTAGCTCATTGGGATTATCTGTTGCTAAAGTTGCTGAATTAGTGCCTGATTATGAAGATTATAAAGATGTGTTCATTTCACCGCAGCAAGCATTAGCTATTATTACACCGGCAACGCTGTTATTCATTGTCGATACACATCGTCCGGAACTGGTTGCCGGTCCGGAATTACTCAATGCTGTAGAGCGGAAGCTGGTCATAGACCACCATCGCCGCGCTGAAACTTTTATTAACAATCCTCTACTAGTTTATCTAGAACCGTCAGCCTCGTCGACCAGTGAACTAGTTACTGAATTGTTACAGTATTATGACGATAAGATCGAATTTAACCGGCTGGAAGCAACTACTTTATATGCCGGAATTATTTTGGATACCAAGAATTTTGCCGTTCAAACGGGGGTACGAACTTTTGAGGCTGCAGCCTATCTTCGCCGGTCCGGCGCAGATCCTACGATGGCCAGGCACCTATTTAGGCTGGACTATTTATCGACCAAAACCAGGGCGCAGATTATTGCCGATTCGCAAACATTGCCTGGCGGAATAATCTTAGCAACTTGTCCAATTGAAGTTAAAAATGCTCAAATAATTGTGGCACAGGCAGCGGATATGCTGCTTAACATAGAAGGGATACGGGCCAGTTTTGTAGTTGCGGCGGTAGAAGACGGAGTTATTATCAGTGCCCGGTCAAATGGGGAAATGAATGTTCAGGTGATAATGGAGCAGCTAGGAGGAGGAGGGCACCAAACAGTTGCCGGTGTTCAACTTAAGAATATTACTATCGAGCAAGCCAAAGAAAAAATGACTGCGCTTATTGGCGCGTTTGTTGAGGAGGAACAGTTTGATGAAAGTGATATTACAACAAGAGGTTAAGAAACTCGGGAAGCAAGGAGATATTTTAGAAGTGTCGGAGGGTTATGCCCGTAATTTTTTATTGCCTAAAAAACTTGCTATTCCCGCAACTAATGCTAATATAAATGCCATAAATCAACAGAAAGCATCCGAAGCCCACAAAACCCAAAAAATGCTTGATGAAGCCAAAGTAATGGCCAGCCAATTATCAAAAGTAGAAGTTACTATTCCGGTGAAAGCAGGTGAGGGCGGCAAAATTTTTGGCTCAGTAACAGCTAAGGACATTGCCGATGCTTTAAATGCACAACATGGTGTAGAAGTAGACAAACGAAAAATTGAATTAAAAGATGCAATCAAGTCACTGGGTACAATAACCGTCGCAATTAAGATACATGCTGAAGTCAGCTCTCAGATTCAAGTACACATCGTAGCAGAATAGAAAGGAAATGATAATGAAAAATTGGAAAAGGCAGGTTGACTCCTTATATACCCTGTACTCTGGCGTCGTAGGTTCGGAGAAAATGGTGTTAAAAGCGGGAAAACTTGACGCACTCCGCGGAATGCGTTCAGAAGATCCTTCTGAGCGTTTGTTGGCTTTGCAAAAGATCGTGTTAGAAGATCCCACCATTGATGATATTCCGGCGGAAGAAGATATTCCGGCGATTATCGAACGACTGGAAGATGAAATTGCCGATATTATGGCAAAACGAGCCGTTGAGGAAGCAATAGAAAAGAAAATTGCCGATAAAATGGAACAACGTCATGAAGAATATGTAAAAGAAATAAAAATGCAGGTTATTAAAGAAGAAAGCCGTAATGTAGAGAATCCAACTACATTAAAAAAATATGCCTTACTGGAGAAGTTAGAGCAAAAGAAACTGACTTCATCGGCCATGGAATTTTTGCGGCCGTCAACATTAGAGGAAATCGTCGGTCAAGAACGAGCGGTTGAGGCGCTGAAGGCCAAACTGCTGTCGCCATATCCTCAACATCTTATTCTCTATGGTCCGCCCGGAGTAGGTAAGACAACGGCTGCCAGGCTAGTACTGGAGACGGCTAAAAAAATGAAGTATACTCCATTTAGAGCGGACGCTCCATTTGTAGAAGTTGACGGAACCACTCTGCGCTGGGACCCGCGCGATATGACCAATCCATTGTTAGGCTCGGTACACGATCCGATATATCAGGGTGCCAAACGTGATTTGGCCGAGAGTGGTGTGCCCGAACCAAAACCCGGGTTAGCTACCGATGCGCATGGTGGAGTTCTGTTTATTGATGAGATTGGCGAAATGGACCCGATGCTGCAAAATAAGCTTCTGAAAGTATTAGAAGATAAGCGGGTATTTTTTGATTCTGCTTATTATGATCCTTCTGAACCGAATATACCTAAATATATTCGCAAGTTATTTGAAGAAGGCGCTCCGGCTGATTTTATTCTAATTGGCGCAACAACCCGCGAATCCCAGGATATTACTCCAGCTATCCGATCCCGCTGTGCGGAAATATATTTTGAGCCGTTGACTCCTGCCCATATTCAAACCATTGTGATTAATGCAGCGCAAAAACTAAATGTTGCGATGGCGCCGGAAGTACCTGAGATAATCAGTGAGTATACGATTGAAGGACGTAAAGCAGTAAATATTTTAGCTGATGCCTACGGCGTGGCTATGTATCGCAGCGGTGAAAATATCGAGAATATTGTTATTGGCACTGATGATATTTATCAGGTGGTCCAAGTAAGCCGAATGACTCCTTATGTAACAAGTAAGGCCACCGATGCCGGTGAGATCGGCAAGGTATTCGGCTTAGGTGTAGCGGCCTATTTGGGCTCGGTTATTGAAATCGAAGCAGTTGCCTTTCCTAGTAACGAGAAAGGTAAAGGCTCGTTGCGGTTTAACGATACTGCCGGCAGTATGGCTAAAGATTCAGTATTCAATGCCGCTGCTGTTGTTCGCAAAATAACCGGACAAGATTTATCCAATTATGATATTCATATTAATATTGTGGGCGGCGGCAGAATTGACGGGCCTTCGGCGGGCGCCGCCATAGTTACAGCCATTATTTCGGCCATTAAGCAGCAGCCAATTCGCCAAGATGCCGCGATAACCGGTGAAATTTCGATCCAAGGCCGAATCAAGCCGGTAGGCGGTGTGTTTGAAAAGGCCTATGGAGCTAAGCAGGCCGGCATAAAAACGCTGGTGATTCCTAAAGAGAATGAAAAAGATATTCCCGCCGGCCATCTGAAATTAGATGTCCGCAATGTGGAAAAGATAGAGCAAGTTTTGGCTATCATGCTTTGTGGAGGAGAAAACGATGCTGGATAGAGTACCACCGCAGAATATCGAAGCGGAGCAGTCCGTATTAGGGGCAATGATGATTGAACGTGAGGCCATCTCTAAGGTGGCCGAATTTTTACGTCCGCCGGATCTTTATCGTGAAGCTCACCGGATAATATATGAAGCGATACTAGAGCTATATAATAAAAATGATGCGGTTGATTTGATTACAGTAATTGAAAATCTGCGCAGGGAGGATAAGTTGGAACAAGTAGGCGGCATAGCTTATGTTACTTCCTTGGCCAACAGTATCCCAACCGCAGCAAATGTTGTATATCATGCCCGGATCGTGGAAGAAAAAGCGTTGCTGCGTCAGCTCATTAATGTTGCGACGCAAATCGCTTCCATGGGCTATGAAGGCAGTGAAGAGGTTGCAAATATTCTAGATTCAGCCGAAAAAATGATATTAGATGTTTCCAACCGTAAAGTTGGACAAGACTTTATGCCGATAAAAAGTATCATCTTTGATGCCTTTCATAAAATTGAATTACTGTATGAATCCAAAGGCGGAATAACCGGTATACCAACCGGATTCAAGGATTTTGACCGTTTGACGGCCGGGCTGCAGCCGTCAGATTTGATTTTGATTGCGGCCAGGCCGAGTATGGGAAAAACTGCATGGGTGTTAAATGTTACTCAGCACGTTGCAATCCGGGAAAAGATGCCGGTTGCGTTTTTTAGTTTGGAAATGTCTAAAGAACAGTTAGTACAGCGTATGCTGTGTGCCGAGGCTGCCATTGATGCCCAGCGGCTGCGCATTGGCGAACTTGAAGAAAACGACTGGAAGAAACTGCTGACTGCTGCTGATAGGTTATCGCAGGCCCCAATATTTATTGATGATACGGCCGGTATAAGCGTCATGGAAATGCGGGCTAAAGCCCGCCGTTTAAAGATTGAGCATGATTTAAAACTTATTGTCATAGACTATTTGCAGTTGATGCAAGGTAATACCAGCAGTAACCGCAGTGAAAACAGGCAGCAGGAGATATCGGAAATTTCCCGCTCGCTTAAAGCATTAGCCAGAGAATTAAAGGTGCCGGTAGTTGCACTTTCCCAGCTAAGCCGCGGCGTGGAAGCCCGTCAAGTCAAAAAGCCGATGTTAAGCGATTTGCGGGAATCGGGATCGCTGGAGCAGGATGCCGATATTGTTGCGTTTTTATATCGTGAAGATTATTATAATCCGGATACGGATAAAAAAAATATAACGGAAGTAATAATAGCCAAACACCGTAACGGCCCGGTAGATACCGTTCAATTGTATTTCCACAAACAATTTACAAAGTTTGCCGACTTAGTCAAAATACCGGACGGCCAGTAATGTTTCCGAACGATTATGGGTAAATAGTAATAAATATTCGATTTTTTATTGACACCCGTATTTTATCAATGTTATTATAAGTAAGGGAAAATTTAAGCGTGCTTTCCTCTAAACTCAAGTAGTGAAACCTAAATATACTATTTGAGTTATTTTTATGTGTATTCGGTTACAATAGTAGCGAAAGAGGTGGACGCGTGTGAACCAGTATGATGTTATCATCCTTGGCGCCGGACCGGCCGGGATATTTACCGGCATTGAATTAGCCGGCACAGGATTGAAGGTACTTATGCTGGAAAAAGGCCGTAATATTGACGTGCGCAAATGCCCGGCAAATTCACAAGGACGTTCGTGCGTACACTGCCAGCCCTGCGATATTTTATGCGGCTGGGGTGGTGCGGGGGCATTCAGCGACGGAAAACTAACGCTAACTACTGAGTTCGGCGGTATACTCAACGAATATATGCCGAAAAAGAAGCTGGAACAGCTAATCTACTATATCGATACTACATATCTAAAATTTGGCGCAACTGAGAAGGTATATGGTGATAATTATCAGGATGAAATCCGTAAACTGCAGCGGGTGGCTAATGCCGCTGATTTAAGTTTGATTCCTGCCCGTATCCGGCACTTGGGTACTGAGAAATGCGTACAAATTCTTACCGGCATGCGCGACTTTTTAGAGCAAAAATGCGAAATACGCACGTCAATGCCGGTTGCTGAAATTATAATAAAAGATGGTCAGTATCGAGGTGTACAGCTGGCCAATGGCGAGTTTGTCTATAGTAAATACTTAATTGCCGCTCCAGGCAGGGAAGGTTCGGAGTGGTTCGCCGAACAGGCTGAAAAGCTTGGACTGGACATGGTGACTAATCCGGTTGACATCGGTGTACGGGTAGAAATACCGGCAACAGTGATGGAACATATCACGAATATTGTTTATGAATCAAAACTGGTGTATTATACAAAATCATTTGACGATAGAATCCGAACTTTCTGCATGAATCCGTATGGTGAAGTCGTTACCGAAAACAATGACGGATTAATTACGGTAAACGGTCATAGCTATGCGGAAAAGAAAACAGATAATACCAACTTTGCGTTACTTGTTTCCAAGACATTTACTCAACCCTTTAAAGAACCAATTGCCTATGGCAAATATATTGCCAGATTAGCAAATTTACTGGGGGGAGGAGTAATTGTCCAGCGACTGGGAGATTTGTTAGACGGGCGCCGTTCAACTCCGGAACGAATTAATCGGGGAATGGTTGTACCAACGCTAACGGATGCAACTCCCGGAGATCTTAGTTTAGTACTGCCGTACCGCCATCTGGTTGCCATCAAGGAAATGCTGGAGGCGTTGGATAAAGTGGCGCCGGGAGTAAATTCGCGCCATACTCTGCTGTATGGAGTAGAAGCCAAGTTTTATTCTTCGCGGCCTAAGCTTAACAATGTTCTGGAAACACAAATTGCTAACTTCTTTGCTATTGGTGATGGAGCGGGTGTTACCAGAGGGCTTGCTCAAGCTTCAGCGGCGGGAGTGCTTGTTGCTCAAGAAATCAAAGCGCGCGAGATGTGAGATGTAAAAAGGAGAGAAAAAAAGCATGATTAATCGGTATACCTATCCGGAGATGGGTCAAATTTGGACAGATGAAAATGAATTTCGCACTATGCTGCAAATCGAAATTTTTGCCTGTGAAATTATGGCCGAACTTGGTAATATTCCGGCCGAAGCTGTCCCGGTAATTAGGGAAAAAGCAGATTTTACTGTCGATAGAATTCGCGAGATCGAACAAGAAACTCACCACGATATTTTGGCTTTTTTAACCGCAGTTGCCGAAAATGTTGGCGAAGAAGCAAAATATATTCATATGGGGCTTACTTCTAGTGATGTTAAGGACACAGCCTTAGGGTATATGATGAAACAAGCGGCCGGCATAATTATTGAAGACTTGGGGAAATTCCGGGATGTGCTTAAACGCCGCGCCGCAGAACATAAATATACGGTGATGATTGGCCGGACCCATGGTATCCATGCCGAGCCAATGACACTAGGACTGAAATTTGCGTTATGGTTGGATGAGACTGAACGGAATATTGAACGGGTTAAAAAGGCTCGGGATACTGTTGCGGTAGGAAAGATATCCGGTGCCGTAGGTACTTATGCTAATATCGATCCCCGGGTAGAAGAATATGTTTGCGATAAAATGGGCTTGAAGCCGGCTAAATTGGCTACGCAGGTTATACAACGCGACCGGCATGCCGAATTTATGACGACCTTGGCAATCGTTGCAAGTTCTTTTGATAAATTTGCAACAGAAGTACGCAATCTGCAGCGCACAGATATACGTGAAGCTGAAGAATACTTTCATCCCGGGCAAAAAGGATCTTCCGCAATGCCCCATAAACGTAATCCAATAACCTGTGAGCGGGTTGCCGGATTGGCCAGAGTGGTGCGGGGCAATGCGTTAGCTTCATTGGAAAATGTAGCATTATGGCATGAACGGGATATCACTCATTCATCTGTAGAGCGGGTGATACTGCCTGATAGCACTATCGTTTTGGATTATATGATCAAGAAATTTACCGCAATTATCGATAAACTACTGGTATATCCAGAGGCTATGCAGGCTAACATGAATAAAACCGGCGGACTTATTTTCAGTCAGCGGGTGCTGCTGGCGCTTGTCGATAAGGGAGCCATCAGGGAAGAGGCTTATCGGTGGGTACAGCGCAATGCAATGGCTAAGTGGATGGAAGGTGCCGACTTTAAGACCAACATCATGAATGATCAAGATATCAAACGCTATTTGTCACCGGCAGAGATTGAGGAATGTTTTGATTCTTCATATCATCTCCGGTATGTAGATACCATTATGGCCAGATTCGGCCTATAAAAGGGGTGAAGAATATGTCAGCAGTAGTTGTAATTGGCACTCAATGGGGAGACGAAGGTAAAGGGAAAATCGTCGATTATTTAGCAGAAAAGGCTGATGTAGTAGTACGTTACGCGGGTGGAAGTAATGCCGGTCATACGGTTGTGGTTGAAGGTAAAGAATTCAAGCTGCATTTGTTACCATCCGGTATTCTGTATCCGGGGAAAACTTGCGTCGTCGGTAACGGAGTAGTAGTAGACCCGGAAATTCTGTTGCAAGAAATCCATAGAATGCAGCAAGAGGGAATAGATACGTCCAGTTTGCTGATATCTAATAGGGCTCATGTTATTATGCCGTATCATAGATTGTTGGATGCATTAGATGAAGAAAATCGCGGTGAACATAAGATTGGTACGACCAAACGCGGCATAGGACCATGCTACATGGATAAGAATGCGCGGATCGGTATTCGTATGGTGGATTTGCTTGATGCAGAAGAGTTTAGCAGTAAATTAGCCCGTAACCTGAAGGAAAAAAATCAATTATTGCAGGCAGTGTACGGAGTAGAAGGGTTTGACTATGATACCGTACGTCAAGAGTATTTAACTTATGCTGAAGAATTACGGCCTTATGTAACAGATACGGCTGCAGCCTTGCACCAAGCCATTGGTAATGGCCACAAGGTACTGTTCGAAGGCGCACAAGCTACACTACTGGATTTGGATCATGGAACATATCCATATGTGACCTCATCACATCCGATTGCCGGCGGAGCTTGCATTGGCGCCGGAATAGGACCAAGTAAAATCGATAAAGTTATTGGTGTTGTTAAAGCTTACAGTACGCGGGTCGGTGAAGGACCATTCCCGACCGAACTTCTTGATGCTACCGGTGATCATATCCGGGAAAGAGGACATGAATACGGAACAACGACCGGGCGCCCACGTCGCTGCGGCTGGCTGGATGCCTGCGTGGTAAAGTACGCCGGACAGCTTAGCGGAATCGACTATATGGCGATCACCCGCTTGGATATTTTAGATGAACTGGCGAGCATTAAACTTTGTGTAGGCTATCGCTATCAGGGTAAACTGCTTAATGAAATGCCGGCGAGTTTAAAAGTTCTGGCCCAGGTTGAACCGGTATATGAAGAACTGCCGGGCTGGCAGCAAGATATTTCCGGCATACGTAAGTATGAAGATCTTCCTCCTAATGCCAAACGGTATTTAGAACGTCTCAGCGAAGTAACCAATATTGATCTTGGTATTGTTTCAGTGGGCCCAGGTCGGGAACAAACCATCATCATGAAAACCATTTTTTAACTGATAAAAATACAGTTGACAAAAATCGACTGATACTATATAATTACATATCGTGAGACGTGATCCACTAGCTCAGTCGGTAGAGCACCTGACTTTTAATCAGGGAGTCCCGCGTTCGAGTCGCGGGTGGATCACCATTTAAATCTTACTACCACCTGTGGCCCATTAGCTCAGTTGGTAGAGCTCCTGACTCTTAATCAGGGAGTCGAAGGTTCAAGTCCTTCATGGGTCACCAATTTTATCAGGCCCGTTGGTCAAGCGGTTAAGACACCGCCCTTTCACGGCGGTATCAGGGGTTCGAGTCCCCTACGGGTCACCACAAGGGCGATTAGCTCAGCTGGGAGAGCGCCTGCCTTACAAGCAGGATGTCGGCAGTTCGATCCTGTCATCGCCCACCATTTATTTTTGGCCCGGTAGTTTAGTTGGTTAGAATGCCGCCCTGTCACGGCGGAGGTCGAGGGTTCGAGTCCCTTCCGGGTCGCCATTATGCCGCGGTAGCTCAGTCGGTAGAGCAGAGGACTGAAAATCCTCGTGTCGGCAGTTCGATTCTGCCCTGCGGCACCATTAAACAGAATCAAAACAACCTGTTGAAAAACGGGTTGTTTTTTTGTCAGCAAATTCTGAATAGGCTGTTGGAGAGTAGCATAGTAATTAGCATCAAAGTAAATATCTAGCAAAAATAATTCCATCTATACCAAGGTATGGCAGGATTTTCAATAATAATCAAGAATTGTAATTAATGCAGGTAAATTTTGGAGAAAGGAGGAGAAAAAATGAAGACGTGTGAACGGTGCTTTGTAGATTTGGAAGAGACTTGTACACAATGTCCCTGTTGTGGAGAACCGATTATAGATCCGGAAGTCGCTGCAGTAAACAGAAAGCACCAAAGTATCAGGATTTTATCAACTATACTGAAAATATTTGCGGTTATTGTACTATTGGGATCAATATATTATGCTATAGGCAGCAAAGGAATTCAAACACTATATATGGTAGGCGGAGGTATTTTCGGTCTAGTATTATTATGGACGTTGGCAGAAATGGAGAAAGTTTTCATTGATACCGAGGAAAATACTCATTACATTTTAGCCGCGAAGAAAAAAGGCAGCACAAAGGGATAAAATAAAAATTTCTCCACCGTCTAGTTGTGGAGAATTTTTTATTTTACAGATAATAGTTTTAGGACTAGGATAATGAAAGGCGGCGCATAACTAAACTAACTGATAACAAGAGGAGAATAGATATGTTCAAGGACCGAGAGCATGCCGGAATACTGCTGGCGCAACAGTTAACAGGACTGTCAGATAAATCGTATTTATTGGCGATACCGCGCGGTGGCGTAGTAGTAGCAGAGCAGATTGCCCAACAGCTTAATATCGAAATGAACTTATTAATAACACGAAAACTTGGCCATCCGTTAAATCCCGAAGTAGGTATCGGTGCTGTAATGCCAGATGGCAGTGCAATATACGATCAGTCCTATTTAGATAGATGGGCAATAACGAAAGATCAACTGGCAGCCATGATTACCACTCAGGTCGCAGAAATCAAACGCAGAATGAAAACTTACACTGGTTCAGATGCATTTCCTATAGTTCAGGGGAAAGATATAATTTTGACAGATGACGGAATAGCTACCGGATATACCATTCTGGCAGCTATCCGTTGGTTGAAACAGCAGAAACCACTTAGTATAACTATTGCGGTACCGGTGGCTCCACCAGATGTAATCACGCGCCTGGAACAGGAGGCCGATAAGGTGGTTTGTCTGGTTAAGCCTATCGACTTTTGTGCCGTAGGCTATTATTATGATTATTTTTTGCCGACAACTGACCAGCAAGTAATTACGATAATGCAACGGTTATTACATAAAAAAAGTTAAGTATGAGCATGAATTTTTTCAACTTCGAAATTTACCGACAAAATGCCTGGCAGCCAGTCTGGACTGAGCAGGGAATTACCATCAACGTGACTGCCGGAAGCGTATAGCAGGCTACAAATTTGGATGATATGTTAACAACATGCATTTACTAATAAGAAAAATATCGAAATTTATTTAAAAATGTGGTATAACAAGGGGGAGTCATTAATTAGACAATCTAACAAATGTGGTGAATAATCATGGAATTTTTTTATGCTGTTACTGGAGTCATTAGTATTATTATTATGGTATCAATAGGCTATTTTCTTACTATGAAGGGCTGGTTCAATCAAGACAATGCCAAACTACTCCCCAAACTGATAAATTATGTATCACTGCCGGCTTATATGCTTTGGAATCTCATGAATACGTTTGACAAAGCAAAATTGCAGGAAATGCTGTTTGGCTTAGCAATTCCCGTGACGTCAATGCTGATTAGTTTTGTGATCGGGGTAATTGTGTCAAATGTACTGAAGATAGGTCCGAGCCACAAGGGCACATTCAGATCGGTCTTTTTTTGCTCTAGCGCCGTTTTTGTTGGCGTACCGGTCAATTTAGCTTTGTTTGGAGAATCCAGTATTCCTTATGTTCTGCTCTACTTTTTGGCCAATGCATTTTTATTTTGGACCATTGGTAATTATAGTATTAGTACCGATGGAAGAACTGCTCCGGCTAAGCTGATAAGCATCGGAACGGTAAAAAATATTTTTTCGCCGCCATTTATCGGATTTGTAGCAGCGACATCGTTAATTATGTTAGGAATCACACTGCCGAAATTCGTTATTGATACCGCCAGATATTTGGGAGGAATGACTACTCCGCTGTCAATGATATTTATTGGTATTGTAATGTTCGGTGTTAAATTAAAAGATATTAAACTAGATCGGGATATAATTGCTGTGTTAATTGGACGGTTCGTTGTTTCGCCGTTAGTTGTAATATTGGTAGCAATGTACATACCGGTTCCGTTGCTTATGAAAAAGGTTTTTGTCATTCAAGCGGCTTTGCCGGCTATGACCCAAACGACCGTAATGGCAAAAGTATATGAAGCGGATACCGAATATGCTGCAGTACTGGTAAGTATTACGACCATCTTTGCCATTATAGCCATACCAATTTACATGATCGCAATATAAAATTCGGGCATATTTTAGTGGTACCGGTCGTAAAAAAAGATTATTTTAAATAAGGAGAGAGCAGCTAATGGCTTCAAGGAAATATTACGGTGTTAAGGTCGGTAAATCGCCAGGCGTATATAAAACATGGGCCGAGTGTCAGGAACAGGTAATCGGATATAAAGGGGCGCTGTTTAAAAGCTTTCCTACTGAAGCAGAAGCTCAAGAATATGTGGCAGGGCGTAATGATCAGTCACTTAGCTGCGAAAGATTGGCAAATGAAGAAATCAAACATCAAACGGGGAAGCATTTAGATATTTTTGTTGATGGCAGCTATGACAATCAAAAGAAAATGTATAGCTGGGGATTTGCCGTATTTCGAGGATCGCAAGTAATTTTTACCGGCAGCGGAGTTGGCAGAGACGAAAATGCGGTTGCAATTCGCAATGTAGCTGGTGAGCTGGAAGCAACAATAGAAGCCGTCAAGTGGGCGGAGAAACAAGACGTTGACACGATTACCATTCATCATGATTATATCGGAATATCAGAGTGGGCTACCGGCAAATGGAAGACTAATAACAAGATAACTCAGAGTTATGCACACTTTATCCAGGCATACCTTAAGTGGGTAAGTTTTAATAAGGTAGCAGGTCATTCGGGTATTGAGGGTAATGAATTAGCTGATAAGTTGGCTGGAGAGGCACTTAAAGGGGACGGTGTTGGGCTATGTTCGGATACTTAATTGCCGGTATTTCTTTCGGTTTATCAGCTGGGTTTTCGCCGGGGCCGTTGTTTGCGATGGTAATTTCGCATACGATCAATTTTGGTCTGAGAGAGGGAATAAAGGCGGCGTTGGCCCCATTACTTACCGATTTGCCGATAATATTTATTACTACGTTTTTGCTGTCGAGTATATACCAATACAAACCGCTATTGGGGCTAATATCGATAATAGGCGGTTTATTTGTTCTGTATTTAGCTTATGAAAATTGGAGAATTACTGAAGCGAATAAAGAGATCAATGTTCAAGAGTCAAACTCTGTTGCCAAAGGGGCGATGGTAAATGCGTTAAGCCCTCATCCATATCTATTTTGGATCATGGTGGGAAGTCCGATGATTCTTGATGCGTATAGGCGGGGAGTTGGGCATGCCGCAATCTTTATTGTCAGTTTTTATATCTGTTTGGTGGGAGCAAAAATCATATTAGCTGTTGTTGTTAATAAATCGCGACATTTTTTGGCGGGCAGCACTTATATATATTCTATGAAAGCACTAGGAATACTATTGGCGTTTTTTGCCCTCTTACTGTTTAATGATGGCTGGAAGCTGTTAGTAGGCTAGTTGTATCTCATTAAGCTGTCGTTATTAACGAGGTGTCAGTTAAACCTGTATGAGCTGCTGGATAAGCAGTGTTTTAAGTAGAAAATGTGCAGGAAAGAGTACATTCCCTGTACGTGGCCCATAAGGTGTTAGTAGATGAGTACTCTTGATTTTGCTAATTTAATAGTATATAATAATTGAAGCTGATTAGTATTTTTCAAAATTTATTATGCGGGCGTAGCTCAGTGGTAGAGTACCGGCTTCCCAAGCCGTGGGTCGCGAGTTCGAATCTCGTTGCCCGCTCCAGTAAATTCAAGCCTTCCGGCGATAAATGCCGGGAGGCTTTTTAGCTTTGAGTACCAGCAAGCGCTAGCAGAATTTGAGCAGCGCTGGAGCAAGGAACGTGACGAGATTTACAATCAGTACATTGATGGAGGTAGATAATTATGCAAGAAGTCAAAAATGGCGTAATGTTTCTCGAGAATTGTTGTTTTAAATTTGGATGCTGTAATCGCGGTAGGCTAACGAGTCAATTCCAAACAGGCGACACGTTTTAGGCAATGGGCAATCTCAAAATGTTAAACTACTCAACCCAGTGATTAGGGTATAATAAAGTTAAGTGTGAGCGGTCAAGTATTTTGGTAAAAAAATGGCCATTAATTTTGGAATAAATTTGGTCATTTGAAAATGGTATTGCGGTGTTGCAACCGGTAGCTGTCACCGGTCATATTAAAGATTTCGCTTTTATGTACCAGACGATCTAATAAAGCAGTTGTAATAACAGCATCACCTAGAAAGCTGGGCCATTCATCAAATCCCTTATTAGTAGTTACAATCACGGATACACTTTCATATACTCCAGATATGAATTGAAAGAGAAGATTTGCTTCCACTTTGTTGACTTCGCCATAGCCAACTTCGTCAAGAATAATAAGATCAGCAGCAAGTAATCGCTTAATTTTTTGCCGGCTGCGCTGCAGCATGTTCTGTGTTTTTAATATCGTCAATAGTTCATCTAGCGTTATGAAATAGACGTGATATCCTTGATTAACTGCCTCTATTCCTAGTCCGATTGCCAAATGTGTTTTGCCGATACCGGGAGGCCCAAGAAATATTAAATTATAGGCATCTTTGAGCCAATGCATTTCTTTTAGGGTTTCGATTTGTCTTTTAGATACAGAGGTTTGAAAGCCATAGTCAAAGTCTTTTAATAAGCCCTGATAAGGAAACCTCGCTTGCTTCATGCGTATCTTGAGCGATTTTTGGTGACGGGCATTCACTTCAGTTTCTAAGCAGTTTTTTATAAATTCCGGATATGATGGCTGTTTAGTAACCGCCTGGTTTAAAAGTTCAGGCAATGACTTTTTAATTTCGCTTAAGTGTAATTCAGTTAAATAGTTCGTTATTTTATCTTGTATATTCATTAGGCCATACCTCCGTAAAGGGATGTATATGCTGTAACTTTGCGGTGCTCTGCTTTTATACTTGGTACTGACTTATTTGGAAAAGTTTCATCTATTACTGGATTTTGCTCTTTAGCCCTAGTTGCCGAAGATAGATATTCGGCCATATCTCTACATGATACAGCGCTGATAAAACGTAGGCGCAGACATTCGGCAATTGCTTGTTCGATAATCTCCGGTTCATGGGAGTTTGCCACTAATTGCAAGAGTTGGAATTGATCGCGTGCGTAGCGGCTTTTTTCCTTACGGATGGCTGTTAGAAATTGCTGAGCAACTTTTGTGTTTTGTAAAAGCGCTAGTGTTTGCTCCTGGAGCTGGTTGATTAAAAGTGTGTTATCACGGCGATGGTTGCTGCTTTTGATTAAAAGCCCCCGGCCATGAGCTATTACATGTTCGGCAATTAAAATATTGGTCTGATTATCAAAGAGCTGTAATTTATCTTGCATTATCGCTATTGCTACTTTTTTGCCTGGTTGGTAGGTTCCTAGCGGCAGCGAGTAGCGATTGCCTTTATACAAAATGGTATTGTCTTTCCGCACTGTGGCTGTTACAATATCTTCAGGTAGTTTTACCGAAGGTATCGGCCGAAGGTGCTGTTTTTCTAGGGCATGCACTGTAGCCGGTACTTTTTTTGTTGTCCCGTGTTCCTTTTGGTTGCCGGTTCGTACCAGCCAATCAAGCTGGGCTTGATTCCAGTCTTTAAGACTGGTAAAAAGGCGGTGCTTGGCAAAGTTGTTTTTTACGTATTTAACAACAGCTTCTATTTTACCCTTGGACTCAGGATCACCTTTACGGCACAGATAAACTTTAAAGTGCAAGGATTGCTTAAACCGTTCAAATTCTTCCGTGAACAGGATATCACCGTGATTTTCACTTACGGCTATCAGTTTGTCCTGGTCAAACACTAATTCTTGCGGTATTCCGCCAATGTATTCAAAGGCCCGGCGCAGTATTACGGTTAGCCTGGCAGTGGTAAAGGTCTGATCGCTCCATTCAGCGTATTTAAAGCGGGAGTGAGCTAAGACCGTAGTCATACAGTACAATTTTTTCTTGCGGCCGCCAGTAGTGGCAGCGGTAGTTTCACCAAAATCTACTTGAAGCTGCTGACCGGGAGGAAGTTCTTCTACTGCTTCATATTGGCGATTATTAATTACTTTTGGTAAGTCATAATCTTTACGGAGCTTGGCAACATAGCGGCGTACGGTTCTTGACCGAAAGGAGCTTTCCGGATATGCCTCTTTTAGCCAATCGTCAATTTGCGACGCGCTTGAATCAGGATATTCACGCAGTCTCGCCAAAATATTAGTTTTATACTCGTCTAGTTGTGAAGACCTGTGATAGCTTTGTCTTAACTGCTTTGCGTATTCTTGCGGTTCAATGTTCCAGTACTTAATTACCGTTTTGACATTGATACCTAACATACGGGCAACTTGGGACTTATTTAGCTTTTCGGTTTTTAACTGATGAATTTTACTATACATTGGCCACCTCAACAATTCCGTCGCCATCCTCTCGAATACTTTTCGCTCCAGATGGATTTCGACATATTATTTGTCTTCCATTTTTCGTGGCCAATTTTATTCCCTTTTATTTTACCGCTTACATTAAGATGTTTAGAGGTGAAGTCAATGACGCTCGCCGAAAAGTTACTGCAGGAGTTTCAAGCATTACCGGAAGATAAGCAGAAGCAGGTTGTTGATTTTGTTGAGTTGATGCGCAATAAGCATCAGAAAGAAATAGAGGCTATGATGGATGACATCATAACTCAAAACAGAGAGGCATTTTTGGAGTTGGCTAAGTGATGCGATTATTATCGGTCGATGAAATCATAATCCTGCACCAGAAATTGATAGTGCAGACTGGCGGTAGTCACGGTGTAAGGGATATGGGATTGATTGAAAGTGCTGTAAATCGAGCAAGCGCTATATTTTGCGGTGTCGACTTGCTTAAGACCACCGAGGCCAAGATTGCCGCCACTACATTTGGCTTAGTTAACAATCATGAGTTGTTTGCTTTGGGACTTGGAATAGCCGATGGATCAATAGATGACCTAATATTATAGAATGGATTAAAGGGCATGTATCAGGATAGTCCCTCCAAGGGTTGAGTGTAAACCTAATTGTCATGAGCCTTGTATTTTAATGCACTGTACGATTAATAGCAAGAGGCTCCAATCCGCTTCCCAAGCCGTGGTCGCGAGTTCGAATTTCATAGCCCGCTCCAGGAAATCTAAGCCTTCCGGCGATTTGTCGGAAGGCTTTTAGTGCTATTAGCGCCGGATTGGGTGGCATTTAATATTAAATATTTCCGGAAGGAAGACCGCAGCAACTGTCGAAATAAGAATTATTTTAGTAGTGTTAAAATATGCAAATAAATTTATAAGAAGGTGTTACAATTTGAAGTGTGCAAAGTGTACGCATCACAAGTGTTATCTTGAAGGGCAAAACTGCACCAGAATAAGTGCGGATGATGTTAAAGAAGCCTATGTCGATGAGCGGCTGGAGATGATGAAGGCGGCGGCGTGTACCGAAGGACGTTTTTATAACAACCTTACCCGCCTAGAGGAAACAGTTGAATTTTGTAAGCTAATGGGCTATAAGAAAATCGGAGTCGCTTTCTGCATTGGCCTTAATCAGGAAGTAAAACTAATTGAAGAGTACTTTGCTAAATTCTTCGAGGTCTATTCTGTTTGCTGTAAAATTTGCGGTGTCAGTAAAGATCAGTTGGGGTTAGAACAAATTAAAGAGGGCGTACGGGAAACGATGTGCAATCCACTAATGCAAGCCAGGGCTCTCAAAGAGAAAGAAGTCGACATTTGTGTTACAGTTGGCTTGTGTGTTGGTCATGATGCCTTATTTACCAGTGAATGTTCCGCACCGGTAACATGTCTGGTAGCTAAAGACCGGGTACTTGCTCATAATCCGCTGGGTGCTGTTTATTCACGCTATTGGCGCCGAAAACTTGGCATTAACCCCAAAGATCAAGTGTAGAAAAGTTTCCGTTCCAAGCAAAAGAAGTGGCTGCCTCCAATTGGAGACAGCCACTTCTTTGCGAATGACATCGGTCCTGCAGTATTATATATCAACCGCCCGGAGGAGCAGGCGGGCTATATTACCGGAAAAATAAAACGGTATTTAGCAAAAATAAAGGGAACAAAATAGCGCCGGACCATAGAATATAGCTAAAGAAGCAAGGCATGCTGATGTTGTTTTCTTCCGCAATTGCTTTTACCATAAAATTCGGGGCATTGCCAATATAGGTATTGGCACCCATAAAAACTGCGCCACAGGAAATTGCCGCCAGTATATGTTCATTAATTAAGCCCAGATCAGTCATAATGCCGATTGGACTGCCAATTTGACCGGCGGTGCTGATAAAGGCCAGATAGGTCGGCGTGTTATCTAAAAAGCTGGACAACAGGCCGGTTACCCAAAAAAATTGTGATGGTGAAACGAGATTCAATTCAGCTCCCCGGTGTTGGAGAATATTCAGAGCCGGAATAATGGTGGCGAAGATTCCGGCAAACAGTATCGCCACTTCTGCAATCGGCCGCCAGGTAAACTTATTTGCCAGCCGGATACTGGCCGGCGTATGTTTTATAGACAGCGCTGCCAGCAAGATTATTATACTGTCTCGTAAGATAGTGATATAAGGCAGTTTGAGGGTATGGTTATGGTGATTAAATAGCGTTAAACCGCGGGGCGTATTGGTTGCTGCGTCCAAGAACAGTGGCTGTGACGCTAACATTCCGCTTAGAATAATTGTCATGATGACACCAAGTAATAGCAAAAAGTTAAGTGGTCCCCGAATTTTTACTTTTTTTAACTGCCTAGATAATTCAGTTAGCTTGGTGATATTTTCCCGATAGTAGCCAGTGTATAGGTATACGCTTATCCGGGCGGCGGTTTTCCGGCTATCTAGTTCTTTGCGGTACAGATAATTATCGATTGCAGTATATAAGAAAAGTAAAACCAGAACATTAAACAGCCAAGCCGGAAACAGTTTTAACGTCCAAAAGAACGGAACATTGTGCAAATAGCCGATAAACAGCGGCGGATCGCCAAGCGGGGTCAACACGCCGGCAATATTGCTAACAATAAAAATTAGAAAAATCATTGTATGCGTCTGATACTTGCGTGTTTTGTTAGCACGAATTAACGGCCGGATAAGCAGAACTGTTGCTCCGGTGGTACCAACAATACTGGCTAAAAGGGCTCCCAAGCCCAAAATCGCCGAATTGACCAGCGGAACACCCGGCAGCTCACCGCTGACATTTATGCCGCCGGTGATAACAAATAGGGAAGTTACCAATATAATAAACGGAATATAATCCATGACTATAATATGGAAAAGATCGTGGCCAATTCGCGCTCCACCCATATACAAACTAGCCGGTATAGTAAACAGCAGTACCCAAAATAGGCTAATTTTCGCCATGTTTTTTTCCCACCAGGACATATTAATTAGCGGTATTAGCGCGATTGACAGTAACATCCCCCCAAATGGTCCAATAGTCCACAGGGGAAATAGGTCTTGCCCGGCTGCCGGGGGAAGCGGTATAGATAAATTTTTGGGCAGGGACAAAAGCAGAACTAGTCCCACGAGCAGAAGACTTTTGAGGATAAACGATTGGTCCATATCGCAGGAGAAATCTTTCGTAATCGACGAATTGCCGTGATCGAACGAAAGGCCAAACTTTAGTTGAATATTTTTCATAGTCGCAACCTCCAACTGTACTTGTAGTTTTTACCTCAGCAGCTTGGGATACAGTCGCCGCCGGTCGGAAATTACGCATAATCTAAGGTCCAGTAACAGGTCTGCACTTTGGTGTAAAGGCTTTCCCAGACTAAATGTCCACTAAGTAAGATTAATAAATTAGTTCCTACTTTACCAAAGTAAATTATGCTTTGTTAATTTATCTTAAATATACAAGCATAAACAAATTGATACTAGAATTTTACTTTTTATATTTTGAAATATATATGATAAAAACCCGGGCAATGTCAAAAGAAATATTGACAGATTTATATGGTTACGGGGTAAACATAAACTATGCACATATGGCGCAAGACTTTATGTTTACCCCGTTAATACTAAATTTATGAATCATAAAGGATAGACTTGTATTGATAGCAACTTTCGTCTGGGTTAATTGGCACATTAATGAAAGACTTTGGTAATAAAACAAAAATAATAGGCGTGCTATCGCAAAAAAGTATATAATTAAAACATCATTCCAGCATAAACTGCTCGGTCGCGAAATCAGCGGCACGAGCAGCACGAAAGGTTAGGACTATGGACATTACAGCCAAATTATTGTACATCGGTATCGATCTCATTATGCCGCTGCTGGTCGGATATGCTTGCCGCTATCAGCGGCGCTTGGATAATCGATTTTTTGACAATATGATCAATATAAATATACTTGTGTTTTATCCGCTGCTGTCAGTCTTAAGCTTTTGGGTATTGCGATTTACTTATGATTTAATATACCTGCCAATGTTTACATTTATAATCAGTATTATCCCCGGAACTGCAGCCTATTGGCGGGCTGAAAGCAAATACAGTAATCCGGCCGATCGCGGCAGTTATATTATATCAGCCATATTATCAAACCTGGGCACTTTAGGCGGATTGTGTGCGTATATCATATTCGGTGAGACGGGTTTTGCCTATGCTCAGTTGGTGGTATTGCCGCAGAATATTGTCATTTTTATGATTTGTTATCCGCTGGCCCAATACTATTATCAGAAAAGCAAGTCATTAGGTTCCCGACAGATACCGTGGACCTCGATTTTTTTAAACCGAAATCAGATTCCGGTGCTGGGTCTATTAGTTGGGGCCGTACTATATAAATCAGGATTGCCACGGCCGGAATTTTTAGGGGCGCTGTTCGATCCATTAGTACATGTTGCGGCGTGGACTGCCTTGATTCCGGTAGGATATGCAATTGATGCCAAGGAAGTGGGGAGATACTATCGCAGTGTAGTAGACATGCTGCCGATTAAATTTGTGTTGACACCATTGTTGACCTACTTGCTGGCATATTTTCTAATGACTGACCGGACGGTGATTTTTACGCTAATGATCCTTGCCAGTACCCCTACGGCCATAAACGCGGTTATTACCGTAAAGATACACAAGCTCAACTTAAATATCGCTATGGCTTCATTTATCTTAACAACGGCAGTGTTCGTGGCGGTAGTGTTTCCATTGCTATTCTTTTGGATAACTGTTTCGTAATCTGAAGTTTGACGAGGAGAGGACCAAACCGATGGCATTCAAATCTTACGCTTGGTCATTTGGAACGACCAGCTTGATACGAAACTGGCTTAACTAGTAATTAGTGATCAGAACTTCGGCAGTACTGTCCGAGTGACGATTCTTGGTGTGGTAGTTAGAGTTGGCATAGTTATATTGCAGGTAATGGACTCGATAACTAGTCTGGTTGGCTGCCACCCAGGCACTTAAAATTTCGTTTTCTTTACCCTTACTTTTTATTACGTTCGAAAGGGCAAATTTCAAACCACGGCGGTGGATTTTATCTAACAGGTTTAATAAATCGTGTTCTAAATTTTGGTTCCAGCCGTTTTGTTCATTATATGACGCACAGGTGATCAAGTACGGCGGGTCGGCATAAATAAAAGACCCGTCAGGCAAATTGCTGATAGCTAAAGATCTAAAATCCTGTTGGCTAAAGGTGTAATGAGATTGGTGCAGTCGGTCGACAAATTTGCTTAATTTTGTTTTCATTTTTTTGTTAAAATCCCGCTTACCAACCGGCAAGTTAAATTTGCCTTCACGGTTGAAGCGTATTTGATTATTAAACGAAAAAATTATCAATACATACAGCATCAGGTAATAAAAATCATCTTGAGTGCCGTAATCGTTGAAGTCGCTGCGGAGTTTTTCGTATCTCGGCTTATTTACAGGCGCTAATCCTTTAGAGCTTTCACAGTGGTAATAGCCGTACCCCAGTTCGTTGGAGCGGGTTAGCTGATATTTTTCAATTAAGGTGTCAATAGCAGCGAATATGTAATTCTTGTCCAACTTTTGAAAAGTATTATAGAGATTGATTAGGTGGGCATTGTTGTCATAGAAGATAACATCTTCACAATTGGCATTGACTCCGACATTGGCACCGCCGCAAAATAAATCAATAAATTGCGAAATATTCGGCGGAAATAATGGTAGTATTTGCGGCAGCAGTTTATATTTACCGCCGATATAGTTAACAGGAGACGGCAGGATTTCTTTTTTGTCAGACCGAAAGTCTTGGCAAGTGCATAAAAACAGTCGTTCCTGATGATTGTCGATGTTAGACTTACCGGTAGTAAAGGCCTTATAGTCTTCGGTAAATGTTTTTACCGAGCCCTTTTTACTCAAAATGCTGATAATTTCAGTATCGGTGATCTTGGCGTTTGAACGCCCATTGCCTTTATTACCCATGTTATTATAGGAAACTAGAATATATTTAGCCGAAATGTTTGCTATTAAACCAGCAAAAGCTTGTTTAGCTTTAATGGTGCAGTAATCGCTTTTCAGATCAGTGCGATCCATTTTGCGGGCCACTCCGGTAACCGAACTTTTTTTCCAGCAGGCCACATTTTCTAATAAATGATAGGCATCGCAATACTGGCGGGAATTATAGGGTGGATCAATGTAGACCAAATCACCGCGCAGTTGTTTGATCAACTGATTGGCATCCGTATTATAAAGCTCATTATTGGGGTTGACAGCAACAATTTTTAGCATAAATAATTCTAATGGCCGGTCATTGTTATTGTTTTTGCGGTAAGCATCATAATGACCGCAGGTATTGGCGATTTTATCCATGGCATATAGCAGGGATGTAATCAGAATCGCTCTTTCCCGTTGGTTAATACTGCCCGCTAAATATAGGTCCTCAATATGCTGACGGATAAAGCCGATTTTTCGGGTAACTTGCAGTGTAAAGAACGTGTCGGCAAAATTTTCGGACATATAATTGTCTTCAGTTATAGAAACGGAATTATAATAGCTTATCAGATCAAGCAATTTTTGTTCATCGAACTGCTCCTGGGAGAACCAGGCATAATGGCAGATATAATTGCTGTACAATATATCATTAGTTATAATTTTTTTATCCAAAAAGGCATTGGCAACTACGCCCGTACCGGCGAATATATCGATAATCGTAGCCACGTCTTGGCATTCATTAGCGACTACTTGTTTAATAAACGGAATTAATTTATATTTATTGCCGAGATAACGTCGGTTGTTCATATGGAAGTGTTTGGGGGGTTTTTGCCTTAGATCACTCATAAAATCACCACCGGTTTCTGCAACGAAATTTACCGTATTGAACATTGTATCATTGGGATATTACAAAGACAATAGCCTTTAACCCAGAAAAAATAAGAAAAGTTGTTTGCGATAAGTTAACTATTTGGACCGGATGCTAATTTATCTGACTGAATTTTTTCCATCTAATAGATAGGAATACATCAGCCTAATGGTTAAATTTACATAAATATATTGACGAATAGGTAAAATTGTAAATATAATATAGTTAATAATTTGACAATGGAGTCACTGCAGGGGAATAGCCTCTGCAGTTGCTTTTTTTTGGGAGGGAGGCTACATTATGCTATGGAACAATCAAAATAGTGAACTGAAAAAATTAGCCGACATGACAAACCAATATGTCTCAGGCAACCTGAGCCGGCAGATCAATGCCGATGAATTTACAGGAGAGATTAAGCAGCTTGCCCAAAACATTGAAGAGCTGGCGAACCGACTGCGAAGTTTCACGCAAGATACGAATGTATCGGCAAGTAAAGTCCTGGCGGCTGTGAATCAAGTAAACATTGCAATTGATAAATCAACCGGTCTTGCTGAGGAGATAAATAACAAGGCTAATGTAACGAATAATCTGTCCCATGAATTGCTGCAGGCCTCGCGGCAGGCGGACAAACAGATCAAATCCGTAACTGAGGCTTCCAGGACAATAACCGGTATTGCTGAAGATATCCATCGCGATAGTATTCAGACCAGTCAGATAGCCGAACAGGGGACAACTCAAGTGCTACTGGCTTCTCAGGCCATGTCGGATATTGAACAAAGCTCGCAAGATATTGAACTGACAATTAATAAGTTACAGCAATCAGCCCGAGAAATTGATAATTTTTTAAATATTATTCATGGAATATCGGGACAAACACAATTATTGGCGTTAAATGCCAGTATTGAAGCAGCGAGAGCCGGTCAACACGGGCGGGGGTTTGCCGTAGTAGCCCAAGAAATTCAACAATTGTCCGAAGCAACGAAACAAGCAGTGTATTCAGCCAATCAGCTGTTAAATGATATAAACCTAGGCATTCTGGATACAGTGGCAGCGGTCAAAAATGATACGGGTTTTGTTCGGTCCGGGGTACAAGCTACGGCCAGTGCCAAGGTTAGCTTAGAAGCTATTCTAACGGCAACACTAAATATAGAAAAGCAATTAGCCGGTGCCAGCACTGCCCGTCAAAAGCAGCTAAATGCAACGGTCACAATTGAAAGTGTTTTGGACAATATGGCGGCGTTATGCGAAAATGCTTCTTCACATATGGCTACGGTCAGCGAACTACTGCAGGATCAAACAATGTGCTTAAAAGAAACAAAAGCGACAGGATTCGAACTGGAAAGTGTAGCGCAGACATTATTGGACAATACCGGCGCCATTAAACTGATAGAAATGAATAGCGCTAAAAAGCTGATTATTGATCAGCAAACAAACGAATTAAAACAAATACTACAACAAGCTGCCCAGAGTGAGGAAATGGTTAGTATGAACGAACAGTTGCATCGAGATGTACTATCCCAATTACTGAATGAATATGCGGATATTGAAACTATCTGGACCAATCATTTAGATGGCGGATTTGTTGTATCGTTACCGCCGGCCGGGATTATAAATGCGTCCGTGCGGGAGTGGTTTCAAGTTGCTGTTGCCGGGCAAGAGTATATTTCCGATGTATATATATCTGTAACAACCAAACGTCCTTGTGTCACAGTATCATTGCCGATTAAAGACGGTCATACTACCATTGGTGTTATTGGCGCTGATTTGAAGCTGACTTGATTGTCATGCTTAACGTGGATGGCTGGTAGCAATCGGTAGCGGATAGATATTGACTTTTCAAGTCGCCGGAGGTAAAATTAATAACGAATTTATATGCCGGTATAGCTCAGTTGGTAGAGCAGTTCATTCGTAATGAACGGGTCGTAGGTTCGAGTCCTATTATCGGCTCCAGTAAAATCAAGGCTTCTGAGAATTAGCTCAGGAGTCTTTTTGTATGAAAGTGACTAAAAAGGTTCTTATGTCTGTTTAGTCAAAGGATCTTTGTTGTTTTTGATTGATACCATCAATTTTGGTCAAAATATTGTATAATAGGGTAAAGTGTTTAAAGGAGTGGGAGTTAGTTGGATGCTGATCAGTCGATAAGTCTGGAAATATTAATAATCTTTATCTTGATTATTGGCAATGGTATATTTGCAATGACCGAGATTGCGATTGTATCATCCCGCAAGGCCCGGCTGGAACGACGAGCGGCGGAGGGAAGCAGAGGCGCCAAAGTAGCTTTGGAACTAGCTAGCGATCCTACCCAATTACTATCAACGGTTCAAGTTGGGATTAGTGTAATCGGAATTGTCACCGGTGCTTACGGCGGCGCTACCATTGCTCAAGTATTGGCAGTTTACCTAAAGCCTCTGCCTTTGATCGGGACATACAGCAGTGCTGTCAGTATGGTGGTTGTAGTTGCAGTTATTACATATGCTTCACTAATAATCGGCGAATTAGTGCCGAAAAAAATAGCTCTCAATAACCCGGAGTCAATTGCTATATCAATTGCAATTCCGATGAAATTTTTTGCCACAATATTTTCTCCGTTAATTCAAATGTTGAGCATTTCAACTGAAACTGTATTAAAGTTACTAAGAGTTAAAGAACCAATGGAGCCGGCCGTTACCGAGGATGAAATTAAAATAATGATTGCCGAAGGCGCGGCGGTTGGCACATTTGAGGAGGCTGAACGGGATATCGTCGACCGGGTGTTTCGGCTGGGAGATATGCGGGTGTCGGCGCTAATGACACCCAAGACACAGATCGATTGGATTGATCTGGAGGAAGATGACGATTCTATCTGGCAGGTAATCACTGCAAGTAATCACTCCCGGTTACCGGTAGCCCGCGACAGTTTAGATAATATTGTTGGCGTTTTATATGTAAAAGATATTCTTTCCGTGCGCTGCCAAGAGACTCTTTCGATTGAGGAGAAGACGCAAGAACCGTTATTTATTCCCCGCAGCCTGCGGGCCTTTAAACTATTGGAACAATTTCAGCAGACCGGAACGCATATTGCGTTTATAATGGATGAATTTGGGGGAATGATTGGCCTAGTAACTTTACACGATATTCTCGAGCAATTAGTGGGTGATTTGCCGCAGGAACAAGAGGAAAATCCTGAAATAATCAAACGGGATGATAATTCATGGCTAATGGATGGACTATTACCTATTGTCGATTTTAAAGATTTTTTTGATATCGAAGAAATGCCGGCTGAGGATAAAGATCATTACCAGACATTGGGCGGGTTTGTAACCTCTTATCTTGGCGGGTTACCAAAAACGGGGGATACTTTTGAATGGGACGGCTTAAAATTTGAAATAGTGGACATGGATAGAATGAGAATCGATAAAGTGATAGTTATGAAGCTAGCGCAAAATTCATAGTAATCTCGTCCCTCATAACCATAAAGAGAAAACGGGTATATTATGGTATACTTGAAAAAAAACTCGGTACAGGAGATAATAAGATTACAGTAAAGATTGGAAAAGGTATAGAGATGAAAGACGAGAATAAAACGATTAATTCTGCGGGCAAGGGCGCCCACTCATTTTTAAAAGGGACCGTTATTTTGACTATTTCCGGAATTGTGGTCAAGGTAATCGGATCGTTAAATTGGATAATATTATCAAGAGTTCTTGGCGGTGAAGGAATAGGACTCTACCAAATGGGTTTTCCGATATATTTATTAGCTTTAAGTGTATCTTCTGCCGGGATCCCGGTAGCTATATCGATTATGACAGCCGAAAAATTAGCCTTTCGTGACTACCGGGGAGCAAACCGGGTGTTCTCGCTATCGCTGACAATGTTATTTGGTACCGGACTGTTGTTTAGCTTATTATTGTTTTTTGGTGCCGAATGGCTAATCCAGAACCGGTTTATCCGTGATGCCCGGGCCTACTATTCAATTATCGCGTTGGCTCCGGCAGTATTCTTTGTAACCTTGCTGGCCAGCTTCCGTGGTTACTTGCAGGGCTGGCAGATTATGACGCCGACGGCTGTATCGGAAATTGTCGAGCAATTGTTTCGGGTAATAACTATGATAATATTTGCATCACTGCTTATGCCGAAAGGATTAGCCTATGCGGCCGGTGGCGCGAGTCTGGGTGCCGGGGCCGGTGCAATTGCCGGGCTGGGCGTGCTCATTGCATTTTATTTGCGATTACAGCGAAAGTTTCAGGGATATTTACATGATCAGAATGATTTAATTATACAGGAATCGTCATCCAGCATTCTCAAGCGGCTTATTCGTTTAGCATTACCGGTTTCCATGTCCAGTCTGATGCTGCCGTTTGTTGCTAATCTGGACTTGCTGATTGTTCCGGCCAGACTGGAGGTTGCCGGTTTTAAAGTTGCCCAAGCGACTGAATTGTTTGGGTACTTAACGGGAATGGCCGTACCACTGGTGAATTTATCGACGATTTTGACGGCGGCATTATCAATCAGCTTGGTACCGTCGATATCCGAATCTTACTCTTTACAGGATAAAAGTCAAATTTACCAAAAAACGGCTACGGCAATTCGTATTGCGGCAACAATTACTATCCCTAGCGCAGTGGGATTATATTTGCTGGCCAAACCGGTTGCAACTGCTATTTATAATGCTCCTGCCGCGACAATTGCAATTAAGGCCCTGAGTCCGGCAATTTTTCTGTTGGGCTTGCATCAGGTTACTACCGGAATTTTGCAGGGCATGGGCAGAACAACGATTCCGGTAATAAATATGCTTGTAGCAGCCGGTGTAAAAGTATTTTTGAACTGGACGTTGACGGCTAATCCAATGTTAGGTATTCAAGGCGCCGCTCTGGCGACGGTAGCGGATATTGGAGTTGCCGCGATACTCAATTTATACTTTATTTATCACCATGTCGGATTTTCCATCCGGTTAACCGATTTAATGAAACCGGCCTTAGCATCCATAGCGATGGGAATTGCAGTATTTACTTCCTATTTTGCTTTCGTAGGCTATTTAAAATCGGATGCCTTAGCAACTTTGGTTGCAATTTTAGTTGCGATTCCGGTTTATGCTGGAGTTTTACTAAGTATTGGCGGTATTAATGCTCAAGATTTAGACAAGGTTCCCTATGTAGGCAGCCGTATGGCGGATGGATTGCGCCGCATTGGTTTAATAAAGTAAAGCTAGACCATAATTTGTTGTTTAAAATGTTAAGCAGGCGACTGGCCAAGCCAGTGCCTGCTTTTTGTTTATTATGGCTAAATTTAAATAAACATACAATGTAAGCTATTGATTTTTTTGATAGCTTAGGAATAAAATGGAATATAAGTAAATATGGGGGGTGGAGAAGATGTCGCTTGTAATCGTGCTGGCAGGTTTAGCTATATTCTGGTTTATTGTGGACAGAATATTCGATCTAGGATTTGGAGCAGGCGACGAAGACAAAAACTTACCTCAATAAAAATAATACCGGTCAAATTTTGCATAGAACTTTCTTTGCTCAGAGAAAATAGTAGGGAGAAATTTCTTGAGAAGGAAAGTGAAAAACTTATGGACCAACAGTATCATTCAACGAATCAACGAATTAGTATTCACCCATCTGTATTAGAAATGTACGAGCGACTGAATTCCGATAATATGACGAACGTGTTTGACCGGTATTTGCCGCAGGAAAAGATGCGTTGCAATTTTTGTCTGCAAGGCAATAGCTGCCAACTTTGCTCTCATGGGCCATGCCGGATATCAGATAAAGTGGGAGCAGAGTTCGGCGTATGCGGTATTGACAGAGACGCTATGGCGATGCGTCAGCTGTTGTTATTAAATGTAATGGGAAGTGCGACCTATACTCATCATGCTTATCAAGCTTTTCGCACATTAAAATCAACAGCTGAAGGAAAGACACCGTTTCAGATAAAAGATGTTAATAAATTGAGAATGATGGCGGAATCATTAAAGATTCCTAACTCCAAAGATGAAAAGGAAATGGCTTGGCAACTGGCTAACGTCTTGACTGAGGAACTGCATCATGACTACGATGATCCAAGTAAGATGGTTACGGCTTTCGCGCCTAGACATCGGCAAAAGGTTTGGCGGGATTTAGCGATTTTTCCGGCCGGAGTTTTATATGAGATTTCCGATGCGACAGCCAGCTGTTTAACTAACGTAGATGGTGATTATGTTTCATTGGCTAAAAAAGCGATGCGGTTAGGAATTGCAACAATTTATACCTCACAAATTGGGCTGGAAATGGTTCAGGATATCTTGTTCGGAACACCGACACCGCATGAAGTTGAGGTAGACTTAGGTATCATGGACCCGGCTTATGTCAATATTGTATTTAACGGGCACCAACCATGGACTGGCTTTGCCACCATGCAACTGGCTCAGCAGGATAAGTGGATTCAAGCAGCTAAAGAAGCCGGGGCGAAAGGAATTAAAATCGTAGGGTCTATTGAAACCGGTCAGGAACTGTTACAAAGAACTGAAATGAGCAGTGTATTTGCCGGATTGACCGGAAACTGGCTGCATATTGAACCGCTATTAGCCACCGGTACAGTTGATATTTTTGCGATGGATGAAAATTGTTGCCCGCCTAATCTTGCGCCCTATGCCGAAAAGTAGCAGATTACTCTAGTAAGTGTGAATGATATTGTAAGAATTCCGGGATTGCACCATACACTGGATTATAAACCGCCGGCAGCGGAATATATCGCTGAGCAGTTAATTACCTTAGGAATCGAAAATTTTACTAAACGATACAACAAGATTGAACCGCTTGTTCCCAAATATAAACAAAAAGCTATTGCCGGGTTTTCTACTGAAGCAGTGTTGAACGCTCTGGGGAATAAATTGGAACCATTGGTTGATGTAATAGCCAGCGGTAAAATAAAGGGAATAGTGGCCTTAGTTAACTGCACATCCTTGAAAAACGGTCCGCAGGACTATGTCACTGTTAATCTAGCCAAAGAACTTATTAAAAGGGATATTCTAATTGTTGCCGGCGGATGTGGCAATCATGCCTTAGAAGTGGCCGGGCTGGCCAATGTGGATGCAGTTTCGCTGGCCGGTAAAGGATTACAGCAAGTGTGTGAATTCTTGGAAATACCACCGGTGCTTAGTTTCGGAACGTGTACTGATACCGGAAGAATCACTATGTTGGTGACAGCGTTGGCTGACCATTTGGATGTTGATATTCCACAGTTGCCAATTGCCGTAACTGCGCCACAGTGGCTGGAGCAGAAGGCGACCATTGATGGTATTTTCGCGGTAGCGTATGGAGCATATACTCATCTGGCCCCGCCGCCAAGCATTACCGGCGCACCGCGCTTAGTCAAGCTGCTGACGGAAGAAATAGAAGAAATAACTGGCGGAAAAGTAGCGGTAAGTGATGATCCAATTGAGGCCGCTAACGGGATTGAACAACATATCTTAGCGAAAAGAAAGGCATTAGGATTGTCCTAATATCCAGCAGAATTGAGGATGAAGCTGATCTACCGGCTTCATCCTTTAAATTTTCAGATTAAATATCAAAATACCCTGTCAATTTTGGTAAAAAAATGCTACAATATAAATAAATAAATATTCTGAATATATTGCTCAAATTCACTGGAATTCTTAGTCAATAAAATGAAGGGGGTAACAAGTATGATGAGAGTCGACTTGCAAATGATTACACCTGGATTATCGGCAGTGGTCCAAAAGAAAATTGAGACAGGAGATACAGCATTAAATTACGGCAGCGGGGAGCTGGGAACATTACTGGCAACACCCGCATATGTAGATTTACTTATCAGTGCTTCCGTAGAGGCGGTTGATAAGCATTTACCGGAAGGGTTTATAACTGTCGGGCAGGCAATGAGTTTTACCCATGATGCTCCAACCTGGCTGGATATGACGGTAAGCGTTAAGTCCACTCTGCAACAAGTTGATGGAAACAAGCTGGTTTTTGGCATTGTTGCTGTAGATGAATATGGCAATATCGGTCATGGTACACACGAACGGATTGTTGTCAATCGCGACCAAATGTTAAAAAAGGCTAAAGACCGGCGGCGCGCTATTGTCAAAGATTATATTAAATAGGTACTTAGTCACTCAGGGGCTCCTGCATTTTGCAGGAGCCTTAATACTGGTATGGGTGTTGATTGATTTTGCCAATTTGGCAATAATACTATGTAGGATATTATTCAAAAATGCCGAATTATTATACCGATGTTAGATACATAGCTATATTGATTGCGGAGGGTTGTTATGATACGTGAGCGGCGGAACAAAAGCAAGCTACATCAATATTATAAGAAATTTATTGAAGAAGGAATTTTAGACCTTAATGTTCACCCATGGGTAGCTGAATCATGGCAAAGATGTAAGAAGCAAGGAGTCAGGCATGACCATATGCCGCTATTAACCAAATTAACTAAGAGCGAATTAGCAGTAAAACAACAAAAGTATCAGGATGTTATCAAATATATAGATGAATTATTTGCCGAGACGAAAGAACATTTCAATGTCTATAACTTAAGTTTATTACTTATCGACAGCGAGAGCTATGTGCTTAAAAACTATGCATTGCCATTTTACCAACGCACAATCGAAGACGTTGAGGGGGCTAAGCTCACTGAAGCAGAGATTGGAACTTCGAGCATTAGTATTGCCAAGGAACATAAGGTTCCGTTTCTGCTGTTTGGACCGGAAATGTGGATTGCGGAGTGTCAGTCAGGTGATGCATGTTCGGTACCGATAATTATAAATGGGCAGGTTAAGTTTATTATTTCCGTTTTTTCTATTTATCAAGAGGAATTACCTTATAATGCTATTGTGGCTTGGATGTTAACTATTAAAAATGCTGTTGAGAAATTCATGCAAATGCAGTCTCGAATTCAAGCTTCCCATTTGTTGCTGGATGCTTTGCCAATGGCAGTTTATCATGTTAGAGGTAACGGTGATGTAGCCTATGCCAATAAACTTGGCAAGAATCGTTTGGGCAGTTCTACAAATTTAAACGAAGCTGTATTAAACTATCGGCATATTCCATTACAAAAGGCATTTGAGGGGATACCTTCATATAACAAGGAAATAACCTGGCTTACGACCGATAAAGCCTATGAAGATGTAACAACTGTAATACCGGTCAAAACAGACCAATACATTGAAAGCATTATTGCAATTTCGGTATCAATTGAAGAATTAAAAACTATGATTGCCCATGCTACGGGGTATTCAGCGCGATACAGCCTAGCGAGTCTGGTAGGTGAAACCGAAGTTTTCAGCACGATGTTAGCTAAGGCGACGCGGGCAGCCAAAGGGGAACATTTTATACTGTTACAGGGAGAGCCGGGAACAGGTAAACAACGGTTGGCACATGGGATTCATCAAGCCAGTATACGGGCGGCAGAACCGTTAATATCCGTAAAATGCGGAAACATTCCTGCTGATAAGTTCGATATTGAATTATTTGGTCTGAACGAAGGACAAATTATTCAGGGGAAATTAGAATTAGCAAATGGCGGCACCCTATTTCTGGATGAGATTGAAAAAATGCCGGTCGCTACTGCACGGCAGTTGGCGCAGGTGTTGGAAACAGGGCAAATTCAATCCGGTACTGAAACAAAGAAAATTGACGTACGGGTGATAGCTGCATGTGACAGCAATTTAAAGAGGTTAGCCGATAAGGGAATGTTTTCACCTGAGTTATACGAAATGTTGGCCAAAACCATGATTCGAATTGCTCCTTTGCGCGAGAGACAGGAAGATATTCCGATATTAGCACAACATATAATTGCCGAGATAGCGGAACAGCACTCTATGCCAGGCAAGACGATAGTGCCGGAAGCTATGTATATGCTGCGGCAATTTAGTTGGCCGGGCAATATAAAGCAATTGCAAGGTGTACTGGAAAGAGCCTTTTTCCATACTGCCGGTAATGAGATCAGACCAGACAGTATTCGGCTTCCGCGCGAGTATCACCATAGCCGGGAATGGAAACATAGCCGCGAGGCTTTTATTGAAGCATGGCGCTCGGCAGGGGGGAATATTAGTCGCTTAGCAAGCATGCTAAATGTCAGCAGAGTTACATTATACCGCTACTTGCGCAAATACGAATTAGATAATACTTCCGACTGAGCAAATGATATTGAAGAATTTGAAAAAGGATGGAACAGCGTGCGATTAAGGAAGAAAAAGTGGATTACTGAAGCTATAAAAGAATATACAGATATTGTTGTCCTACCGGATGATGACCTTAATGGGTACAAGGGAAAATGGCAGCAAATTTTTGAAAATAATAAGCCGATTTATGTGGAAGTTGGTACCGGGAAGGGATTATTTATTACTGACAGTGCGCAGCAAACCCCGGATATTAATTATATTGGCATTGAAAAAGAAGATACTGTATTGTATTATGCTGTACAAAAGGTGGTTAACCAAAAACTGGCCAATGTGCGCCTAATAAACGGTGATGTACAACTGCTGGAAGAAATTTTTGCAGTGGGCGAGATAGCCAGGATTTATATCAATTTTTGCGATCCTTGGCCAAAGGTCCGCCATGCCAAGCGGAGACTTACGCATAAGAATTTCCTGGTTAAATATCAACAGATACTAAAGCCTGGTGGGCAGATACATTTTAAGACAGACAATGAGGCATTATTCGAGTTTTCCTTGAATGAGTTTGCGGAATTTGGTTTGCGATTAAAGAATATTACCTTTGATTTGCACCACAGTCAATATGTGGGGAATATTATGACTGAATATGAACGAAAATTTAGCGAACAAGGTATGAGGATTTACCGTTGCGAAGCTAGTTTTAACTAGAAATTTTTTGAACAAAATACAATCAAATGGCATAGTATGTAGTAGTACAGTAACTACTGAATGGGGAGTGTTAGTATGGCACGATCACCACGAAAACATACTACGTCACAACCGGTAGATCCGGTAAGCTTGGATGAAACAAAGTTTTGGCTGCAGATATTAGCGGAACATGCCCTTTTCATAGGTGCCGGATTGCCGGCAGATAATCGAGAGTTGAGAGAAGAGGCACAAAAATTTAACCGTGAGCTAAATGCATTATTAGCACGTGCAAATAAAGTCCAAAATCAGCGGCAATTCATGGAGCTGGTCGACGAATCTATTTGTGTTGTGAAGGAATTCTATCACTTTAAACGTCATTTATTATCGATGATGTTGCGTTGCCGTTTGGGTGGCTTCAATTATCCGTTATTATTAGATCATGTTGCCCGCGAGGCAGAATATGCGCTGGGGCTTTTCGAAAGTATTAGGGCGGGAAATCCTGTTTTTGGCGATATTTCGCAGCCGGCAGAAACGGTTTTTTGGTTAAGGCTTATGTCAGATCATGCCAAGTTTATTAGTCATTTATTAGACCCGTCAGAAGTCAATCTGATTCAGACGGCCCGTGAATTTTCACGGGAATTTGATGATTTATTACTTCAAGGTCGGGACTTCGAATCAATGCTTGGCAATCGGGGAAAAGTACCGGCATTCTCCCGTTTTTTGATGGATGTTCGTGTTTCTACCGTAAGGTTACGTGATTTTAAAGCTGCAGCTGAAGAATTAATTCGTCAATGCCAATTAGTAGGTATTATACCGGAATTATTGGCGGATCATGTCCGCCGCGAAGCAGAGCATTTTATAATGGTCTTAAATGTGATGGAAAGAAACAAAAAAAGTAATAGCATGTTTAACAAAGTGGAAGAAAAGATAACTGATAACAGTGTTTTGTCAAAGAATGAAGTACTTGTTGAACAGAAACAACAGCCGGCAGCTAAAGTTGATTATAAACCGGCATGGGACAAAATAAGTGATAATTTAGTGTCCGAAGAACAAAATGATGATATCGTTGATGATGATTGTGATGACGAATGGTATTCGTCCCAGTTTGAGGGTTCGGCCTCAGCTAACCAGGCAATTGAATGCAATGTTTCAGCGGATAATCAGCTTGAAACAGCGGAAGCTTCAGAAGAAAAGCAACCAAAATATAAATGGAATAGTAAATGGCCAAGACCATTAGGCACAACTTGATATTAAGCGAGCGCCCTCATTTGCAAAAGCGGTAGCGGAGGGCTTGTTTTTCTAGGAGGGCGGAATCGTGCGTAACATTTTTAAATATTGGACAAGTCCGTCAGAGGCATTGTTATTTGTTGTCTTTGTATTGTTGCTATTGGGCTGCATTAATATTTTTAGTGCCAGCTTCGTATTAGCAGGACATTTACTGAATGACAGCTATTATTTTCTTAAACGGCATTTGTTTGCTTGTGGGGTTGGTATTGTTGGAATGGTTCTGGCTGCTTGGCCTGACTATCGCAAAATTATTTGCCGCCATTGGTTGCTTTTTGCTGGAATTGTCGCGTTATTGATGGCGGTATTGCACATTGGTATCGATGCAAACGGAGCCCGGCGGTGGATTCGAATCGGCATAAAATTTCAACCGTCGGAATTAGCAAAATTAGTAGTTATAATGTTATCCGCCAGTTATTTGGGAACAAAATTAGAACGACATCGCAAAATTTCATTAAAATCTTGGCCGTTGGCGGTAGCTATAGTACTAGGATTTCTTGTTATGCGCCAACCGGACATGGGGACTGCAGTTGTAATAGTTGGCTTATGTATATTGATGTACCTATTAGCGGGAATACCTCAGCGAGAAATTCTTACTATGCTGTTTTTTGGAATTATGACCATAACCTTTTTTAGTTTTGCTGCCCCATATCGGGCCGAAAGAATTCATGCTTGGCTGGACCCTTGGGCATATCAGCAAACAGGCGGATACCAAACGGTTCAATCATTGTTGGCAATTGGATCGGGTGGTCTTTTCGGTACCGGGTTTGGTATGGGAGCCAGTAAATTCTATTATTTGCCCGAGGCTCATACTGATTTTGCTTTTGCCGTGCTTTGTCAGGAGATGGGGTTCGTTGGGGCGCTATTGGTTATAGTTCTGTTCTGCGGTCTTTGTGTGCTCGGCATAAGGATAGCTATCCAAGCTCCTGATCCGGCCGGAACAATGCTGGGCATTGGATTAACAGCTCTGATTGTCGGACAAGCAATAGGCAACATAGCGATGGTGATAGGGGTAATTCCGGTTACCGGTGTCCCGCTGCCATTTATTAGTTACGGAGGAACGTCATTAATTGTTAATTTAATTGCAATTGGATTATTGGTAAACATTTCGCGAAAATCATTGTCTAATTCTAATGAAGATACTGTCAAGCCGACTAAAACTGTCAGACACCGTTTGCAGAGGGTTAAATAATGCTATCTATCAGGAAGGAAGCTCTGTTATGTTAGGGAAAAAATCGCGAGTGCGCCGTCATATTGCCTGGTTTATGAGTATAGTGATGTTCTTGGCTGTTGCGATGATTGGCAGAATAGCTTGGATACAGTTTGTTAATGGTGATAAATTATTAGCCAAGGCGCGCAGTCAGCTAGGAGATTATAAAGAGATTCAGACTCCACGTGGTACAATTTATGACCGTACCGGAAGAGAACTTGCTGTCAGTTTGATGGCTAAATCTCTTTATGCCAGTCCGGATGAGATAAACCAAGATCCTCAATGGATTGCCAAACTGCTGGAACCGGTATTAAAAATGCCGGTTGCCGCGATAAAAGCCAGATTAATGGCGGGAGGTTCGTTTGTTTGGCTCAGACGAACGATTGATGCAGAGTTAGCAGAAAAAGTGCAGAAGATTATTCAGGAGAATAAGGTTAAGGGTCTTCACTTTTTGGAAGAAAGCAAACGCTATTATCCCAATGATGATTTAGCGGCTCACGTATTAGGATTTGTGGGAACAGATGACGTAGGGTTAAACGGAATTGAAACAACTTTGGACCGACAGATAAAGGGTCGCTTAGATCGCCGGAGAATCGATACCGACAGCTACGGTATGCCAATATTTGAATCAGTGTTTAGCTTTACGCAAAAAAATCAAAACAAAAGTGTGTATTTAACTATTGATAGCACGATCCAATTTATTGTCGAAGAGTCCTTAGACCAGGCTATGGCTGCAACAAAAGCGCAAACAGGTACTATTATCATAATGAATCCCAAAACGGGAGAAATATTAGCAATGGCCTGCAGACCGAACTACAATCCTAATGAATTTTATAACTATAAACCACAATCATGGAAAAACAGAGCGGTATCAATTCTATATGAACCGGGTTCTACATTCAAGACGGTTATAGCTGCCGCAGCTTTACAGGAAGGGGTCGTTACTCCTGAGGAGAAGTTTATTGATAGGGGATATGTTGAAGTATCTGGTCGTAAAATTCAGAATTGGAGCAGAGAAAGCTATGGCAGAATCAGCTTCGAAGATGTAATTAAGCAATCAATTAACACTAGCTTTGTACAATTAGGTCTAAAACTCGGCGCGGAGAGAATGAATAGATATGCCAAATTATTTGGCTTTGGCAAAACAACAGATATTGAGCTGCCTGGCGAGGAAAGCGGAATTTTATTTGACACTGAAAAAATGCGCGATTCCGACGTAGCAACAATGGCCATCGGGCAAAGTATCGCCGTAACACCGCTGCAGTTGCTCACGGCAGTCAGTGCCATAGCTAATGACGGAGTTTTAATGCGGCCGTATATTATTAAAGAAATAGTAAACGCTGACGGCAAGTCGGAAACCGTCACATCTCCCCAACCGGTACGCCAGGTTGTAACAAAGGAAACGGCGCAGAAACTTATCCACTTATTGGAGAATGTGATAACTCAAGGAGGAGGAAAGAAGGCTATAGTTGACGGATATCATTTTGCCGGTAAGACAGGTACCGCTCAGAAAGCCAGTTCTACTGATGCCGGATATCAAGCCGGAAAATATATTGCTTCATTCGTAGGATTTGGTCCGACTGACAATCCGCAATTAGCAGCATTAATTATTTTAGATTCGCCACAAGGAATATATTATGGCGGTCAAATTGCAGCGCCGGTGTTTCGGCAAGTCATGACCCAAGTAGTGAGATATTTAAATATTCCTCCTAACAGTAATTCCTGGAATGTCCCCAACAGGCCGAAGCCGGTCGCCAAAACGGAGACCAAGAAGGCCGAAACAAAAATCATTATAAAGCCCGGAAAAGGACAAGTAGTTGTTCCGGATGTAAAAGGATTAACCATCCGCGAAGCCAGCGCGCTGCTGACTAAACACGGATTGTCATTGATCCCCAAAGGATCAGGGTTAGCCGTACGGCAGAGTATACCTGTTAATACAATAGCGGAACAGGGGACGGAAATCATTGTTGTTTTTGAACAATTATAAAATAAAGGGCGGCATAGCCGCCCTGAAACATGAATCATTGATTATTAACGTCATATTTTGCTGTCAAAGTGCTGTTGGTTGCAGCATTGGCAGTAGCATTGGCGCCGCTCATTCCGCTTTCATATTGTTGGATCATTTTACGTACCATGTGACCGCCAACGCGTCCACAGTCTGCAGAAGTCATAGTTGACCAACCTTGATTTCTAACGCGTTCAGCAATGCCTAATTCGTTAGAAACTTCCATTTTCATTTGATCAAGAGCGTTTTCAGCACCTGGGTTAACTGGTTTTCTGCTTCTGGCCATTAATTTTCACCTCCTTCTGCTTTGTGTAATACTAGTATCACACAAAAACGAATGTTTATGCTTGTTTTTACGTGTTAAATAGTGGGATGTAAATCAAGAATTCAATATGCAACTTTATTAGTGTGCAGGAAATAATAAAATTAAACACGAAAATTAATTTAGAATAAGAAAAATTTTACATATCAAATAAAGCGGAGGGGAATATTGATGTTAAGTGATATTGAAATAGCGCAAGCAGCTAAAATGGAACCAATTGAAAAAATAGCACAGCAACTAGGTATAGCAGCTGATTATATTGAACATTATGGAAAATATAAAGCAAAAGTTTCTTTGGAGCTTTATAAACAACTTGCGGATAAACCGGATGGTAAGTTGATTTTGGTTACGGCAATTACTCCTACACCGGCCGGTGAGGGTAAATCAACCACTACTGTCGGATTGGCCCAAGGAATGGCTAAACTGAATAAGAAAGTAATTGTTGCCTTGCGTGAACCGTCATTAGGCCCATGCATGGGAATTAAAGGTGGTGCAGCAGGCGGTGGCTACTCGCAAGTAGTCCCGATGGAGGATATCAATTTGCATTTTACCGGTGATATGCATGCCGTGAGTGCTGCACATAATCTGCTGTGTGCGATGCTTGATAACCATTTACAGCAAGGAAACTCACTGGGTATTGATCCCCGGCGGATCACTTGGCGCCGGGTTGTTGACATGAATGACCGGGCATTACGCAATATAATTGTCGGGTTAGGTGGGAAGGCTCACGGAGTACCGCGGGAAGACGGTTTTGACATTAGTGTTGCATCGGAAGTAATGGCTATCTTATGTTTAGCAGCAGATCTTCAAGATTTGAAGCAGAGACTGGCCAAGATAGTAGTCGGGTATACTTACCAGGGAGAACCGGTCACTGTAAAAATGTTAAATGCTCAAGGCGCAATGGCTGCGTTATTAAAAGATGCCGTCAAGCCTAACTTAGTTCAAACGGTAGAAAATGTTCCGGCCCTTATTCATGGCGGGCCGTTTGCAAATATTGCGCATGGCTGTAATAGTGTTATGGCAACCAAGCTGGCTATGAAGTTGGCGGACTATACGGTAACTGAAGCAGGCTTTGGCGCAGATTTAGGCGCAGAAAAATTCTTCGATATTAAGTGCCGTTACGCTGGGTTAAAACCAAATGCTGCAGTTGTAGTCGCTACGGTCAGAGCTCTAAAGATGCATGGCGGGGTAGCGAAAACTGAACTTAATCAGCCAAATACGCAGGCGGTATTAAATGGTGCCGCTAATTTAGAAAAACATATTGAAAATGTTCGCCAGTTTGGTGTTCCAGTAATTGTAGCCATCAATGTTTTTCATCAGGACACTCGCGAAGAATTGGATGCAATAATGTCTGTATGTCGAAGAATCGGTGTACCGGCAGCATTTTCCGACGTTTTTGCCAAAGGTGGTGAAGGCGGTCGCGATTTAGCTGCAACCGTACTCGAAGTATTATCAGCTAATGAAAGCAATTTCCAACCGCTATATGACGTTAATCTGCCATTGGTGGAAAAAGTGCGCGTCATAGCACAGAAGGTTTATGGAGCAGAAAATGCACTATTTACTAAAGAAGCCCTTAAGTCGGTGCAAGAATTAGAAAAAATGGGATATGGAAATTTGCCGGTATGTATGGCTAAGACCCAGTATTCTTTCTCGGATGATCCAGCTTTGCTTGGAAGGCCAAAAGACTTTGAAATTACGGTACGCGGCGCAAAGGTATCGGCCGGAGCAGGTTTTGTTGTTATGCTAACCGGCGATATTATGACTATGCCGGGGTTACCTAAGGTACCGGCAGCCGAAAAAATCGATGTTGATGCAAACGGCCGAATTTCCGGGCTGTTTTAGGAGGTTAGCAGTTGGCAAAAATACTTGACGGAATAACCGTTGCAAAATTTGAAAGAGATAAAATTAAGCAAACACTTGAAAGTGCAAACCAAAAAAAAATACCGGCGTTAGCAATAATTTTGGCCGGTGGTGATCCAGCGTCACAAATATATTCCCAGCGGTTGGTTAAGCTGGGTGAACTGCTTGGAATTGAAGTTAAAGTAATACAATTCCCCGACCAAGTTGATCAGTCTGAGATTATGGGGACTATTGACAAACTCAATAACGATCAGAGTATCGGGGGAATATTACCAATGATGCCATTGCCCCGTCATATTAATGCCGATGATGTAGCCCAGGCAATTTGGCCTACCAAAGATGTGGATGCGATTAATCCTATCAATGTTGGTATGGTAGCAATGGGAAAAAGCAACTGGGCCCCTTGTACTCCGCGAGCAGTTATGGCGATCTTAGATTATTACGACATAAACATTGCCGGGAAACAGGCAGTAATTGTTGGTCGTAGTAATGTGGTAGGCAAACCTTTATTTCAACTACTGTTAGCCCGAAATGCCACCGTAACAGTCTGTCATTCTCATACTAACAATTTAGCGGCAGTTGTCCGCCAAGCAGATATTGTTATTGCCGCTGTAGGTCGGCCAAAGATGATTACTGCCGACATGATCAAGCCGAATGCAACTGTTGTTGATGTCGGGATAAACCAAGTGGATGATAAAATTGTTGGTGATGTTGATTTTGAAGCGGTTGAAAAAGTTGCCGGTGCAATTACGCCTGTACCGGGAGGAGTCGGGTCGGTTAGCACGACAATGGTCATCAAAACATTGATGAGATATTTCTGATTGGGAATCAAGGTGGGGTGTAACCATGTATGTACAAGGAAAAATTGAAATTGAGATTGAGAATTTGAGGGAGCAGCTACATTTGCTATATGAGCAAAAAGGTAGTTTTGCCGACGCCGAAGTTGCCAAACTAAGTTCCCAATTGGATCAATTGATCGTATTATATGAGCACGTCAAACTTGCAAACCGTAAGGAGGGATGACAGAGTGCTGGCAATAACCGGTGGTAAATTAATTACTATGCGTGATAATACTTTGGAAACCGGTACTATTCTGATTGACCACGGGAAAATTATTGCAGTTGGCGAAAGGATTGATGTTCCTCACGATTGTCAAGTTATTGATGCTGCCAATAAAGTAATAACTCCCGGCATAATCGATGCACACTCTCATATGGGAATTTACAGCGAATCTTTAGGTTGGTCCGGCGAGGATGGCAATGAAGAGAGCGAGCCAATTACTCCGGCCCTAAATGTAATAGATGCTATCAATCCTTATGACGTTGGAATAGTTGACAGCTATATGGGCGGTGTTACAACTGCTATGGTTGCACCAGGCAGTGCGAACCCAATCGGCGGGCAATGCGCTATTATTAAGACAAAACCTAAACCTAATATTGAAGATATGATTCTTAAGCGCGATGCCGGACTTAAAATTGCATTTGGCGAAAATCCACGCAAAACATATGGAGATCAAAAAAAGATGCCTGTTACCAGAATGGCAACGGCAGCTATGATTCGCAAGGAATTATATAAGGCCCAGAGATATTTGAATAAGCGGACTAATCCAGACGTTGATTTTGATATGAATCTAGAGACAATGATCAAAGTCCTGCAAAAGGAAATGCCGCTAAGAGCACATGCTCACCGGGCTGATGATATCGTTACTGCAATAAGGATCGCCAAGGAATTTGAAGTTAAGTTAATTATTGAACATGCAACGGAAGGACATCTGATCGCAGATTACTTGGCGGCTTCGCAGGTACCGGTAATCCTTGGTCCTAATCTTATCACCAGAGTAAAAATGGAATTAAAAGAACTTAATCTAGCTGCGCCGTCAATTCTGTTTGATAAGGGAGTATTTTTTGCTTTGATGAGCGACCATCCGGTGTTGCCAAGCAGTTTTCTCCCTGTTTATGCCGGTATTGCAGCGCGCTATGGGCTGTCGAAAGAAGAAGCGTTACGGTCAATTACAATAAACGCAGCGAAAATTCTAGGTATTTCCCAGCGGGTAGGTTGTTTGGCGCCAGGATTAGATGCCGATATAGTTGTTTGGAGCGATTATCCTTTATTATTATCTGCCAAACCGGAAATGGTTTTTGTTGATGGAGATATGGAAGAAGTCAAATACTGACTTCTTCATATTAACATAATACAGTTAATATGGAGGGATTTATTCATGATAATCGGTGTTCCCAAGGAAATCAAAAATAACGAAAACAGGGTAGCGTTAACTCCTGCCGGTGCAGAAACACTATATAGAGCTGGACACAGCGTACTGGTCGAGCAAAATGCCGGAATTGGCAGTGGTTTCAGTGATGATGATTATAAAAACAGTGGTGCGGAAATTATCGCAGATAAACAATTACTATTTGAACGAGCAGAAATGATTATTAAAGTGAAAGAACCATTACCACCGGAGTATGGTATGTTTCATGAGGGGCAGATCTTATTTACTTATCTGCACTTGGCACCGGAGCCGGAATTGACTCAGGCTCTCTTAGATAACAGAGTAATTGGGATTGCTTATGAAACAATCGAAGGACCCAATCATTCACTGCCATTGTTATCACCAATGAGTGAAGTAGCCGGTAGAATGTCTGTCCAGGTAGGCGCGCAGTTTTTAGAAAAACCACTCGGTGGGAAAGGAATATTGTTAGGCGGCGTGGCTGGTGTAGAGGCCTCTCAAGTTGTGATAATCGGCGGAGGGATAGTTGGTACCAATGCGGCCAAAATGGCTGTTGGCCTTGGTGCTCGCGTTACAATAATTGATCGTTCGATTGATAGGCTGCGGTATTTAGATGATTTATTTGGCGGTCGGGTACTAACAGTAATGTCAAATAGCTATAATATCGCCCAATGGGTACAAAAAGCCGACTTGCTAATTGGTGCAGTATTATTGCCGGGGGCGAAAGCGCCAAAACTGGTTTCAGAAAAAATGGTTCAGACCATGCAGCCGGGTTCTGTAATTGTGGACGTGGCAATCGATCAAGGCGGTTCAATCGAGACAATTGACCGAATTACTACCCATAGTAATCCTACATTTATTAAACACGATGTTGTCCATTACGCGGTGGCAAATATGCCCGGTGCGGTTGCTCGTACTTCTACGATTGCTCTAACCAATGCAACTATTACTTATGCTTTAGAAATTGCTAACCGGGGATATATGGCTGCTATTAAGAATGATCATGGGTTAGCCAAAGGAGTAAACGTCATTGATGGTAAAGTGACTTACCAAGCAGTAGCTAAAGCATTAGGTCATAAATATACACCGCTTGAAGAAATTATCGAATAAAATAAAAAATTTAATATTAAAGCCTAATAACCCCACGTGCTGGAATTATTCAGCCGTGGGGCTATTATATTAGACTGTAATTTATAGAGGATCAAGGATAGCAAAAAATTGTAAACTGTTCAGTAATATCAGTAATTTTCGGGTATTCCACTGACATTATCTTAATTTGATAATTATTACCGGGCGAAATCAGCTCACTAACCAACCACGGTGCAGCTTTGTCAGTGATTAGAACATTGTTTGCGATTGTAGCAACGGTTTTACCGTTTCTAACCAGCGTAATATTAGCATGTGTTCCGACATTACCAATCCAGTTCCAGTTAATAGTTTGAATAGTGCCGGTGAGGAACCTCATCGGTTTTGAAATATTGAGAATGGAAATTGAAGCATCTGAATTGCTGTCGCCATTGCCGATATATGTATTTTCAATTTCGTTATTGTCCTTACCGTCATTGCAATGATGACCATGATGGCCGTGACCACCGTGTCCACCATGCCCGCCGTCATTGCCAGGGCCGCCGTGACCACCGTGTCCACCATGCCCGCCGTCATTGCCGGGACCGCCGCCATTACCAGGGCCGCCGCCATTACCAGGGCCACCGCCATTACCAGGGCCGCCGCCATTACCAGGACCGCCGCCATTACCAGGGCCACCGCCATTGCCGGGGCCGCCGGTGTCGCTGCTGCCAGGACTTGAACCATGTCCGCCAGGGCCGCCTTGGGCGTCAGCATAACCAAATCCAAATGCTGCAAACATGACTACTAGAACTAACAGAATAGTACCAAAGAATCGCACCTTTTTACGCACTGCTTATCCCTCCTATCAGGTTGAACAACCAGTACATTTTATGCAGTTGCTTTGTACATATACCACCTAGATTATGGATATTTTTTATGGTCTATTAAAACATAGGAGTTTTGCTCCATAATGCAGAATACAGTTGTTGGCGATATATTAATTAGAATGAGTAGTGTAGGAGGGAATCTAGTGATACGGAGACGGAACAGTATACGCGATCGCCAGAAAAATCCGCATGATGCCGGGGGCATGATGCGGTGGTTACTAACCTATGCGGATCTAATCACTTTATTATTAGCGTTTTTTGTTGTCATGTATGCTATCAGTTCAGCAGATCATAAGAAGTTTCAAGCACTTAAGTCTTCATTGCAAGTAGCATTAAAGACGGGTCCCGCTAGTGCTGGAGTTATTGAGCTATCAGGTAATCGGATAATTGAGCCACCAATTGCTTTGGCGAGAAGTGATAAAGAATCTGTAGAATTGAGAAACATGGCTCATGCTATTGAGAACGCAACCAAAAACAGTCAAAATAAGCATTTAACATTCATATTCGATGAGCGTGGGTTAATAATACGGTTTTTAGAAGATATCTTGTTTGACTTGGGTAGTGCCGACTTACGAAGCGATTCCAAACGGCTACTTGATGCGGTTGGGACTGAATTGCTAAAGAGCACTTATTACATCCGTGTTGAGGGACATGCCGACAACCTCCCCATACATACGGTAAAGTATCCGTCTAATTGGGAGTTATCTGCGGCCAGGTCTATTGCGGTTACTCGCTATTTAATTGAACAACATGGACTTGATCCGCAACGACTCTCTTCATTGGGATATGGAGAATATCGCCCGTTGTTTCCTAATACCAGTGAGCAAAATCGGGCCAGGAATCGGCGTGTTGATATAGTAGTATTACGCAGTGAACATTCAGGCAGTGAAATTGATTCACGAACAAAGTGAGTTCTAGCATTAATTCAAAGTAATGGAGGATAAAAGTGACGAACGAGCATGATTGGGATTTGTTTAAACGCAAATTATTTGTAAAATCTAATATTGATCTCAACCAGTATAAACCGGCCCAGATGCAACGGCGCATAACTAATCTTATGTACCGGCATGGTGTTGACAGTTATATGGACTTCTATGCGCTTATGGAAAAGAACGCAACTATCTATAAGGCTTTTATTGATTATTTAACAATAAATGTTACAGAGTTTTTTCGAACGCCGGAGAAATTTAGTGAACTGGAAAATAACGTGTTAACGGATTTGTTGGCCAACAGTCCGGTATTGAATATTTGGAGCGCAGGATGTTCGATTGGTGCCGAACCTTATTCTCTGGCCATGATTTTAGCAGAAAAGACTCCTAATACCCGTCACCGAATATTGGCGACAGATTTAGATAAAGAAATGTTGCAAAAAGCTAGGACTGGTTCATATTCGGCCAATGAACTAAAGAATCTTCCGCCGGCTAGATTAAAAAAATATTTTACGGTTGAGAATAACCGGTTTAAAATTTCGGATGAGATAAAGAATAGAGTTGAGTTTATGCAGCATAATCTGTTGCTTGACAGTTTTGAATCAGGCTTTGATTTAATATTGTGCCGGAATGTTGTAATATACTTTACTGAACAAGCTAAAGATATATTGTACGGTAAATTCCTAACTGCTTTAAAACCTAAAGGCGTACTTTTTGTGGGAGGGACTGAGGCAATCCTAAATTTCCGGGAAATTGGCTTTGAACACTACTATCCATTTTTTTATCGCAGGCCTGCCCGTTAGAATATTCCCCAGCGAGATAAGTACTTGATAGAACGGATAACCTCATACAATATACTACGGGAAACAGTACGTTCCATAATTTCCTGACCTGCAACAATATCAACCGTTTTTACCGGATGGTTCCGTATTTTAAAGATGACTTCGCCTATTTTTTGCCCCTGATAAACAGGGGCTTCTATTTTATCCGGCAATTCTACTTCCACAGTCACCTGACCACAATCCTGACTGGGAACGACTATTGCCGAAGTATTAGCGACTATCGCGTTTACATAAGGGGCGTATCCGTTATCTACTTGAATAGTCTGCAGAATATCATTAGCTTCGCGAAATACATACAAATTAAAATTATCAAATCCAAACTTTAACAGTTGCATAGAATCGTGCCAGCGAGCTGAATCATGCAAGACTACCGCTATCAGTTTTTGGTTAAAAAATGTCGCACTCGAGACCAAACATTGTCCAGCTTGGGAAGTAGTGCCGGTTTTTACGCCATCTGCTTCCGGCAACATCCACAGCAGTTTGTTAGTGTTTTTTAAGTCTTGGTCTTTAGCATTTCCTTTACGATCCAGCCAGTTAATAGTAGTATGCTTTGTACTGACAATTTGGGCGAATAGGGGCTGCGACAATGCATAGCGAGTAATTATTGCTAAATCGTAAGCGGTAGAATAATGATTAACAGCACTTAGTCCATGGGGATTGCAGAAATGAGTATTATAGGCTCCCAGTAGATCCGCCTTTTCATTCATCATACGAACAAAACTTTCGGTTGTTCCACCTAAATACTCAGCAATGGCCACTGCAGCGTCATTTCCGGAGCGCAGCAGAAGTCCGCTTAGCAGTTCGTGTAAAGTGATTACTTGGCCTGCCGAAAGATACATTGAAGAACCACCGGTTGCAGCTGCATGCGCACTTATGCGTACGGTATCATCAAGCTTTCCGCTTTCAATGGCTAAGATTGCAGTCATGATTTTGGTAGTGCTAGCCGGCGCGCGCCGCTTATGCATATTTTTTTCGTACAAAACATCCCCTGTTTTATAATCGACCAGGATTGCCGAATCGGCTTTAATTTTGGGAACAGATATTGGCTGAGCGCAGCATATATTAAACAATAGCATTAATATTATCATCCAAAATGATAAAAATTTCATATGCATTATTAAGCCTCCAGAAAAGTAGTTCATAATAATTCATATTCTAAAACAATTCAGCTTAGTATAATTGGAACAGAAAGGAGCGAATATGAAAAAACATAGTGTTCGCATATGGAGTATAACCTTTACCGTAAGTTTGATGTTTGTATTGACAGTATATCTTGCTAATGCGGATATTCGGGTAGTTAAGAGAGTGCATACTCATAATAAAGTTATTGCGATAACTTTTGATGATGGGCCTAGTGAATACAATACTTTAGATTTGTTGAAAATACTGCGGGAAAAACAAGTAAAAGCAACATTCTTTGTTGTGGGCAAACATATTGAAAAATATCCGGAACTATTTGCGCAAATAGTTGCCGCTGGGCACGAAATTGGCAGCCATGGTTATAGCCATCGGTTTTTGAATAAAATGAGTTTAGATGAAGCCGAACAAGAATTGCTTAATACCGGCAAATTAATTGAACAGTATACGGAAGCCCCGCGTTATTTAAGGCCACCGGGCGGTGGATATAATGACTATATAGTTAATATGGCTGAAGTGCATGGCTATCAAATCATTCTATGGTCAGTTGACCCCAGAGATTGGCGCTGCCCTTCAGTCAAATATATTGTCCGAAATGTAGTAGCAAACAGTAAGCCCGGCCGAATAATACTGTGTCATGATGGCCAATATCCGCTGCCAACGGCTAAAGCGTTGGCAATATTTATCGACAGTCTGCGGGCAGAAGGGTATACGTTTGTCACTATCAGCGAACTGCTTAGCACGCTAAAAAACTAAAAAACGTAGGGCGTGAGTTTGGTCCAGTAGGTTTGAATTTGCTGGTCAAAATCTTGGACAATATTAGTTCGTTGCTGCCGCAGTTCTTGTATTGATTGAAATATTGACTTGTCAAAAGAATATACCCGGTCCTTAGATAATGTGATCGGATGGGAAATTTCGCGTAGGTTTGTCGCGACTTTAGCATTCGTTTTACAGGCCTTGACTAGTAACGCCGGTTCCAGCATATCGGAGCCCTCATAGCGGTAAATCAGGCAGTTAGGTATTAACTTATCCAGAACGTTTTTATCGTTCCCAGTATAAAATAGTTTTTGCCCACAGCCAGGGCAAGTTGTTGATTGATCAGCTACAGACGTATAACATTGAGCGCATATTTGTTCAGGCATAAGGACACCTCCGTCAGTAGTTTATCCAATGAAGACTTTAGTTATTTGTTTTTTGTAAAAGGATAAAAAAATATTGACAGTACAAGAAATACTTTGCTATACTTAATGTCAATAAACATATGTGTAACATCGATGATTAGGAAGAGTAGATATGGCAAGAGAGTATCAGCGAGCCAATGATAGTGAGAGTTTGGCACTACTCGACATATTGAATGGGCCTAGGAGATACAGTCCGAGCCAATTTTTGGGGTAGGCACTGCCGGGAAACTTCCGCCGTTACCAGGAAGCGGGTATCGGACATATTGTCCCGTACTTTGGCTAAGCAGGACCTATTTTAGGTCAATTAGGGTGGCACCGCGAGTTAACCTCTCGTCCCTTTATCAGGGATGAGGGGTTTTTATATTTTGCAAAGGGGGATTATAAAATGGAAAAACAAGAAATTCAGAATCAAACAATGCAGGCTGTAACTGCTCAAGGAGGAAAATTTCGTTGGTTGGCAATTACCTCTTTGCTGTTAGCAATTGGGGCTATATTGCATTTAGTATCGCCAAGTATCGGCGGGATTACGCCAAACTGGACAATTAGCATGTATTGCATTGCCATTAATTTGACCAGACCGACAATAATGCAGTCCGTGGGGATCGGGTTGGTTGCAGGCGCAGTAAATATTCCTACATCCAAAGCTGCTTTCCCTTATGGAAATTTAGCCAGTGAGTTAGTGGGAGCAGTGACCTGCGCCGTACTTGTACATCTCTCAGTTAATATGAAAGTTAAGTCGCTGAATTTAAGACCGGCCGTATGCGCCTTATTAAGTACACTGGCTAGTGGATTTACTTTTATTACGATCATGAAAGTAGTATTATCGCTTACCATGCAGGTATATGTGTATGCACTAATTCCAGTTGTATTAGGAACAGCTGCTGCTAATACTATCGTTACCCAAATATTGTACTTCCCGGCCCAAAAACTCCTTCAATCCAAGGAGGTCGGACAGTGAAACCGGCAATAGAGTTCAACGGCTTTTCCTATGCATACCGTCAAGATAAACTAGCTTTAAACAATATACAAGTTTCAATTCCTAAAGGCTCATTCACGGTGATAACCGGACCTAGTGGAGCAGGGAAGACTACGCTTTGCCTGGCGATAGCCGGGGCCGTTCCACAATATTTCGGCGGCAGTGTAGCCGGCAATGTGCAGGTTAATCAAACGGATACCCGAAATATAAGCATGCATGATTTGGCGCTGCACGTCGGCAGTGTACTGCAGGATTATGAAAGTCAATTGGTAGCCATGACCGTAGAAGAAGAAATTGCTTTTGGACTGGAAAACATGGGTATGGCCGAACATGATATACAGGAAAGAGTAAGAAGGGTATTACAAAGAGTTGGCTTGGAAGGACTTGAACAACGGGAAGTAAGTTCCCTGTCGGGTGGACAAAAGCAGCGGTTGGCGATCGCCGGTGTACTGGTGTTGGAACCTGAGATCATTGTCTTGGATGAACCAACTTCAGCTTTAGACCCGCAAGGAGCGGTGCAGATTTATGAATTGCTGCATACGCTTAACAGTCAAGGAGTTACCGTTGTGGTCGTTGAACATGATTTATCACAGGTGCTTAGTTATGCTCAACAGGTACTTGTAATACACGAAGGAAAATTGTTGTACTGTGGAACACTGTCGGAAGTTCTGCCTTGCATGATCGATTATCCGGAATTGCAGACAGCAATGCCGATTTTATGGCAAGTAAAATTACAATTAGAAGAAGCATTAGAGCGAAAATTTGCTGATTGGCGGAGTGTTGAAGACGCAAAACAAGATATAGTTCGTTTTATTATGCAAAATAAGGGAGTGTGCCGCAGTGCTTGAGTTAAGGCAGGTAAGTTTTGCTTATCCGCAATTTACCGCAGTCCGGGATATATCTTTGACCGTTGAGCCGGGAGAATTTACGGCGATAGTCGGTAAAAACGGCAGCGGGAAGACTACGTTGACTCGCTTGATGATGAGCTTATTAAAACCAAGCCATGGCCAAATATTGCTGAATGGACAGGATACGAAGAAGCTTTTACCGGCAGATTTAGCAACTACAATCGGCTATGTTTTTCAGAATCCGGACAGGCAGATTCTCCGCGATACAGTGGAACAGGAAATTGCTTATGGCCCGCAACAATTAGGATTCTCGCCGGATAGACAGCAGAAAAACGTCCAAATGGCCATGGAGGTCTGTGGACTTGCCGAATTAGCACAAGCCTATCCGCGCAGTCTGTCTAAAGGGTGTAAACAACGCTTGGCGATAGCTTCCGTGTTGGCGCTTGAGCCGCAGATGCTTATCCTCGATGAGCCGACTAGTGGCCAAGATGCAACGGATAAGGACAAAATGATGAAACTGTTGGCTGATTTGAATAATCAGGGCTTAACTATTATATTGGTAACGCATGATATGGAGATATTAATGCAGTATGCGCAACGGGTTATTGTTCTTAATGCCGGAAACATGGTCTTCGACGGTACTCCCAATGATTTGTTTATGGATAATAATCCTATTGCTGCCTGGGGTCTGCAAGTTCCTACCATATTGCATTTGTCCCAAAAGTTAGCCAAGTACGGAATTCCGGCAACTAATTCTGCTGACCGGTTATGCCAATCCTTACTTGGTCCAATGGAGGATAAACAGCTATGAGAAGATATGCGCCGCTGACTAAATTAATTTTAACTATAATCATTTCAATTTGGGCTATTTTATTTGATAGCCCGGCAATCTTAGCCGGCGTGGCTGGTTTACAGTTATTATTACTGGCAATTACTCGGGTGAGTACAACGGTGTATAAGGGCATATTGGGATTGGTAATGTTTGCATTAATGCTGGCAGTCATGCAATATCTGTTTGGAGCCACAATATCCTTGGCTTTAGTTACAGGCTTAAGAATGTTGAATATGACTTTAATATTTATCATCATGCTGGCCTCGACCCGTATTAGCGATATTACGGCTGCATTGGTTAAACAATGCCGGATTCCGTCTGATTATGCTTTTATGTTTACGGCAGCATTGCGGTTTATTCCGGATTTTTTGGAAGAAAGTAAAGCTGTACGGGAGGCGCAATCATGCCGGGGATATTCTTCCCGTGGCAATGCGTTCAAACGGATGAAGTCATATTTGACTGTCGTTGAGCCGTTAGTTTTACGGGCCGTGACCAAGTCGGAGACAATGGCGATGAGTTTAGAGCTTCGCGGGTTTGGTTCCCAACGGCAGCAAGCCAGTTTAGCGCATGTTGCATTGCACGGCCGGGATTATATTCTGATAAGCTTGACGACATTAGTAACCCTAGCATTGATAATTAATAAACTACAACCAATCGGTTTTTAAGATAAATTGGTAATTTTTATGGATATATACTAGACCTGGTGGTATAATAATATACAGATTATGGGGTATTAGCTCAGTGGGAGAGCGCTTGATTCACATTCAAGAGGTCGCTGGTTCGAAACCAGCATGCCCCACCAGGAAATACAAGGCTTCGCGGGTTTAGCCCGCGAAGCCTTTTCACAAGTGTCAGGGGGACGGGGTTGTTGGCACAAATACAACCTGCCAAGTAAGTTGGGGCAGGTTGTATTTGTGAGTTTGAACAGCAGAATATTAACTTAGTTTGAACTGATTAACCTTTTCCATCATATCATTAGCTGCATGATTTAAGTGTTGTGCGGAAGAAGCAATTTCTTGAGTCGAGGCGCCTACTTCTTCGGAAGAAGCGGCGATTTCTTCAGTTGCCGCCGATGTTTGGGTTATTACGGCACTGACGTTCTCAACTTTACTTAACAGGATATCCTTAGCCTTTACAGTCTTATCAACAGCCTCGTATGTTTGATCAATCAGCGGCGCAATTTGCTCAATAGAATTCAAAATATGATCAAATGCTAATACTGTATCGGTTACTGTTCGGGACTGGTTCTTTACATGACTGGCGACTTCAGCGGTAGTGGTTTTGACCGTTGTTGTTTCTGAGATGACTCCTGTTACAAGGTTCTGGATATCGTCTGATGAGGCTTTGGATTGCTCCGCTAATTTGCGGACTTCTTCGGCTACAACAGCAAAGCCGCGTCCGGCTTCACCGGCTCGGGCTGCTTCGATCGCCGCATTTAGCGCTAAAAGATTGGTTTGGCCGGCGATAGCATTGATAGTTTCAGTAATTTCACCGATTTGGCCGACAGAAGCGGCTAAATGTTCGATCAATTCAGCGACTTCGGCAAAAGATTGCTGAATTGTATCGATGGAGCGGACTAATTGATCCATTTCTATTTTGCCATGTTCTGCTTTTTAAAAGTGTCAAGGGGACGGGGTTGTTGACAACAATTTTAATCTAAAAAATTGCACAGTGGACTTTGTAATGAAAAAGACTAAAAAATTTTCTATGCAATATAAATAATATGAGAAATAGCCAACGAGCGAATTTTAAAGCGAAAAGATTATGCTATCTAATTACTTTAAACCCTAGAAGTATATTTTTAAGCGTGATCGATGTCAACAACCTCGTCCCCTTGACACTCTAAATAATACAATGCAAAGGTGTTGCCAGCCGGGCGCGGGTTTCCGCTAAAGGCAATTATCGGTTGTCGGTAAATTATTTCTTGCTTTGCTCCTTGCCGCCTTTTATGATAGCCTGTACTTTTCCGGTAGGTTAAAATAATTAATGGATAGATATCAGAGTGTTTATTCGATAGGATATTGATAACCCATTGATTTACGAGATATGGTATAAGATTGAGTTTGTGATTGAGATCCGGCGTGGTGTTGCTGTCGGAGGTATAAAAAAATATGACTCTTTATGGTTAAAATTAAATAATATAGGTAGTAATTATCCATGTTTTAATAACGTGGGTAATTTTTTGATTTTTCTACCCATGTTATATTGCTATGAGATGGATTTACCCATATAATGAAATAAAGAGAGGTGATAAAATGCAAGATAGCACATTGAAATTGTTACCACCAAACATTGATCTTGAGACCAAGAAAGTTTTAAAGCAGCTTGCCAGATCGCACAGAGCGTTGGCTGAATTAAAAGGCTTTGCCGATACGATGCCTAATAAAAATATTTTAATAAATGCCGTAACTATTAATGAAGCAAAAGACAGTTCCGAAATAGAGAATATTATTACGACTCATGATGAACTCTTTAAGGCCATGTCACAATCCAACTATAATAATTCCGCAGCCAAAGAAGTAGTGAATTATCGAACGGCACTCTGGAAGGGGTATGAGTTAGTTAAAGAAAATAAAATCATGACGACAAATATGATTATTGATATTCAGCAGGACATTGAGAAAAACCGTGCCGGGATAAGAAAATTGCCAGGAACGGTTTTGCAGAATCAGACGACCGGTGAAGTCGTTTATACACCGCCCAATGGAGAACAGGAAATTCTTGAATTGATGTCCAACCTGGAGAAATATTTAAATGACGACTATGATGCGGTTGATCCGCTGGTGAAATTGGCTGTGGTACATTATCAGTTTGAGTCGATTCATCCTTTTTACGATGGCAACGGGCGGACTGGAAGAATTATTAATGTTTTATATCTAGTTCTTAAGGAACTGCTAGATAGTCCCATTTTATATCTCAGTAAATATATCATAAGAAACAAAACAGCCTATTACCAGCTGCTGCAGGAAGTCAGGACTAAGAACGGCTGGGAGGAATGGGTTCTCTTTATCCTAGACGGTATTGAGCAGACTGCAGAGGAAACTTTGCTATTGGTCAAAAAAATTAATGCAGTGGTAGACAAGACGGCGGAAGATATTAAGGAAGCTTTTCCAAGGGTGTATTCTAAAGAACTGGTCGAACTGCTGTTTTATGAGTTTTATACTAAAACAGCCTACATTGAAACCGGACTCAGTGTTTCGCGGAAAACAGCGGCCGGCTATTTAACGGCACTTGAAAATGCAGGCTTTCTTACATCGCAAAAAATCGGCAAGGAACGCATTTATCTAAATAAGCACTTGTTTGATGTGGTACAGGAAGCGGCCGCTGGTTCGAAACCAGCATGGCCTACCAGGAAAGAAACGGCTTCGCGGGGTTAGCCCGCGAAGCCGTTTTTCATAAACGAACAAAGTTGGTTAGAATCTTTTTTTCGGCTGCAGGTGCCGGTACGTGCTGTTTACCGGCGGCAATTACTTTAAGCAGCCACGCCATGTTTTTGCCAAGGATACGCATTATTTGCTCGCCTTCGATATCTTGGCTGGTATCGCCGGGGATAGTACCATGTATTACGTTCCAATAATTTGATGTGGGCATAATCATTTCAGCATAAGTGATGTAATGATTAAGGGCATCAAAAGTTGGTATGCCGCCAGAGCGCCGCACGGCAACAACCGCTGCACCGATCTTATGACGAAGCAGACCACCGTTTACAGATGAGACATAAAACAAGCGATCAAGAAAGGACTTCATTGTTCCGCCGATTCCGGCAAAGTGTACCGGTGATCCAAGTAAAATTCCATCCGCATTTTTTGCTTTTTGAATGCAATCATTAACCTCATCGCCGTCGATGATGCAGCGTTCATTTTTATTTTTCACACAGGACCCGCAAGCAAGACAGCCTCTAATCAACTTGTTGCCAATTTGAACTATTTCGAAGTCAATTCCCTCTTTTTGAAGTTCTGTACCTACTAATTCAAGAGCGGCAAAGGTGTTGCCAGCCGGGCGCGGGCTTCCGTTAAAGGCAATTACTTTCATAGATTTCCCTCCTTGATAGTTAAGTATGAATTAATATTCATAAGCGGTTATATATACGATGGAATTCAATCCAAATGAGAAGAAGTCCTGTATGAAGAAAAAAATTTAATAATATCAAGGGGACGGGGTTGTTGACAACTTATTAGAATAGGTTGTCAACAACCCCGTCCCCTTGACACTAACAACAACCTGCCCCAACTTACTTGGGCAGGTTGTTATTTTGAGCTTGAACAGTAGAATATTAACTTAGTTTGAACTGATTAACCTTTTCCATCATATCATTAGCTGCATGATTTAAGTGTTGTGCGGAAGAAGCTATTTCCTGGGTTGAGGCACTTACTTGTTCGGAAGAAGCGGCAATTTCTTCGGTTGCTGCCGATGTTTGGGTTATTACGGCACTGACATTTTCAACTTTACTTAACAGGATATCCTTAGCTTTTACAGTCTTATCAACAGCTTCGTATGTTTGATCGATCAGCGGTGCAATTTGCTCAATAGAATTTAAAATATGATCGAATGCTAAAACCGTGTTGGTTACTGTCTGAGACTGGCTTTTTACATGACTGGAGACTTCGGCGGTAGTGGTTTTGACCGTTGTTGTTTCGGAAATGACTCCTGTTACAAGGTTCTGGATATCGTCGGATGAGGCTTTGGATTGCTCCGCTAATTTGCGGACTTCTTCGGCCACAACGGCAAAGCCGCGTCCGGCTTCACCGGCTCTGGCTGCTTCGATCGCCGCATTTAACGCTAAAAGATTGGTTTGACCGGCAATAGCATTGATGGTTTCGGTAATATCACCGATTTGGCCGACAGATTCGGCTAAATGTTCAATCAATTCAGCGACTTCGGCAAAAGATCGCTGAATAGTATCGATGGAGCCGACTAATTGATCCATTTCGATTTTGCCATGCTCTGCTTTTTGAGCGGTTTTATCGGCAGTTTCCTTAACTTGCTTTAGCTGATTATATATATCATTCATATTATCGGCGACGCCGGACAATTGCATTGACAATTGATCCATATCCTGAGCTTGTTGAGTTGAACCTTTAGCAACTTCCTGGATCGTAGCAGCAACTTGGCCGGATGTTGAAGCCATTTCCTCGGAAGCGGCGCTGAGATTTTCGGATTGTTGAGATACTGATAATGCCGATGATTTGACAGCGAGCAGGGTCGATTTGACTTTAGATTGCAATGAATCAATTGCCTGGGCCAGCACTCCAACTTCGTCTTGTTTAGACAGAAATTCAGGCGGAATTGGATTTGTGTAGTCATTATCGGCAATGGTTTGCAGGTGCCCGGCGGCGAGGGATAAGGGGAGTGCAATTTTCCCGCTGATATAAAAAATCGCTATGCCGGCTAAAATAATTATTAATGCGGTTATGAACGCCATTGATAAAGCCAAAGATTTGGCGCCGGCCAGTACTTCGTCTTGGGGAGCGGCTACGGCCACCGACCAGCCGGTAATTTTTATCGGTGCAAATCCCAGCATTTTTTCGATACCTTTATATTCATACATGCCAGAACCCTTTTCGCCTCTTACCATGCGCTGTTCTAACGACACCAGCGAAGCTAAGGAGGAATCAGATTTTACTTTTTTAAAGCTATTATCTTGTGTAAGTACCAGTTGTTCATCAGGGTGGGCAACCATTGTGCCGTCGGTACTTATGGCAAAGGCATAGCCTTCCTTGCCGTAGGTGATGTCGCGGACAATACTATTAAACTCGCTGGCGGAAACCATGCCGATAAGTACACTGCTTATTGTATTGCCGTCCAATGCCTTTATCGGTACGGCAAAAGCATAAGTAACGCTATTAGTTTCTTTATTAAGTATAGAATCAGATATTGAACGTTGTCCCTGTAATGCTTTCTTAAAATAAGAGCGGTCAGCTATGTTTACAGTTTTACCATTAGTAGAAGTAGCGTTACCGTTTTTATCGGCAATGGAAAGAAACATAAAGCCCCCCCGGTCTTTCTCAGCTAAGAGAATTTCCAGTTTTTGCTGCCATGTTGTATCACTGTTACCCCATGTTCCCCGAATAATATTGCGATTAGCGATAGTTTCTAAAAGTAACAGTTTACTTTCAAGCCGAGCATCTATTACTTTTGAAGCTTCTAAGGCGACATTTTCGAGTCCGGTTGCAGCCGCTGTTTCCAGACTATTTGCTGCCTGGTAATATGCAAAAACAGAAAGACTGGCAGCAGTAAGGATAATTAGCAGTGAAAAATAAACCGTCATCGTATGTTTAATACTTTTCATGGTTATTACCTCATTTCTGATTAAAATAATTACGGAGAAAAAATCTTCTGATAATTCATAAGATACAAGAGTAAATTTGGTGACCAATTTTCATCAAACATGTCGAAATTACAATAATATTGTCGTATCTTAGATATAACTATTTAATTATAGCATACAGAAAGGGAAAAAGTTGATAATAATTACTAAAAAATTGTAAGTTCAATTAAACAGATTGAGTTGGTTTGAAGGGGAAATGAACATAAATATAAGGCAGCTGGGCAATTTTAGGCCAGCTGCCTTATTTATGGGTTCCAGACTCATCAATATGTAAAATTAATATTTTTTATATGCGACAGATTTGGCACCGCATATCGGACAACGTTCCGGTGCATTTTTTTCGGCCACATGACCGCAGATTGTGCAAAGGTAAAGATCATATTCTTCCTTATTACCGAGATTCTGCCGGGCATTTTCGTATAAGCGGGCATGTACCTTTTCAGCCTCATTGGCTAATTTAAAACCACGCGTTGCTGCCGTATGACCTTCTTCTTCAGCTTTTTCAATAAATGGCGGATACATTTTGGTGAACTCATAAGTTTCACCGTTTATTGCTGCTTGCAAATTTTCGGAGGTTGATCTTATACCGCCGTTGTTGCGGAAATGGGTATGGGCATGGATGGTTTCGGCATCAGCAATCACTCGAAATAGCTTGGCTATCTGGGCATAGCCTTCGGCATCAGCTTGTTGAGCATAGGCTAAATATTTTCGATTGGCTTGTGACTCACCTTCGAACGCAGCAGCCAAATTTTCTTCAGTTTTAGACATAACGATACCTCACAGTCTGTAATATAATTCTTTAGTATTGTTGCTATTTTTAGGATAAATATGCCCAAAACGCTGTTAATATATCAAAATCATGTTGAACGCAGACAAGAAGAATGTTGACATAATATTAAAAGCAATCTAAATAATGTACCCTCAGGGGGTATGTAAAATAGGAGGTAAACGTAAACTTAAAGTGCAGCATTCTTGATATTGTCTGTAGCCAATGACCAGGAGGCTGCCCGAATTATCGGCAGTACTAATAGGGAGGGCTATGAAACGCGGCAAAATATTTGGGTGGTTATTGAAGATATTAAGATAATCGCAGCTAATATTAAGGAGTATACCTTTAGTGTTGAAATTCCTGCGCGTATTGACTTTAAAGCAGGACAGTTCGTAAATTACGAACAAGAGTTTTTGTATAATGAATATTTCGAAGAGCTTAAAAGATTAGCAGTAAATTTAATTATATTAAAGTGGCAGCTTATGATGATAACTGGAATGTGACCAAAGGTTTTGTTACGGATGTAATGGAAGAAATGGATGTTTTAGGTCGGAAAGTCTATATGTGCGGTCCGCCGCCGATGATAAATGCTGCATTAAATACACTCGGTAAGCTTGGTGTGAAAGAAGCAGACATCCACTATGAAAGTGCGTAATATTGGGACAAAAAATTTTAGGTAACGCACAGAGTTAAACTCCTAAATTAAATCTTTAAATCATTAAATTGTTGGAGAACTTTGTAAAAAATTGCAGGAAATTAAGAGAAAGTGATAGAATCATTAATATCGAAAAGTACCAGAAGGTCAGATATTTATATGCCTGATAATCTCACTAGCATTTGGCAGGTATTGACGGAGGAGTCTTTTATTGTGTGATAATTTAAACAAAAGGGTACCAGATACTGCTTTGCTGGGCAATCTAATGCGGGATTTCTGTTGTCGGTTTGATTTGCCTATGCATTATCCGCTAAAAATTGCTACGAGACGGAATTTGCAACTGGTAGAATATTACCGAGATCTATATGGCTGGGAAAAGAAGATCCGTAAAAACCGACAGGATCTGTTGCACGCACCGCCTTTTTGTTATGTTAGAGATGTTTTTAACCAGGAATGGACCAACACTTGTCAGCAGCAATATGGTGATGTAGAAAAAATTTGGTTTTTGAATCGAATTATACGGGATGAAGTTCAATACGGCAGATTTTTAGTAGAATATAAACAGGATATTACCGGTGATTACAAGGTTGAAAAGAATGAAGATAAAGTTGCGCTAAGCTGGGGTAAACATTTGCGTAATGCCGCCGGAAAGGGTCCGCAAAGGATTCGGGTACTCCGGTTAAACGACAACACAAATGTTTTTATGTTCTGGGGAATGCTGTCCGAAGGGCAACGCAGTTTGGTAGCTAGCGGTTCTCAGGGAGCAGAGCTGGTTACTTCTGTAATGAGTCATTGTATTAAAGAGGCGCTATTGCGAACGTTGTCCCATTTCCGACATTTAGAGTGTGAGGTTCATTTTGATAGCTCCGAGGATCGGGGAATAGGATTAGCGGTTGTGGACCAGCAAAAAAAATGAACTCGTTTCAGCAAAGCTGAAACATCGGGGGTTCGGGTGGAGAGTCAACTCCATCTGAACTGACGCCGCTTCTAGAGGCGGGAGTCTTAACTCGCTGAATAAGATAAATGGTTGTAGGCAAGTACTGATTCAGCTGCTTGAAAAACGCCGGACGAATTATGGCAAAAAGCCATAGCTGTCCGGCGTTTTATGGTTGGGGCTATTATCGAGCAATAAATATTTACACAACTAGAAGGGGTAGGTCATGGACATAGATTTACAACAGCTTATCGCAGAAATTATCGAAAATAAGTCTTCCCATGGAGTGTTGGTAATTTCTCAAAATTATCATATCCGCTACGTCAATAATAGTTTCCGGGATCGGTTGAATCTGTCTGTTGGTGACAATTTACTGGACTATTACGGCGGGATCATAAAAGATATTAATGGTCGGTACACTAGCTTATTGATCGAAACGATGGATACCGGTAAAGAGTATCGGAATGAAGTGTGGGGTTTAAAATGCTTGTATGACGGTCAGCTTCATTGGTTCACTGTCAATACCTATATTAATTATAATCTAGTAATGGGTGGACGGTTAGCAGTTGCCAGTTATGTACAAATAGATCGATTAAAAGCATATGAAACAAAACTGCAAAGTCAACATGTAAGTATCTTTCAAAGTTTTGCCAAAGCTATTGGTATGCGGGATTATTATACAATGAGCCATGTAATACAAGTAGCGCAACGCATGAGTGAACTTGCTGTTGAGCTGGATATGAGTCCGGAAGAAGTTGCGATGGCCTATTTCGTCGGCTTGATCCATGATGTAGGCAAGATCGGCATACCTGAAAAGATATTAAATAAATCGGATTCGCTTACTGCAGATGAATATGAGACAATGAAAAATCACGCTAAAATGGGAGCGGACATTGTTAGAGAGATGCAAGATTTTGATGAAATAGCCGATATAATTTTATATCATCATGAGCGCTATGATGGTACCGGTTATCCGGCAGGTCTGAAGGGTGAGGAAATTCCCCATTACAGCAGGATGTTAGCAATATGTGATGCTTACGATGCAATGACCAGCTTCCGTTGCTATCGGCAGCCTGTTTCCACCGAACAGGCAATTGCTGAGATTTGTAAGTGTGCAGGCAGTCAATTCGACCCTCAAATGGTTACTGCATTTTGTAATAAAATAAAATATGCTTAGCCGTAATTATAAATAATATTCATGTTATTGATAAAAATATTCAAGTTAAATGGGTTATCCTAATATTAAACTATACTATACTATCATGACACTTTATGGTAAAATTAGCTATATTATTGTCAAATTTGTATTTTATTATTGTATTTGCAATTCTTTTGAGAAAGAGGAGGTAGAACATGCTCGTACATCAATTAATGTACCAAGGCAAAGATGAGCAGATTGCTTTCTTTGACAAGCAGAAAAAGATCACGTACCGGCAACTGCAGCAAAGTGTAAAGCTGTTTCGCAATTACTTTTATCTTCAGGGAGTACGTCCGGGTGACAATGTCGGGTTACTTGCAAAGAATTCTGCAGAATTTGTTTTCAGTTATTTTGCTATTACCAGTTTAGGAGCAGTAGCTGTACCTTTAAATTTCCAATTAGTTTCACGGGAACTCTCTTTTATTGTACAAGATGCTAAAATGAAAATCGTTGTCAGCATGCAACCTTTAGATTTAAATTTTTCGGAGTATGGTTATGACCAAGAAGTTAAGCAATTGATAATACCGGAGTTTGCTAAAGAAATCGAAACAATAGAAATGCAAGAGGCTCCGATAGCTGAAGATTTTGATGCTGATGATTTGGGTGTTATTATTTATACATCCGGAACGACCGGTTATCCAAAAGGGGCGATGCTTACTCACAATAATTTGATTAGCGATGCCCGGGCATTTGCCGAATTAGCCGAAATAACGGCTGAAGATAATGCCTTGTGCGTACTGCCGATGTATCATTGTTTTGCCTGGACTTGTGCCGTACTTTCATCGCTGTTACGCGGCTGTTCGGTTACAGTGGTTGATGTATTTGCCATCCGTGAGACAATTGCTACCATTCGCGATATGAATGTTACAGTAGTTTATGGCATTCCTACGATGTATAAATTGTTTGCTTCGTGGGCCACAGCTGAAGATTTTGCTAACGTCCGCCTATTTGTGTCCGGCGGAGCATCATTGCCTAAGGAAATAATGAAACAATTTCATGATAAGATTGGTAAAAATATCGTAGAGGGGTATGGATTGTCTGAAGCAGCGCCGGTAGTTACCTTTAATCCATTAAATCAGGTCAAACCGACATCGATTGGTAAGACGCTGCCAGGAATTGCGGTGAAAATTATTGATGATAATGATAACGAACTTGCTGTTGGCGAAATTGGTGAATTGGCCGTTCAAGGGCCTAATGTGATGTTAGGGTATTATAATCTGCCTGAGGAATCAGCAAGAGCGCTGCGCAATGGCTGGCTTCATACCGGGGACCTTGCTTATAAAGACGCAGAAGGTTATATTTATATTGTTGATCGCTTAAAAGATATGATTATTACCGGCGGAGAAAATGTCTATCCCCGCGAGATCGAGGAACTATTATATGCACATCCCTCTGTCTCAGAGGCCGCAGTGATAGGGGTCCCAGACAAATTAAGGGGAGACGCAGTTCGGGCTTATGTGGTTCCGGCCGAAGAAAGCAATGTGGATAAAAAGATATTGAGAGAATATTTGCAAGAAAATTTAGCGTTATATAAAATACCGCGCGATTTTGTCCAAATCGATGCATTGCCGAAGAATTCGACTGGTAAGATATTGAAAAAAGAACTTCGCGAATTGGCTCGTAAGAATGCAATGTGAAGTTTTTGGAGAATTGTTGACAATCAAATCTGTCCAATGATAGAATTTAGATTAGGTTCATGAGCTTTGCAAGCCATATCATGGAAAGGAATCGTCGAATATGCATAGTAAAAGAATGGACAACAATCCTGATATTGATACGATAGTTGAAGTATCAAACTGGCTGCGTAATTATACAAAGGCGATTTTTGATAAGGATGTTGAGTTTGACAAAGCAAAATGGGAAGCCGAAGGCCGGCAAATGATCAACATGTTAGCCGAAGAGAAGCGGTCAACATAGTATAAAAAGGCTTTTGCGTTTATACGCAAAAGCCTTTTCACATAGTAGCTGGCGAGTCAGTTTTTTGGCGGGACTTCTTTGCCATACGGGATTGGAATATATTCTACCGATGGACGGCGCTGGGCCGGCTGGGGATAAAGGTCCATTAATTCGAAGATCTCGGTTGGCATTTCCGGTCTAAACTGAAGGCCGATTTCAGTCAATTTTTCGCAAGTGATTGGGTAATCATGGGTCCAACGCCCTTCAGTTAAAATTTTGGCTAAATCTTTTGCTTGTTGTTCAGGCATTTTTTCTAACAATAGTTTGGCAATGAATTCTTCAACTTGATTCATAGCTTTTTCGGCGATATCGGCCATAATGAGGGTATTATCGTCGACCTCATTGATGTTTTTTTGGCTTACGGCCTTAATGATTGATGCTGCCGGGTACTGCCCAAGCTGGGGGTCCACCGGTCCTAGTACGGCATTACAATCCATAATAATTTCATCGGCAGCCAGTGCAATCATTGTACCGCCGCTCATGGCGTAATGGGGAACAAAAACAGTCACTTTAGCCGGATGCCGCATCAGGGCGTGAGCAATTTGCTCGGCAGCCAATACCAGTCCGCCGGGTGTATGCAGGACGATGTCGATCGGCATATCATCAGGTGTTAAACGTATGGCCCGCAAGACTTGCTCTGAATCTTCAATATTAATGTAGCGGCTGATGGGGACTCCTAAAAAACTGATTGCTTCTTGCCGATGGATCATGGTAATTAGACGCGTGCCGCGTTTTTGTTCGATAACTTTTGTTAGACGGTAGCGGGCTTTAACTATATTTTGTTGTTTAATCATTGGTAACACAGTAAATCCCAAAAAGATAATCCAAATAATGCTGGAAAAATCCATAAAAAGTCTCCTTTCGCATGTGCAAATAACTTGTGCGTCATATAATACGATTAATTCGGTGTAGCCTTAGAATATCCTGGCATACATCGAGAGGATAGAAAATCTTTTTGGCGAATGATAATTATTAACTATATTAGCAAGATATTTTACCAGATAGTAAGTAAGGAGTCGTTGTTATGATTGTTGTACACGCGTTGGAAAGTATTTTGAGCATTATTATTATGATATCACTTGGCTATTTTTTGACAGCTAAAAGCTGGTTTCATGAAGGGACAGCGAAACTTTTTTCACGGTTAGTTACTATTGTTGCGTTGCCGCCATTTATGGTTTGGAATTTAATCAGTACTTTTGATCGGGAAAAGTTATTGGCGTTACGCAGCGGTTTAATTATACCTTTCTTATCAATGGTGATATGTTTCAGTTTAAGCTGGCTGATTGCCAGGCTCATAGGGGTTGACTACCGGCGGCGGGGAACGTTCTATACGTTATTCTTTGTATCTAATACTATATTTATCGGTTTACCGGTAAATTTAGCTTTGTTCGGCCATGACAGTGTTCCCTATGTATTGCTTTATTATATTGCTAATACGGTCCTGTTTTGGACAATAGGCGTGTATGGTATTAGCCGGGATGGTGATCAAACTTGTGCAGATATTATAAGTCTGGCGACTATTAAGAAAATATTTTCACCGCCATTGCTAGGTTTTGTTATCGGCGTAATATTTATTATGTTAGAAGTAAAGCTGCCTAACTTCATTCTAAATACTTGCCGGTACTTAGGCAATTTAACTACTCCGCTTTCAATGCTGTTTATCGGTATCGCTATATATGCCGTAAAAATACACCAAATTAAGTTGACTAAAGATATGGTAGCAATCATGGTGGGGAGGTTTATAATTTCGCCGGTCAGTGTTATATTATTGGCATATATATTTCCCATTCCTGATCTGATGAAAAAGGTCTTTGTAATGCAAGCTGCCATGCCGGTTATGACTCAAACCTCTATTGTAGCGAAAGCTTATGGTGCTGATGCGGAATATGCAGCCGTTATGACAACCGTTTCTACCTTATTGGCAGCGATTTTTATTCCGTTATACATGGTTATCTTGAATTAACTATGATTTGTTGAGGTGGAATTGTGGCAGTTACTGTAAGAAATATCTTAGATTTAGATATCATTCAGCAACGGACAGAAGTTATTGCCGGTCTGTCCGGGATAGATAAGGCGGTTACCTATGTCACTATCCAAGAAGCGCCTGATTTTTATGAATGGGTTTCCGGAGGGGAATTTGTTTTAACGACCTGGTATGCCTTTAGCCAACAGCCGGATCTGCAAGGTGAGGCCTTCAGACGGCTGGCGCAAAAAATTGCAGCAATTGGCATTAAAGTAGGAAGATTCATTGAAGAGGTGCCCCAAGAGATAATTGATATTGCTAATGAATATGGCATTCCCGTATTCGCTGTATCGCGCGAGACCAAGTTCCGGGAAATAATTCAAGCAATTTCAGCAGAACTCAATAACGAGCAAACAAATCTATTGATGGAAGTAGACAAATATTATCAGGAGTTAGTAAAAGTTGCTTTAGCCGGTGGCGATGAGTCAGCAATGCTGCAGGGTATTGGTAAACGCGGCAAATTCGCTTGTTTTTTTGTAACACCGGATATAGAATTATTGGCAACTTACTTTCCGGCTAATTATAATCGTGTCGCTACGGATAGTAAGCTGCAAAGTATTCGCCAAGCCCTATTGTCCCAGGATAATTTTCTGTCTTTTCAGAAAATTGGTGATTTGAATATATTTCCTTGCATTGCCAGACAGTTGCTGTTAGGTTATTTAGTTATTATCTGGGAAGATGTCTTGAGTGAGAAGCTTGTCTTGATGGCAAACCAAGTTGCGGTATTCTTGACGCTTAAGTTAATGGAGCGGCTTGACACCGAGCAGAAAATGCTATCTTCGTTATTGGATGATGTATTGTACCGTCACAATTTATCGGAAGAGCAAATCCAGGAACGATTACTATTGTTTGGACTTAAAGCAAAACAACAGTTCCGTATTATTATTTTGCAGGCCCATGGTATAGATGAACAATCTTTGCTGGAGATGCGCAAAATCAGTTATTTTATCAAAGGAGTTCTGGGGGAAGCATTAGTTAATGCCAAACCTGATGAAATAGTAATAATTGTCGGTAATCAAGGGGTAGATACTGAAAAGGCTCCGTACTGGGTAAAACAGGTCAAAGAAAAAATCGCTAAAGTTAGTGGATTTATGGTTGGGATTGGTCCAATTGTTGAAGGGGCCGGGCAACTGGAGGTCAGCTACCGGCTTGCTAAACAGACAATAAAAGCCGCTAGGCTTATTGATGTCGCCGGTGTAGTATATTATCGGGAGCATTTGGCGCGAATGGTATTACTACGGGGCATGGGATCAATAGAGTATCAATATTTAATTCAGCAAGTGATTGATCCGCTGAAGCAGTATGATGATAAGTATCGCAGTGATTTATTGCGAACTTTACAAGTTATGATATTTGCCCGAGATATGGATGAGGCCTCAAGCACACTTCACATTCACAGCAATACGGTACGCTACCGGCTTAATAAAGTTGCTACAATCACCGGCTATGATTTTTTTTCACCGCTAGGCAGATATGTATTGACTACAGCTTTCTTATTACAGAGAGCAGAGCCTGATAAAAAATGATTGTGGCATATAAAAAAATGGGACATTCGAGCCTACTGGCAACGAATGTCCCATTTTTTATATGAATCAGTAGAGGAAGAATCCTGTGAAGAATAGCATGGCGCTAATCGCAATACCGGAAACAATGGTCCAAATGACGCAATAACCCATGATGTCCCGCGCTGACAAGCCGGCTACACCGAGCAGCGGCAGAGCCCAGAACGGTTGGATCTGATTTGTCCAGGCGTCACCCCAAGCAAAGGCCATAATTGTTTGAGCTTTGCTGGCACCTAAAGCCGCAGCAGCTTTCATCATAATCGGACCTTGAATAGCCCATTGGCCGCCACCGGACGGAATAAAGAAGTTAATTATACCGGCAGCCCAGAAAGTGAATACCGGGAAGGTATGTGGGGTCGAAATGCTGACAAACCATTGAGCGATGATGTCAACTAAACCAGATGAGCGCATCATGCCCATCATACCGGCGTAGATAGGGAACTGAATCAAGATTCCTCTGGCCGCGGTTACTGCCTCTTTAAGAGCAGCCAGATATGTCATTGGATTTCTATGCAGGAAGATACCAAATGTTAAGAAGATTAATATTACAAGATCCAGATTTAAATTAAAACCTAACTTTTTGAAATTCAATGCCAGGTAGATAAGCGGTAAAAGACCAAAGGCAAAGTTGATTAAATAACTGTTTTCCAACGTCTCGGCAAAAGTCATATTTTTGATAACTTTGGGTTCTTCAGTTTTTGCAGTTGCAGCAGTTTCATCAACGAATTCAACGATTTCGTCACCTGTGGGTTGCATTTTATAATACAGAAATACCAATAAAGCAAGGATGACGACTGATAACAAGATATTCCAACCGGCATACAATTTTTCAGTAACCGGTACGGTACCCATAATTTTTTCCATGAAGTGACCTTTAGTAGCAGAAACTAACGGAATAGAGGAGGATGGTCCCCGGACAATCTCACCGCCGTAGGCAGCCGCAATAATCAGCGGGAAATGCACACCTTTTACTTTGCGCCCCATTTCTCTAGCCAAGAAAGCACCGGCAACTAAACCGAATCCCCAGTTAATATAACAGGCAAAAAAGGAAGTTGCAGCGGTTAAAGCAATTGCTTGTGACGGACTCTTAGGAATACTGGTGATCTTGTTTAATATTTTTTTAGCGACAGGAGTTAATGCTAAAATATACCCGGTTAACAGAACCATAACCATTTGCATACCAAACTTGAACAATGAGGGATATCCTTTACCCCAATACTGAATCATGTCTAACGGGGATTTGCCGGCAATAAAGATACCCATAGCAAAAACGATAAAACTGAGAAGAATGGCTAAGATGTAAGCATCAGGCAGATATTGCTGGATCAGCTTCAAGAAAAACCTAGTTAATCTTTGCATGAAACAACCTCCTATTGTGGTATTTTTTCAACAATCGTACTAATTCCAAGACCGCCGGCGATGCAAAGTGTTGCCAGACCGTATCGGACATCGCGCTTTTTCATTTCGTGCAGTAAAGTTACTAAAATCCGGGACCCGGAACAGCCGATTGGATGACCTAAGGCAATGGCGCCGCCATTAAAATTAAGCTTGCGCTGGTCGATGCCGAGTTCCTTAACAACAGCTAATGACTGTGTGGCAAAAGCTTCATTTAGTTCGATTATATCGATATCATTTATGGTAAGACCGGCGAGCTTTAAGGCTTTTATTGTAGCCGGCACCGGACCGATCCCCATAATATCGGGGGATACTCCGGCTGCTGCTTGAGCGACAATACGGGCACAAGGTTTTAATCCTAGTTCATTAGCTTTTTCCAGCGATGCGACCATTACGGCTGCAGCGCCGTCGTTTCGACCGGATGAATTTCCGGCGGTAACGGTTCCACCGGTTTTGAAGGCCGGCTTTAAGGCGGCCAGCTTGTCCATAGATGTTAAGCGGGGATGTTCGTCAACTGAAAAATATTTAATTTCTTTTTTTACTTTGATGGGAACAGGTATGATTTCATCGCTAAATCTGCCGGTTTCAATTGCCTGATGAGCTTTAACTTGACTGGCATAAGCGAATTCATCCTGTTCTTCACGGCTAATATTATATTTTGCCGCCAAATTTTCGGCAGTCATACCCATCGTAAGCAGTCCATATTGGTCGACCGGTTGTGAACGGGGTTGACTCTCAGTATTTGGGTCAACTACCACACCATTTCCGCTGCCGTAGCCAAAGCGAGCATTGCGCAAATAGAACGGGGCAGTGCTCATGCTTTCGGCGCCGCCGGTCAAAATCAAATCACTTTGACCTGACCAGACAGCCTGGGCGGCATTATGAACAGCTTGCAGTCCTGAGCCGCACTGGCGGTGTACAGTATACGAGGGTATATCATAAGGAATACCGGCCATCAGCGCGGCCAGCCTGGCTAAGTTGGGCTGGTCGCTGCTTTGTTTGGCATGACCGAATATGACTTCATCCAAAAATTCGGGCGGTATTTGGGTGCGGTTAAGCAGTTCTTTAATGACCAAACAGCTTAGACTTTCGACAGAAACGTCTTTTAAAGCTCCGCCTAATTTACCAATCGGGGTTCGGACCCCATCGATGATCACAGCTTGTTTCATTAGTTATACCTCCCTGACAACTAATTTTGGTGAAATACGGTATGTTGCGGGAGTTATTGCCTTGAGTTCATCTAAAGTGATATCACTGGTGATCTCTTCCAGTAGCATACCTTCTGAATCAAACCGGAATACTGCATATTCAGTGATTAGAACATCAACGGCTTGGTAGGCAGTAATCGGCATATCGCATTTGCGCACAATTTTGGGAGCACCGTCTTTGGCGGTATGCTGGGTGGCAACGATGACCTGTTTGGCGCCAACAACTAAATCCATTGCACCGCCGGCACCCAGTACATCTTTTCCCGGAACTTGCCAATTAGCTAAATCGCCTGTTTCGCTTACTTGGAGACCGCCAATAATTGTGGTATCGAGGTGTCCGCCGCGAATCATGCCAAATGAAACTGCGCTGTCAAAATAACAGGTTCCGGCAATCTCGGTTACCGGCTTACGTCCGGCATTTATTAAGTTCGGTATTACAGCATCCGGTGTTGGTGAGGGGCCGACACCTAGCATGCCATTCTCCGACTGTAGATAGATTGTTTTGCCGTCGGGGAGATAATCTGCTACCATAGTGGGGATTCCTACTCCCAGATTAACTACCGAACCGTTAGGCAGTTCCTGTGCTGCCCGTCTTGCAATTCGGATTTTAACTAATTCCTCATCCATGTTGACAACAACTCCTTTCCACTAATACTAATGCATCGACAAATACGAAAGGAGTAACAATTTCCTCCGGCGAAAGGCTGCCGGCCGGAACTATTTCTTCGACTTCTACAATACAGTAATCCGCAGCCATAGCCATGATCGGATTAAAATTGCGGGCAGTCTTATCGTAGATTAAATTGCCTAGTTCGTCTGCTTTTTTAGCATGTAAAATGGCAAAGTCAGCGTGGAGGGCTTTTGCAAAAACATATTCGATACCATCGATAATTTTAGTCTCGTGGCCTTCAGTCAATTCCGTACCTAAGCCAATTCGGGTATAAAATCCGCCGATACCGACTCCGCCGGCTCGAATTGCCTCGGCAAAAGTTCCCTGGGGCATCATAAATAGTTCGATAAGACCTTCCCGGTATTTTCGAGCTACATCCTTATTGTAGGTGAAATATGACCCAATTGCTTTCTTTATTTTGTTTTCCGTGACCCATCGGCCTAGGCCAACATTTGGTGTTCCTAAGTCATTTGCCATAACGGTTAGGTTTGTTGCATTACCATCTGCAATCTTATCTATGAGTTGTTTGGGATTGCCGATGTTACCAAAACCGCCTACCATGATGCTGGATTCTGATTTGATGAGTTTCGCGGCATCATCAACTGACAGTTGCTCTATCATAGGTATTACCTCCAATGAAGTGGTGCTTGCGTCCATAAACCGGTACCAGGTCCGGACGATTCACAATAGCGCTGTTGTGTTATAAATATAATACAACAAATGTAGTAGTTTGCCTTTGGTGGATTCTACTATAAAATGTATAAATTTTTTGTATATTTGCACTAATCTAAAAGTAGGGAATTTTGTATATTATAGGTAATACTCAATTAGCTACTATAGTGAACTCGTTTCAGCAAAGCTGAAACATCGGGGGTTCAGGTGGAGAGTCAACTCCACCTGAACTGACGCCGCCTTTAGAGGCGGGAGTCTTAACTCGCTGAATAAGATAAAGAGGAGTGGAAGACAATTGAAATCATTATTTGATGAGACTAGATTAAATCAATTAGAGCTAAAGAATCGGCTGGTACGCAGTGCAACTTGGGAAGCCATGGCTGACGAGCATGGCTATTTAACAGACAGGCTGGTAAAAGTCTACGAGGAGTTAGCCCAAGGACAAATAGCTTTGATAATAACCGGTTTAGCTTCGGTTGTACGTGATGAATATAAAAATCCCGGCATGATGGCCATGTATGACGATTCATTTAGCAAGAATTACAAACAAATTACAGAATTAGTGCACAACTATCAAAGTAAAATAATCCTGCAGCTTGTTTCCGGCGGTTCGCAGATAAAATATCAGCAACCGGGTAAATGGGCGTGGGGACCTTCCGCAGTCCCGGAATTGAGCACGGGAATAATACCACGGCCAATGACGACCAAGGATATTCATTTGCTGGTACAATATTTTGGTGATGCTGCTTATCGGGCAAAATTGGCCGGCTTTGACGGCGTAGAAATTCACGCCGCCCACGGCTATTTGCTTAGCCAATTTTTAAGTCCCTATCATAATCAGCGGCAGGATGAATATGGCGGCGGTATAGAAAACCGGGCAAGAATAATTTTCGAAGTATACCGGGAAATACGCAAGCGAGTAGGCAGTGATTATTTGGTTATGATTAAGATCAACTGTGAGGATTTTGTCTTTCAGGGAATGAGTTTTGCTGATTGTCAGTATGTTTGTCGGCAACTAGCCCACCTGGGGATCGATGCAATTGAAATCAGCGGCGGAATTAAGGCGGCCAAAGAGCTAAGCTCCGGTCGGCCGGGAATTCATCGTCAAGATCAAGAGGGATATTTTCGCGATTATGCTGACCGCATTGCCAAACTTACCGGCAAACCGGTAATACTTGTCGGCGGATTACGTTCTCCGGCAGGAATTAAAAGCATTTTGGCCGAAACAGATATTGAATATTTCGGGTTATCCAGGGCATTATTATGTGAAGCCGATTTAGTTAGGCGTTGGGCCAGCGGTGATACGAGCAGGGCGAAATGTACTTCCTGCAATCAATGCCGTATTCCCGGCGGAAACATATGTGTTTTGAACCGCAAAGCAGAGGTGTAAGTTAATGATTGTATCACTAAGTGAAAAAATGCGTAAAATGCTAATGCTGCAGGAAACTGCCGGCCGGCTGGGATGCAGCCGCACCGAGCTAATTTCGGCTGATTTATTAAGACCAGACCAGCGGGTGGCTCTTAAGTGCCGGGTAAATTTCTGTGGGCAATATGGGCGAAATCTTATGTGCCCTCCTGCCGTAACGGGCGGTTTTGATTGGACAAAAGCTGTAGAAGGCTACAATTATGCTCTTATTCTTCAACGTACTATCGTTGTATCGGATAACCGCTATCGCGAAATTTATGATAATGAGAAACCGGCATTTTTGAAATTGGTGCTGGACTTAGAAAAAGAGGCTTTTCGCGCCGGTTTTTCGCTGGCCTACGGTTTAACGGCCGGACATTGCGATATTTGCCAAAATTGCGCAGGGGTGGAGCAGCTTGCCTGTTTGCATCCCGAACAAGCCAGGCCTTCAATGGAGGCCATAGGAATAAATGTTGAGTATGTGACTCATGCGGCTGGAGTATTATCCGGTTTTATTGACGGAGAAGTAACTCTTACTGGTTTGCTGCTCATTGACTAAATAGTATTGGTGCCTAACAGAAGAGCTACTTTTACGATGACAGGCAGGTATAAAGATGCCGATTTATAATCCAATTATTAGACAATTAGATCAGGCGGAAGTGCTGCGCTATGCCGGGCTTAAATCAGGGACACCATTTCCGGCCGAGTTGGTCGATGAGGCTTGTATGCAAGCGCAGCTATTGGTAAGACCTGCAGCTAGCTGGGCCGTCTATCCGTATAATAATCATGATGATGTGATTATCGCCGAAACTGCTGTGCCGATAACAGGAGCCGGTATACAGAAACATTTGTACGGTGCTCAACAAATTGCGGTGTTGGCTGTTACAATTGGTAATGATCTGGAACAGATGACAGCTGATTGGTTTAGCAACGGTAAATACACGTTAGCATTGTTGTTGGATGCAGCAGGGACGGTGGCCGTGGAAGCAGCGGCAGACAGCGTAGAACAATTACTTAGACAGCAGCAAATGCAACATGGCTGGTATACAACGCCAAGATTCAGTCCGGGATATGGTGGCTGGGATGTTTCAGTCCAGCCGAGTATTCTTGAACTGGCTGTAGCTCATCAGATAGGTATGACCCATACAGCTTCATGTATGTTAGTACCGCGCAAGTCAATTACTGCAGTTATTGGTATTTCGACCGGCCCCAAAGAGGGGCCGGAGCCGCATGGTTGTTTAGTATGCCGAATGGAAAATTGCCGAATCAGGAGGGTTAGCGTGTGATTTATTTATTTGACGGTGCAATGGGTACGATGCTTCAACAACAAGATATTCCCCCCGGGGTTTGTCCGGAGTCAATCAATCTGACCCATCCAAGAGCAATTGAGCAAATTCACCGGCAATACGTAACAAGTGGGGCCGATATTATCGAAACAAATACATTTGGGGCCAACAGGATCAAACTTGCCAATTATGGTTTGCATAATGAAGTAGAAAGAATTAATCATGCTGCCGTACAGGCGGCGCGGGCTGCTTGTGGCCCAGGCACAAAAATTGCCGGTTCAGTAGGGCCGACCGGTAAGTTAATAGCTCCGTTAGGAGATTTAGCTTTCGCTGAAGCATGCGATGTATTTTCCCAACAGATCAAAGCCTTAGACCGGGCCGGTGTTGATTACATCATTATTGAAACGATTATTGATCTGCAGGAAATGCGCGCAGCGCTGCTGGCTGCAAAACAACAATCAAACCGACCGGTTATTTGCCAATTATCCTTTGGCGCGGATGGACGTACCGCTACCGGTACGGATGCAACGACCGCTGCCGTTGTACTGGAAGCCATGGGAGCAGATATTATCGGTGCGAATTGCTCTGTCGGGCCGGAAAATATGGTACCGATTATTGCGGAATTTGCGAAATCCTGCCGTATCCCGATCAGTGCGCAGCCTAATGCCGGAATGCCGCGGATATATAATGGCTGCACAGTGTATGATTTGGGGCCTGAACAAATGGCGGCGTGGGTGCCGAAGCTAGTTGAGGCCGGCGCGACTTATATTGGCGGCTGTTGCGGGACAACTCCTCAGCATATTACAGCGATGGCGCAAGCCAAAACTAAAGCTGTTGAAGCTGACAGGCAGCTGCAGTGGCTGCCCAATACCGCAGTATTAGCCAGCCGCAGTAAAGTCGTAGCTATTGGAGCAGGCTATTTGCCTACAATTATTGGCGAGAGAATCAATCCGACCGGTAAAAAAATTCTAGCCGAAGATATCCGCTCTGAGCGATTTATTGAAGTGAAAAAACAGGCACTGGCTCAAGTAAAAGCCGGTGCTGCGGTTTTGGATGTAAATGTTGGCGTTCCGTCTATTGACCAGAGCAGAATAATGAAGCTGGCGGTAGAGCAGCTGGCTATGATAGTCGATGTTCCGCTGGCGATCGATACGACAAGTCCGGAAGCGTTGGAAGCAGGTCTACAGGCGTTTCCCGGCCGGGCTTTAGTAAATTCGGTTACTGGCGAAACCGAAAGAATAGCTAAATTTCTCCCAATTGCTAAGAAATATGGAGCAGCGCTTATCTGTCTGCCCATTAGCGACCAAGGGATTGCGCATACAGCCGAAGAACGAGTGCGAGTTATTCGCCAAATAATCAGTGCGGCTGTAGATTATGGATTTAGACCTGATGATTTACTGCTGGATGCATTAGTACTTACAGTTGCCGCCGAGAAAGACGCGGGCCGGGAAGTCTTGCGGACATTACGCCATTATCGCCGGCAATTCGGCAATCCGACAGTAATGGGCTTAAGTAATATTTCCTATGGACTGCCTGAAAGGAATGTAATTAATGCTGCTTTTCTGAGTATGGCTTTAACCAGCGGCCTTGATGCCCCGATTATCAATCCTGGTGAACCGCTGATGGCCGGGATGTTGGCTGCGGCGAATGTAATTAGCGGTCATGATGAGCGAGGCGCAGTATTTAGCAAAAAGTATGCCGGACTGCGTCAGGCTGAACAGACTGTAAGCAGCGGTAATGATACCATTGGCGAAATTAAACAGGCCGTGATTGATGGCGAAAAAGAGCGAATTACCGCCCTTGTCCAAGCGGCTTTGGATCAGGCGATTATGCCGCAGACTATAATTAATGATGCGCTTACGTCAGCAATGAATGAGATTGGTGAATTATTTGGTCAAGGTAAGTGTTTTTTACCGCAAGTAATGCTATCAGCCGAGACAATGCGGGCAGCTTTCGATATACTTAAGATTCGGCTGCCGCAAGAGGCTACCCAACAGAAAACAGTAGTGCTAGCAACAGTCAAAGGGGATATCCACGATCTGGGTAAAAACATTGTCGCCGTATTATTAGCAAACAATGGCTTCAATGTTGTGGATATTGGCAAAGATGTTCCGGCTGAGGACATAGTTGCCGCAGCAGCGAAACATCAAGCAGATATAATTGGCCTGTGTGCTTTAATGACGACAACTATGCCGCAAATCGACCATTCGATTAAACTGCTGAAACAAGCCGGCAATACGGCGCAGGTGATTGTCGGCGGTGCAGTTATGACCGAAGAATATGCCCGGCAAGCCGGAGCGGATGGTTATGCTTCCGACGGAATAGCCGCGGTGCTGCTGGCAAAAAAGATGACAGGAGATGGGATATGACCTTAAAGGAGAAATTACAAGCCGGGAAGTTTGTGGTTACCGTTGAGTTAGATCCGCCCAAAGGTGCGGCGGCCGACCGAATGATTGCCCAAGTCCGGCAAATCCGTCAATTTGTTGATGCTGTGAATATTGCCGACTGTCCAATGGCCAATTTGCGGATGAGTCCAATTGCTCTGGCTCATGTCCTCCAACAAGATGCTAATATTGAAACGATTTTTCACCTTACCTGCCGGGACCGCAATCTGATTGGCCTGCAGGCTGAACTACTAGGTGCCGGGGCATTAGGGGTGCAAAATATATTGACTTTAACCGGAGATACCCCTGATCGTGGCGATCACCCTCATTCGTCCGCGGTATTTGAGACAGATTCTAGCGGATTAATACAATTGGCGGCAACTTTAAACCAAGGAAAAGATTCCATGGGTAATATGCTGGAGGCGGCAACTAATTTTTTTATTGGTTCATCAGTTAATCCTAGTGCAGACAACTTAGACTGCGAGTTAGATAAACTTGCTAAAAAAATACAGGCGGGCGTACATTTTGTACAGACCCAACCTGTTTTTGACCTGGAAACCGCGGTTTTGTTTTTGGATAAAGTGAAAGACTGGCCAATCTATATAATTATGGGAATTCTTCCTTTAAGAAGTTATAAGATGGCTTGTTATCTTCACGAGAAGGTCCCGGGAATAACCGTACCGGCTGCAGTGCTGCAGCGAATGGCTGACGGCGGCCGGGAACAGGGGATTGCAATTGCCAGGGAACTAAGCGCACAACTTCGGACAGTTGCCCACGGAGTACATATTATGCCGCTAAATGACATGGATATGGTAGTAAAAATATTGGCCTAGATAAATGGAAAAACAGCAATAGGGTCGCCCTATTGCTGTTTGTTTTAAGATGGTACAGATAATTTTACCGCTGCCAGCGCTAGAATTTCCATTGCATAACGTAAAGATAATTCATCAATATCAAATCGTTCATGGTGATGGGGATAAATAATCCCCTGGGCCTGATTTCCGGCACCAATAAAAATAAATGCTCCGGGAATCTTTTCTAAATAATAGGCGAAATCTTCACTGACAGTGACCGGCTTGATGGGAAGTGCAGCCTGATCGCCTAAGTATTGGCGGGCTGTTGTCGATAAGACCGCGGCAACATGGGGATCATTGATCAGCGGAGGATATCCTAGCTCTTTTGTTAACGTATACGTAGCGCCGGCCGCCGAACAAATTCCGGCGGTTATTTTTTCGATTTGATCAAAGATGGCAGTACGGGTCACTTGGCTGAAAGTACGTACTGTTCCTTGCAAAACGGCACTGCCGGGGATGATATTAAATGCATTTCCGGCATGAAAAGCACCGATTGATAAAACCGCAGATTCTAATGGATCAACATTGCGGCTGACTATTTGGTTTAGGCCGACAACTAGATTGGCGGCAGTCAATAGCGGGTCAATAGTTTGGTGGGGCATCGAACCGTGTCCGCCGTGGCCGGTGACGGTTATTTCAAAACGATCGCCGGCAGCCATCATCGCTCCGGATACAATGCCGACACTACCTATCGGCAGCGGCTGCCACAAATGAGCGCCGATTATTACATCGACATCGTTAAGAGATCCTTGTTCAATCATCGTTAAAGCGCCGCCGGGAATTTTTTCCTCCGCCGGTTGAAATAATAAGCGGACAGTGCCGCATAAATCATCTTTGATGGTGTTAAGGATTTTAGCGATGCCTAATAATGCTGCAGTATGACCATCATGCCCGCAAGCGTGACAAACTGTGGGGCATTTTGATACAAAGGGCTTATCCAGCTCATCTTGCAGCGGCAGAGCATCAATATCTGCGCGAATGGCCACCGTTTTACCGGGCTGACAGCCATGGATGTCAGCCATAACTCCGGTACCGGCAAGCGGTATGGGTGATAACCCGCTTGCCGACAATTCATTCATAATTTTTTGCTGGGTATTATATTCTTGAAAACTTAGCTCCGGATAAGAATGAAAATAGCGGCGAAGGTTGATAACGTATTCATGGTGCTGCTTGGCCAGAGCATGAATGATTTCCTTCATAATGTCCTCACAGTAATTATTTATATTCAAAAATTTTGCCGGGATTTAAAATTAAATTAGGGTCAAGGGCTTGTTTGATGGCCCGCATCATATCAAGTTCAGCCGGATCACAGAATTTTTCCATCAGCGGAACTCGTTTATAGCCGATACCGTGTTCGCCGGACAACTTACCTCCTACGGAGTATACAATTTCATAGATTTCATTTTGCAGGGCCGGCAGTTTTGCGGACCAATCGGCATCACTCATCGTTTCTTTCAAAATATTGGCGTGGATATTGCCATCGCCGGCGTGACCGGCACAATGGATGGTAAAGCCATACTTAGCACCAAGCTCGGCAATTTTTTCAATGGTATAGGGGATTTGATCCATCGGAACTACTAAATCCTCGGCTGAATAGACTAAACTTTTAGCACGATCTGCTTCGGCAAAGGACTTTCTGGCTTTCCAAATCTTAACCGGATCGGCGACAAGTACAGTCAAGGCGCCGTTTTCCGAACAGAGTTCATCAATAGTACAGCATTGGTCTTCTAAATTTTCCTCGCTGTCACCTTCGACCGACACAATAATATAGAAGCCGTTGTCACTGTGGGGCAGCTTTTCCCGCAGGAACTCTTCACAACAACGAATTGCTTGATTATCCATAAATTCTACACAGACCGGAGTAATACCGGCGCTCATAATTTTGGGAACGATATCTATAGCTGTTTTTAGATCAGGGAATACGGCCAACAAATCCATTACGTTTTTCGGCAGGGCTACCAGTTTCAAGTAAATCTTGGTGATAATCCCCAAGGTACCTTCGGAACCAATAATCAGATTAAGCAAGCTGTAGCCGGTAGAATTTTTTTTGCATTTACCGCCAAGGGTAATAATATCGCCTTGAGCAGTTACAATTTCCACCCCCAATACTTGCTGACGAGTGGTGCCGTATTTAACCGCTTTATTACCGCCGGCATTGGTAGCTACGTTGCCGCCAATGGAGGAACTGTCGGCGCTGCAGGGGTCACCGGCATAAAGGAAGCCCTTTTCATTAGCTGCTTTTTGTACATCACCGGTGGTCATACCGGGTTGAACAACCATTATCATGTTTTGTTCATCAATTTCGAGAATTTGGTTCATCCGTTCCAGCGATAATACGATACCGCCTTTGAATGGTACCGCAGCGCTGGCTAAACCGGTACCGGCGCCCCGCGGAACGATCGGAATATTCTCCTGATTAGCAAGTTTTACAATGGCGGCAATTTCTTCGGCGGTAGCCGGCATAACAACTGCTTCCGGATATTTTATGTATTTGGGGTCGGTATGTTCATCATGGGAATATGGTTCCATTCTTTCAGAATCATTAATTACATATTTGCTATCAACAATTTTTGTTAACTTATCCAAGATTTCCGGGGTAACCGTCTTATATTCTGTCATGGAATGTCCTCCTTAAGAGTAAAAAATTCTTGTGTAAAATTATATCTCATTTTTGAGTGATTTGAAATAGTATTATCACTTCGATACCTTTAAAATCAATAGGTATAATATAAATATTTTTGGAAAAGTCGGGTATTGGTCTGGATATTTCAAATCAGTTGTGCTATATTAAATTTGTATTTACATTATATGGGGGCGTAGCTCAGTTGGGAGAGCGCTTGGTTCGCATTCAAGAGGTCATGGGTTCGAATCCCACCGTCTCCACCAGCAAGGATAAGGCTTCGTGGGTTTAGCCCGCGAAGCCTTTGTGGAAGAGTTTACCGCTCGTCCGAAGGTTTGGCCTAAATTGAATAAGCCCATGGATGGAGGATTAGTTCGATAGCCGGGCTTGACGGTCCGGTTAGGGGTCTGTTAAAATATAAGTAACAAAGATAAAAATATTGGTGGCGATGGAGTTCGCCGTTTAAAGCGCTACAGCGCTAATGACTCCTGTCGGTTTAAAAGCCTGCAGGAGTTTTTTTATTTAAGTTACAAAATGCAAATGTGCGGATTTAGCTACAGGCCGTATGAATGTTTGATGATATTAATAGTAGTGACAGGAATTCGTTGTACCTGCAACTTGCACTGAGGAAATTACGGTGCCAGCCGCTTGATCAGGGAGGAGTCATTATGATTTTTCACAGTATCCTATTTGAGAAAGTTCAAGTCAGTCAAATTCAACAGCCGCCGGCAGCACCCGGCTTTTTTGGCGATTTAAATTTGGATCAGGTTATTGACGCCATTACTGCTAGTAAAACCGAGTATAATTTAAAACCATTTTTTTACACTCTTGTACATGATGTTGACACTATAAGATACCGCTATGAAGTCATGCAAGAACTGGAAAATAAAGCGGTTTTTGAATATATACAATCATTCGCCCAGCAAATGCACAGCATGCGTGAACAATTGGCGCAGGCCGCTAAGCTGTATTATCAATATCAGAAAGCAAGCTGGTTCTTAGCCGCAGTGGGAACTTATTGTGAAGCTGTTTGTTGCTTGGCTCAGCAGTTAGCGGCGACTGCTTTAAGAGCACGGGGGCTGCTGGCTTTTCGCACCTATATAGCAGAATATAGCCAATCTGTAGAATTTACAGCGTTAAGGGCGGAAACAAACCAGCTTAAAACCGATTTGGCAGCGGTGCAATATTGTCTGCTGATAAACGGCAACCATGTTGAAGTCTGCCGTTATAAAGCGGAAGCGGATTATAGTGCCGAGATTGAAAAAGCCTTTGCCAAATTTAAGCAGGCGGATGGACAAAGTTATCTGGTTGGTTTTTATAATTATCCGGACATGAATCATGTTGAAGCGAAAATACTGGATTTTGTTGCTAATTTGTATCCAATCACCTTTGCCCATCTTGACAATTATTGTACGAAATACGTTGATTATCTCGATGAAACGTTAGCAATTTTTGATCGGGAAATACAATTTTACATTGCATACTTGGAGTATTTGGTAAAATTTAAACAAACGGGCTTAGATTTTTGTTATGCACAAATTTCTGCAACCAACAAGGAAGTGTGTGTTTATGATGGATTTGATTTAGTGCTGGCCAATAAGCTGGTGACCCAAAAAGCGCCGATTATTCGCAATGATTTCTATTTAGCCGGTCCAGAACGTATCATGGTAGTTTCCGGCCCCAATCAAGGCGGTAAAACCACTTTTGCCCGCCTTTTCGGGCAGCTCCATTATTTAGCCGGTATCGGTTGTCCTGTCCCAGGTCGGGAAGCGAAACTATTTTTGGTGGATAATATTTTTACCCATTTTGAAAAAGAGGAAGATATTAAAAATCTTCGGGGCAAGCTGGCGGACGATTTAGTCCGTATTTATGATAATCTAACTCAGGCTACACCCAACAGCATCGTCATTATGAATGAAATTTTTACTTCTACAACATTACGTGATGCTCTATTCCTAAGCGCTAAAATCATGAAAAAAATAATAGAATTAGATCTATTGTGTGTATGGGTGACGTTCATTGCTGAATTGGCGGTGTCCAGTAATAAAACCGTGAGCATGGTTAGTATGGTGTTGCCTGATAATCCGGCGCAACGAACCTATAAAATAAAACGACAACCAGCCGGGAGGCGATTGTACGCTTTAACTATCGCTGAAAAATACGGGTTGACTTATGATTGTTTAAAGGAGCGAATCAAATGAAAGTGTTGCTTATGTACAAAAGCCGGGATTTTGACCTGACGGGGAAATTGCCGGCAAATGCTCAAACGCTGATTCAAGACCTAGAGCTGTCAACATTATTTTCCGCCATGGCGCGAGGCGATGAGTTTTTAGCGGTAGTAGCCGAAAAGGCTGTTTTGACTAGTTTAATTGACTTGGAGGAAATAAGGTACCGCCAGCAGATTCTGAAAGATTGCCTACAGAACTCCGCTACTGTTCGGGGAATATACGCTATTGCTGAGTAAGCAATTACCGAGGGAAAAAAGCGTTATTCAATTTTCTTTCGCAAATATCCGGCCGGAATCCTGCGTAGGGCAATCGAGGTAATGCAGTTATTTTTAGCCTTGCTAAAAAAGGTGAAGATTATTGCTGCCAAGCAGGCGGACGGCTTTGCGTCAGAAGGATTTAAAGCATTTTGGGCGATGCTTAATCAAGAACTGGATGATGAATATTTTGCTGCTGCCGAAAATCACCTCCGGGAACTAAAATTTGACGATGGCGTTTTGATCAGTGCTGCGTTGGGAATGGGCAATAAAGGTGTTAATTATACGCTGCGCAAGCCTAAAGAAAATTTACACCGCCGAAAACTAAATTGGCTGCAACGGATATTTAGGCGAAAAGTGCCGGACATTTATACTTTTGAAATTGATGGGCGTGATGAAACCGGAGCTAGGGCGTTGGCCGAATTGACCGACCGGGGAATTGCGCATGTTGCTGATTCATTGGCTCAAGCAGTGGACCATATTCTCAGTTTTTTTACGATGTTACGAACAGAGTTGGCATTTTATGTCGGCTGTTTGAATTTATATGAGCGGCTTACAGAAATCGGTGGGACGGTTTGTTTTCCCCGGCCGGCAGTAGTCAGCGAGCGGCGGCATTCTTGTACCGGTTTGTATGATATTAGCTTGGCCTTAACCTTGGGAAGCAATGTTGTCGGCAATACTGTACGGGCTGATGGTAAAGACTTTGCGCTTATCACCGGTGCAAATCAGGGGGGTAAATCAACTTTTTTGCGCAGTATTGGCTTAGCGCAGCTGATGATGCAGTGCGGGATGTTTGTGCCTGCGCAAACTTTTTGTGTCAACGTCTGTACGGGCCTGTTTACTCACTATAAGCGGGAAGAAGACACGGCTATGAATAGCGGCAAACTGGATGAAGAATTAAACAGAATGAGTGATATTGTTAACCAGATAACAGCTAATTCGCTGATATTGTTCAATGAATCATTTGCTGCCACCAATGAACGCGAAGGATCGGAAATAGCCCGGCAAATTATTCGTGGGCTATTGGAAAAACGAATCAAAGTTTTTTTTGTTACGCATTTGTATGATCTTGCTCACAGCTTTTATAACCAAACCATGTACAATATTATTTTTTTGCGGGCCGAGCGGCAAAGCGACGGGGGACGAACTTTTAAAATCGTAGAAGGTCAACCTCTGGCAACCAGTTACGGCGTAGATTTGTATAATAAAATATTTGGCGATAGTTGTTAGGGCGTAATGACTGGTTGTTGCTAAGCATTTGGTCATAAGAAGAAAGGTGATGGCATGGACAGCGAAAATCAAGACCGGGATTCAACTATAATCATTGGGTCGGCCGACAGCGGCGAACTACCAACTGAATATGATCCGGCTGGGGGACAACTGCGGACCTATATGCACACTAAGCTGGCCTTGGCAGGACAATTACGGGTGTTGCGGGAAGCACTGACGGCACTCGGGCGGACCCAAAGCGAACGACGCTACGTACGAATTTTTGCCGGAATGCGATGCGGTATTGTTCGTGACCGGCGTGGACACGCCGCTGACAAGTTTGGAGTTGGCATTTATTAAGGATATTGAGAATTATGTGGATAAAATTTTTTGGGTGATTAATAAGATTGATCTTGTGGCAGATAACGAGCGGGACGATGTTTTGAATTTCGTGACCGGAATAATTCAGACCAAAACCGGGTGCGGCGGCCTTGTAAAAGTTTTTCCGGTTTCGGCTCGGAACGGTCTGTCCGCTAAACTAGCCGGTGACCCAGTTTTGGCTGAACAGAGCGGTTTGCCAGTCCTCGAGGCGGCGTTGGCTGCTTTTTTAGTTGAAGAAAAGTCGGCCGCATTTCTCGCCGTAATCGCGCATAAGATACTGGTTATAGCGAAAGAGATCGGCAAGGGTATTTTAAGTGAGCCATCGTCGCCGGCTACTAGCGAGTCAATCTGTCAATCCGCCACAGTTCGCCTTGACTCGGCTGTAGCAATTGCAGCGATTATGGCCGTGCGGACAAAACTTGAAGCGATGTATAGAGGCTGTCGCCCCGAAAAAGGGTCTAAGGATGTGGATACTGAGTTGCCGGCAATAAAGACGAGGCAATCAGAACGGATTCGACGGCCTGCTGTGATTATACCGACACTCGCAGCAGCTGATATGGCTGCTGATTTACAAATCCCGGACTGTCCGGTTTGCCGACACATTGCAAAATGCAGCGATAAATTTCTTGAGTACTGGCAATACCGATTAAGTAGCGACGAGCGAACACAAAACGAATTTGCGGTCGAACGGGGATTTTGTCCGCTACATACTTGGCAGTTGTTGGCGATATCCTCTCCTCACGGTGCTTCTGTTGGGTATGCACAACTGGCTGAGCAGCTTGCTCAGCAGTTGACCAAATATCTTGCCGTACCGGCTGAGGGAGAGGCTGTGCGGCGGTTGGTGCGCGATTCACAAAACTGCCGCGTATGTAACTTGATTCGTCAGGCTGAAACCGACTACATCCACAAGCTAGCTGGAATGATTGACCATACGGATGGACGAAAACAGTATCGCTATTCGCCGGGTGTTTGCCTCCGTCATCTTGGTATGCTTATGGATAATGTTGCGACAACTGAAGACCGTAAGTTTCTGCTTGGACATGCTGCGCGGTGTTTTGCCGAGGATGCGGAAGATATGCAAAGTTATGCTATGAAGTATGAGGCTGTTCGCCGGGCTTTGCATAATCGCAATGAGGAGGATGCCTACCGGCGGGCCATAATTCGTTTGGTGGGCGACCGGAGCGTTTGCCTGCCATAAGTAGTAAACTTAAAAATTGACCGAATATCAACCGGTATTGTATAATAGAGGCAATTAAAAAGGCGATGGGGTTCGCCATTAATCCGCTAATCGCGGTAATGACTCCTACCAGGTTTGCTGGTAGGAGTTTTTGCGTTTTTTATTTTTCAACGGGGAACAGGAGAATGACACCTTGACAGGGGGAAACACGGTGGGTTTAGACAAACGTGTACGACAGTGCGAGCAAGATATGTTGCAATTGTTGTCAGAAGCGGAAGGCTTATTTTGTCAACATCAGGAACGGTTTAAGCCTTATGCCGAGCGCACCAAAGAGTTGGCTGACCGGCTACGGGAGGAACGGTTTCATCTGGCGGTTTTAGGTCAGTTTAAACGGGGTAAAAGCAGTCTGATTAATGCTTTATTGGGGGGAGAGTTTTTGCCGGCTAGTACGGTCCCGCTAACGGCGTTGCCGACAATAGTCCGTTGGGGAAAAACGCGGCGATCGGTTATCATGTTTCAGAACAGACAATTAATAGAGCAAAGTTTTGCCGATGATCGAGCGTTGACGGAATTTTTAACTCAGTTTGTCGCCGAGCAGAATAATCCGCATAATTACCAAGGAGTGCAGCAGGTGGAAGTCGAATATCCGTCCGATTTCTTAGCCGGGGGAGTTACCCTGATTGATACTCCTGGTATTGGGTCGACTTTTAAACACAATACGGAAACCACACTGCGGTTTTTGCACCAATGTGATGCGGCGTTGTTTGTTGTTTCGGCCGATCCGCCGATTACGGCTAGCGAAGTGGAATTCTTGCAGTCGGTGCAGGAACATGTCCACAAATTATTTTTTGTTTTGAACAAGATTGATTATCTCAGTGCTGCTGAACGGGAGACGGTTACAACCTTTTTTCGGAAAGTTTTGCATGAACAGATTGGAGCGGCAGAGACAGAGCCTGTATTCGGGCTGTCGGCCCGGCAGGCGTTAGCGGCTAAACAGGCTGGTGATGGGGAATTGTTTGCGCGCAGCGGGCTGGGCCTTCTGGAAGAAGAGCTGGCGAACTTTTTTCAACAAGAGAAAAAAGCAGTACTGACGGAAGCCATCCGCACAAAATTTGCGGCGGTGCTGCAGGAAGCATGTTTGGACTTGGAGTTAACGCTGCGAGCACTGGAACTGCCGGTGACTGAACTGGCTGCTAAACAGGAACTGCTGGCGCAAAAGTTGGCGGAGATTGAGGCCCAGCGGCGGGTGGCGGGAGACTTGCTGGCGGGGGATAAACAGCGTACTTTGGATTTCTTAGAGTCGCAGGCCGCTGACTTACGGCAAAAAGCACGGGGTTATTTAGAGAACATTGTGGAAGGGGCTCTCAGCCAAGGAGAGTATTCAGCGGTGGAGCAAAAGATTCATGCCGAACTGGCCCAAGCGGTTCCCGGCTTTTTCGACCGGGAACTTACGGCAACTGCCGAGCGGTTTAGCGACTATATCGATAATATTTTTGCTCCCCACCGGCAGCGCGCAGAGGTTCTTGTTGCTGCTGTGCGGCAAGCAGCCGCCGATATATTCGCGATTGATTATCAAGCGGCGGAGCAGCAAGCGGTGTTTCAAATGAAACGCCAGCCATATTGGGTTAAAGATAAGTGGCAGACCGGTATGAGTATTATTCCTTCAACCTGGCTGGAAGCTTTGCTGCCGGCATCAATCCGGCGGTCGCAGATTAACAAGCGGCTGGGACGACATGTGGCGGTGCTGGTTACGCAGAATGTTGAAAACTTGCGCTGGGCGCTGTTGCAGAACATGGAAACTGTTTTCCGTACTTTTACCACTACTCTTACGACAAACATGACGACGGCGGTGAATAATACTAATCAGGCAGTTGCGGCGGCAGCAGGCTTGAAAAACGAACAGGCCGAAGCGGCGGCAGCGAAAGTCGGTTGCTTGCGGGCGACGGCAGAGGATTTACAGGACTTGGCAATCCGGTTGGGGGCATTAGAAATTGGCCCTGAGGTCAAGCGGCTTGGTTCATTATGTTGCCGGTTAACAACAGCGGAGTGATATTTAGGACAAGGGAGATGAAGAACATGAGTAGTAAAATTGCTGGCGTAAGTGCCTTAGAAATTTTAGATTCGCGCGGTAATCCAACCGTGCGAGTGCGAGTTGAATTGGATAATGGTATTTCGGCGTTAGCTTCGGTTCCGTCAGGAGCATCCACTGGCGAAAACGAAGCGCTGGAACTGCGGGATGGCGGCCGGAACCGCTACGGCGGCAAAGGCGTATTGCAGGCGGTAGCTAATGTCAATAATCGCATTGCTCCGAATCTAGTCGGGTGGGAAGCCGGTGACCAAGAATCGATCGACCGGTATTTGCTTGATCTGGACGGGACACCCGCTAAAGCGAATTTAGGGGCTAACGCTATCTTGGGGGTGTCGATGGCCGTGGCCAGAGCGGCGGCATTAGCGAAAAAACTGCCGTTGTATACTTACTTAGGAGGTACCGAGGCGGTTCGTTTGCCAGTACCGATGATGAATATTCTAAATGGCGGTAAACATGCCGACAATAGTGTGGATTTTCAAGAATTTATGATTATGCCTATTGGCGCACCGTCTTTTGCCGAAGCTCTGCGGTATGGTGCTGAGACATTTCAGGCCTTGAAACAAATTTTAGCGCAAAAAGGTTATGCCACCAGCGTTGGTGATGAAGGCGGTTTCGCGCCTAATTTAGCCAGCAATGAGGAAGCTTGTGAATTGATTTTAGCAGCTATTGCCGCCGCCGGTTATATGCCGGGGAAAGATATTGCTCTGGCGCTTGATCCGGCGGCTAGTTCGTTTTATGAGAACGGTGTCTACAATTTAAGTAAGTCTGGTCAAGGGCCAAAGACTAGCCGGGAACTGACGGGATTGTATGAGGAGTGGATTAAACGCTATCCCATTGTTTCGCTGGAAGACGGCTTGGCTGAAAATGATTGGGGAGGATTTCGGGAGCAGACGGCTATCTTGGGTGGGCGAATCCAAATTGTCGGCGATGATATATTTGTTACTAATACTAGATTTATTGCTCGCGGAATTGGTGAGCAAACTACTAATGCTGTACTTATTAAACTTAACCAGATTGGTACGGTGACGGAAACAATCGAGGCCATTAAACTTTGCCAGCAGGCCGGCTGGGGCTATGTGATATCCCATCGTTCCGGCGAAACGGAGGATACCTTTTTGGCTGATTTTGCCGTGGCAATGGGCGGTGGTCAGATTAAGGCCGGATCAGTTTGCCGGAGCGAGCGTATTGCTAAATACAACCGGTTGCTGGAAATTGAAGCAGAGTTAGGAAGTAAAGCGGTATTTCGTAATCCTTTGCCGCTTAATAAACTACGGAACAGGTAAATATTGCGGTACTAGGTGTGATAAATATATAGTTCAGCAGTCCGACAAAGGAGGGTTAATAAATGCCAAAAATTGCCAGCAAGGCTAAACGGTTGCGCATTTATATCGGTGAAAGCGATCATTGGCAGCGACGGTCGTTATACCATGCTATTGTGGAAAAAGCCAAGGAATTAGATATGGCGGGAGCTACGGTATTTCGCGGATTGATGGGGTATGGAGCCAACAGCCGGATTCATACCGCCAGTATTGTTGATTTATCCAGTGATTTGCCCATACTTGTGGAAATAATTGACAGTGAAGAGTATATTGCCAAATTATTGCCTTATTTAGATGAAATGTTGGCTGAAGGGCTGATTACTATTGATGATATTGAAGTGATTAAATATGGCCGTAAGCCGCCAAAACGATAAGGAATACGGACTATTACTTAGCAAGCGAGGTGAAAAGATTTGCTGGAAATCATTTCGGTAGCAGTTGGCGGAGGTATGGGAGCAACAGCAAGATATTTGATATCTAGTTGGGCCGTAGCGCGGTTCGGGGCGGAGTTTCCTTATGGAACACTTATGGTGAATATAGCCGGGTGTTTTATAATTGGCGCGTTTATGACTATTGCCACCGAGCGGCTGATCGTCAGCCCGTATTGGCGATTGTTTATTACAGTCGGATTTGTGGGGGGATTGACTACTTTTTCGTCATTTAGTTATGAAACCATGCATTTATTACAGGAAGCAGATACAATACGGGCGGCGTATAATATCGGGTTGAACATGTTGGTTGGTTTTATAGCTACCTGGTTGGGAATTGGGGTTGCCCGCTGCTTTTAAGCTTTAAATTGCGAAGGTAAAGTGAGGGGTGAAAATAATGATTTCTGTACAAGTGCCTGGCGGAAGACAGTATGAATTTCATCACGTTGTGTTTGATTATAACGGGGTATTGGCCGTGGATGGATATGTTACCGACAAAGTTCGGCAACTGTTAGCCGAGTTGGCAGCCCAAGTTGCGGTGACGGTTATTACCGCCGACACCTTTGGAACAGTGCGAGAGGAACTAAAGGATGTAGCGAATGTGGAACTAGTTGTGTTGCCGGAAGATAAAGACGGCAAAGAGAAAGCGCGCTGGGTTCAGGCTCGGGGTGCGGAGACAACCGCTGTAGTCGGCAATGGCGTCAATGATCAGCCAATGTTTTTTATCGCCGGGTTGAAAATCTGTGTATTAGGGGCGGAGGGCGTTAGCAGCGGCATTATGACCGCTGCTGATATTATCGTACGGTCGCCGGAAGACGCAATCCGCCTATTTTTAAATCCGGAACGGCTAAGCGCGACATTACGAAAATAGCGGAACGCAGCGAGAGGTGTAGTAAGATTGCCAAAAAATATTATTATATTAGGACTTGTCAGCTTGTTTACCGACATATCCAGCGAAATGATTTATCCTCTGGTGCCACTTTATTTAACCACGGTGTTAGGGGCGTCAACTATTGCTCTTGGTATTATCGAGGGCATCGCGGAAAGCCTGGCCAGTTTGCTTAAAATTATTTCAGGACGTATTTCTGACCGCTTGGACAAACGAAAGCCGCTGGCGATTGCCGGTTATGGCCTGTCGGCGGTCGGCAAACTATTGTTCGTGATAGCTGCCAGCTGGATGGGGATTTTGTGGGCGCGTGTCAGTGACCGATTTGGCAAAGGCATTCGCACCGCGCCACGGGATGCGTTGATTGCGGATACCGCTAGTGCGGATAATCGTGGCCAAGCCTTTGGTTTGCATCGCGCGATGGACACTGCCGGCGCAGTAATTGGTATTGTTCTGGCCTATTGGCTGTTTACACGGTATAACGGCAACTATATTACTGTTTTTGGGCTAGCGATTATTCCCGCCATGATTGGGGTATTACTGCTGTTTTTAATTAGTGACTCCGGGAAAAATACAACACGCACTATAAAAAAGCTGGCTTTTTCCTGGAAGGAACTTGATAGTCGCTTAAAGTATTTTATCATTGTCAGTTTTCTGTTTAACTTGGGGAATTCATCAAATCAGTTTTTACTGGTACGGGCCGGTAGTGCCGGGTTTGACCAGGCTCAGGTTATCCTACTGTATTTGCTTATGAATGTAACTTATCTGCTGATTTCTTATCCGGCCGGTTTGCTATCCGACCGGGTTGGCCGGAGGACCTTACTAGTTGCCGGGTATTGCGTGTATGGTTTGGTTTATATGGGCTTTGCACTTGCGGATAGCGGTTGGTCGATTATCAGCCTGTTTGGCATTTATGGGCTTTACAGCGGGTTAACCGAGGGCGTGGAGAAAGCATTGCTGGCCGATATTGCTCCAAGTAGTCAAAAAGCATCGGTTTACGGTTTGCATGCGCTGGTTGTGGGCGTAGCGCTGTTGCCGGCCTCAGCCATTGCCGGCTTATTATGGGATTGGTTTGGAGTAGCTGCACCTTTTTGGTTTGGCGGCGTACTGGGCTTTCTATCAGCAGGGGCAATTTGGCTAGGGTTAGGAAATGAGGTATAATCAGTGACTACTTGGGGTTTGCGGCAGGAGAGGGCTTATTAAAATATATTTTGATAGAAGTTTGTATAAAGCGTTAAACACAGTCGAGGTGTACGATAGTCGTTTAACAAATTGTTAATTTTCCGGGACAGGCGATAGCCTGTTCTATTTTTGTCATGGCTGCCGAGATAAAATCTTTGGCGGAAATTATACCTTTTAGCAGGATTTTACTGTTATTTTCAGTAGTATTGTAAACAGCATATATAATGAACTACTTAGGAGGCTAGATATGAACGCGTTAATTGTTATTGATTATACCTATGATTTTGTAGTCGGGAACTTACCGGTCGGACAGCCTGCGCTGCAGATTGAAGATCGTATTACCGAATTAACGGAACAATTTTGCCAAGATGGCGATTGGGTGGTTATGGCCGTTGATGCCCATGACAAAAATGATCCTTATCATCCCGAGAATAGTTTGTTTCCGGTACATAATGTGCGGGGCACCAGCGGGAGAGAATTATATGGCAAGCTGAATGATGTGTATAATAATCACCAGGAGAAAATATATTGGCTGGACAAAACGAGATATAGTGCCTTTTGCGGTACCGATTTAGATTTGCAACTGCGGTCCAGGGGTATTCGAAACATTTATCTGGCCGGCGTTTGTACCGATATCTGCGTGCTGCATACGGCGATTGATGCCTATAATCGGGGGTATGGCCTGACGGTTCACGCCGATGCGGTAGCTAGTTTTAACCATGAAGGCCATTGCTGGGCGCTGGGTCATTTTGCGGCAGCCATGGGGGCTCAAATTTTGCCGCCGGATTAAGTTCAGGCTTAGGATTGGTTTTATGGCGATTGCTCATATTAAGATATAAATAATGATAATAGGCGAAAGGAGTACCTTATGAATAAGAGATATCCGCTGGCGGAAATTACGCAGCATCTGGCGGCGGTGGCCATGGGGCGCCTGCCGGCGCAAACAGTTATAAAGAATGCAAAATTAGTAAACGTTAATACGGGTGAAATTATTCCTAATACCGATGTGGCTATTACTCACGGTCGAATAGCCTTGGTTGGTGATGCTTCTCATACGATAGGAACTGACACTAAAGTTATCGACGCAACTGGATATTACCTGACGCCGGGATTTATGGACGGACATATTCATGTCGAAAGCAGTATGGTGATTGTAAGCGAATATGCTAAAGCAGTTTTACCGCACGGTACGACTGCAATATATATGGACCCGCATGAAATTGCCAATGTACTGGGTATGGAAGGTATCCGTCTGATGACTGACGAGGGCAAGTTAGTTCCATTGCGGGTTTTTGTGACTATGCCGTCTTGTGTACCGGCAGTTTCCGAATTTGAAGATACCGGAGCCGTACTTGGCGCGGCGGAGGTTGAACAGGCCATGGATTGGGAAGAAATTGTCGGTTTAGGTGAGATGATGAATTTCCCGGGAGTCATTTTCGGTGACTCGGAGGTTCATGCCAAGCTGGCGGCGACGCTAAAAGCAGGGAAAATTGTTACCGGGCATTTTGCTGCCAGTGAGAGAGGCCGACAGCTAAATGCTTATATTGCATGTGGTGCCCGCTGCTGCCATGAGACGGTACGGCCGGAAGATGCAGTAGCTAAAATGCGGTTGGGAATGTATGTACAAATCCGGGAAGGATCGGCTTGGCGGGATTTGAAAGAAACGATCAAAAGTATAACTGAACATAACATGGATACCCGTTTAGCCACTTTGGTCAGTGACGATACTCATCCGCATACCTTGCTTGATAACGGTCACATGGATTATATTGTTAAGCGGGCAATTGAAGAAGGAGTAAATCCGATTACTGCAATCCAAATGGCCACAATCAACGTAGCCGAATGTTTTGCCATGAGCCGGGATTTGGGCAGTATATCACCGGGTAAATTGGCGGATATGCTGCTCATAAGTGATCTGAGCCAAGTAAAAGTTGAAAAGGTATTTATTAACGGTGAGCTAGTAGCGGAAAACGGTGAACTATGCGTTCCGATACCAGTGACAGAGTATCCCGCTCATGTCCGGCATTCCGTCATTTTGCCTAAGCTGCTGGAGGCGGAGGATTTTGCTGTTTACACCAATAAAGATATTACACAGGTTACGGCCCAAGTAATTGAGGTCATTAACGGCAAGGTCGGCACAATCGCCAGAAAGTGCGTTTTACCTGTACAAAAGGGTGTTGTCCAAAATGATCCGGCTCAGGACGTAATTAAAGCGGTAATTATAGAACGGCACCAAAACAGCGGGACAATGGGTAAGGGATTTGTTAAAGGTTTTAATTTGCAGGCCGGCGCGTTTGCTTCTACTGTTGCCCATGACAGCCACAATTTGCTGATCATTGGTACCAATGACGCGGATATGGCTTTCGCCGGCAATAAGTTGGCCGAAGCCGGCGGAGGAATGATTGCAGTATGCAATAATAAAGTGCTGGCGTTGCTGCCGTTGCCAATTGCCGGTCTAATGTCGGACCAACCGGTAGAAAAAGTTGCGCAGGCTGTGGCTAAGCTGGATTCAGTATGGAAAGAGCAAGGATGTCAATTAGTATCGCCGTTTATGACCATGGCGCTGTTAGGATTGGCTGTTTTACCTGAACTGCGGTTAACGAACCGCGGTTTAGTCGATACTGTTGACTTCCGGTTCGTTAATTTACTTAGTGACTAGGTTTGAAGCGTGATTAAACCGATTGGAACTGGCGACAATTACGTCTGGAGAGTTATTTTGTTGACAAAACAATAGAGGAGTTGAAGTACCGTGAATTATGACTATTATAAGTATCATGCCTTGGGAAATGACTATATTGTGATTGATCCGCACAAGAAGGATATTGTATTAACAACCGAGACGATTAAACTTATTTGTCACCGCAATTTTGGGATTGGGTCGGATGGAATATTGTATGGGCCCATATTTGACGGTGAAAAAATGCAATTAAAAATTTTTAATCCGGATGGCAGTGAAGCAGAGAAAAGCGGCAACGGAGTCCGCATATTTTCCCGCTATCTGTTTGACGGCGGATATTTAAAATCCAATGAGTTTGATTTATATACATTAGGCGGAAAGGTTCATGTTAAATTACTTGATGAAACCGCCGGTAGAATTCAGGTTGATATGGGAACGGTCACTTTCAACAGTGTGGAAATACCGGTACAAGGGACTGAACGCGAAGTAATTGGCGAAGAATTAGCTATTGATGGACAGACCTACCAGATAACTTGTGTTTCAATCGGCAATCCGCATTGTGTTATTCCGCTAACCGAAATTTCTAAGAATTTAGCCGATACAATTGGACCGGTTATCGAAACCCATGAACTGTTCCCTAACCGCATAAATGTCCAATTGTTAAAAGTGCTTGACCGTCAAAACATCCAAATAGAAATTTGGGAACGCGGTGCCGGATATACATTGGCATCAGGCAGCAGCAGTTGCGCGGCGGCCAGCGCAGCACACAAACTGGGCCTGGTTGATAAAAATATTGATGTTCATATGCCTGGCGGTATTATTAATGTAACGATTGATAATGACGGCCATGTTCATATGACCGGCTCGGTAACCGGCGTAAGCAAAGGCGTGTTTTTGACAGACTTAGCGGCACAGACCGACAGCTAGGATTTGATGTATGCCTGTACTTAACCCGGTATGGTAAGCGTTTGAATATTAATTTAAAGGGAAAAAATGGCACACAGCGAATTAATTAAATACGACAAAATAAGACATCGTTTGGTCTAGGTTACTTTCTATGAAGGGTATAAACTTTATCAACAAGGCTTATATGACTGAGAGGGGGCTAATTTATGGATTATCACTATCAGGAAACGGTGGATTGGGGCATAATCAAACGCGAATGGATTGCCGCTGATGAAAGATTTTTAATTATCATTGAAAAGCATGAAGAAGATCGATTTACAGTTCAAATCACTGATAAAAAACGAAACAGTGAGTATTATTCTTATTTATTGGCTAGTGGCAACCAAACCTGGGGTTCGTTGACAGAAGCGCAGGAATTTGCTAAAGCTAAGCTGGCTGAAATGGCGGCTTTTTAGGACAGATATATTGGAGGAGAGGGTTATAATGGGTCGTAGTTCGCGCTTATTTAAGATTATAGCAATAATATGCCTGCTGGTAACAGTAGGGGCCATGCCGGTATTAGCGGCAGATAACAATAAGCCGTTGGTATTGCTGGATATATTGACGGTCAACGACTTTCATGGGGCATTGGTGGCTGAAGGAAGTAATCCCGGTGCCGGAGCATTGGTTCAGACCATTCGTAAAATCTCCGAGCGGAACCCGCGGGGAACGCTGGTACTCAGCGCCGGTGATATGCTAACCGGAACGATCGAGGCTGATATGCTGGAAAGCAAGCCGGTGCTGGCGGTCATGGAACGGGCCGGTTTAACGGCAATGTCCCTTGGTAATCATGAATTTAATTTGACGGCGGAACGATTGAGCGGAGTAGCCAAGTCATTGCCGCTGCTTGCTGCAAATGTAGTACGTAAAGATAATGGCAGGCTGCCTGATTTCGTTAAGCCCTATATTATTGTTAATCGCAGCGGATTAAATATCGGCATTGTCGGGCTGGCAACTCCCGAGTCAGCGTTTAAAGCGCATCCGCGTGAAGTATCGCGATATACGTTTTTGGACCCGGTGGAATCTGCCAATAAAGCAATACAAGAAATTGCAGACAAGACTGACATCATTATATTATTGACACATTTGGGCAGTGAGCAGACTGCTGACAACCAACTAAAGGGAGAAGTGACCGAGTTGCTTGGCAAAGTTCCAAAAGCAGCAGCGATTATCACCGGTCATTCTCACAAACGAGTGGCAATAGAGCTAAAAGGCATACCGGTAGTTCAAGCCGAAGCATATGGCCGGGCAATCGGTAAAATTACGCTGCTATATTCCCGCTTAGATAAGAAGGTTGTGTCGGCCAGTGCGGCTGTAATCGACGTATCAGCCGAGAAGTACGGTGTGGACGGCAAGGCTGCCGATATTGTGGCCCAGGCCCAGCGTCAGCTAAGTATGATTCGCAAAGAAGTATTAACAACTTCTGCGCCGGAGTTGGCCCATGATCGTTGGACGCTTTCGCCGCTGGGCTGTTATGCCGCTGATGTGCTGCGCCAGGCTTTTAAAGCAGACGTAGCGGTAATTAACGGCGGAGCATTGCGGGCACCGTTAAGCGGTGGCCGGACAACAGCGGCTGACGTATACCGCATATTGCCATTTGAAGACCGGGTAGAAACCGCATTTCTGAGCGGACGGGCCATACGTGAGATGTTGGAATATGGTCTTTTCAATACTAAAGTCGGCGTATTACAATACTCCGGCGTAAAAATTCAAGCCGATTCATCCCGCCCGCAAGGTGCACGGCTGCGGCGTGTCGTTCTGGCCGATGGTAGAGAGCTATCCGATAATCAATGGTATAAAGTAGTTGCCAATAGTTTTGTAGCTGCAGGCGGCGATAACTACATCTGGTTTAAACAAGCAAAAAACCGTCAGGAGTGGAAGGCCTTATTGCGTGATGTGCTGACAGTTGGGCTGCAAAGCGGACTACAGCCCGCAGGTAATCCAAATGAAAGGTTATTGCAGCAGTAAGACTACGGACAGTTATGTTGAAACGAGGGACCTGTCCCCTTTGTTTCAATTGACAGCTGTTGGGATATTTTATAAAATACAAATGTAGTTATAGCATGAAGCTATAACCCGAACGATGAATCGTGTGAATTTATAGGTATGTTTGCGAGCGATAGATATATTTTGCCATGACGGTTGATTCCCTGACGGGATAAGCCTCATGGTTTTTTATTAATTACAGAGTTAAGTTTGAGGAGGAGAGCAGTATTGGTTGAAGGAAAAAAGATAGTATTCATAGTTTTAGCTATAGTTATAGCGGCGATATTAATGGGCGGCTGCGGCCAGCAACAGGCCAAAGGCAGCAGGACAGATAAGGATACGATAGTATTAGGAATTGAAAATGAATCGGAAAAGATTAATCCGATATTTGCCGATGAGCATGATGATGCCGTTTATTTAATTTTCAGTGGATTAGTAAGGTTTAATGAGCAGAATGAACCGGTTCCGGATTTGGCGACTAGCTGGACAGTCTCAGCGGACCGGTTGATATATACCTTTGCGCTGCGCAAAGATGTTAAGTGGCATGACGGCAATCCTTTTACCGCCAATGATGTCAAATTTACAATTGAACAAAGTCTTGATCCCAAAAATAATTCTAAAATACAGGAACGGTTTGAAGAAATCAAGGAAGTACAAATCATTAATCCCTATACCGTAAAAATCGTTTTAAAACATCCGTTTCCGCGCTTGTTGGATGTTATGGCAACGGGCGTGATTCCTAAACATCTTTTAGCGGGAAAAGACATTAATAATGCCCGGTTTAATATGGCTCCCATCGGTACCGGCCCCTTCAAGTATTCCAAATGGGAAAAGGGTCAATATCTTATTTTAACGGCTAATAAGGATTTCTACCGTGGTTCCCCTAAATCAGCCAAGGTGATTTTAAAATTTTTACCGGACCAAAATATTCGCGCTTTCCAATTAGAGACGGGAGAAATTGACGTTGCATTGATTGATCCGATGCAGGTCCAACGGTTGGCCAATAATCCGAAACTTACAGTGCAGCGTATGAAAACTGCCGATTATCGGGTCATGATGTATAATCTTGCCAAGCCGCTGTGGCAGGATAGCAAAGTACGACAAGCTCTAAATTACGCAGTTGATAAAGAAGCTTTAGTGAAAGGAATTTTATTGGGATGGGGTAAAGTCGCCGATGGGCCGTTGCAAATGAACTGGGCTAATGTCCCCATTAATAAATATAAGTATGATCCGGAAAAAGCAAAGCAATTGCTGAGTCAAGCCGGTTGGCATATTGAAACTGATGGTTTTTGGTATAAAGATGGTAATAAATTTTCATTCAAACTGACTACTTTTGCTCATGATCCGGTGCGGGTTGCTATTGTAAGTGCCCTTAGTACTCAGTTTAAAAATATTGGCATCGAAGCTATTCCTGATCCGCGGCAAAAAGGTTCATTTAAAATAAATGAAATGGACACATTTTTGCTGGGGTGGGGCAGTCCCTATGATCCGGATGAAGATACCTACCGCTTATTCCATAGCTCGCAGATCGGCAAACTTAATTTTCAGAATTACAGCAATGCTAAAGTTGATGATTATCTGCTAAAGGCGAGAAAAACAGGTAAACGGAATGAGCGGCGGCAATTATATAATGAATTTCAGCAAGAACTGAGCAACGATCCCCCGTTTAACTTCTTAGTGTATTTAGACGTTGCCGTAGTTGCCAAACAGGAGCTTAAGGGGATAAAATCGAAGATATTAGGCCATCACGGGGCCGGGTTTATTTGGAACATTGAGGAATGGAGTAAATAATAATGCTTTTGTTTTTCGTCCGCCGGCTGATGGCAAGTATACCGGTTCTATTTGTAATCAGTTTATGTGCTTTTTTCTTAATCCACTCGGCTCATGGCGATCCGGCTATCGCCATGTATGGCAATCAACTGGAGCGAATGCGGCCGGAAGATCAAATGCGGATACGGTCTAATCTGGGTCTTAACGAACCATTGCCGGTGCAATATGGCAAATGGCTGTCCCAAGCTGTTCAAGGTGAGTTAGGGCGGTCCTACTTGGACGGTCGGCAAGTAAGTGAAATAATTGCAGCGAGGCTGCCCAACACATTGATTTTGACCACTTTAGCCTCGATTCTAATGATAATATTATCGGTAATTATCGGAATGATTGCTGCCGTTAAACAGTATACTTGGTTTGATTATCTCAGTACCTGTTTTGCTTTTATATTCTATTCAATCCCCAGTTTTTGGCTGGCGTTGTTAGCAATTCTAATATTCAGCGTCTATTTAGGCTGGTTGCCGTCAACGGGAATCAGCAGTATCGGCCGGGAAGCGGATCTTGTCGACCGACTTGTTCATTTAATAATGCCTACGATTGTACTGGCAGTAAGTCATATCGGTGGTTATATCCGTTTTGTCCGGTCCAGCATACTGGAAGTACTCAGCCAGGATTATATTTTGACTGCTCATGCCAAAGGACTGTGGCCGGCCTACATCTATTACGCGCATGCCTTACGCAATGCGCTGATTCCATTCATTACCTATGCCGGTATGTCCTTTTCATCATTAATTGGCGGCGGGTATTTGGTTGAAACGGTGTTTTCCTATCCCGGCATTGGCCAATTAACGGTGCATGCCGCTGCAACCCGCGATTATCCACTATTAATGGGCACGATTTTGCTTACCGGGATATTTGTGGTGCTTGGCAATCTGGCGGCTGATGTATGTTGTGCATGGGCCGACCCCCGCATCCAGGTCGAAGGAGTTGAGCGGAGGATTGGTACCTATGGCTGATGCTATAAGAACCGGCTTCTGGCTGCGGTTGTGGAGGCACAAGTTTGGACACTGGAGCATGGCGATATTGGTACTGCTGGTATTATTGGCCATTGCTGCTCCGGTCATTGCCCCGCATAACCCGGTTGATACCGATTTGTCGGCAGTTAGTCAGCCGCCTTCCATTCTTCATATGCTGGGTACCGATGAATTGGGGCGGGACATTTTCAGCCGCTTGTTGTATGGTGCCAGAGTATCACTAACAGTAGGTTTTGGCGCTGTGCTTCTCTCAACGGTCGTTGGCGTGCTGTTGGGGTTCATCAGCGGATATTTTGGCGGGATCATTGATAATGTTTTGATGCGGTTTGTCGACGGTCTGCTGTCGCTCCCGACAATAGTGCTTGTTCTGGCGCTGCAGGCGCTGGGTGATCAGAATATTTGGAATGTGGTATTGGTCATTGCTTTTGCTAACTGGATGCAAACAGCCCGGTTGGTAAGGACTGAGTTTTTAAGTATTAAACAAAAACCGTTTGTTAAAGCAGCTGTAACTACCGGTACGAAAGATTCAAATATTATGCTGCGGTATATCTTGCCAAACTGTATGCCTTCGGTTATTGTATTGGCGACAATTAACGTCGGGCATGCGATTATAACGGAAGCGGCCTTGAGTTTCCTTGGCCTAGGAATTCCTCCGCACCTCCCGTCCTGGGGAAATATGCTGATTGGTGGCCAGCGCAGTATTTTGCTGGGAAATTGGTGGATCACTTTGTTTCCCGGACTGATGATTATCAGCACGGTTTTAGCGGTAAATTTTGTCGGTGATGCCGTCAGAGATGCCTTAGATCCACTGTCTATGTATAAAAAATCGTCTTGAGGTGCCAAATGGGTGAAAATTGCTTAATTATTGAAGATCTAACCATAGAAATCGGTACCCGGCAAGGTAGGATAAGACCGGTCAATAACCTATCATTAACCGTACCAACAGGTAATATATTGGGTATAGTGGGCGAAAGCGGCTCCGGTAAATCACTATTGGCAAAGTCAATAGTGCGGTTAAATTCATTACAAGTAAAAAATATTATAACCAAGGGTAATATTTGGTTTAAGGGACAAAATTTGCTGACTTTGCCTGACCCGCAGATGCGGCAAATTCGGGGCAGAAGTATCAGCATGGTTTTTCAGGACCCGCTGGCTGCGTTAAATCCGGTGCTGCCGGTTGGCTGGCAGTTAAAGGAATTGTTTGTTAAGCACTTACAACTGCCGGGGGATATTGCTTATAGTAAGAGCATTGAACTCTTGGAAAAGGTAGGATTAGCGAATGCCGCCAAAGTGTACCGGCAGTTTTCCTACCAATTAAGCGGCGGAATGCGACAACGGGTAATGATAGCTATGGCTTTGGCATTACAGCCGGAACTTATTATCGCCGATGAGCCTACTACGGCCTTAGATGTAACCATTCAAGCTCAAATTTTATTAGAGCTGAAGCGAATGCAGCGGGAATTAGGAACAACGATAATAATAATTTCTCACGATATGGGTGTAATCGCGGAAATAGCCGATCAAGTTGCGGTAATGCACCAGGGAGAAATCGTGGAACTTGCTGATTGCTATAGCATTTTTGATAATCCCCGTCAAGAGTACACCAAAAATTTGATTGCAGCTAGCCGGATGGAACTAAAAATTTCCCCTGAATGGAGCAAAAATTGTGGCGTTGTTACAGCTTGATCACGTCAAAAAGTATTATCGATTGCATCGCAGCTGGCTGGCCGGCCACAAGATAGTAAAAGCCGTAGATGATATAAGTTTTACGGTTGAGCAGGGTGAAAGCTTTGGAATTGTCGGCGAATCAGGGTGCGGAAAGAGTACGTTGGCCCGCCTGATTGCCATGATCGATATGCCGACAGCCGGCTCAATACTTGTTGAAGGTAATGATATCGCTTTATTATCAGCCGAAAATAGACGCCAATTGCGGCGCAATAGCCAATTTGTGTTTCAAGAGGCATATGCGGCTTTAAATCCGCGGTTTAGTGTCGGCGAAACATTACTTGAACCAATTAGGAATTTTGCTTTGCAGCAAAGTATTAATTCGGACTGCCGAATTGAACAAGTAATAAATTTTGTTGGTTTGCCCAGCAAGGTTTTAACAAAGTATCCGGCAGAATTAAGCGGCGGAGAACGGCAACGCGTTTGTATTGCCAGAGCGCTTATTTTGCAGCCTCGTTTTATCTTGTTTGATGAAGCTACTTCCGGCTTAGATTCAACTCTGCAAAGCCAAATTTTAAGTTTACTGAATGAGCTTCGCCGTAATCTGAACCTTACCTATATATTTATTACGCATAATCTTCAAATTCTATCGCGGGTCACGGATCGGGTAGCGGTCATGTATTTAGGTAAATTTGTAGAGATTATAGCCAGCGACCGCTTAGATAGTTCAAGACACCCTTATACACAGGAATTATTCGCTGCAATACCGGCAAGTCATCCGCTACAACGCAAGGATACAGTTCTATCGGACCGACCAATCAATCAAAAGGAGATACCTTTGTCCGGCTGCAGTTATTATCCACGTTGCCGGTTGGCAATTCCTAAGTGCAAAACGCAAATTCCCGAACTAGAGTCAGCCGGACATGGCGGACTGATAGCCTGTTTTAATATAGACTGAAATTACGATTATAACTTCCGGTAATGGCAGGACTTCATATGTTTTCGCAGAAACTTTAAATTGCGGATACAATAGGTAATTAAATTTGTTGGGAGACGGTAAGATGGACATTGAATTAAGTGGTTTACAGCAGGCATTTGCTTGCCACGGCTATATCGCTGACGAGGATTTGATCACAACTGTATTCCTGGCATTAAAATTTAATAAACCTTTGCTGGTAGAAGGTCCGGCCGGCGTAGGAAAAACTGAAATAGCCAAAGTATTATGTTCCGTATTGCAGCGAAACTTGTTACGTTTGCAGTGTTATGAAGGCTTAGATGAGAGCAAAGCGTTATATGAATGGAATTATCGGGCGCAGCTGTTGGCATTGCAAGTTGCAACGAAGAATGCCGCTACAGAGTGCTTGACTACGCAAGACTTATTTACGCCGGATTATTTGCTGGAGAGACCGCTGTTAAAAGCAATACGATCGCAGGAGCCAATTGTGTTGCTGATTGATGAAATCGATAAGACCGATGAAGAATTTGAAGCGTTCTTATTTGAGATTTTGTCTGAATTCCAAGTGTCTATTCCCGAGATGGGAACAATAAAAGCCCAGCAGATTCCTACTGTCATACTCACCAGCAATTGCGAACGGGAACTTTCCGATGGGTTACGCCGGCGGTGCGCTTATTTATATATCGATTTTCCAACTGTTGAAAAAGAAAAAATGATCGTGCAGAATAAGGTTCCCTTAGCCGGAACCGTATTAGTGGAAGAAGTTGTGGCCGCGGTTCAGTACTTGCGAGCTAATTTGGCGTTGCAGAAAATGCCGTCGATAGCCGAGACTCTTGATTGGATACAGGCTTTGTTGGCCTGCGGAGCGACAAAGCTGGAACCGCGGAACATCGTTCAGACCTTGGGCTTTTTACTTAAACATCATGAGGATGTAGCCTTGTTTGAGCGGTCGCTGGGCCCTGAAGGGCTTTGCGCTGCAATTCGTCGTGGTGAAGAATTAGTCGAGCAAGCTGAAACGAGCCAGACGTTTCTTACCAAAGTAAAAAAAAAGTTCCTATAGATCCGCCGCGTTACATAAATAGAATTAGATCTTTATTGCGCAAACAGATTATGCCGGTTGAAAGAGCGGTGTTTAAGCATGCTCGTAAAGAAGTGCGGGCGATAATTTCATTAGAGGATTTAACAAAGACCAAAACCGGTGGGAATAGTGTAGAGAAAATAGGCAATCTGTGTCCACGGGATGCCTTTAACAGACAATACCGGATGGTTGATTTAATGACAGTGCTGCGCCGGAATTCCTGCGGACTGTCTACTGTCAAATCGCGGCTGTGGCAACCGGCGCAGCGGTCGGATTTTCTGGACTATAAACGCAGTATTGCCCGTAATATTTTGCATGGCGGCGATATTTTACAATTGCATTACCGCAAACACAAACAGAAGAAGATTAAAATGGTTGTTATTTGTGATGTTTCAGCTTCAATGCTTAAACATATGAAGTTTGTTTTACCGTTATTTTTTGGCTTGTCGGCGCTCAAAGGCCGTCATGAGACTTTCGTTTTCGCCAATCAACTGGAACGGGTCACCCACATCTTTAATTCAGCACATGATGTCGCTCAGGCCACCGACAGCTTTTTGGAGCAGACCAGCCAAGTCGGCCATGGGACAGATATCACCCGCAGTATTGAGGACTTAAATACGCAATTTCCGAACTTGCTGTCATCAAACACATTATTTTTGCTTATTAGTGACGGAGAAACGCTTAATCCGACCACTGCCGGGGAGGCGTTGCGGAGGATCAGCCGGCGGGTTCACCGCATACTTTGGCTAAATACGCAGAATCGCAAAATGCTTCAACAAAACCCATTCATAAATGTTTATAAAAAGTATTGTAGTGTTGAACAATGCCAAGATATTCAGCAATTGGTCCAAGTACTGCGTAAGACAAAAAAACATTTATAAGCAAAGGGAGGATGGACATGTTCACAAGACTGCTAAGATCAACGGTAAGAAAATATATCCTGCGGCAAAAAGACGATATTGTAAAATTCGTTGAAGCCGCTGACAGCATTCCTGTTCCCCCCGTATATGATGTGGAAAAGCATTATGATCTACTCTATAAACCGATCTACAATAATGTTGTGGAAATACTGCATGAGGAAGGAATTTCTGATGATCCTGATGTAGCGCTAAAGCTCATGCTGCATTTAGCCAAAGGTATTTTGGACGAACGAGATATTTAGGCGAGTTGCATGATCCGACATAAAGTGATAAACTACACGCAGTAGTAATGTGCAATAATAATTATACAAGGTGTGATATCATGCTGGCAGAACTTACAATACAAGAATTTTTGGCAGACTTATCATCGAACAAACCTGCGCCCGGCGGCGGCAGCGCAGCAGCCTTAGCGGCTACCATCGGTAGCGCATTGGCAACAATGGTCTGTAATTTGACCATCGGCAATCCGAGATTTGGACAAGTTCAGGATGAAGTTGGCAGTATTGCCGAGCAGGCAGCGCAGTTATCGGCACTGCTACAACAATATATGGACGAAGATGCCAAGGCGTTCAGCTCAGTTATAGCAGCGTATCAACTGCCTAAAACAACCGAAGAGGAAAAGACTCGGCGCACCAAGATGATTCAAGCTTCTTTAAAAGAGGCTTCAATTGTGCCGCTAAAAATAGCTCAAGTCAGCTTGGATGTTTTGAAGCTAGCTGATAAAATCGTGGCTATCGGCAATCCTCATGCTGTCAGTGATGCGGCAATTGCCGGCATCATGGGTTATGCCGGTGTCCAAGGATCATTATATAATGTAAAGATAAACATTGTACTTATTACAGATAACCAATTTGTTCAGGACATGAAAATGCAAATGCAAAAATTGCAGCAGCAAGCTGAAGAAACATACCGAACAACAGTTGCCAAGGCAGATTCGGTTATTGGTTAATTAATGAGGCGGAGAGAGAATTTTGATTACGCGTAGACAATTTATCAAGTATTGTATTGGTGCAATAACCGGTTACGGATTGTCACAGGCCATATATCCTTTGGCTACAAGCAGCGGAACGGCCAATCGCAATATTCCGGTGCTGTTGTATCATCGGGTCGGCAGTACAAGCGGGGCATTAACAGTTACCCCGCAGCGACTGGCTAATGATTTGGCGTTATTGCAGCGAGCCGGTTACCAAACGATCACAATTGATCAGTTTGAACAATTTCTGTTTGACCGGGACAACGATATACCCAATAAACCTGTGCTGATTACATTTGATGATGGCTATTTAGACAACTACCAAAATGCTTTTCCGATTTTGCAGCAATATTCGATGGTGGCGACTTTCTATATAATTACCGGGATGATGAAGGATAAAGAACGGGTAACTGCACAGCATATTCAAGAAATGGCCAAACATGGAATGTCGATAGGGTCCCATACGGTCAGTCATCGCTCGCTGGGTGAAATTGCACCGGCGGATATGCGTCAGGAGATTACGGCTTCCAGAGTTGCCTTAGAAGATATTTTGGGTTCTCGGGTGCATTCTATTGCTTATCCGAAAGGCAGCTTTAATCAGAATACATTGGCGATAGTCCAGGAAACAGGCTATTCCGAAGGATTTACGGTTATCTCAGGCATGTGTTCGAAGGTGTCGAATCCCTTTGTTCTGAAAAGAATTCCCGTATTTAGTTATGATGTGAATGCCGTAGCGTTAATCGAAAAGCAGCCCTGAAATTTCCACTGATATGTTTGTTGACAAAGAATCTTGCTGTTTGCTATAATGTAATATGTGCCGGGCACGGAGGGGTGTCCGAGCGGTTTATGGAGCTGGTCTTGAAAACCAGTGATTCCGAGAGGAACCGTGGGTTCGAATCCCACCCCCTCCGCCAAATGAATAAATAATATTTTTTTCAGTGGAGTGGTACTCAAGTGGCTGAAGAGGACGGTTTGCTAAACCGTTAGTAGGGGTGACCCTAGCCCGGGTTCAAATCCCGGCCACTCCGCCATACATAGTTAATAACGGCTATCAACTAATAAGTTGATAGCCGCTTTTGATTTTAACATATTTTTCAACAGGGCATATAAGAAAGTAAATGCTTGCATAAAGATATAAAAGAATAAAGTTTAAGGGGGAGTGGTAAGATGTTATCGCCCAGCCTGGAAGATTACTTGGAGGAAATATATCGATTCTCGCTAAACCGTGAGATTATCCGAGTTACCGACATCAGCCACAGGCTGAAAGTATCTCTTCCTTCGGTTACTAAAGCGCTGGGCAAGCTCCGCTCTACCGGCTATATTACTTATCAAAAATATGGCCTGATTGGTTTGACTGACAAAGGAAGAAAAACAGGTGATTATCTAGTAGAACGGAATACTGTCTTGCAGGACTTTCTAACAACAATTTGTGCCGACTGTGATGTTGCCGCTGAAGCGGAAGCAATGGAACATTATTTATCCAAATCTACGATAGCTTCTATTCAGCACTTGATGCTATTTATGAAGGAGAATCCGGAAGTATATCAACGGTTTGTAGAGTATGCACGGTGTACAAAGCACTCACGTAAAGGATAACAACCTTTTCGGTAGAACTGGGACTGATAGCCCCAGTTTTACTTTCGACAACGGTTAAACAATAACCTAACGGCTAGCTGATTCAGGAATAAAATAGGTCAATAATTGAACGCTAAACAACCACTGTTTACGGTGGGTGGTAGGGGGAAGCTTAGACTTGTAGTCTTATACAATATCTTGAGCAATTTTTTATCAAATCGAGGCAGGTAATAGTAAAATATGTTAGAATAAGTAACCAACATTAATTATGGGAGTGATATGGTTTGTCGGTATATCAAACATCAAAGAGACTCCTATACAGGCCGGTTCGAAGATATAATGAGGTTAATGGCCAACAAGGATGGATTTTTGTAGATGCTTTGATTGGAATGGTGATTTTGGCGGTAGCTTTAGCTGCTATGATGATAATGTACCGGCAGGCCACAATAGCCAATACAACAAGTAGAGATTATGATGCGGCAGTATATATTGCCCAGCAGCATTTGGAAAATATAAAGCGGTTTGACGCTCAGCCGTTGCAGGACGGCAAATTAGTCTCAGTTAATTTTACCAATCCATCGGCCGAAACTGTTAATGGCACCGTTTTTACCACTACCATTGCTCCGGTTGCAACAACCGAAGATTTAGATAACCATTTACACCCTTACCAGGCGACCGTAACTTGGATGGATCGAACGGCTAACCCGCCGACACAGCGACAAATCCGGATAGTTGCTTATTATTATTCTGATTTAAGTGAGGAACTGTGATGGAGTATATAAAGAATCAAAACGGGGTTTCGTTGGTTGAAGTAGTAGTCGGCATGGTGGTGCTAGTTATAACTCTGGGAGGAATTTATCAAATACTGACGGGTATGAACCGGTCGCAGCAGTATAATTTGGAAGCGGCAGCTAATATTGAGGAGCAGCGAGCTATTTTGAACAACATTGCTATCGAAGTGCGCAATGCAGTGGGTTTAACCGTCGATGAAGCTGGAACAATGATTACTTATCGCCGCAACGGGGATGCGGCTGACCGGACGATCAGTTTGGATACGGATACCCATACCGTTATGATTACTGATCCCACCGGAGCGGCGGTTCGCCGCTACAATTTGGGGCGCGAACGCCAAGTACATTTTGATAGTGAATTTGATCCAGATAAAGGAATTAGTAAAATTACAATTGAGTTAAGAAAAGTTGTGACAGATGGTGAACCTGAAAAAATAATTTCCACCGTAGTATATACGTTAAATAAGGTTAATTAGAGGAGCGAACACGATAATGACTAATCAGAGAGGTTCGATTGCCGTTATCGCCTTACTGGTATTGCTGGTTTTTGGGATCATGGCGGCGGGGCTGATGCCGCTGGTCACGACGTTGACGCGCCACGCTCCGTTGAATAAAGATGTGGTAGAAGCCGAGTATGCCGCTGAAGCCGGCGCTAAACGGGCCTGGGTGGAGTTTAACCGGTTAAATGCAGGAAACTGGGACTGGCTGGGTAACGATACGGCATTTATCGATGATGCTAGCAGTAAAAAATATAATGTTATAATTTATGTTGACGGTGAGGAGCAAGTACCGGTTACGCCGGATTTTACAACCAACCATACGTATGTTGTCAAGTCAGTCGGTACGGTAGGTCAGGCGGTTAAAACCGTATTTGTAACTATTAATGTTGCTGGCGGCGGCAGCGGGGGCAATGGCGGTAATGTTTTTACCCGCTATACGGCCTATGCCAATGGTCAAATGCAAATTGACAATCATCCTACGCTTATTGGTGATATCGGCTCTAATTCCACGATAACCGTTAATAGTTCAACACCGATTGTTCAGGGGACAGCCTATACGCCGAATGTGCCTTACATGGATCAATGGACATGGAACCGCAACGCGGTAGCCGGGGGTTATCAGGAAGCCAACCCGGCCGGAACAATGGATGTCGCTGCTATCATACCTGCCATGCCGACAATGGCGGCTAGCGGTACTGATTTAGCTACTGTTTCAACTGCCAATATACCGGGCGGGTCCTATTATTATAACGGCCAGTATACTATGAATAACGACAGTTTGGTAATATCAAGTGGACAAACGGCAACCATTTATATAAATGGAAATTTGCGTTTGACGGGAACTTCAACGATTAGCGGCAGCAATCTTACTATATACACTACAGGTAATACTATCATTGATAATGATAGTTCAATTCAGGCAGTTGATGGTGGTACACTTAATTTATATGTACAGGGGAATTTGCAGTTAACCAATAATACTTTTATTAATGGAGATAATGTTGTTATTCAGACAAACGGCACCATTAATTTCAATTCCAACAGTTCAATTAATAAGGATTCGACAACAGCCGTTACGCGAATTTTTTCCAATAGTGATATTCAATTTACAAATTATTTTGAGCTTGGCGGACTAGCCGGTTTGGTTGCTACTACCGATGCCATTAATATCAACAGTTCTGCCCAAGCCGAGCATACCGTATTTGTGGCCGGCAGTGGTCGTTCGCAAGTTACGAATAATGTTATAATCGGGGGTATTTATACCAATGGTAGGCTAAGCATAAACAGTTCGCCGACCATTACTTTTGCTGATTCGAAAGAGACAATATTACAAGCCGTTGGTCTTAACGGCGGTACGGCCTCAGTTGCTATCCAGGAAGGAACTTGGCGGGTGGAGTAATGGCCGGCATACCTGTGAAGGTATTAGCAGTTAATGACGCAGGATAAAAACAAATATTGTATTTTGTATACAAAGTACTTGCTTTTATTTGTGAAAAAATGTACAATCATGATGCAAGATAAATCAAATAAAAGAGGTTGATTAAAATGGCGTCAGCTATTGTAAAAAAGGTATTTGGTTTAAAGATGGAGACTCTTACCAGTGCAGTAATTCTGTTGTTACTGACTGGGATCGCAACAACCGATTTATGGATGATTGGCTTATCAGTTTTTGTTTCAATGATGATTATTGAGAAAGCTGCAACTGAGTAAATAAGTTAAAAATGAATTGACTTGTATTATTACTACACAAGACGTTGTGCCAGTAGAAGTAGTTATTGATATTGCATAAATATGAAATAAAAAACAAGTATGTCCGTACCACTCATACGTGATACGGACATACTTGTTTTTGTAAGGCACCAGCATGGGCAATAAATTCTCTTATATGTGTAAATATTCGACAGACATCGCATTATGTCCAAGCCTTGTACTCGGTATACATTAGTAAATGGCAGGGAAAAAGATGATTAATGCCGAATAATACACGAATCAGGCGTAATCTTGCCCATTGAACCTGTTTTGCGACTTCTTGCGTCTGCTTGGGATAAGATGAGAAGGAGAGCAGTCGGTAATAGGATATACGCATATTTGACAGGTCACCGGGCAGGATAGAATTGGCTGTACTTTAAATAAAAGAAACATTATTTTGGGTCTATTTGGAGGTGTACTGTGCAGCGAAACAATCCTTTAACTCTTCTCTATGATGGTTTGATTGTTATTTTGGCTTTGGCATTTGCAGCATTTTTTGCAATGCAAATACCAACTATTGCCCAAGGTGAAACCATCCGAATTACTTTACCATGGGTTGATTTTCTCGACGTTAATCTTTCATTCTACATTGACGGTTTAAGTCTGTTGTTTGCTTTAATTATCAGTGTAGTCGGAGTATTTGTAGCGCTATACTCCGGAGCATATTTGGCCGGTCATCCGCAGCTAGGGCGATTCCGTTTATATTTAATGCTGTTTATGATGTCTATGCTGGGACTGGTGCTGTCTGATAATCTTGTATTATTGTTTGTGTTTTGGGAATTAACAACAATTACTTCATATTTATTGATTGGATTCTTGCACGAAACGGCGCAAGGACGCCGTTCAGCCCGGCAGGCCCTGTTGGTAACAGGCGGCGGCGGCTTGGCAATGATGGCCGGGTTTGTACTGTTGGCGACTATGGGCGGTAATTGGGAATTGTCCCAACTGTTAACGCAGGGTCAATCAATAAAAGAACACGCCTTGTACATGCCAACCCTGATTTTGCTACTATGTGGTGCTTTTACTAAGTCTGCCCAATATCCTTTTCACTTTTGGCTGCCTAATGCGATGGCAGCACCAACTCCGGTCAGCGCCTATTTACATTCGGCAACGATGGTCAAGGGCGGCATTTATTTAATGGCGCGGCTGTATCCCGTGTTAGGCGGTACGCCAAGCTGGATGGTTATACTAACTGTATTCGGAGCTATTACCGCCGTGTGGGGCTCAATAGTGGCTATGCGGCAAAATGATATGAAACTGGTTTTGGCTTATACAACGCTGATGGCGTTGGGAACACTGACTATGCTGTTAGGTTCAGACAATGTTGTGGCAATAACCGGGATGCTAACATTCTTGTTAGTGCATTCCTTATATAAAAGTTCTTTGTTCTTAATTGTCGGAGCGATTGACCATGAAAGTGGTACCCGCAAACTCAACGAACTTGGCGCTTTAGCCGGTAAAATGCCGATTACCATGGTATCTGCTGCAGCGGCAGCATTATCTATGGCGGGTATACCGCCGTTCTTGGGCTTTGTAAGCAAAGAAATGATTTATAGCGGAGCAATCTCCCTCAAAAACATGTCGCTGTTTACAACCGGTTCAGCGTTAATTGCCAACTTTTTGATGGTCGCTGTAGCTGCGGTTCTTATCTTGCGTCCGTTTTTTGGACCGGCAGTTGCTACACCTAAAAAAGTACATGAAGCGCCGCTGAGAATGTGGCTGGGGCCGGCTATTTTGGCCACATTAGGCTTAGTTATGGGCGTAATGGCTGCTACCACCGGTCATTGGCTGATCCAACCGGCCGTACAAGCTGTTACCAATACGCAGCAAGAGATCCACTTAGCTTTGTTTCACGGGTTTAATACGCCGTTGCTGCTAAGCGCGCTAACGCTTGCCTTGGGTATTGGCGTGTTTCTTGCCTATCGCCCGCTTAACGGCCTTTTGGCAAAACTTGAATCATTAGTACCGGTTACCGGTGATAAAATGTATGATCATGCTTTAAATGGGATAGCAAAAATTGCCCACTGGCAGACAGACATATTGCAAAATGGCAGTATGCACCGTTATTTAGCTACAGTTTTTGCGACTATTGCATTAGCTGTAGGTTATACATTGTTTGCCAAGGGCGGTATTGTCTGGCCGGATATGTGGCCGCAACTACGGTTTTATGAATGGGTCGTGGTGTTATTAATTTTAGCTTCAACGGTAGTAACTTTATTAGCGCAGTCGCGGTTGGTGGCGATTAGTGCTCTTGGGGTAATCGGTTCCTGTGTGGGTTTAATATATTTGATGTTTGGAGCACCGGATGTTGCCTTGACACAGGTCACTGTAGAAATTTTAGTAGTAGTGCTGGTAACGGTAGCGCTGCTCAAGCTGCCGGGCCATGCTTCAGTTGCGGAACCGTCGGGATCTGAACGGTTTGGCCGGGGAGTAATCGCAATACTGATCGGCTCGGTTTTTACGCTGTTGCTTTTGGCAGTAAACAGTGTACCGCTGGATATGAAAATTACTGAATATTTTGCGGCTAACAGTTTGACCTTGGCTCATGGCCGAAATATTGTTAATGTAGTTTTAGTTGATTTCCGCGGATTTGATACTTTGGGAGAGATTACAGTATTGACAGTAGCGGGTATAACCGCTTATCAAATGATAAAGCTGCGCTTAGGAAGGAGTGGTAAATAGTGAACTCCTTGATTTTGCGTACAGCAACTAAAATTTTGGTTAGTTTAATGCTCCTATTCTCTATTTTCATTATGCTGAGAGGTCATAATGAACCAGGCGGAGGTTTCGTGGGCGGGCTTATAGCCAGTACTGCATTTGGTCTTTATGCGGTTGCTTATGGTCCCCAGGCAGTCAGAAACGCAATATACTTTGATCCTCGCAAAATTGCAATGTTCGGTTTAGGTCTGGGAATTTTAGCCGGAATTATCGGGATATTAGCAAAGGGTGTGTTTCTTACCGGAACATGGACTCATCTGGGCGGGATAGCTATCGGCACTCCGGTGTTGTTTGATTTGGGTGTGTATTTTGTGGTAGTTGGCGCCGTGATGACGCTGATCCTGGCAATGGAGGAGGAGGAGTAAGATGGAGACTGTGTTGGCTATTTTATGTGGTATCTTGATGGCGGCAAGTGTATATCTAATGCTTAGCCGCAATTTAGTAAAATTTTTATTTGGCCTGATGCTGAATACAAGTGCTGCTAATTTGCTAGTATTTAACAGCGGCGGACTAACCAGAGGAAATCCTCCTTTTATCGCAGCAGACGGCACCCCGGCGTATGCAAATATGGCTAATTCTGTGCCGCAAGCGTTGATTCTAACAGCAATAGTAATCAGCTTTGCTTTGCTGGCCTGTGCTTTAGTTATGGCTTATCGGGCGTATCAAGATCTTGGCACTGTCGATACTGATTGTATGCGGATCGCCGAACCGGTAGCAGAACATGAAGGGCCGCCGTGCCGCAAAGGCAAGGTGATAGCATGAATAATTTACTTGTAATGCCTATCGTGATCCCTTTTTCTGCTGCAGTACTGGGGATGATGTTTAATAAATATAAAATGGCCAGACGGGGAATAAGTCTGGCCGGTTCGCTGGCATTATTAGTAGTCAGTACTTTAATTATGCTGACGGTTCAACGGCAAGGTATCTTTGCATTACAAATGGGTTTATGGAAGGCTCCATTCGGCATTACCTTTGTAGCAGACCACCTTACGGCAATTATGGTAATGCTAACAAGTATTATTGGCCTGATCGGTGTTGTCTATTCTTTTGCCGATATTGATGAGGCGCGGGAATCTTTCGGTTATTACTCATTATTGCAAGTATTAGTAGGCGGTGTTTGCGGGGCCTTTCTGGCCGGAGACTTATTTAACTTGTATGTCTGGTTTGAGTTGATTTTGATTTCTTCTTTTTCTTTGCTGATTCTTGGTGGTGAGAAGGCTCAGATTGATGGAGCTATCAAATATATTGCCATTAATCTAGTCGCTACGCTAATGTTTTTGTGTGGTATCGTGTTATTATACGGTATAACCGGGACCTTAAATATGGCTGATTTGCATCTAAAGGTAAAGGATGTAGCAAATACCGGTTTGTTGACGGGAATTGGGGTACTGTTTATTATGGCCTTTGGCATAAAATCGGCAGTGTTCCCGCTGTATTTTTGGCTGCCTGCCTCTTATCATACTCCACCGGTAATTGTATCGGCTATTTTTTCCGGTTTATTGACTAAGGTCGGAATATACGCGTTTATGCGGGTATTTACCTTAATTTTCACTCAGGATGTAGCTTACACGCATAATATGCTGCTAATTATTGCCGGGTTTACAATGGTTTCCGGCGTATTGGGCGCTGCCGCACACAACGAAATAAGAAAGATACTTTTATTTCATATAATCAGTCAGATCGGCTATTTGTTAATGGGTGTTGCTTTATTCAGTCCTTTAGCAATGGTCGGATCAGTATACTTTTTAGGTCATATTATTATTGTCAAGACAAATCTGTTGCTGATCGGCGGTATTATTAAACGGAACGCCGCAACGTTAGAATTAAAACTAGTTGGCGGATACTATAAGTCGGCGCCAATATTAGCGATAATGTTTTTTGTGTCAGCATTTTCATTGGCCGGGTTTCCACCGTTATCGGGATTTTGGGCCAAATTTGTGCTTATTAAGTCCAGTCTGATCCAAGGTTCATTCGGCATAGCTGCGACTGCGCTGGCAGTAGGGTTGATGACTGCCTATTCGATGACTAAGATCTGGGGAGAAGCTTTTTGGAAGCCAAATCCCCAGGAGGATGATTGCAGTAAACAGGCCTTAAGTAATCAGGAAAGATATTTAATGTATGGGCCGGTAATCGGTCTAACAATAATGACGGTTGTGATGGGAATTTGGGCTCAGCCTTTCCTTGAAATGTCCAACTATGCGGCGCAGGAGCTATTTAATCCGGCTAATTATGTTAAAGCTGTATTGGGGGTAATGCCATGAGTATGTTTTTGATAAATATATTATTGGCATTCGGCTGGAGTGCCATTAATGGCCAATTTACTGTTTTGAATTTCTTTACCGGGTTTATTATCGGGTTTGCCTGCTTGGGTATTGTTCATTCGCTATACGGAAATACCCGCTATTTCAAATGGATATGGGCATTACTATATCTCATTGGTTTATTTATCTACGAGTTAGTAAAGTCGTCATTGCTGGTTGCCAAACAAGTATTAATGCCGATGTATTGTTGTCCGGCTATTATTGCCATTCCACTGGAAGCTAAGACCGACTTGGAAATTACGCTACTGGCAAATTTAATTACGCTAACGCCGGGAACGTTAAGCGTACATGTATCCCAAGACCGCAGTTTACTATTTGTTCACGCTTTATTTGCCGGTGATATAGATGAATTACGCAAAGACATAAAGGAAGGATTCGAACGCCACATATTGGAGGTAACGAGATGACCGAAAACAGTGGATTTTTAACCTGGGCCTCGAATATTACTTTAGCCTTATTGCTATTGGGAATGCTGTTTGCTGTAATTCGGCTGAGACTAGGTCCCAGTCTGCCGGATCGCGTAGTTGCATTAGACTTGATTGCAGCAATTATCATTGGTTTTACAGCAACATTGGCTGTGGCCGGTAATGATGCAATTTTTACAAATATGGGATTAGAATTAGGATTGATTTCGTTCCTGTCAACAGTTGCATTTGCCCGATATATCGAAAGAAGAATTATTTTAGAGAAAAAAGCGACTCGGCCTATTGAGCGCTCAACTAAAGGTTAGGAGGCGATAAAGTTGCATGATATTATCGTCGGTATTTTACTGGTGAGCGGCGGATTTTTTGCTTGTGTAGCAGGCTTGGGTATTCTGCGGTTCCCTGATGTGCTAATGCGAATGCACGCTTCAACCAAAGCCAGCACCTTGGGTGTCGGGTTGATTCTAACGGCGGTTGCAATATATTTCGGTACGCTGGAGATGATTGCCCGCTCAGCTGCAACTATTATATTTTTGCTGCTTACCGCACCGGTTGCGGCACATTTACTCGGCAAGGCAGCTTATCGTACCGGTGCCGTATTGTGGCAAGGTATGAGCAAGGATGAATTAAAGGATTATGCGGAAACTGAACAAGAATCGCAATAAAAGCAGGCGGCGTAAGCCGCTTGTTTTATGTTTTGTGAGGATATCTTGCAGGCAGGATTTTTAGGATTTTTGTCGAATATAAATTGTGTTGTTTTCATTTGACTGACAAGGGAACAGATATTGTGGGATTGCGGTCTGTCAGTTGTCTTGCGGGTACATATTAGTATACGGTATTAATACCCACACCACGTTAGAATCGTTCCTGCCAATGGAGGCAGCGGGCGGTTGATCGGAGTGTTTTTTTTGTTGCAAGTGGTTGATGCTCTTATTTTATTACAAAATAATCCATGTATACTTAAAAAAACCCAAAATTTAGCAGGAATAACTATACAGATAGAGAATTACATATTTTGTATGTGTTGCGGTGTGCTCTTAATATGCCGTTTAGCCCGAATTGCTTTGTCTAGTAGTCAAAGTGATGCTAACGAAAAGAGGTGTTGGTTTAAGAGTAGGTAATCAAAAAAATATGACAAGTGTGGACACAAAATCACGAATGTCGGAAACCTGGTAGACAGAATAAAGTGCAGTTGCATTGCCTCCTGTCTGTTTTCGATATGGATTTTGCCTAAACCGACCGACAAGTAAGAAATAACGGCATTCTTACACTTATGTCTGTTCGATATTATTAAAATATGACTGTTCCACACAAATGGTGATTATTGTGTGTGAGCAGCTTTTTTAATTATTATGTTCTAAATTATGTTCCATTGTAATAATATACCGTAACACGTTCTGTTCCATGGGGAGCAAATATATTGATAGGGGTGAACCGGTCTTGATGCTATTATCTTGTACCATATTCCTAGTGACGTTTGTTTGTTTAATTCTGGACAAAATTCCGCGGACACTTGTAGCAATAGCTGGCGCAGTCGCTATGATTGTATTCGGAGTACTTGATATTAAAGAAGCTATGACATTCGTCAGCTGGGAAACAATTGGACTATTATTCGGAATGTTTTCATTAGTTGCCGTATTGTCTGAAGCCGGCTTTTTTCAATTCCTTGCGCTATATGTAGCTAAAAAGTTAGAGTATAAAGCACAGTCAATATTTATTATGTTCCCGTTACTGTCCGCATTCTTAGCAGCATTTATCGACAGTATTACGGTTATGCTTTTTTTGGTGAGCTTAACATATGAAATTTGCCGAGTAGTGAAAATGGACCCTGTGCCATTAGTTGTCGCGGAAGTATGTTTGGCTAATATCGGTGGTTCGTCTACATTAGTCGGTGACCCGCCGAATGTAATATTAGGAACAATGTTAGGTTTTAACTTTAATGATTTTGTTACGCATACCGGCCCGATTGCCATTATCGGCGCTTTGATCTGTATTGGCTACTTCTTTATCAGAGAGAAAAAGAATATATCCCTATGTCATGTAAATCAGCAGGAAGTTGCCGGCTTAGATTATACTACGGTAATCCGGGACCGCAGCATGCTGAAACTTGGTTTGGCCGGTTTTATGGCTGCGATTATTTTACTGACCACCCATACCTTTATTGAACATCAATTTGGGATAAAGATATCTGTTGCCGAAGCAGCGTTGATACCGGCAACCTTTGTAGTTTTGCTGGGCGGAAAGAAGACTCATGATATTATTCATAAAATTGATTTAGATGTTTTGCTGTTTTTCGTCGCACTATTCATTATTGTCGGTGGATTGGAAAAAACCCATGTAATTAAAGCGCTTGCTGAAGGAATGGTTAAAGCTTCAGGCGGAAATCCTTACTTATTGTTGGCCTTCCTATTATTTGGCGCCGGTTATGCCAGTGCTGTAGTCGATAATGTCCCGCTGGCATTGACAATGGGAGTAATTTTACGTGATATTTCACAATCCTCCAGTATGTTGGCATTGCCGATCATGGTTTGGGCTTTATCGCTAGGTGTCGATATTGGTGGAAACTGTACACCGATCGGTGCTTCTGCTAATGTAGTCGCCTATAGCAATATGGAGAAATTCGGATCAAGGGTTGGCTGGGGGCGCTGGATTAAGCTGGCGTTTATGCCAACTACGGTGGTTATGATCGTATGTTATTTGCTAATATTAGTTAAGTTAAAAATTGGATTTTATTAATTCAATTGAAACATAATAAAAAGGATAGATCATGTATTGCATGAATCTATCCTTTTTTTTATTCAGCGAGATAAGACTGCCGCCTCTACAGGCGGCGTCAGCTTTGCTGAAACTAGTTCACTTATTGTGCTATTCGTCGGAATCGTGATTGCCGGCTGTGCAGGATATTACTGGTATAATGCGGAATTCCTTTGATATGGTGGAGTAATTGGAAGGAGTTAAGGAGCGGAAATGGATACCTTTAAGCAAGCAATATCGATTATTGAGGCTCTCACTAATCAGGGGTTTGAAGCCTATTTTGTCGGCGGGGCAGTGCGAGACAGGCTGCGCGGCGTTCCGGCTCATGATATTGATATTGCAACAAATGCCAGGCCGCTGCAAATCCTCGAAATTGCCAAAGAAAATAAATGGAAAGCAATAACCGTAGGCTTATCCTTTGGAGTAGTAAAGCTCGTGATAGCTAAAGAGATTTATGAAGTAGCAACATTTCGAGCAGAAAAATACGTTGAAACCAGCCGCCAACCCAGCGAAGTATATTTTAAATCCTCACTGAGAGATGATTTGTCGCGTCGCGATTTTACAATCAATGCCATTGCGATGGATCGTGACGGCAAAATCATTGACCCCTTTGGCGGCGCTGATGATATTGAAGCCGGAATCATTCGCTGTGTTGGTGATCCTGTCAGCAGATTTCGCGAAGATCCATTGAGAATGTTTAGAGCAGTTAGGTTTGTAGCCCAGTTGGGCTATAAGCTCGAAGATAATACCTATCAGGCGATTAAGAAACAAGGTAATTTAGTAAGAATATTATCTGTAGAACGGGTAGTTGCCGAAATTGAAAGAACCTGGACGGCTCAATTTGCGGCGTTAGGATTAAAGTATTATATTCATACCGGGTTATTTTCTTATAACTGTCGCGGCAACTTGCATAAGCAACCATATGATATTCCAATATTGCCCGAATTATCCCAGCAGAGCGACGAGTTGATAAGGCGAAGCTGTTATTGCTTGGATTTGCTCCCTGACGATCTTATTCTGCGTTGGGCGGCAGTTTTATTAGGGCTGGAAACGGCAGCAGCTCATGAAATAGTGTTGAGATTAAAGCTAAAGAAAACAACTGCCCAGCGAATTGGGTGGGTGTTGCAATATTCCCAGCAGTTAATAAATGACAACTGGTTGAGTTTTTTGCAAGCTCAGGCAGCCATTTTTAATGATAAAAAGCAGTTACGCAGAGCATTGATCCAACTATTTACTTTACAGAATGTTCAATTACAGTATTATAACCAAGAGCTAGAATCAACAAAACAAAAAGTTCACCAGCAACAGATACTTGAATTTCTAAATCGAATACCTGTTTATGTTGATGAACTTAATATATCAGGTACAGTTGTAGCTGCAAAAATTGGCGAAGGAAAACATGTTAAGACTTTTCTTCAAACAGCACTCCAAAAAGTACAGGAGGGAAAAATAGCAAATACCGAACAGAGTTTACGCCAGGAATTAGATCATTGGATCAATTATTCCCGTCGGTAAGCTAATTTGTGTTCTAATACAGCCACAGCCTGACTAGCTGACAGGCCGGTGACATTTAGCATTACAGTAGCTAGGGAATCTGCTTCAGGCTCACCTATACCAAGTGAGATATCGGCAGTTTCGGTCAGATTATTGTATGAAGTTAAGATATCGGGGTGATTGCTGGTGTACAAAAAAGCATCAACTTGAATTCCCGGTCGGCTTGCTTCGTACATATCAATTACGTTATAGCCTTTAGCCTTAAGAATATTGGCAATGTGTTCCATGCGTGATTGTAGTGCGACAGTTTTTGGCATATGGGCAACTCCTTCTTTACGAAAATTCTTTATTTAGCTTATGCAAAATCCAAGCTGCTATTCAAAAATAATGAAACATACTTGTCCTATGAGAAGGAATACTAACTGTATATGCAAAATATTATTAACAATAGCCTAAGTATGAATCATATTTCGAAAGGATGGATAATAGATGATTAATCGCGAAAGAATACTTAAGGAATTTTTCGAATTGATCCAAATTGATTGCTCAACCAAAGGAGAACGGCAGATTGCCGATTTGCTGACTCAGAAGTTAACAGCATTAGGGTTGCAAGTACAGGAAGACAATGTCGGCGAAAAAATTGGCGGCAGTGCCGGTAACTTAATCGGCTATCTTAAAGGAAATCAGCCTTCTGCACCGGTGCTAATGTTTAGCGCTCATATGGATAGTGTCGAGCCTTGTTCCGGTATTCAGCCCAAACTGGCGAACGGAATTATAACTTCGTCCGGTGATACGGTTTTGGGTTCGGACGATAAGTCAGGTATTGTCCCGGTACTGGAAGCTTTACGCTGTATAAAAGAGAATGATTTGCCGCATGGTGATATTCAGATAGTCTTTACTGTTGCAGAGGAAGGCGGCGTAAATGGCTCTAAAAATATGGATCCGGCCTTGCTCAAAGCAGATTTTGGCTATGCCCTTGATTCCAGCGGCAATCCCGGCGATATCATTGTAATGGCTCCCGGCCAAAACAAAGTTACAGTTACCGTTCATGGCAAAAAGGCCCATGCCGGAATTGCACCGGAAGATGGACTTAACGCTATCGTATTAGCCGGTAAGGCTTTGGCCGAACTACAACAGGGCCGCATCGATGAGGAAACAACTGCAAATGTGGGGGTCATTTCCGGCGGCAGCGCAACTAACGTAGTGCCGGATAAAGTAGAATTACGCTGTGAGACACGCAGCCGTAATGCAAGTAAGCTGGAAAAGTTAACCCAAGAATTTGCCGACACTTTCACTCGCGTTGTTGCCGCCAATGGCGGAAAAGCTGATGTTGTAGTCGGAAAAGCTTATGGACCTTATGTATTGAATGAACACGATTTGGTTGTTGATGTTGCGAAGCAGGCGGCTGTATCAATAGGCTGCAATCCGGTAACACGGGGTACCGGTGGCGGCAGTGATGCCAATTTCTTTAATAACTATGGAGTCCCCTGCGCTGTACTGGCTACAGGTATGACTAAAGTACATACTACGGAGGAATATATAAAAGAAGCTGACTTATATAAGACTGCTGAATGGGTATTGGCTATTATCCAACAAGCTGCCAACATGAAAAAATAATATAAACCTCCCCGCTTGCGGGGAGGTTTTGCATATGAAAGGACGTTAAAGGTGCAGGGAATCTTACATGTTGATATGGACGCCTTTTTTGCGGCAATTGAGCAACGAGATAATCCCGATTTACGAAGTAAACCGGTGATTGTCGGTGGCCTTGGAATGCGAGGCGTAGTTGCTACAGCTTCCTATGAGGCCAGAAAATACGGCGTTGGTTCAGCGATGCCTATGGCTGAAGCAAAGCGACGGTGCCCGCAGGGCGTTTTTCTTCCGGCTGATCATCACAAATATCAGCTGGAATCTATAAAACTAATGGCTCTGCTAAACAGCTTTTCACCACTGGTGGAACCATTGTCCCTAGATGAAGCATTTTTAGATTTGAGCGGGATGGACTGGTTATATCAAGACGAAGTTGATTTAGCTAGAAAAATAAAGCAAGCTATTTTCAACACATTAGATCTGACAGCATCGGTCGGGATTGCGGTCAATAAATTTTTGGCCAAGCTGGCATCCGACTTGCAAAAGCCGGATGGCTTAGTAATAATTCGTCCAGGTGAAGAAGAAAGAATCCTCGCCGATTTACCGGTCAAGAAGATGTGGGGTGTTGGCAAGGTTACGGCCGGGTTATTGGAGCAAATGGGAATAATGACTATCGGGCAACTAGCCAGTGCGGATATAAAATTATTGAATAAGCATTTCGGTAACAGCGCGCAGGAATTGCTGTTGTTAGCCCGGGGATTAGATGACCGTGCAGTTGTCCCTAATCATGAACCAAAGTCAGTCAGCAATGAAATAACTTTTGAACATGATGTGACTGATGAAGAAATTATCTTGATTGAACTGCAGGCATTAGCGGAGAAAGTCGGCTGGCGGCTAAGGTCTATTAATAATACCGGCTATACCATTACTATTAAAGTGAGATTTAAAACATTTCAGACCATAACCAGAAGTATTACGCTGCCCGAACCCAGCAATCTTGATGAGGTTATTTACCAGGCAGTCAAGCAACTATTTGAAAAAATAAAGCCGGCACAGCCTATTAGACTGTTGGGGGTCTCCGTATCAAATCTAAATAAATATTCAAAACAGCTTTCGTTGTTCGCGGAAAAAGATAATTTACGGCGGGCTGCAGTAACCGAAGCGGTCGACTCATTAAAAACAAAATTTGGCAAAAATATAATTAAAAGAGGCAGTTTGTTAAAGTACGATCTTTCAAATAAGCATGATTGAACTAAGGGATGTTCACTTCCAGTATTAAACCGAATTCTTTTTTAAACCATTTTATATGGTTGTGAATTGTTTGCATTTCGATTACGGGAGAACCGGTACTTTCAATATGTATAACGGCTGTATCGTCTTGCAGCGAAGCCGATACATTGGAAATTAGCCCGGTCTGGGTAGCATCCAATGCTTCGGCAATTGCAACAATCAATGCCAGCTTTCGGGCTGTCAACCAATCTTGATCATCCAAAAATTCGGTATATAACCGATAACGGGTAAATTTGGCATAATATCCACTATGCCAGCCGGCAATAACTGCCGCCAGCATTTGTTCCCGATGGGTAAGCCCAAACAAACGGGCATTTTCAATCAAATAAGCGCTATGCCGGGAGTGGTCATAATAGTTAATTGTGATGCCAATATCATGCAACATGGCTGCTACAGTCATAAGTTGACGTTCGCGGGTACCCAGTTTGTGGAGGGGTTGCCAGTCATCGAATAACCTCTGGGCGATTTTGGTAACATGGTGTGCATGAACAGTGTGTACTTTATAGAATAGCAGCATGTTGTTGGTGCTGTGGTCTAGGATATCATCAAGTACCTTTTTTTCTTGGCTACGCGTGAAATAATAATCAAAGAACAGTCCCTCACGTACACCGCAGCCCGAGATTAACAGCCGTGTGCTGCCGGTAATATCAAATAACGATTTAATGATACTGGAGCCGGCGACGATAATATCGGCCCGCTCATTATTAAGTCCCGGGATTTTCCGGCGCTGGTTATGGTTGGTGATTATTAACATTTCGTACAGATCATCAAAGGACATTTTGCCTAACCGGTAGTTATGGATCTTAGGCAATGGATAGTTTTTTCTCTTTTGGTCCATTTTGGCAATATTACGGGCCGTTCCGCCAACTCCGATTAATGGGAGGCCGCAGTTATTTAGCCACTTGATTTTTCTTAATTGCCCAGCGAGAAATTTATGGATAGCGGACAGAGTTTTGGCGGATATTTTATCATTCGTTGAAAACTTTTCGGTAAGATTTACGGCACCAAATGGGAGGCTCAGGGACTTTTCAATTTGACGGTCGCGGATCAACGTCAGTTCGGTACTGCCGCCGCCTAAGTCAAATAAAATAGCATTACTGATATCCATGGTGTTGATAGAACCTAAGTAACCCAGATAGGCTTCTTCAGTGCCGCTGATTATTCGGAACTCGATACCAACTTTACGTTCAATCAGTTCAATAAATTCCTGACCGTTAACGGCATTTCTAACTGCGGCGGTAGCTACGGCAATAATTTTATTTACTTCAAACAAGTGACACATATCTGAAAAAATTTTCAAAGTTAGAATTGCCTTTTCAATTGCTTCCGGCTGTAAGGTATTGGTTTCGCCCATGCCTTGACTCAGTCTGACAGATTCTTTTTGGTTGTATACCAAATTATAGGCTCCATTGTAATAAATGTGCATGACGATAAGCCGTGCAGAGTTTGAGCCTAAATCGATTACGGCAATTCTTTGCGTCATATCATCACCTCAAGGCCTATATACTATATTTTCAGCAAAAATCCTTTCGTTTTAGGAATAAGTAATCCATTATGACCATTTTTTCCACAATTAGCAACAGTTTGTAAACAATATGTTAAATTACAGGATTTTTTTGCTTGCGGTGTCGAAATATCCATGGGAGGTGAGAACATGAAACAACAAGTGCCGCAGTTATTTGCCGCTATCCATTTGGGATCAGAGCAAATTAGTATACAGATTGTTGAATATACTGATTTGCGAGATATTCGTATCGTAGATCAAGCCAGTGTACATGTTACGCTGGGAGAAGAAACCTTTAAGACAGGGAGAATAAGTTTCTCTACCGTCAGTGAGGTCTGCGAACTCCTTAAGGGATATCGCCGCTTGATGAATGAATATGGCGTTATGGAGTATCGGGTAATAGCGACCACCGCGGTACGGGAAGCGCAAAATCAGCAATATATAATCGATCAGATCTGGGTTAAAACCGGATTAACTGTTGAAGTTATAGATATGCCTCAGGAAATATACTATAAATTCTTTTCAATTATCCGTACCGCTGAAGCACAGCAATTACTTCCGACCCACCAAGGAATATTCTTTGTAGATATTTCATCAGGCGGGTTAGGTATTACCTTGGTAGTTGACGGACAAATTCACTACCAACAGAATATTCATATCGGAATCATTCGAATCAAAGAAAGCTTTGACAAGAGACAGCGCGACTCGGTTAATTTTAATCAGGCTTTGGCCCAATATATCTACAGTATCATTTCACCGGTCAAACAGGAATTAGGCAGGTTTAAAATCAAGTATTTAGTACTTTCCGGTTCCGAGACTGATTTATTATTAAGAATGCTAGGTCATGCTAATGATAATAATTTAGTTTATGTAAGTTTAGAAGAATTATATAAGCTTTATGATCAAATTCAGGGATTAAAGCTGCCACAGCTAATTAAAACGTTTAATCTATCAGAGTCAGTAGCGGAAATAGTTTTACCGACGATAATACTTTATCATGAAATATTGTCTCTTATTAAAGTTGAACAGGTTGTTATTCCGCCTGACCGCTTCATAGATGGGATAATCAAGCTATACATAGCCGAAAAAAAGTCAAACCAATGGCTGCAGACTTTAGAAGACTATATGATGAGTTTGGTCAGATCAATAGCCGAGAAATACGGTTATGACTGCAATCATGCACAACAAGTCGAACGGTTTTCATTAATGTTGTTTGACCGCTTGACTAAAGTACATGGGTTGGGAATGCGGGAACGGACGCTGTTACGGATTGCGGCCTGCCTGCATGATATTGGGAAATTTGTGAGTTTGCGCCGGCATTATTTTTATTCTTATCGGCTTATATTGTCTTCGGATATTTTTGGAATTACTGAAGACGAAAAAAAGATAGTTGCATTTATAGCGCACTATCATTCTAAAGGTGTACCTGGAGAAGAAAATCGCGATTTTGAACGACTTAGCAAACAGGAACAAGTAGTTGTTGCCAAACTATCGGCGCTTGTTAGATTGGCAGATGCGATGGACCGCAGTCATCGTAAGAAGGTCGGAGAGTGCGATATGCAGTTAAAAAGCGATGAACTAATTATTAGCGTGAAATCATTAGAAGATATCTCTTTAGAAGAATGGACATTTTGGGATAAGTCGTCCTTTTTCGAAGAAGTATACGGCATTAAGCCGGTGTTGGTCAGGAAGGACAGGTGAATACTTTGTTTGATAAACCGGAATATTTTGTTAACCGGGAACTAAGCTGGTTAAAGTTTAATACTCGCGTCCTTCAAGAAGCAGACGTTCAAGAAACGCCGCTGATGGAACGGTTGAAGTTTATTGCTATAACGGCTTCAAATCTTGATGAGTTTTTCATGATTCGGGTAGCCGGGTTAAAGCACCAACTAGAGAGCGGAATTAATAAAACAGATGCTGCCGGACTGACAGTTCAGCAGCAATTAGAAGAAATCTCGCGGTCGGTACATAATCTGGTAACCATGCAATATCGGTACTTAATGAATATCATGGAACAACTAAAAATTAATCATATTTTTTTTAAAAGTCCTCAACAATTGGATGATCAAGCAAAAAACTGGTTAGAGAGCTATTACAACAATAATATTTTTCCGGTTATTACACCAATGGCGGTAGACTCCAGCCGGCCATTCCCTTTCTTGGCCAATCGCAGTTTGAATTTGGCAATCTGTCTTAAGAAAAGCGATGGTGAGCAGGCAAAGGCCGTGGTGCAAATACCGGCCGTACTACCGCGCGTAATCGAAGTACCTGCTAAACAGCAAGAGAAAACATTTGTCTTTTTAGGCGATGTAATAAAGGAATATTGCCAACAACTGTTTCAAGGCTGTGTAATTGAAAAGGCTGTATTTTTTAGGATTACCAGAAATGCTGATTTGTTTTTGGATGAAGAAGATGCTGATGATTTATTGATTGAAGTAGAAAAATCATTGCGCAGGCGTAAGTGGGGACAGGCAGTTCGCTTAGAGATACAGGAAAACTGTGAGCAAGAGTTGGAGAATTATTTATTGGAAGCATTAAATGTCGGACTTGATGATGTATATGAAGTTGCCGGCCCCATTGATTTAACTTGCTTCTTTAAGTTTTCGGAGATGCAGGGGTATGATCATCTAAAACATCCGCCAATTATTCCGCAGGTTCCGGCAGATTTAGTAATGGCTGGCGAAGATATATTCAGTGCAATACGTGAACATGACATCATGGTGCACCATCCCTATGAATCGTTTGAACCGGTAATTGAATTTGTGCAAAGAGCTGCAGCAGACCCCGACGTGTTAGCAATCAAACAAACCTTGTATCGGGTAAGCGGTAATTCTCCAGTAGTAAAGGCCTTAGCACAGGCGGCTGAAAACGGCAAACAGGTTACTGTTTTGGTGGAATTGAAAGCTAGATTTGACGAAGAAAAAAATATCCTATGGGCCAGAAGGTTGGAGGAAGCCGGCTGCCACGTTATTTATGGTTTGGTTGGACTAAAAACTCATGCCAAAATAACATTGGTTGTTCGTAAAGAAAGCAGTGGTATCCGCCGATATGTGCATGTAAGTACCGGAAATTATAATGATGCAACGGCTAAGGTATATACCGACATCGGTATCTTTACAATTAATGATCAATTCGGTGCGGATGCTTCAGCGTTTTTTAACGTATTATCCGGTTATTCGGAGCCGCCGATATGGAATAAGTTTGTGGTAGCGCCGCTAGGACTCAGGGATAAAATCAAAGAATTAATCAATCGCGAGATTGATCAAGTTAAGAAGGGTAATTCCGGTCATATTATCGCCAAAATGAATTCATTATTGGATAAAGATATTATTATGAAATTGTATGAAGCCTCTAGTCAGGGAGTAAAAATAGAACTGATTGTACGTGGAATTTGCAGTTTGCGGCCAGGTATCAATGGGGTAAGCGAAAATATTACAGTACGGAGTATTGTCGGACGATTTCTGGAACACAGCAGGATATTCTATTTCGGGAACGGAGGAGACGAAAGAATTTATTTATCCAGCGCTGATTGGATGCCAAGAAATCTAAATGACCGGGTCGAACTTCTTTTTCCGGTGGAAAGTGATAAACATGTAAATAGAATCAAGGAAATCCTAACATATATGCTAACCGATAGCGAAAAAGCCTATATCATGTTAAGCAATGGCAATTATCGACGGGCGTTTAAGCGTAAACAAAGCCTCAACAGCCAAAGTGAATTATACAGACAAGCACAACTAACAGCCAAACATGATGCATTACCCTTGCTGCAAAAAATTAAGCCGATTTACCGCAAAGATAAATTGATGTAAGGCTAGAACTAAGAAGTGAATCTACCGATTACAGACATGAGCAGGTAAACCAAACCGCCGGCAATTAATGGGCCAACTGCAATTCCTTGGAAAAAGCAAACGCCGACAATCGTGCCTAAAAGTAAGGAGCTTACGACTTGGGGATTGCCTTGAATCAAGGGCAGCCCTTTTCCGGCAGCATAGGCTACAAAAACGCCGGTAAGCAAACTGATTATACCTGTCGGTGTGCCCAATTCACGCGACATTTGCTGTATAGATACCTTGCCGTTGACAAGCGGCGTTAATACTGAAATTGTTAGCATAATGATGCCAATTGACAGTCCCTTCTCCTCCAAAAACGGCAGCCAGGAATTTAGACCAAGCAATTTAACGAGTAATAATAATACAGCCGCTACAGCAACGGATTGGTTGTGGCCGATGACCGACAACACTAGGATAATTAAAATAGGAACGTTATCCCAACTCATATCGTCACGTCCTTTATTGAATATTTGCGATTTAGTTACATTCTAAGGGTTCTGCTTGACCGTCTTCTATCCTGCTTGATATAATAATTTCAATCATGCGATTACGATTTGAAGGGAGAATACAATATGGACAAGTTTAGAGTTACCATTCATGTCGGTAACGATTACGGATATATCGAGTATGATCCGGATGAAAAAAATTTTTCGGTCGTTTTAGCAAACGAGGAAAAGCGTCAGCAAGCAATAGAATTTTTATCCCGGGAACATAATATTCATGTTCCTCATAGTTCGTTACGAGATTTTACTGAGGAAAAGATTGATCCATTAGCAAGTTTGGAGAACTTTAAGATAGTGTTAACGCGGCTTTGGGTTGCAACTAGTGTTTTTGTTGATTGGAGTTATCCACATATTTATGCACAAAATGATGGCGTTTGTGGATAACGTTTAGCGGAGATAGCTTAAATTGCGGGATTTTGTCGGATAAAGTTGTGGATAACTGGTGAAAGTTGAAATAAGCATAGACGTGGACTGGTCATTTTCGATAAAACTGCCAAGATCTGCCCGTAGCTCAGCTGGATAGAGCGTTTGACTACGAATCAAAAGGCCGCAGGTTCGAATCCTGCCGGGCAGGCCACCTATATTGGATTTAGAAGGTATCACGGTTCTAGGGAAAATCCTTAGAACCGTTTTTTGTTAGTTGGGATACAAAGCAGTTAATTTTATAATCAAATACAAAGCTATTTGTTATATTATAAAGGAGGGAGGGAAAAAAGATGCCGCATCGAAGAATTCCGTTACGTGAATATATAAAAAGGTACATTTTTTTGACAATAGGTTCATTTGTTTCAGCGGTAGGGTTGGAGATTTTTTTAATCCCTAATAATGTAATTGACGGCGGTGTTATTGGCATATCAATTATGGCTAGTTACTTAACATCGCTACCGTTAGGTATTTTTGTTATACTCTTAAACTTGCCGTTTTTATATTTGGGCTATACTCAAATTGGCAAAAGTTTTGCTTATTCCACGCTCTTTTCTATTTGTTCACTTTCAATTTGGGTAACTGTTCTTCATCCGATTCCGGGGCTGACTAAGGATATATTCCTGGCAACAGTTTTTGGCGGAATCATTGTCGGATTAGGCGTAGGACTTATTATTCGTTATGGCGGCTCTTTAGACGGAACCGAAATAATAGCAATAATAATCGATAAAAAATCTGGTTTCTCGGTTGGGGAAATAATCATGATTTTTAATGTAATTATTCTTGGTTCGGCCGGACTTGTTTTTACTTGGGATAGGGCAATGTATTCTTTGGTTGCATATTTCATTGCGTTTAAAATGATAGATATTACAATTGAGGGGCTGGATGAATCCAAGGGAGTAATAATAGTATCAGACAAATCAGATGAGATTGCTGAATGCCTGATGGACCGTCTTGGCCGAGGTGTTACTGTCTTACATGGTAAAGGTGCGTACTTAGGCGAAAAGAAGGATGTTCTCTATTCGGTAATTACCCGGCTGGAAATTACCAAATTGAAAACGATTGTGTACGAGAAAGATCCCGAGGCTTTTGTGACTATAAATGAAGTGCATGATGTTATGGGTGGAAGGTTTAAGAAGAAGTCAATTCACTAGCGTAGATAGTACCCGTTAATATTTAAGCCAGCTAAGTTGGCTGAGAAGGAATCATATTTCTTATGCTGGTGATTAGCGCTGAATACACGTAGTGTTATTAATATTTGTGCGGCAAGATTCGGCGGGCTAAACATAGAAGAAATAGATAATTAAGTGATGGGAGGGCAAGAGCAATGGATTTAGGATTAAAAAATAAAGTTGCTTTGGTTACAGGCAGTACCAGAGGCTTGGGCAAAGCAATAGCTGAAAAGCTTGCTGAAGAACAAGCAAAGGTAGTAATTACGGGGACTAATGAACAGAAGGCTAAGATTGTTGCCCAAGAAGTTTCTTCTCGATTTGGTGTTGAGACGGAAGGCTTTTCCCTTGACGTTACTTCGGAAGAAGCGGTTAAAAAAGTAATGAAGGACATTATTCAAAGGTTTGGCAGAATTGATATCCTGGTGAATAATGCGGGAATTACCAAAGACGCGAGACTAATGATGATGAAGGCGGCAGATTGGGAAGCAGTTATTCGGACTAATCTGACGGGGGCTTTTAATTGTACGAAAGCAGTATCTAAAAGGATGCTGGCCCAAAAGTCCGGCAGAATAATTAATATAACAAGTGTGGTAGGTTTGATGGGAAATATCGGTCAAGCTAATTATTCTGCCTCTAAGGCAGGATTAATTGGACTAACCAAGACAACAGCGAGGGAATTAGCCGGGCAGGGAGTTACCGTTAATGCTATAGCGCCGGGATATATACAATCTGATATGACTGCTGTTCTTGCCGATGAGGTTTCGGATAAAATGCTGCAATCAATTCCTATGGGTGTTTGGGGGACTCCGGACGATGTCGCTGCTGCGGTGGTATTTTTGGCATCGCCCCAGGCAAGGTATATAACCGGACAAGTGCTTAATGTTGACGGCGGCATGGTTATGGCTTAAATTTCCACGAACTGCTCAGAGGTCTAGAAGCCTGCATTGACAAGGATTGAGGGCAATGATATAATACATATTTGTAAGTTCTCGACCAAATTTGATTATAACTTAAATTAGAATATGCGCCCGTAGCTCAGGTGGATAGAGCAGCGGTTTCCTAAACCGCGTGCCGGTGGTTCGAGTCCTCCCGGGCGCACCAAAGTAAAAACATAAAGATCTCGCAGGTTTGCGGGATCTTTTAATTTTTGTTTATTTTGAAATGACTGGAGAAGCCAGGCAATACACCGTAGATACAGCAGAATTAGAATCAGGTCGGGGACCTTGCCAGCAGCATGGTGGCTATATCACTGGAAACAGATGGCTTTCTGAGATAAAAATAAAGGATATAATTACCTATAGTCGAAATATTATTCGTTGCGTTAATCTTTTCTGCGCTATTGACATTATTACATTTTGAGAAGGACAATCTAATGAACAATAATAATATTGCTGCAAATATTCAGACTGTGGGGAGGAGAGTATCGGAAAAAACTGCAATAGTTTCTTCTGATGGTATAACTCTGAAATATAAAGACGTATTGATGCAGATAGAGGATATTTCTGATTTTTTTAGCGGCTTAGGAATTTCTAGAGGTGATCGCGTAGCGTTGGCCTTGAAGGATGGACCGGAGACAGTGCTGCTGTTTTTGGGAATATCCGCTATCGCGGCCTGCTCTCCGCTGAACCCTGCTTATACAATACAAGAATATCGATTTTACCTGGAAGATGTTTGCGCAAAAGTGGTTATAGTTCACGAAGGAGATGGAGCAGCCGCAGCAGCGGCTGCTGATCTAGGCATTACGATCGTATATTTGGCGCCGAGGATGAAGTCGATAAATCTAGTGAAAAGGCTTACCTTAATGAATTCAGAAAGTGTGGGCATGCCTAAATCGCATGCCCATGCCAACGATGTAGCACTGATCCTTCATACATCCGGAACTACCTCGTGTCCAAAGTCGGTGCCGATTACTCATTCCATGATTTTGGCTTCAGCGTCAAATACGGCAAAGGCATTTTGCCTTACAGATAAAGATCGCTGTCTAAATACGGCTCCGTTGTTCCATACGCATGGATTGATTGTTGCTACTGCTGTCACTCTTACCACAGGCGGCACAGTTATGTTATATTCTCTTGATCATGGCATGGATAAATTCGCACAGTTGCTTACAGACTGGCAGCCTACCTGGTATACAGCGGCGCCTGCGGTGCAACAGGCGATCCTAAATTATTATCGGGAACATCCAGGTATACGGCGGCCGGATTCTTTGCGGTTTATTCGTTCAGCGGCAGCGCCTCTGGCAAAAAAAATAACAGAAGATATTGAGAGTATCTTTGGCGTACCTGTTATTGACACCTATGGTATGACCGAGGCTGCCTCACAGATTACGAGTCAACCGCTGCCTCCTGCACCCAGAAAGTCTGGCTCTGTTGGCATTTCCAACGGCTGCAGGCTGCGAATCGTAGATGAACAGTGGAACCTATTACCGCCTAATTACACCGGAGAGATTACAATTTGCGGCGAAAATGTACTTTTAGGATATGAAAACAATTCAGAAGCCAATTGCAATTTATTTAAGAATAGATGGTTTAAAACCGGAGACGAAGGATATCTTGATGAAGAAGGCTATCTTTATATCACTGGCCGAATTAAAGAAATAATTAATCGAGGCGGTCAAAAAGTATCGCCGGCTGAAATCGATGCCTGTATGCTGGAAATACCCGGCGTAGCGGAGGCGGCCGCTTTCCCTATTAAACATTCAATGCTGGGCGAAGATATTGCAGCAGCTTTAGTTCTGCGGCCAGGTGCGATTCTATCCGAGGCGGATGTCCGCCGGTTTTTAGTTGAGCGCTTTGCCCGGTATAAAGTGCCCCGCCACTTTCTGTTCGTTGATTCATTGCCAAAGGGACCAACCGGAAAGGTACAACGGACGATGTTGGCCGATCAATTGAACTTTCATGGGTCGGTTTCTAATGAGGCTACTGTAGCGCCGCGGAATGATACGGAGATCAAGCTGGTCAATATTTGGGAAAAGGTTCTAAACTTGAAGAATATTGGCGTTACGGATGATTTTTTTTATTTGGGCGGTGATTCGCTTGCTGCTGTTCAGCTATTGGCTGAGATTGAGGAGCATTGGGGGCTGCTCTTCCCGGTATATGACCTATTTCGTGGCTGCACCATTGAAACGATGGCGGCAGCTTTACAAGAATATAAATCGGCGCAGACGAATAGTTTATTAGCTGCCGGACATGGTAATTTGAAATCATTAGTTCCCATACAGCCGTGCGGCAACCATCAACCTTTAATATGTATACATACGTTGGATGGCGACGTAGTATCTTATATTAGTCTTGTGGAAAATTTGGGGCAAGATTACCCTGTTTACGGTTTGAAACTTGACTTGCAGGAAGCGGATGGTGCAAGTTTATGCGTTGAAGCTCTGGCCGAAAAATATGTAGAAGATATCAAAAAGGCCTGGCCGGAAGGCCCGTATTATCTTATCGGATACTCATTCGGTGGTGTAGTTGCTTTTGAGATGGCACAGCAACTGCAAAAAGCTGGACAAAGTACTCCTGTTGTAGTTATGCTGGACACTAGGCATCCTTGTTTCGTCAAGACGCGTGTCCCTTATCAGAAGAATTCAATCAAACGGTTTGTGTATCGGCTGCAAAACAGCATGCAACGGACTGCTGATGTGAGAACTCATTTAAAAGAATACTTTTACTTCAAGATAAAGCGGGAACTGAATCGGCTTAAGAAGCAGGTTAGCGATTTGGTTTCTAACGATCTTACAAAAGAGGCTGAAAGAAGGCAACAGAAGAAGATAACTAAGAAAATGAAGGGTATACTTCAGCAATACAGGCCTAAGCCGTATACGGGAAAAGTCATCTTGTTCCGGGCAGCCAAGCAACCGGCAGAATTAGAAAATGAGCCTTCATTAGGCTGGTCTTCGGTAGCGGCGGGCGGGCTTGAAATATATAATGTTTCCGGCAATCATTCCAGCATTCTTTTTTATCCTAGTTTAGGAATCCAGTTAAAACAGTGCCTAGAGGCCGAAAACAATAGCAAAACTTAATTATAAGCTTTGCTATTGTTACAGTAGACCGGGTGTGGCAATTGCCGATATTCAATTAGTTGCAAGACTTTAGGAAAGCTCTAAGGTCTTTTTATATTCACAGCGAGCTTACTGGCAACGGGCGCTTAGAACAGCAGATGGTGTAACTTACTGAATTTAATTTAGAGGAGCATATAAATATGAATCTTGATACTGGTAGATCAGGAGCAGCCGGAAATAAACATGCGAGTACAGCCAATGTAGTGATGATTATCATATTAGGGGCATTGTCGGCATTTGGACCGCTGTCTATCGATATGTATTTACCGTCCTTGCCAAGTTTAGCCACGGACCTACGTACCAGCACATCAATGGCCCAAGCTAGTTTGACTGCTTGCCTGTTAGGCATAGCGCTGGGACAAATTTTTGCCGGGCCGATAAGCGATGTTCGCGGACGGCGTGGTCCATTATTAATTGGATTGATTGCTTATGCCACTGCATCGCTATTGTGTGCTTTTTCAGTATCAATTGAAATGTTTGTAGTAACAAGATTCATTCAAGGCTTGGCCGGTTCAGTCGGCATTGTTATCTCACGGGCATCTGTCCGTGATCTTTATGCCGGGCCTGAACTAACACGATTTTTTTCGTATTTAATGCTTGTTAACGGTGCGGCGCCGATATTAGCCCCTTTGCTTGGCGGGCAGATACTTCAATTTACGTCATGGCGCGGAGTGTTTGTGGTGTTGGCCGTGATTGGTATTGTTATGCTTACAGCCGTATTTTGTGGATTGGGTGAAACTCTTCCTGCTGAGAGACGATTGCGGGCCGGTTTTTTCAGTACAATTGCGGGCTTACGGACGTTATTAAAAAATAAAAAATTCATGGGCTATGCGCTTAGCCAAGGTTTCACTTCAGCGGCCATGTTTGCCTATATATCAGGGTCACCGTTTGTATTGCAAAATATTTTCGGAGTGTCGCCGCAGGTATTCAGTCTGCTATTTGCCATTAACGGGATGGGTATTATCATCGCCGGACAAATTACCGGACGGCTGGCCGGGAGGATAGCGGCAAGAAAACTATTGGTAACGGGTTTGTCTCTTGCATTTATGGGCGGACTGTTTTTGCTTACTTCAATTATAATTGGCGGAAGTTTGTATACACTGTTAGTACCGTTATTCTTTGTGGTTTCCAGTGTTGGGATTGTCGGAACCAGCAGTTTTTCGCTGGCGATGCAAGACCAGGCAAATTCAGCCGGCAGTGCGGCCGCCCTTATTGGCTTGCTATCATTTATTTTAGGCGGCGTGATGGCGCCTTTTGTTGGTATTGCCGGTAGTTTTACGGCCTTACCAATGGGAATTATTATTATGTCAGCAGAAGCTGCTGCAGTAATATCTTACCGGCTGTTAGTCAAAAACTAACAGCTTTAATTTTATTTTTAAAATATGGCTGATAATGAAAGGTAACACGTTTCCAATAGCTATTTGCTGTTGAAGTCCAGCGGCGCCAGCACCTCATGCAAAATAGCGACATAAGATATACAGGGTAAACTTGCATTTTATATCTTATTGTTGTAAGTATGGGGTGAAGTATGAGGTATTTAAAAACAATGTTTATTTCTCCATCTTATCACCCGGCGTCAGGGTGGCAGGGAATCGTAAATACTATGTACTGGCTGTTGGCATGGATTGTGAGATTAGTTACACAATCGATGTTTGCTCATGCTGCAGTTATAATCGATTTGGGTGAAGGGGAAACGATTGTTGAGGCAATTTATCCCCAGGTTTGTGTAAGTCCGGTTGACAAATATGATTATGAGGCTGTGGTTACTGTTGTCACGGTACCGGTGACAACTGAACAATATACTAAGGCAGTTGCTATGGCCAGGTCGTTAGTTGGACATTTGTATGGCTTAGATGATTGTCTGATTGGGGCAATTCATGATCTGTTAGGAGATGAGGCGGCGAATATTGTTAAACAAATCGATGCTAAAGGCACGGTCGACTGTTCAGCAGTGGTGGCATTGATTATTCGCTGTGCTTTTCCTGACTTTATGGCCGGGCATGCAACAGCCGAGGTTACTCCGCAGGGAGCTTATGAGGAAATTATAACATTACCGGGTGCAGAGATTGTTGAGAGCAGTGCTGTCCGCAGGTGGCGCTGGTAAATGTAACAGGTGTTCAAAAGGACCATATAATTTTATTCATAACCTTGAATTATCAACGAATATTATATATATTTTAAGCTAGGACGTTTCAATTGCAGCTATAAAAATATAAAGGGGATGAAATATGTGACAAGGTCGAATTATGCCAGCATTGATACACCGGCCCTTTTGGTAGATTACCAACTGGTAATGAAGAATATAAGCTTTATGCAACAAAAGGCAAATAAATATAACGTAAATTTACGACCTCATACTAAAACTCATAAAATGCCGGAGTTGGCTAAGCTGCAAATTAATGCCGGGGCTGTTGGGATAACTGTAGCTAAAGTTGGTGAAGCCGAAGTAATGGCCCAAAACGGGTTACAGGATATTTTTATTGCTAATGAAATAGTAGGAATAACCAAATTGAATAAGATTAAAGAATTAAATCGGAAAATTAAAATCAGAATTGGTGTTGATAATGAATACCAGATAGATCAATTAGAGACAGTTTTTAGAGATGAACCGCGGGCGATCGAAGTCTTAATAGAAGTAGAAGTGGGCGAAAATAGATCAGGCGTAATTGCTGATGAGCAATTAACCAAACTTGCGGCGTACATACAAGCGAAATCTAAAGTTGTACTGAAGGGTGTCTTTTCTCATGATGGACACTCTTACCGAGCTAAAGATATTGCGCAATGCCGGCAGATTGCTGTGGAAAGTCAGCAGCGAACTGTACAAGCAGCCAATGTGCTTAGAAAAATGGGCATAGCTATTGATACGGTCAGCATTGGGTCGACCCCTTCCCTGATGCATTCCGAAATAATCGAGGGAATAACTGAGATAAGGCCGGGAACATATATATTTATGGATGTTGGACAAGCAAGCGCGTTAAATGATTTTAGCCGGTGTGCGGCAACGGTATTGGCAACTGTCATAAGTAAGCCTACTGAAGAAAGAATAGTTCTGGATACCGGGGCAAAAGCGTTAACATCCCAAACTCGCAGCGGCGGTATATGTGAGACTTCCGGGTATGGGCTAGTCAAAAACTCAGCTAATATCAGATTAAGCGGGGTATATGATGAGCATGGGTTGATCTATAGTCAGGAGTATGCGCAGACCATCGGACTGGGGGATAAGATAGAAGTAATCCCTAATCATATTTGTCCGGTGTGCAATTTATATGATACTGCCTATTTAGTGTCTGAAGGCGAAGTATTGCGAAAAATACCGATTTTATGCCGGGGTAAAACTCAATAATTTACATGGAGGATTGGCAGATGACGGATATTTTAGTTCTAAATGACCGGGAAGTCGCAAGTCTGGTTTCCTTTGCTGAGAACCTACGCATGATTGAGCAGGCTTTTAGTGATTATAGTCTGGGCAGAAACGCTGCATTCCCGGTTGTCCGGGAGGCTATCCCCAAATATGACGGCATTTTCGGCATAAAGTCCGGCTATGTAGAGTCGCAGGGAGCGTTGGGCTTCAAAGCCGGCGGATTTTGGGCCAATAATATGAGCAGAGGTTTACCTAACCACCAGTCAGTGATTGTATTATTTGATCCGGCTACCGGTCAGCCGCGGGCGCTGGTAGCGGCTAATTTTGTCACCCAGATCCGCACGGCGGCAATTGGCGCGATTGGTTGCAAATATTTGGCCCGCCAGGATAGCCGAATATTGGCGGTGATTGGCACCGGACAGCAAGGGCGCAATCAATTAGAAGCAGCATTACAGGTCTTGCCACATATAGAACAAGTTGTTTTATATGACCAAAATATTGCTTCAGCTCAAACTTTGGCTAAGGACATTGCGCATTATCCGCAAAAAGCAGTGGTTGCTGATAATCCCGCGCAGGCCTGCCAAGAGGCTGATGTGATTATTACGGCAACATCCAGTTTTAAAGCGATTGTCATGGATGAATGGATTAAGCCGGGAACACATATTAATGCCATTGGGACCGATACCAGAGGTAAGCAGGAACTGGACCCCTTGATTTTTGCACGCGCTATGGTTGTTGTTGATGATATTAATCAATGCTGTTACTTGGGTGAATGTCAGCATGCTTATGATGCCGGTATTATTACCCGTGATACTATTTATGGGCAGATCGGTGAAATCATTAATCAAGGGAAAAAAGGCCGTAATTCATCCAAGGAAATTACAATTTTTGATACGACGGGAGTAGCTATCCAGGATTTAGCCACAGCCGGATATGCATTTGAACAGGCATTAAAGAAGGGGATAGGCAGCCGCATAACAATCTAGCTGCTATGCTCGGCGATAAGCAAAAGAGTCCTGAATATCCAGGCGCATATTTGTTAACAAGACTTCAAGGGATTATCTTTGAGGTCTATTTTTTATGATTACTCAAATACATGGCTACTACCCTGTTAGTGAAAAGGTTTTGAACAAATGGAATCCTCCGGGAACTAACTGGATAGTGATAATGGGGAACCTTGTTAACTTAAAACACATATTATAATAATAAGATTGAAAGGGGGAGGATTATGAGTACACATACGCATTGTAAACATAATTTAGTGAAAGACAATTATTGTCCTTTCTGTCACAGTTATCTAGGTCATTGTAAAAAACCCAATGATCCATGTGATTGCTACGAGTACTGTGATTGCTGTGACGTTAGGCCAATTACATCCTGTTTAAAGAAAATGGAAAATATTACGGATTGCGTCTTTGAGTGCCTGAAAATGCGTCCTACGCCGTACCGGGAGTTGCGAGTATCTTTCTGCATCCTCTTGGCGGAAATCAGCGCAATTAACGATAAATTGGATTGTATAGCCCAAGCTATAGGCCAATTGACCCATCCCTGCTGCCGGAGCGAGAAAGATCAAGAGAGCAATTGAGAAGATGCTGAATTAGCGAGGGCGAATTAAATATCATTTTGAGGCCACTGATAACCAGTGGCCTCATTCATGGTGCGCCCAGCATGGGCGCTTACTAGTTGGTGAAAGTCCAATACGGGGGTTGATAGTGCCAACCGTTAGCCTAAGACAAGGGTGTCCACCGCGAGG
>JALHDB010000011.1 GCA_022840825.1 Negativicutes bacterium | reverse complement strand
TTTCAAGGAACACTTGCTTGAAACAGCTTTATTATGTTAACACAGCGTCTCGCGCTTGTCAACTACTTATTATTGGCTGTTTTGCCATTTTTCGCCGCCGCATGTGGCGACTTTTATATATTAGCATACCCTAGCTCATTGTGTCAAGGGTGTACCTGTTGTAAATTTGATCCAAATGACTAATGCCCTAAGTCATATAAAGTATTTGATAAAACATAAAATACTATGCAAATGTTTATAAGTTAGTCGGAGCTTTAAAATCTGTTTGTCGATTATCGCTTTGCTCCAACCTTAATAATAAATGCTTACGGTAGGGAAGATCGGCAATATCAATCTTAAGTCGCCAATCCTCCTCAACTTATCGCTTATGTATAATTAATCGCGCTGACGCATATGCGGAAACAATATTACATCTCGAATAGAAGCACTATCTGTCAACAACATCACCAGGCGGTCAATACCTATTCCCAGTCCGCCTGTTGGCGGCAAACCGTATTCCAGCGCGGTAACATAGTCTTCATCCATCATGTGAGCTTCATCATCACCCGACTCACGCTCTGCAACTTGTTTTATGAATCTTTCTTTTTGGTCAATAGGATCATTTAATTCCGAAAACCCATTTGCCATTTCACGCGCAAAAATAAAAGCTTCAAACCGATCAGTAATTTCCGGATTGTCTTTATTGCTTTTTGCTAACGGAGATATTTCTTTAGGATGTCCAATAATGAATGTTGGCTGAATTAAATTTTTCTCGCATATTTCTTCAAATACATTATTCAAAATCTTGCCAATACCATCTTGTTTGTTAAAGTCCACATGCAGTTTCTTAGCAATTTCCCGAGCTTGTTCAATATTTTCGACTTGAGCAAAGTCAATACCCGAATATTTTAAAATTGCTTCCGACATTGTCATCCTGGTCCATGGCGGTGTCAGATCAATTTCCTGCCCTTGATAAGTAATTTTAGTTGTACCTAGTACATCCATGGCAATTTTAGCAATAGCCTGTTCGGTAAGCTGCATTAAATCTTGATAGTCCGCATAAGCCTGATATATCTCCACCATAGTGAATTCAGGATTGTGTTTTATTGAGATTCCTTCATTCCGGAAAACCCGGCCTAATTCGTACACTTTTTCCAAGCCGCCGACTATCAGCCTTTTTAGATATAGTTCCGGCGCAATTCTCATATATAATTTCATATCAAGTGCATTATGGTGAGTAATAAATGGACGAGCTGCAGCTCCCCCGGCAATAGGATGCATCATTGGTGTCTCAACTTCCAAAAATCCGCGGTCATCTAAGAAACAGCGCAATGATTTAATAATATTGCTGCGCAAAACAAAATTTTGCCGCACTTCCGGATTAACAATTAAATCTACATAGCGTTGGCGGTATCTCAGTTCAACGTCTTTAAGACCATGCCATTTTTCTGGCAGAGGCCGCAACGATTTAGACAGTAATACAAACGAGGAAACTTTGATACTGACTTCGCCGGTCTTGGTTTTAAACACGATCCCCTCAATACCTAAAATATCGCCAATATCTAATAGTCGGAAAGTTTCATATCCATCATCACCAATTACATCTTTACGAAAATATGATTGCAGCCTGCCTGATAAATCAATAATATCCACAAAGCTAGTTTTCCCATGTCCACGAATAGCCATGATTCTTCCAGCGACTTTAACAGCTTGTCCTTCAAGATCAGAAAAAGACTCTACAACATCTTGGAGATGATGTGTCATGTCAAATCTGTGACCGAACGGTTCAATACCGCGTTCTTGCAGTGCAGCCATCTTCTCACGCCGCACACGCAACAGCTCATTAAATTCCTCAGCCGTAACTGGGCTATTGGCTTCATTCTCTGTCATGATTCTTCCCCCAATATAACAAATTAGCGCTTGATGTCAATGATTTGATACTTTAAAATTCCAGCCGGAACTTCAACTTCAATAATCGTACCGACGGTCTTATTTAAAATTTTCGATCCTACCGGTGATTCATTGGAGATTTTGAAATCAGTCGGGTCAGCTTCTTGGGTTCCGACTATTGTATACTCCAACTCATCCCCAAACTCTAAATCTTTCAGCACAACCTTAGATCCGAGTGTTACAACATCGGTCTGAATCGACTCCTCATCAATCAGTTTAGCATTACGAAGAAGTTTTTCTAAGGTAAGAATTTCACCTTCAATAAATGCCTGTTCATTTTTGGCATCTTCATATTCAGAATTCTCGCTGATATCTCCAAATTCAATTGCCTGTTTAATTCTTTCAGCAACTTCATGACGACGGACTGACTTTAAATATTCTAATTTTTGTTCCATTTTCTTTAGGCCTTCTACGGTGAGAATTGTTTCTTTTTCGGTCATTGGTCTGCTCTCCTTTTCAAGTAAACTTCCTGCGCCACACTATCTGTTTCTTGTTCATTAGTATGCTGTAATAAACGATTTTAACATTGTTAATCATAGAACAATATAAATAGTGTCAAGTCACAGCCACTTGACACTTTGGGTTATTCCCGGTCAACCTCGTGCAATAATACCCTTTATTTATCAATTAATTATAGTTACTATTTAATCATTTGTCAATAATTTCTAGATTGCATTTACTTGCTCTGCTAATTTATTCTGGGCATTTATTTTAATTTTTTCAATTTCATCATCATTAAGAGCACGCTCGAAACTGCGAAAGCCAGCAAGTTTAAAGCCATGCTTATTGGCAAGTCTGCTGATGGTCTCAACCTGCTTAACGGTGAGATCGCGACCAAGAGTAAAATTCTCATAGCGACCTTCCAGAGCGAGAACCATGGTCTCAGCCATGCAAGCGTAGGCGGTACCTTCCGGAAAACCAAAGTTTATGCCAAAAGATACATCTCCCGGAACTTCAACCACACCTCCTTCAATTACCAACACATCATTGCGCATATTTGCGACTTGTCGGGAGACATTTCGCGGCCGAGCTACGTCACAAACAATTGCACCGGGTTTTAAGTCTTGAGGCTCGATGATACTATCCAAGGCACTAGTCACGGCAATTACAATGTCTGCTGATTTTAATGCAGTCCTAGTATTTGCTGTAATACGCACAGCTAATCCAGCTGATCGCAAAATTTGCTGTGAAAGTTTTTCCAACTTGCTTTCACTTCGTGCTACCAATGTTAAATAACGAACTTCCTTAGCCAGAATTTGCGCACATGCAGCTCCAATTGAACCCGTCGCCCCTAAAATTACAACTTGAGCATGTTCTAACGGCAGGCCCATCAATTTGGCTGCCCGGCGCGTTCCTTCTAATGCTGTTGCAACAGTATAGCTATTGCCGGTTGTAACAGCAATATTAACATTCTTGGCAACTGTGATTCCAGCATCGCCCACAATTGAAGTAAAAGCGCCAAGTCCGACAATCTTAGCCCCAACTTTTTCGGCAATTTTGGCCGTCTTAATAATCTTATTCATTACATATGGCTCAGGCATATTTACCATTTGCTGCGAAGTTAAAGGACACCCCAGAAACCACCCCTCAGCTTCCGACCGACTCGACTTTAGGCCGGTAATATGTGATACCTTAAAAGGCGGTATATATTTAAGTATTCCTTCGATAAACCCATCGGAACAATGCCTGGCAACAGGAAATTTTCTTGCAAAATCCTGCGCAGTTAACGGGTGAACGATAAAAGCAAAACTTTCCACAGGCCATTCCTCCTCTTATCCAAAATGTCTAACACGCGGTTTGATCTGTAATTGATCTAACAGTTGTTTATAATCATCACTCTTGATTTGTTCGATAGGTTTGCCTGCTACAGCAACTAAAACTGCCTCCAGCACATTGGTGCCGAAAGACCGTCCCTGCATTTCGGGTGTCGTAGTAACCAACGTAGCAATGCCCCGATTTTGCAAAAGATATTCATCTTGTTTTGTCACAGTATTAGTTATAATCATCTTGCCAGTTAAATTTTCAGGCATATTCCGACGAATAAAGTGGAAATCACCCGCAATAATATCGGCTTGATCAAAATAATTTCTAAATCGCGGCTTTATATCATTCTGCTGCTTCCCGGTAGGGTAGAATAGTTTGACAGGCATTCTGGTGATGATAGGAGCAGCAAGCCGAGCTAAGTTACTAAGACCACGAAGACTCCGAATAGGAATTGGCACACCCAGGCCAAATATAATATCACCAAAAACTATTCTGCAGCCGACTTCGGTCAGAGATTCGGCCAGACCAAATCGGTCTAAGCCGCAAACCAACAAAACATTTTTATTTCTCAACGATATCCCGCATTCTTCCTGTAAGTATGCAATAACCCTTCTTTCCAGAGTATTTTTCAGCCCGCTGCCATCAACAATCGGCGTTTTCTTAGCTGTTGCGGCAAGATCTTGTGATTCTTTGAACGTATACCTCCTGCCTCCGGCATAAATATATATATCTGTTCCCCCTAAGCCAAAGGCATCTACTTTTCCATCAAATTCAGCAATCAGTTCCTTTGCTTTTATCTTATCTCCATCGGTTCCTATTCTTTGAATACGAAAACGATATTGGCCGAGCTGCTCAACAACATCATGATTTCTACTTGTTGACCCTAGACTTACACTGACGATGTGTTTCATAAGTCGCTCCTTGTTAATGAATTAATTTGTCGAATTAATCTGCGAATATCATCTATATTTACAAATTTATCTTCTTCGATAGGCGATTCGCCTATTTGTACTCCGATTACTTTATTGTCAAGCAGTGTTTCCAATAATTTTATCCGCATATTGGAGCCAACCATTATCACCACATCATGTTGCCTTAATATTGTAATAATATCCATAATGGCGTTGAATAATTCCGCCCCGCTTTTGCGGTCAAGAAATTCCCATCTTTCCTTTTCTGAAAGAACTAAACAATAGTCCACCCCTTCTTGTCGCGCCAGATTATATATCTCTTCACAGTTTAATATCGGAAAGCCGATAATTGCGATTTTTTCTCCTTTACGAATTTCTCCGATATTTTCTAAGCGAGAAATAAAAGTCCGGTCCACTCCTACTGCCTTAGCAGTTTCTTGTTGAGACATACCTTGGATTCTCATCTCTAGAATAATATCAATTTGCTGATGAATCCTATGCTTATTGATCAATTTGCCGGCAACTCGCAATAACATATTATTCATCTCCTTGGCAGGATATGTGCACAAATTTGTGTACATACATATTTTATCACTATCTTCCAGCTCACTCAATTATTTTTACAATATATTCCAAATTTATTTAGTAAAAAAATTCCTAGACAGATATCTATCTAGGTGCTAAAGCAATTTACCAAGGATCAAATGGAAACTTTATTATAACTTTTTTGCACAGTTCGATTTTTAACGGGCTATCGTCATGGCGCATACCTTTTTTAAGCCCCTGCATTACCCGAAGTCCGGAATCCATCGTTATGTTTAAATCTTCAGTAAGTTTGGACATAGTTCTATTGCGGGCTGCCTGCATTGAATCAGCGTAAGATTTTCCTAATCTGATATTTTGGATCAAATCTTTCGTCAAATAGAATTTGGCCAAATTAGTCATCGGGTTACCGCATACACCGCTGCCTGTTACACCTAACAATTCCGGCATAGACCATCTAATGCTATATTCTAATGATTGCTTTAATTCAGTACTTTCTTTTTCCATGGACTCAATAAGCGTTTTAGCTGAACAAATACCATATGTACGCAATGCTCTAATTACCGAGTGTTCAATAGTATGCGCTTTTTCCTCAGATACTAATCCGCCTAAGTTAGCGGTTATAGTGACTTGACGATTACTCATCAGATCGTTACCATAAATAATCACGGGAATATCCGTTTTTCCCCGGAACTCAGTAAATCCCCCGGTTGGAATCCAGCCTGCTCCGGATATTACCGGGTATTCCGAACGATTAGTTTTAAAATTTATATACTCAATATCATCGGAGATTAGGTAACTGCCAACAGTATTTATAGAATTCCAGCGAGCATGGCCCTGTCCTTCCAATACCGCCATCACTACCGGTATCTCATTATTATCCTCGTCAACAGCAATTTGATTAGTTATATTTAAAATGCGGCAAATCACTCCGATCGGATATAATCCTTGTTCATCCACAATCCAGGGACAAACAAAAACATCCTTACCAACACCTACTTCACAGAGTAAATTACCGCCATATTCCTTTATAAACATTCCCGTGATTCTTCCGCCGTTCGGCCTAGGCAATATACCGTTGGCTACAGGCATCATAATCATTTTCAACCCTGTCACCCCATTTGGTTGTTGATATTATCCAAAACATCAATAAAATCTTGTTTTGATTTGGCCTGATGAAAGGCAGCTCGAATTTCAGCAGCGAACGGTAATCCTTTGATATACCAGACTGCGTGCCGCCGCATCTCCCGTATTCCAATATATTCACCCTTTAACTCTAACAGCATGTCGAGGTGCCGTAATAACATTGCCCGGCGCTCACCAAAATCCGGTTGTTTCAAAATAATCCCTTCGGTTAAGTATGTAACTATTCGCTGTATCAGCCATGGATTCCCCTGTGCCGCTCTGCCCACCATTATTGCATCACAATTCGTATATTCCATCATTTGCTTAGCATCTTCCGGGCTTTTAATATCACCATTACCAATTACCGGTATCCGCACATTCCTTTTGACTTGCTTAATAATGTCCCAATCGGCATTGCCGGCATAAAATTGTTCCCGTGTCCGTCCATGCACCGCAATCGCCTGAGCACCGGCCTTCTCAGCCAGCAACGCCATCTCTACCGCATTTACTGAACTATCGTCCCATCCTTTGCGGATCTTAATCGTTACCGGAATTTGGACATGTTTTACAACCTCGGCAATAATTTCAAACGCCAACTCCGGTTTCCGCATTAATGCCGACCCTTCGCCGTTCTTAACAATTTTAGGTGTTGGACAGCCCATATTAATATCAATAATATCTGCGCCGGCCTTCTCTACCAACTCTGCTGCTCTAGCCATCGATTCCGGCTCAGAGCCAAAAATTTGAACAGCAACCGGCCGTTCCCGCTTGTCGATCTTCATTAATTCTACGGTGTGGCAATTATCATATATTAAACCTTTATCGCTGACCATTTCGGAATAAACCAAGGCACAGCCCATTTCCTTCACCAGAACCCGGAACGGAAGGTCAGTTACTCCGGCCATTGGCGCTAACACAACTGGATTTTTTAATATGACCGATCCTATCTTCAAATTGATCACCCTCAAATTGTTATTATATCGATTAGCAGATATTTTGTCCATTATCCAAACAAAAAACAGCCTTGCGGCTGCTTAAAGTACCTTAATAAGTTTAAATCAGCTGTTACGCTTATATATCAACCGTAATCCCTCTAAAGTCAAAAACGGTTCCACTACATCAATAGTGTTTGACTCTTCCGCAATAAGATTAGCCAGTCCACCGGTTGCAACAACAAATGCTTCTTTACCAAGTTCCTGCTTTATACGTCGTACTATTTCATCGACTTGACCGACAAAACCGAAGATAATCCCGGATTGCATACTGGTAATTGTATTTCTACTAATAACATTCTTGGGTTTTATTAGTTCAATGCGGGGCAGCTTAGCTGCTCTTTGAAATAAAGCTTCAGAAGAAATACCTATTCCCGGTGCAATTGCTCCGCCGAGATAGTCGCCATTTTCAGTTATCACGCAAAATGTAGTTGCTGTGCCGAAATCCACAACAATTAACGGTCCATTATACTTTTCATAGGCTGCCAAAGCATTTACTATCCGGTCAGCGCCAACTTCACGGGGATTTTCGTATTTAATGCAGATACCGCTTTTTACTCCCGGCCCAACTACCAGGGGATTAACATTAAAGTATCGCTGACACATTCTAGTTAAGGGAACAATCAGTGGAGGAACAACGGATGATATAGCCACTGCTTGGATATCGGTAGTATTAATTCCTCCGTAATTAAACAGATTCAATAAAACCATACCGTATTCATCGGCAGTTTTTAACCTATCTGTTGAGATTCGCCAATGAACCAACAATTTATCATCATCATATACGCCTAACACAATATTCGAATTTCCGACATCCAAAACCATTAACATGGGAATTATACCCTCCTGTAAAATCAGTATGAACGCCCGGTTAGACCGGTCTTTGCTAATGCTCGCTTCACTCTTACACCAACATAGGCAGCTCCGACCGCTTTTATTATGTCGAATGGCAGAAAGGGAACAACCGCCAGACTAACTGCTTTTTCCCAAGTCATGGGCTTATGCAGAAAGTATTTAAAACTCATCATAAAACCGATCATACCGATGCCGTAGATTACAACCAAGCCAATCATCATACTAAGCAATGATTGGGTAAATGTCAATTGTTTTTTTTCAGTTATCCAGCCAATAATAACGGCACAAACCATAAATCCAAATAAAAATCCTCCGGTGGGGCCAAGTAAAACAGCGGCGCCCGCTTTACCCTGAGCAAATACCGGTACACCGAACACACCAATCATAATCCATAGTAAGACACTAGTACCACCCCAGCGACTACCCAATACTAATCCCGACAGCAGCACAACAAAAACTTGCAAGGTATGAGGAACCGGTCCAATCGGAATATATATGTACGAACTAATTGACAGCAATGCAGCAAATAAACTTGCAAGAACCATTGAACGAATTGGCATAAATATTTCCCCCTATAATTGTTTCGGTCTAATTGATACATCGCCGGCTAAGACTGTTTTTTCTCCCTCATCAGTCTGAACTATCAATTCCCCAAATTCATTAATATCTTTGGCAATACCCGCAAACCGAGATTCCACTCCAATAACATCAACCATTTGTCCTAAAGTAATTGACATTGAACGCCACTCATCAAAAATACTGGCAAAACCCTCATTAACAGCTATATTGTATACTCTCTCTAATTCTTCCAATACCGCAACAGTCAGATCAATACGGGAAACCGAATGCCCACACTCTATTGCAAGAGATGTTGCAACATCTCTTAGTTCGTCAGGAAATTCGGCATCGGTAGCATTAACATTAATACCTTGTCCGATAACCAAATAATTAATTCCATCCATTTCTGCACTAATTTCGGTGAGGATGCCAACTATCTTTTTTCTACCGCAAAGAATATCGTTAGGCCATTTTATTCCACAGTCAACATTACTGACTCTTCTAATAGCTTTATTAATAGCAACAGCTGCCATGAGAGTACATTTTGCAGCTTCCGAAGGAGCAAATGGAGGTCGTAAAACAACTGAAAGCCAAATTCCCTTGTATTTTGGCGAAAACCAGCCGCGAGATAATCGTCCCTTACCAAAATTCTGGGCCTCAGCAATTACTGCTGTTCCATGCGGACAACCTTCAATAGCCAGTTGTTTAGCTTTTTTGTTCGTTGAATCAACATCGTCATAATAATATATAGTTCGACCAAAATCACTCGTAATTAATCGCGCTTTAATTTCGTCCGGTCTTAAAAGGTCCGGAATTTGGCGCAGGCAATAACCACGCTTAGGATGGGATTCAATATCGTAACCAGACTTTTTTAAAACCTGGATATGTTTCCAAACTGCAGTACGTGAAACAGCAAGTATTTTTGATATCTGTTCACCTGAAAAATACTCTCCCCTGTTTTCGCGCAAGAGTCGCAGAATTTTCTCGCGCAAAATAACCCCCCCTGTATCCATTGTTATCTTTAGAATAACCTCAAGTTAACGATCTGTCAACCAACTTCACCATGCTGTTCACGATTTTTTATATCAATAATCTTATTTTCATCATCTAGTATTATAACTTTCGGTTCAAATCCCGCAGCTTGCGCACGATCAAGCAATACATAGGTAATAATGATGATTTTGTCGCCGGGTTGAACCAATCGTGCCGCCGCTCCATTTAGGCAAATTATTCCTGAGCCTCTAGCTCCGGCAATTACATAGGTTTCTAATCTGGCCCCATTATTGTTATTTACAATCTGCACTTTTTCATTTTCCAATATGTCTGCAGCCTCCATTAAGTCTTCATCAATGGTAATACTGCCGACATAGTTAAGACAACTTTCAGTCACTGTTGCCCGATGAATTTTGGATTTAAACATTGTTATATACATTTTTATTCCTCCCACAATAAATTATCAATTAACCTTACTTTGCCGATTTTAACTGCTAAGGCAATTAAAACCGCGTCAGTTATAACTTCTACCGGCTGTAAATTCTGCAAGTCAACAATCTCGACATAGTCAATTGTTGCCAGTGGTTGCTGTGAAATTAATTGGCTAATAGTGTCACGAATTAAACCAGCATTTCTCTGTCCTTGCTGAAGCAACTTTTGTGCTTGACATAATGAATTATAAAGTACTAATGCTGCTTGTCGCTGCGGTCCTTCTAAATAAACATTTCGCGATGACATAGCCAGTCCATCAACTTCACGTACGATTGGCAGAACGCGAATGACAACATTCATGTTTAATTCCTGAACCATTTTTTTTAATACTAAGACCTGTTGAGCATCTTTTTGTCCAAAATAAGCATAGTCGGGACCTACAATATTAAATAGTTTGGTTACAACCGTTGCAACACCGCGAAAATGACCGGGACGTTGTTTACCGCAAAGCTTGTCGGTAATACCTTTTAAATCGACATAAGTATTCATATTCTGAACTCCCTGCGGATACATCTCAGCTTCCGGCGGAGCAAACAAAACATCAACTCCGGCCTGTTCCGCAAGCTTGGCATCTCTTTCTAAATCACGCGGATATACTGCATAATCTTCACTTGGTCCAAACTGCAACGGATTTACAAATATACTGGCAACAAGAAAATCATTTTCCTTCTTCGCAGTATACATCAAACTCAAATGTCCTTCATGAAGATAACCCATTGTCGGAACAAACCCTACCGTCATATCCGCTTGCCTTGCTTGTTTCACCGTTGCTTTTAATTCGCTAATACTGTTGATAATTTTCATACTAATCCTCCTCCCGCCAAATAAAAAAACCTTCCCGAGTCAGGAAGGTTTTGCACAAATTAAGGATTGCGTTGCCCTTTCCGTCTCAGTCATACAGATCTAAGCGGTTTGTTTACGATATTTAGGTCACCTGTACGTTCTGTGGGTTCAGTTTTGGGAAAATACCGACCCAAACAATACACGGATATCATATCATTCATAATGGAAGTGAGCAAGCAATATTATTTTGTCATTTTCGTGATATATATACTATTTTAGGACCAGTAACGTCATTATTATTAGGAACAGCATTTGTAGGCGCAATATCCGGTTCTTGCTCATCATTAATAGTCGGATGTTCATCATTTGAATCATCGTCACTATTGTTGGAAATCACACCGTTAGCTAACAATTGGGCTAACTCATCGCCTTCTAAGGTTTCTCTTTCAATCAGCGCACCGGCTATTAAATGAAGTTTATCGAGATTGTTCTTGAGCATTTGCTCGGTCTTCTGATAAGCTTCTTCGATGAGCCTCCTTACTTCCTTATCGATAGAGTAAGCCACCTCTTCGCTATAATTACGGTCACGGGCAATGTCCCGGCCTAGGAATACTTGCTCCTGCCGGCGTCCAAACGTAATCGGACCAATCACATCGCTCATACCGTATTCGCAAATCATTTTACGAACCAGTTCCGTCGCCCGTTCCAAATCATTTTGAGCGCCGGTACTGATCTCATCCAGAACTAATGCTTCAGCAACCCGGCCTCCGAGCAATGTTTTTAATTGATCTAATAATTCCGATCGAGTTGCATAATAACGATCTTCTTTAGGAAGCATGAGGGTATATCCGCCAGCCCGCCCGCGCGGGATAATTGACACTTTGTGGACCGGGTCGGTATGAGTAAGCAACATTCCCACCAGAGCATGCCCCGCTTCGTGATAGGCTGTGAGTTTCTTCTCCTTATCACTAATTACGCGGCTTTTACGCTCCGGTCCGGCCACTACCCTTTCAACTGATTCCTCTAATTCCGGCATTTCAATTTTCTTCTTGGCTCGACGGGCAGCTAATAGAGCAGCTTCATTGACAAGATTACTCAAATCAGCGCCGGTGAATCCCGGTGTACGACGAGCCAAAATATCTAGATCAACACCTTTACCCATCGGTTTGCCCCTGGTATGAACCTTAAGTATTTCCAATCTGCCTTTGACATCCGGTCTATCGACCGTAATCTGGCGGTCAAAGCGGCCAGGTCGTAACAGAGCAGGATCCAAAATATCCGGTCGGTTGGTTGCGGCAATTATTATTATGCCTTCATTTACACCGAAACCATCCATTTCAACCAACAGTTGATTCAATGTCTGCTCCCGTTCATCGTGGCCGCCGCCTAAACCGGCACCACGTTGACGACCAACAGCATCTATTTCATCAATAAACACAATACATGGAGCATTCTTTTTAGCCTGTTCAAATAAATCGCGAACACGGGAAGCTCCTACACCAACAAACATTTCAACAAAATCAGATCCACTAATACTGAAAAAGGGAACACCGGCTTCCCCGGCCACAGCTCTTGCTAACAATGTTTTTCCTGTGCCCGGAGGTCCAAACAATAAAACGCCCTTAGGTATTCTTGCCCCTAATTCATTGAATTTCTTAGGCTGTTTTAAAAATTCTACAACCTCTTCGAGTTCTTGTTTTGCTTCATCAGCTCCGGCAACATCTTTAAATGTCACTTTAATTTTATCTTCACCGTGCAATTTAGCACGACTTTTTCCAAATGACATTACCCTGTTCCCGCCACCCTGAGTCTGTTGCATAATGAAAAACCAGACACCTATCAGCAGCAGCATTGGTAGTATTGATGAAAAAATAGTAGTCCACCATGGTGGTTGCGGAGGCTGTTCGGCCTTAATATTCACATCTTTTTCCCGCAGCGTATTAATCAGTGTCGGATCATTAGGTACAACAGTTGTAAACTCTTGTCCATCTTTGAGCTTTCCTCTTACCACATTCTCAACTATTGTAATTCTGTCAACATTTTGCTCGTCTACTTTTTTTAAAAATTGGGTATAAGTAATTTCTTGCTTAGTTGTTGTACGGGAAGAATAATAGTCAATAATTGAAATCGCGATAATAATAATCAACAGGTAGAAACTTACATTTCGAAAAAACTTGTTCAATAAATAGCCCTCCTCTCGCTGGCACCAAGGACATCAGGCTATGATATCCACAGGAATATATTATAACATGCGCAATCAAAACAAACAATAATTAGTATTGTTTAGTATCTTTCTCCACCAAAAATATATTCATTAATCAGCTAGTATAGGCCTCCGGCTTCAAAATACCAATATAAGGTAAATTGCGATATTTCTCAGCAAAGTCTAAACCATAGCCAACAACAAATTCATCCGGTATATCAAATCCGTTATAATCTACTTTAACATCTGCTTTGCGCCGTTCCGGTTTGTTCAATAAGGTACAAATACGAATACTTGCCGGTCGCCGCGATTTTAAATTATTCCACAAATACTTAAGTGTTAAGCCTGAATCAATAATATCTTCGACGATTAATAAATGCTTGTCTGCGACATCTTCATTCAAGTCTTTCAAAATTCTAACAACACCGCTGGATTCAGTACCTGATCCGTAAGATGATACAGCCATAAAGTCTAATGTTACCGGAACTTTGATTGCCCGAGCCAGGTCAGCCATAAAAATGACCGCTCCCCGTAATACTCCGATCATAATAATTTCTTTACCGGCATAATCCTGAGAAATCTGCCGGCCTAATTGTTGAATACGTTGCTCTAAGTCTTCAGCTGTGAACAAAACTGTTTTGATGTCATTTTCCATTATACTTTTCCTCCTGGTAATAAAGTGTAACAAATAATACTGTCTTAGTTTTTTCAGTAACTTTTGCTTTGTCCGATCTTCGGAAATTCCCAACCGCCAATATACCTTGCTTATCACAAAACAAAGGAATTTGATCCCGCATTGGCAACGGAATCTTCTCATCAATAAAGAAATCTTTTAGTTTTTTACTATTTTTCATGCCCAAGGGTTGAAATCGGTCGCCTGGCAATCGCGTTCGGATAAATACAGGAAGTTCAATTGCCTGCCAATCAAAGGCCCAGCCTGAGCAGCGATTATATTCTTCTACTCCGCCAAGTCTAAGCTCAACCCGCATATTAAAGCCGGGAATTTTAGTGATACTTGGGACGTCTAGTTCCTTGCCGGCTAAACCAACGGCAGCCCTTGCTTTAGCCAAGCCAAACCCCATTTCCATTGTGTGGTAATTTTTCCGTACAACTAACCCTCCGGGTAGTTGTAATAAACTACCGACTTTCCCATTGTTATTTTGATCAATCAATTTTTCAACATGGTCGAAGCTAATTCCTTTTATATGGCCCTGCATCATTTCAATGGCCAGTCTGAAAATCTCACGCTGGACTGCAATGTGCTGCTTACTTATTCTTGCGCAATCTAATTCAAAAATATTATTAGTTTGACGGCATACTTGCGGCCATACTGTAAACGCCTGACTCTGCAAGAAGTCATATTCACCGCTGATAATATCTGCCGTTCGCGCCAATATCTCTTTAATATTACTATTAAAATTTTGTTCAAGCCAAGGAATCAATCTAAGCCTGATCCGATTTCTGGTAAAATACGCATCAAGATTACTGGAATCCTGTCGTGGATTTAATAAATAAGTCTGGCAATAATCTTCAATCTCCTGCCGCGACACCATCAGCAGCGGCCGAATAATATTGCCGCTAACTGGCTGCATCGCCCGCAGACCCCTAGTTCCTGAGCCACGCAGTAAATTTTGCAATAAAGTCTCCGCTTGGTCATCTTGATGATGACCAACTGCAATTTTAGCTCCGCCCAGCTTGGCTGCGATTTGCTGCAAGAATTCATACCGGACAATACGGGCGGCTTCTTCAACAGATCTGCCGCTATCCCGGGCATAGGCCTGTACATCAACTGCAGCCGTATAAATCGGCAGACCTAACTGGCCGCTGAAATTGCTGACAAATTGGGCATCAGCTAATGCTTGTTGTCCTCGCAACATATGATTCATGTGAGCAACTGCCAATTTTATTCCAAACTCATCGCTCATTTGGTATAGGAGATGCAATAGTGCAAGAGAATCCGGCCCGCCGGAACAAGCAACAACAATTTGGTCATTTTTATTTATAATTTTGCTATTGCAAAGATGTTGCTTTACTTTTGTCAATAAATCCATGCTAGTTCTCCGATTTCTTACTTTACAGTCTTGAACAATCGAGTTAAGACTCCCGCCTCTATAGGCGGCGTCAGCTCAGGTGGAGTTGACTCTCCACCTGAGCCCCCGATGTTTCAGCTTTGCTGAAACGAGTTCACTATCAGTCTTAACATTTACTTAAACAATTAACCTTGTTATTTGTCCTCACACGACTCTTTGTGAACAATTTTAACATTCTATTGTTGGCCATAAAATCCTGCCACAATAATTCCAGGCCACACGCCAAAGTTTTCTTTTTTATATAAGGTTAAACTGCAAGGAATAATTATAGCATAACTAAAATTAGGATTGGCAAGTTGTAGTGCCAATCCTTTTATTGAAAAATGCAATTTGTAATCAATCCAAAAGTACAGCCGTCGTAGAAAGTATTTTATTCTTCCGAGGCCGACAATACAGCTACCAGAACTGTCATATCATCGCGAATATGGGTTCCGGCTAACTGTTTAGCTTTGTCCAAAATAGAGTCTGCAATAACTTGAGGATCATTACTATTAATAAGTCGTAAGTAATTAACCAGCCAACTCTCTTTACCACGGTCACCTGCGGCGGAATCGATTATACCATCACTAACCATAACAATTATGTCTCGCGGCATTAAAGTGCATTTGACCGGTACAATTTCGACTTGATTGATTACGCCCATCGGCAATGAGTTTGATTTGATTACCGAAACTTCACCAACACGCTTAATATAACTTGGTGCACTTCCATTTTTAAAGAATTGTGTTTCGCCGGTATATGTATTAACAATAGCCAAATCCATTGTTGTAAAGGCTTCCTGGGGAGTTTTTAAAATCAGCATTGAGTTAACGGTTTGGACTGCCACATCCACATTAAAGCCAGCCATTAACAGTCGTTCAAAATATTTGATTGCAGCAAAACTTTGATCCTTGGCTTGCAGCCCGGTACCCATACCATCACTCAACATCAGTACCATATTACCGTTCTTCAACGGAATAATCTTACAACAGTCTCCGGTATATTTTTGTTTTGGTAAAAAGGCCACCCCGGTATCAACAGCTAAACTCTTGGCGGTCTGCATTGCTAACCGGCATGGGTTTCGCCCTTTTTTCCCACACTGTGATCTTAACAATAATTTTTCTCCCAATAGATTGGCAGTAAACGGCAATATAGTGTTGCGGCACTCCTGATTACCGTTACACGGCTGCTTAATAATCTCCAAAAACCGGCTGTTCTTCTCGCCGGATACTTTTATATTCTCTACCGAACAATCTATTAAGGCCAGCTTTTCCCTCAATGTACTTTCAATTGAACTGTCTTCCAGCGGTTGATTGTTTACTTCGTGAATCATTTCGACAATTATATCGGATAGCGCTTTTAGGTGTTCGCCTACAACTTGGCGACTATCGGTTATTTTTTTCTTAAAATGAATTTTTTCTTGGGCGGAACTATGGGTCAGCTCAATAGCTTTAATAATATGGTTAGCCCGGCTGCATCTCTTAACAAAATCCGCCGGCGCTGTTGCGGTGGTAAGTTTTTTGTTAGTAGCAAGATTAAGCATTGTGACGGCATCTTGGTATGAGTGATAAAAATTTTTATTCCAGCATAGATCTCGTTGTTCACAATCCTGACAAACCTTCTCACCGATATTAGTCAGCAGCAGAGAAATAGTTTCCCGCTGAGTCTTTATTGCTTCATTAGAATCCCCCGCCCCAATTGCTTTGGCTAAATCGTTGAAAATAGCAGACAGTTCAGCTAATTTTTCCGACACTGTATTTACAACATTATTGCTGTTAAATATTAATGTATGACCGCTGTTTAATGCCATATTCCAGGACAACATTACTCCCGGCGGTATAACGAACATAACCAGCGAAGCCGCTGTTACCTCCGTCAATAAGTGAGTTAAATTAACGGCTTGTCCGTTATAAAGCAAAATCACGGTAGAACCTAGCAAAAAACCTAGCACAACAGCAAACCGGCCGATACTGCAAAATATGCCGGCAAGCAGACCGCTAATTGAGTAAATAGCAACTAACAATGATATATTTCCTTCACTAATACCAAATATTGTTCCAACTACAACACCTACTGCCGTACCTAACCCGGCACCACCGGCATACGCAACAAGCAAAATCATTAAAATCCCCATCATATTGCGTAAGCTATAGCCCAGCATTGTTACTTCGCCGAAACCGGCTATCGCAACAGCCATTACGATAACAGCACAAGCCAGCATTTCGTTGGATATCTTTTGGCGTACCGGCAGTCCTTTATACAGTGGAACGGCATATAAGAATAGATAACCAAGCACTGCCGACATACATGCTTCAATAAAGGCAACCATTACGGTATATAATGTGATCGTTTGCCACAACCCAACCACCAACTGACTGACAAAAATCGCGCCAAACATAAATAGCGGTACGGCCTTTATCTGATAATGCTGCCGATTCATCTTTCTTGAAAAGAAAAAATACATCGTCATTGACAAAAAGTAGACTGCCGCCTCAGGATATGCTCCCACCGACAAGACTCCCGCCAGCGTCCAAACGGCTATACCAAAAACATATTTTACCTTAGCTTGGGCCATTGCCGAAAAATAGGCAAGCCCAAACGGGGCAATTTCACTTAAAATGAATACTCTGCCTAATAAAAAACCAACTGCAAATAGAAAAATCGTCCTTACGTCAATCCACACTCTTACATCCGGCCATTTTATTAACCGGCGCTTGTAGGTTAAACCGGTGTTTTTCCGCTCTATCAGTGGTAACTCAGCGGATTTTGCAGGTATTGTAACAACAGATACTTTCGGCATAGTGTTCACCTCTGTAAAAATATGGTATATTAATTGTCCCATAAATTAACCATGAGATTTGTCTGAACACGGCCGATAAGTTAAAAATTTTTTGACATAAACAGCATAAGTTTATATTTAGTTACATATTCCCCCTTATTTTTTATGTATTGCTTGTCTGTTTGCCTCGAAGCCTACCACAAAACAAAAAAGCATTCTTACGAATGCTTTCTATTGTTAGACTACTCGGCCTTGCGGGTTGCTCCGCGTCCGCCGCGTTTTGATTCTGTATTCTTACGCAAATCGGTTAACCGGTCATCACTTTCTTTCAAAAACTTACTTAGCTTATCTTCGAAAGATAATGTATTTACCTTACTGGGACGCCGATTATCTGTGGTAAAGTTTTTCTTCGGCTTTGGTTCAGTAAGCTGCTTAATAGACAGCCCAATCTTTCCGCGTTCATCAACTGTAAGTATTTTAACTTTTACGCGGTCCTGTTCTTTGAGAAAATCTTTAACATCGCGAACGTAAACATCTGCAACCTCTGAAATATGAATGAGACCAACTTTACCTCCAGGCAGTTCAACAAATGCACCGAAGTTTGTGATGCCTGTCACAACTCCTTCTACCACACTGCCAACTTCAATGGACATACTAATCAACGTTCCCCCTTAAAACATATCGTTATGCACCCATATTATACTCTTGACTATTAAAAGGTGTCAAGAAATCCTTACAAATAATCATTTATTTTGTACAGAAACAAACGGAACCTCACCGGGTTTTACCAGGCCTAATTCTTCCCGGGCAATCTTCTCCACATATTTCGGGGTTGCTAACAGTTCTCGTTCTTCCAGTAATCTCTTGTTCTCTAATTCAATTTTTTCCAAATTGTGTTTTGACTCTGTCAATTGCTGTTGAATAGCATGAATGCGAAGCTGCTGTTCAACAGAAGCGTATAAAAATACGGCCGTAAACACAATTAATATGACGCGAAACCACCGCACACGAGGTCTTGGCGTTTTCATGACATCACACCTCAGCAGATTCATAGTCTTATTAGTATTCGCTATTTTTGCTAATACTCCTCTTAGGAAATTCATTTATATTTATCTGTGCCGAAAAGTAAGGCGGCCAAAAAGCCGTAAACAAGCTAAAATTGGTCTAATCACAGTATAATAGACCACCCTCTTCGCAAATACTATAAGCTGAAAGACATTGTGGTATATTTTTCTAACTGCCCACAACATAAATTTGCTAAATAACTTAAAATAAACATATGCCCCTAAAAATAAACCCAAAAATATGTAAAATCTCAATTCACCCCAATTCCCCAATAACACTGAAAAAAAAATAATTGCAGTCGCCAGCAACCAAAATAAGAGGTCCGCAACTGCAGTCACCACATTGTTAAACCTGCATATCTCCCGAATGACCCGAAAAGAATCAAACATTAGGCCAATTATTATCCCGGCAATTATAGTAATTAAAAACGTCTGTAGTTGAACCTCATACTGCGTACGACTCACCTCCTTTACAAAGGTAAATGAGTTATTTTAGTAACCGTTCGAGCAGTCCCTTTTTAGTTCTGCTGCCATCTTCATAGACAAGGCTTTTAATTATTCCCTCAATTTGGATACATCCTTGCTCCAAATTAAGATTCTTAATATTTAGGTCACTGCCTTTAACTGCAAGTATTCCAAGCTCAGTTTCCATAATAATTTCATGTTCATCAAAACTGCCTAAATTAATTACACCTTCAACTGCCATTGACTCTCGATCAATCAGTGTCACCTGATGATGCCAGTTAGTATTCCTATCTTCTATCTGCATATCATTTCCTCCCTGTACAAGATTCTTGTTGATATATATGCAGAAATAGTCAATAATAACATAAATTTTTACAGCGTAGGCGATTTCTGTGCTCAAAGAAATTGAAAGCAATCTATACTTTTTACTATCGGACTATGTTGCCTGGTGCCTAATCTTAATATGTTTTTTAACCGCACTGCTGGCTTATTACTACCAAACAGTATTTAATACTCAATACAATTGCCGTACCGAATCTGAATTTTCCCGATTGACTGCCGTTGCCTATACAATTATTGGCATTGGCTTAGCTATTGTAAAGGTCATGTATGGCTAATTATAAATGTTCTCCCCGATGGCGCACATGCGACTCAACGCGGACGTACAAAGGAATGGTCGGATAAATATTCGACCATTTTTCTTTTAACCGGGCCCAGGTCTCAGGGTAATGTGCCCTCAGCTTATCGGAAAACTGCAAAAAATCAGCGCCGATTCGCCTGCTTTGATTTAATCCGTACATTATATTTGTCTTTATTTCGTTATTGATAGCCTCCTCGAAAGCAATAATTTGCTTAGAGTCATCTAGGTCAATGACTTCCCGAGTTATCTGCTTTTCACCGACATTACCCCGGATAAATATATCCAGTGTAAAATATATTTCATCTTCATTGACATGCGGTTCAAGCTTGGAAACAATCTTAAAAATTTCCAAGGCCATAATTGTATCTGTTCCCGGCGGATAGGGAACTGCAATTATTGCCGATTCCACTCCGCCGATAATAAACTTTTGTCCTTTAATCGAATATTCATCATAATGCCCCAGGTATGTATTGCCGCGATATACATCCGCACCGGTTATTTGTATTTTCTTTTTCTGCATGCTTATTTGCGGCATGAATACTTCTTTCTTCGTATCAAGCAGAAGATTGATATAACCTAGATCAAGTAATCGGCCGGCAATCTCAGGATTGCGTGTATATTGATCAATCAACTCATCAAGAAATATCCCTCCGGCTTCGCCGGTCGGTGGCTGATATTCTAAGAACTGTCGGACTTTGTTTTGCGTGGTAAAGAGTTTGATCTTCCACCGTGTTTCCGAATCCCGGATAAAGAAATCCAATACCGGCTTCAGTCCTTTTTTTTCAATAGCTTTTCGGCTGATTATAATAGCCTGCAAATGTTCAAACCATAAAGCCTTGCTGCTATTGCTGTACAGTTGCCGGATAATTTCGAATATTGATTCGCCGCGGCCGGACAAAACATACGTCTTGGCTTCTTGCGCCGATTGTTTTTCGGAAGCTCCTGCCGCTAACTTAAGAACCTGCACAGATACTTCATAAGGCGGTGAACCGGTTGCACCGAGTCCTTCATCGGCAACATCAATGCCTACAGTCATTATAAAAGCCCGGTCTTGCAATTCTTTCTGGTCCCAACAGCCGGTAATAAACAGCGAACATATCAATACCAAAGTTACAGTATTAAACCAAAATAAATTCTTATTGTTCATAACCGTCACCTGCCAAACTTCTTTGCTTCCACAACACCATTAGCAGCGACAGTGGGATAACAATTAACGAAAATACAATACCGGCATACATAATATATTTGCTGGCTATTTCATAGTTGGGCAGATGATTGTTTAGCTCTGTTAAGAAAAAGATGATTGGGATTTGCATCACCAGGGCCGGCCGGTGATCTTGCAACGAAAATTTTATTTGCACAACTTTTGCCAGGGTATACATAAACACAACAATTGTGTCAAACACCAAGGGTATCCAGAATATCATTAACAAATTTTCTAATCTTTCGGCAAACGTGCCCGGCACTTCCACACCCTTGATTACGGTAACGGCCGGTGCTGTGAATAACGCAGCCTGTTCCGCTCCCAATACGCCGATAATTATAGCGATGACAACAGCAAAAAAGACCGTTAAGATTGCAAATGTCCAAACCACCCCTGTCTCCGGTGACAGGCCTGGTGATTTCCAGCTTACCAACGGCAAAACTACCATGATTATTTCGTAGCCGGCAAAAACATTCCAGGCACTCTGCAGTCCCTGCGCAAACTTAGGCCAGTTAAACGGTATAATAGGCAGCAACATTTCGGCATTAAAATTTTGCAGAGCCAACAGCCAGACGCCGAGAACCGGAGTTGTTAAAACTGCTAAGATAGACAGCACTTTCACAATAATATTAATTTTATGCAAAGCACAATAGGCACAGGCTAATACCATCGTGGCGGGAATAACAATCTGCGGCGTCTTATCAAACATGAAGTATTTGATAAATTTGCCAAATCCTTGCAATATCACCGCTGCTTGCGCTATAAACAATAAATAAAACCAGAGGATAATCAAGCCGCCGGCAAATTTTCCCCATATTTTCGGCATATACTCAACAAATGTATCATTAGGAAAATGCCGGCCTATTTTTATCATCATAACTGCGACCAACCCATAAACTATTCCGCCGGCAATAACACTAATCCAAGCTGCTTCACCGCCGCTTTTTATTAAATTTCTTGACGTAATAATAAGTTGTCCGCCCAATGTCGCTGCTAAGACAACTACCCCTAACTGCAGTACGGATATTGAATCAGTCGTTCTGCTTACCATCACGGTAACCCCCTATCCTGGTCTCATCTTGCGCTCCATATATCTTCGGACGTAATGGGTTGTTTTTTATCGACAATCGCACAAGCGAATCTCGCCAATCCGCTAAAGTGTCAACTTGCAAGAAACCGCCCATAAATGATTGCCCGAAACTTTCCAGTGAACACATATAGACTAGTAGTACTAATGTTCCCAAAATCACACCGTATAGTCCCAGTACTGATGCTATAATAATTATTATGAACCGCGCCAACCTCAATCCCATCGCAAAATTATAAGACGTCATAGCGTAACTGGCGATGGCCGTACCGGAAATAACCACCACCAGCAGCGGATTAACCAGCCCGGCTTGAGCCACAGTTGTGCCGATTACCAAACCGCCCACGACACTGGCTGCTATCACCATGCGGTTTGGCAGCCGAACGATTGCTTCCTGGAACACTTCTAAGATTACCACCATTATAAATGCTTCTACGGCGGTAGGAAAGGGCGCCCTGGCCCGCAGTTCGGCAATATATATTGCCAAGGCCGTCGGCAGCATACCCGGATTGAAAGAAACAATAGATATGTACAGTGCCGGCAAATATACCGTTACTAAGACAGCGAAATGGCGGATCATCCTTACCGCGCTGGCAACCGGCACTTGCATGGCGTAATCATCCACGCTTTGCATAGCGGTGTTATAGGTATATGGCACGATCAAGGCCCAAGGAGTGTTGTCCATAATAATAGCAACCCGACCTTCATACAGTCCGGCTACTACTACATCCGGCCGTTCAGTGCCTTGGATAGTAGGAAACAGCGGCCATGGTCTGGGCGTGATGTATTCCTGGATATTATATGACAGCACCAGCCTGTCAATGTTAATAGCCGCTAACTTACGTAATACTTCCTCAACCAGATCGCTCTGCGCTAAATTATCTACATAAACTACCGCGACCGACGTCTGCGACCGCTGGCCAATATCAACTATTTTTACTTTTAAATTGGTATCTTTGGTCCGCCGCCGGATCAGGACAATATTGTCCCGCAAAGTCTCGTTAAAACCGTCATGGGCACCCCGCACAATATTCTCGCTTTTTGATTCTTCAATGCCCCGTTTGACATATTCGGCCGAATCAACGACAACTGTCTGCCGGAAACCGTCAACCACAATTAAGGCATTGCCCATCATTATCTGCTGAACAGCGGCAGCAATTTTAATGGCTATTGTATAGGCTGAAGGTGTAAGAATCTGTTCAATGATTTTTGCGATTTTTTTTTCGCTTATGACTTGTTCCTGCGAACACAGGGCCTTGGCTAGAATAGTGCGTTCCAGCATTTTTGTGTCGGTTAATCCATCGATATATATAAGCAATGCGCGTCTGCCCGCTAAGTTAAACTCCCGCAAACGGAGATCGGCGCAGTCAGCAAATATCACCGATAAAATTTTTCTGTTCTGGACTAAACTCCGTTGGAAATACATATTTGTTTTGGCCGGCACCGGCATGTTTCTCAGCCTGGAAATCAGTTTGTGAATATCCACGTTGATATCTTCCGATTGTTGCAGCAATACCCGTAGGTTTTTCAAATTACTATTAGCGCTATTAATATTGGCAATCGGCATACTTGCTGATATTTTTTTTATATTTGAGTTATTCACTAAAATCAGCCCACTCTTTTTTTCAATATTATTAATATGCCGGAGTATTAAAGAAAAAGCTGGGATAGCCCAGCTTTCGACTGCCAACAGGCAATTGTCGTTTTATTGCCACTGTTTCTCAATCGTGACGTCTTTAAAATAATACTGGATGATCTCCTCCGGCTTTTTCCCGGATTTAGCCATACTGTAGGCTCCCCACTGGGACATACCGACCCCGTGGCCGTAGCCTTTGCCCATAAAGGTTACTTTATCGCCGGATATTTCAATCTTATCAATCAACAGTGATTTTAATTTTGTACTATCCAAGGCTAACCGCAATTCAGGGCCAATGACTTGTACTTTATTGTTTACCGAAAATTCCGTTACCCGTCCGGAAGGACCTTTTTGACTAATAGTCATACTATTGATATCGGCTGCCGTGTGTCCCATTTCATGCAATACTTCGCGAACTTCTTGTTTGGAAAAGGAAGCTGTCCAGCTTTTTACATCCTCCGGTGCTAAATCATCAGGTGAATTAACCGATTGGATGTAAGGCGGTTCCATTTCTTTAAAATTTAATCCTTCTTTAGCAGTTGCCGTTTTCCCGCCGGCACTGGCGTGAAACCAGGCATAGATTGGTTTGCCTTGATGTACTGCAATCATGCCGCGCGTCATTTGAACTGCTTTTTTCACATTGTCATTTATCTCTTTTGCATTATAGGCCTGAAACTCTTTAATGTCAGTGGATGCCTGTGTCCCCCGTTCAGTTACTCCACCGCCTTCAATTTTCTTCATGGTAAACGTTCTGGCAATTATCGCCTGGGCTGCTAATGCTTCCACCGGCCAATCCGTTTTCATCTCACCGGCAACTACCCCGGCAATATAATCTTCCATCTTCATGGTCTTTTTTTCATTTGTTTCATGCATATAAACAGTAATATTCGGCTCCGCTTTCTGTGTTGTCGGTGCTTTGGGAGCAGGTGGAACCTCTGGTTTTTTTTGCGGTTCATTTAGGAAATTACAGCCGGAAACTGATGCCATAATTGACATTATTGTGATTAACACCAATAATCGTTTGCAGAATGTCACAAAAATACCTCCCTTCACACATAGTATGGCAGGAGGTACTGTTATCCATTCATAAAAATTATCGACCATTATTCCATAGATTTTTTCCGGTACTTATCGCGCAAAATAATTGCGGTGGCATTGAGCAGCAGCAATATTGCCAACAGCACAATAATCCCAGCGGCAGCAATATCTTGAAAAGCGGCCTGGGGACGTGATACCCAGTTAAAAATTTGAATGGGCAGTACGGTGAATTCAGAAAAGGGGTTGGTCGGCAAAAAAGCCACATAGGTAAGAGCTCCGATGGTGAGCAGCGGCGCAGTCTCGCCAATAGCCCGCGATACGGCCAAAATTGTACCTGTCAAAATACCCGGCATAGCCACCGGCAAGACTACCCGAAATACGGTCTGGGTTAATGTTCCTCCTAACGCATAAGAGGCATGGCGCAACGAAACGGGGACACTGCGAATAGCCTCTTGGGAAGACACAATGATAATCGGCAGTATCAACAATGTCATGGTCAATGCACCGGCAAGTACGCTGCGGCCTAAATACATACCCCTGACGAACAACACTAATCCAAGCATTCCATACACAATCGAAGGTATACCGGCAAGGTTGGTAATATTCATTTCTAACAGTTTAGTAAACCAATTCTTCTTGGCATATTCTTCAAGATAAATAGCGGTGCAGACACCAATAAAAAATGCTAAAGGCGCCGTTATGATGATAAAGGCAAAAGTACCGGCCAATGCTGATTTTATGCCTGCTTTACTGGCAAACCGCGACGGATAACTGGTAAGAAAATCCCAATTAAGTGCGCTTAATCCTTTACTGGCAATCCCCAGCAGCAACACAGCCAACGTCAATAGTGCTATAACGATTGCAATAAAAAAGACGATGCGGAAAATACTGTTGCTATACTGTCGCCACGCATAATGCCGCCTATTTATTTCTCTCTTAGTTGTCATATTCAACACCTGTCTTTATTTAATGTAAAACCAATGCTTAAAGCTTAGCACTGACTTTAAACTTCTCCTTAATAAACATCGCTGCCAGGTTCATAATCAAAGTAAACATAAACAGCGCAATTCCTACCGCAAAAATCGATCGGTATTCAACACTGCCATACGGAGTATCACCCATACTTACTTGCACAATATATGCTGTCATAGTTTGCACACTCTCCAAAGGATTAAATGATAAGCGGGGCGTAGCTCCGGCTGCAATCGATACTATCATTGTCTCACCAAGCGCACGTGAAATAGCTAAAACTACACTCGATACAATGCCGGATATGGCGTAAGGAATAACAATGTGAAACGTTGTTTCTAATTTGGTTGATCCTAAAGCATAAGAACCTTCACGCAATGTCTTGGGAACAGCTAATAAAGCATCTTCGCTTAATGATGAAATCATCGGCGTAATCATAATACCAACCGCAATACTGGCGCTTAAAGCATTATACACTCCCAGATTGGGAATAAAGGCTTTTAACGCCGGCGTAATTATAACCAGCGCAAAATAGCCATAAACAATCGTCGGTATTCCTGCCAAAATCTCTAATAATGGTTTGACGATACTCCTAGTCCGGTGACCGGCATATTCACTTAGATACACAGCACTGCCTAATCCCAGTGGCACCGCAAACAGAATCGCACCGATGGTAACCGTCAAAGTACCATATACCAAAGAACGAATACCCCAATGCTGGGGTTCAAATAACGGCGTCCATTCCGATTCGGTAATAAACCTTTGAATAGGAACGTCGCTAAAAAAAGACCATGCTTCTTGCGCTAAAATACCTACTATCAAGACAGTCGTCACAATAGACAGTAAAGCACAGGCAAAAAGCAGCTTCGCAATCAGTTTTTCACGGCTTCTGGATGGTTGGCCGGTTGTTTTGCTTGTCACGCCGATTCTCCTTTCAGGCCTGTCTAACTAACATGCAGACACGTATGATAAAAAATCACGTAAAAGTGGCGACCGGGCGTAGGTCACCACTTATTACAAAATACTTCTAGAAATTCATAATCATTTTAATTAGTGTACTAAATTATTGAATTTTTTTCAATAATTGTTGGTAATGGCCAGCCTCAAACGGAACATAACCAACTTCCGGAACTAGCTTAGTAGCATTATTCAGATAGAATTTGACAAACTCTTTAACTTCCGGACGAGCCAGCGCTTTTTTGCTTACATATATATAAATTGGACGGGAAAGCGGCTTATATGAACCATCTTTAATTGTCTTCTCCGAAGGTGATACCGCTGAGGCTCCATCGCCGATAGCCACCACATTCATTTTATCTTTATTATGGGAATAATACACATAACCAAAATACCCTAATGCATATTTATCGCCGGCAACCCCTTTTACCAGTACATTGTCATCTTCGCTGGCAGTATAATCTGCACGGCTGGATTTTGCTTTCCCGACAGTTTTTTCGGTAAAATATTCAAAAGTACCGGAAGCAGTCCCTGGGCCATACAATTTAATAGTTTCATTTGGCCATTCCGGACGAACATCGCTCCATTTGGTTACTTTACTGTTTGGTTCCCAGATTTTTTTCAATTCAGCGACAGTCATCGACTTAGCCCAACTATTCGCTTTGTTAACCACAACAGAAAGACCGTCATAGGCTATCGGTAATTCAATCGCATCATCGCCGCGATCTTTAAGAACTTTTAGTTCTTTTGCTTTAATTGGTCTGGAAGCATCTGCAATGTCAATTTCACCAGGTCCGAATTTTTTCATACCACCGCCGGTTCCTGATTCACCAACCGTTACTTTTACTTGCGGATGAACTTTACGGAATTCTTCAGCCATGGCCTCACTGATCGGAAAGACCGTACTTGAACCGTCAATTTTTACTACTCCCGCAAGTTTGCTCTCCGCAGGTTTTTGATCTGACTTTCCGCCGCAACCCGCTGCTAAACTAACGCCTAATGTTAATGCAACCGCAGTGATAAGCAGTTTGGAATTACGCATAAACTTCATTCCAATTTACCCCCTTAAAATATTTGGTACAACCTTATTGTAATACACCTGCAGATTAATAGTGTTAAGCAATTGTTAATTATTTGTTAACTACAACCATTCTCTATAGCTGGGCTGTATTTTTTATGGTCAGTAAGACGATTTTTAGGTATGATAAGATTATAAGGTTACTTGGCAGGAGGCATTAGGCAATGTTTAAATTTGGAATCCGCAGCCGACTTATCTTTTCTTATCTATTTTTGCTCTTTGTCGCTCTGTTTATTTCAGGAGGTTATATTTTATGGTTCTTTTACCACTATACTTTGGATGAACTAACTGAAAATCTGCTGTCTCAAGCGCGGATAACCGAGCAATTACTACAATTAGAACCAAAAAACAGCTTCGATAAAAAGTTTGACCAGCAAATAAAAATATTAGGGAACAAGATATCCCGCCGCATAACTGTTATTAATACTAAAGGCGAAGTCTTGGCCGATTCGTTGAATGATCCGGCAATTATGGATGACCACAGCAACCGTCCGGAAGTAATTACAGCTTTAGCCGGCCAACCGTCTAAAGCTATCCGTCTTAGTTCTACGATGAAAAGCAACTGGTTATATTCAGCCATTCCTTGGCGAATCAACAACCATATTGTTGGCGCTATCCGTGTTTCGACTTCATTATCCGGACTCGAAACAGGTTTTAATAAAATACAATCTGCCTTATTAGCTGCATTCTTGCTGGCATGTTTGCTTACGGTAATGCTTAGCATACGGTTAGCAAAAAATTTCACCGCTCCATTAGAAGAGATCACCAAAGTCGCCAAACAGTTTTCTCAAGGCATATTTAAGCAGCGTATTCACATAAAAACAGGCGATGAAATCGAATTATTGGCCCACACCTTGAATAACCTGGCCTCAAGCCTCGATGATAAGGTTGAAGAAATTGTTGCTGAAAAAAGAAAATTGGAGATAATTCTTGAACATATGGATAATGCCGTAATCGTAACCGACCGTTATGGGCGGCTGACAACCTCCAATAAAATGGCTAATGACTTATTCAGCATAACTCCGCAAATGCTTGGTCTGCACAATATTCAAGTCATCGGCAATAGTTATTTGGACCGGGCTATTCATCAATGCATCGCTACTGCCAAAAACAATCTGATAGATTTAAAAACGAAATATAAAAATAATAAACGGGGCTTTCAAGTTTTTGTTGCTCCCATTTTTGATACCGATAAGGAAATTAGCGGTTGCTTATGTGTTTTTCACGATATCACTACGCTACAGGCTATAGCGGAACGTCAGGCCGAATTTATTGCCAATGCTTCGCATGAATTAGCTACGCCGCTTACGGCAATTAAGGGATTTGCCGAAACCCTGCTTGACGGCGCATTGCAAGACCCGCAATTGAGCAATAAATTTGTCGATATCATTCATAACGAGGCAGATCGCATGCAACGCTTGGTTACCGACCTGTTGCAACTGGCAAAATTTGATTCTAGTGAATACCGTCAGCATATTAAACTAACTTCGACCGAAGCTGTAACAATTATTAGAGAAGTTGTTGAAGAACTTCTGCCGCATTCGCAGCGTAAAAACCTGTCAATAAAGGTAAAAGGCAATCCGCATGCAGTAATAGTGCATGCAAACTATGACTGGCTAAAACAACTTTTTGTCAATCTGATCGAAAATGCTATTAAGTATACTCCACCGGAAGGAGAAGTGACAATTAAGTATTCCTGTGATGCTACCCAAGCAATATTCCAAATAATTGACACCGGTCCCGGCATCCATGCTAAGGATCTGCCGCTTATTTTTGACCGGTTTTACCGGGTGGATCGTTCCCGCACCCGCGCCGCCGGTGGAACCGGCTTAGGCCTAGCTATAGTTAAATTTATTGTAGAAATGTTAAATGGCAGTATTAGTGTCAAAAGTGACGTGAATGTCGGCACAACATTCACCTTAACCTTACCCTTGGCAAATTGCTAACGTAAATATAACCCCTTATGCAAATTATAAAAAAAAATGAACCAACAACTGTTAGTTCATTCTCACCCTTTCGCCTGTTTCCAGATAAATTACCCATTCGGCAATATTAGTAGCATGGTCGGCAATCCGTTCCAAATATCTGGCCACAAAAATAAGTTGTGTAGCCTGACTGATCGTCCGCGGATCTTCCATCATGTAAGTCAGAAGTTCACGCAGCATTTGCTGATATAAACTATCTACTTCATCATCAGCGCTGCAAACTTGCTCAGCCAACGCAATATCTAAATTTACATATGCTTCCAGCGAATCATTAACCATTTTTTGGGCTAACCCGGCCATTCGGGGAATATCAATTAATGGTTTTATTAATTGTTGATTGGCTATCAACAACGAAATCTTAGCTATATCGTAGGCATGATCACCCATTCGTTCCAAATCAGTTGTAATCTTCAACCCGGTCCCCAAAACTCTTAGATCACGAGCCATTGGCTGTTGCCTGGCAATAAGCACCATGCATTTTTCCTCAATATCAACTTGCATTTTGTCAATAATATCGTCTCCGTCAATTACCTGACGTGCAAGCTCGATATCCTTTTGGGCTAAGGAAGTGACCGAATCCTTGATGGCTCTACTGACACATGTGCCCATATTTAATAAATCTTGTTTGAGTTTCGTAAGTTCATTATCATAGTTTTGGCGAGTTGTAACCATGCGGCAAGCCTCCTTTAACCAAACCGGCCGGTAATATAATCCTCAGTTCGTTTATCCTGAGGTCTGGTAAATATTGCATCTGTTTCATCATATTCAACCATTTCACCGTTTAGGAAAAAAGCCGTGTAATCAGATACCCTTGCGGCCTGCTGCATATTATGTGTGACCATAATAATTGTGTAATTAGACTTAAGCTCAGTTACTAATTCTTCAATTTTCATCGTAGAAATCGGGTCCAACGCGGAGCATGGTTCGTCCATTAGCAGTACATCTGGCTCAACAGCTAATAATCTGGCAATACACAACCGTTGTTGCTGTCCGCCTGATAATCCCATTGCCGAAGTATGCAGCCGGTCCTTAACTTCATCCCATAAAGCGGCATCCCGTAAACTTTTTTCTACCACATCATCCAATTCGTTTTTTTTCACTAAGCCATGTATTTTAGGCCCATAGGCAATGTTTTCATAAATACTTTTAGGAAAGGGATTTGGCCGTTGGAAAACCATGCCGATCCTTTTGCGTAACATAACGACATCTATATTGGGGTGATAAATGTTATCACCATCAATTAATACTTCGCCTTCGATCTTTACGCCGTCAACTAAGTCATTCATCCGGTTAATTGTCTTAAGAAATGTCGATTTACCGCACCCGGAAGGGCCAATCAACGCAAGCACGCTATTAGGTTGTACATTTAGTGAAATTTTCTTTAAAGCCAGTACATCGCCGTAATACAGTTTCAATTTGCTGACCTGAATTTTATAATCCATATACTTGCCTCCTAAGAATTATCACTGTTAATATACCATAAGCTCAACGCAGCAATGTTAAATATTTGTTAACAAATTGTTAACGATCGCTAAATCGGTATCCTACTCCGCGTACCGTTTCTATTGATTCGGCAAACTCCGGATCATTGGTAAATTTAGCCCGTAAATGACGAACATGTACATCTACGGTACGGGTATCGCCAAAATATTCATATCCCCATACTTTTTCCAGCAGTTGTTCCCGGGTAAATGCTTTACCAAGATTAGTTGCAAACAACTTTAACAATTCATATTCCTTCGGAGTCAATTCCAGTTTCTCATTACCCAAATAGGCTTCATAGCGAACAAAATTGAAGCGCAAATGCTTAACCGACAATTCGCCGGTTGCGGTATTTTCACGCTGACTCCGTCGCAAAACTGCCTTGACCCGGGCAACTAATTCACGAGGACTGAAAGGTTTTGTTATATAATCATCCGCACCTAACTCTAGTCCAATGATCTTATCTATCTCTTCATTTTTGGCGGTAAGCATGATAATAGGAATTGCGGAAGTGTCTTTTTCACCCTTGACAGCTCGGCATACCTCTAACCCATCCATTCCAGGCAGCATTAGATCGAGTATAATTATCTCAGGACGTTGCGTTTTCGCCAGTTGTACTGCTTTTATACCATCATCGGCCTCGATAACTTCAAATCCGGCTTTTTCAAAATTGAACTGTACTAATTGGCGGATATTAACTTCATCATCGACAACAAGTATTTTCCCCATCCCTATTCACCTCTTGCTTATGTATAACTCACCATAATTACAATATTTCAGTATATAAAAACCAGGTTTCTACGACCTGGTTTCTATTTATGTAATCACTTATTTACAATGTCTTTTAAGCTCTTACCAGCTTTGAAAACAGGTGTTTTGGAAGCCGGAATCGTGATTTCCGCACCAGTTTGCGGATTGCGGCCTTTACGTTCCTCTCTGGCTTTGACTTCAAAGGTACCAAATCCGATGATTTGAACTTTATCATCTTTGGCTAAAGCTTGTTCTACACTTTCAAACAATGCGTTTACCGCTTTTTCGGCATCTTTCTTTGTCATTCCTGCCTTTTCAGCAACACTGGCCACCAATTCAGTTTTATTCACACTACTACCTCCTTGTACAAGTTCATTACGTTTAGCTTTATTCGCTGTAAGTGTTTTTATTCCTCCTATATCACTGAAATTACTTCGATTTTTACCGTTTTTTATTCACATTCTTTAGCTTCTTCCCATAATTTATCCAATTCCGGTAAAGTCATACGATTCCATGATATATTTTTCTCTTTTAGTGTTTCTTCGATATATGAAAACCGCTTAAGAAATTTATTGTTGGTAACCGTTAACGCAACTTCCGGATCTAAGTTAAGAAATCTTGCTAAGTTTACGACCGCGAACAAAACATCTCCTAATTCCCCTTCAACTGCCTTGTTTTCTTCATTGTGAATTGCTTGTCTTAATTCAGCCAATTCTTCAGCGACTTTTTCCCACACCGGGTCAATGCTTGTCCAGTCAAAACCAACTTTCGCGGCTTTAGCTTGCAGTTTATATGCTCGCATTAAAGCCGGCAAACCCTTAGGAATACCATCCAGTACTGAAATGCGCTGCTGATGACTTTTTTCGGTTTTTTTGATTTTTTCCCAATTAACGATAACCTCGGCCGAATCTTGAACAGAAACAGTACTAAAAACATGAGGATGTCTTCTGATCAATTTCTGAGTAACTGTATTGATTATATCTTGCATAGTAAAAGTTCCTGTTTCCTCCGCAATCCGCGCATGAAAAACTACTTGCAGCAACACATCGCCTAGCTCCTCGCACAATGCTTGAGAATCACCTGCTTCGATGGCCTCAATTGCTTCATACACTTCCTCAATCATATAACGGCGTAAGGTCCGATGGGTTTGTTCAATATCCCATGGACAGCCATCAGGTGCCCGTAAGCGGGCCATTGTTTCAATAAGCGGCTCGATGGTAAAACTTTCTAATCTAGGCTGAAATCTAGGTATATACACACTTGTTAAATGATCGATTTGCGAAAATCGGTCTAACTCATATAATTTGGCATTAATCAGCTTTTCATCCCTTAATCCAACATGGTAAGCTATGACGATCTCATGGTCATCAGGGTATAGTTCCATTAAAGCTAATTTTACTTCAGAAGCAATTTGCCGGTCATAAACTTGCGTTACAACAAGAGCAGTCTGTACATTTCCGGAAAAATCACTTATATCATTAGAATCTATCACTGTTAGACCGTCAATCGGGTCTAGTTCCAACCGGTTAAACAAAACATCCAAAAAACTCATTCCGGCGAGTATATTCAAATTTATGTTCTCGTCGGCAGCATATTGTCGCAGCAAAACAACGGTCTTTTCCGCAACTTGCGGACTGCCGGGAACAGCATAAACTATTTGCTGGCCCATTTTAGCCCTATAAATACAGTCCTTCGCAATTGTGGTATAAACTTGTTCAAAATTATCCGATTGTTCATATACTACATCATAGCTTTGCCAATTTAAACCTTGGCGTTTTAATTCGCTTACCGTAGGATGCTTCTCCGTGCGCAACAATAAAGTTTCGGCCTTACGTAAAATTTCTAAAGTTTCAACGGTAATATAACCAAAATCACCGGGTCCTAATCCAATTACAGTAATATCTCCCATCTTATCGCCTCAATAAACCAAATTTTTTTAGTATAAGAACTAATGTATTACCAATACGTGGTATCCGGGCTAAATCCCTTTCAGCTATGCCACCAATCAACAATAATGTTGACGCATAGACAACAACTCCAACCCCTATAGAAATTAAGGTCGCTAACGAATTGCGCATCAAATAAGTCATGACCATGTCATAAGTGAATACTACACTGAGGCCCATTACTGCCACCGCAGCAAATATTCTTAATATACTCTTAATATCTACATCAAAACCAACATAGCGGTAAACAAAATAAAGATTAAGGGTTGCAGCCAAACCAAAATCGGCAATCGACGCCCAGCCGGCGCCTTTTATTCCCAATGTGGGTATGGCTGTCAAAAACCACGCTAAAGCAATTTTCACCACTGCCGACAGAGCCATATTCATAACCGGAATTGCCGTACGCCCAAGACCTTGCAGTATTCCTGTCGTAACTTGGTGCAGACCTAACAGAACAATACCGGTGGACATAATAGAAATCGAAACAGCTGCTTCCAAAGTTCCGTATAACAATTGAGATATCGGCTCAGCCAACAGCCACATCCCCACAAAACTTGGAATTGTAATTAGATTTGTAATACGTAGAGCGGTAACAGCCCGCGAATAAATACTGTTTTTATCACCTAAGGCAAATGCCTCCGAAATAGACGGTACGATACTGGCAGCTAAAGATGCGGTCGGAATAGTAGATAAATTAACCAGCGGCAAGGCCATACCGGTGAGATAGCCAAACAATTCAGTAGCCTGTTCAACTGAATAACCGGCAACCTCTAATCTGGCCGGTACAATCAGCAGATCGATATTTGATACAATCGGCAGCATAATATTAGCCAGTGAAACTGGCAAAGCTAAGCGGACAATCCTAGCCATAATATGCATGCCGGTTTCATCGGAAAAACGGATCTGCTCCTGTTGCTTTTTCAAAAAGAATGAACGATGGCGCCAATAAAAATACAATAATACACATAGTCCCGCAAAAGCTCCCGGTCCTGCGCCAAAACTGGCTCCGGCTGCAGCAAATTCAAGACCTCGAGGCATTAACATATAGGCAAATGCTACCATTGTCACTACGCGGATAAACTGCTCAACAATCTGGGATACCGCTGTAGGGGTCATCATCTGAAATCCCTGAAAATAACCGCGAAAACTTGATAGTACGGTTACAAAGAATATTGCCGGTGCCAAGGCAGCAATTGCATAGTAAGCCCGCGCATCGCGGACAAAATGGTGTTCAATTAACCAGCCGGCACCAAAATACAACAGAAAAGAAAAAATAAAGCCGGTAATTGCTAATACAGTCAGTGATACTCTAAATACCCGGTTCGCACCATGGTAGTCGGACTTCGCTAATTTTTCCGCGACAATAATGGATATCGCCACCGGAATACCGGCCGAAGAAATACTTAACGCTAGCAAGTAAATGGGATAAGCCATTTGATAAAGGCCAATTCCTTCGCCACCCAGCAGTCGCGATAAGAAGATCCTGTTTACTGATCCGATAAGTTTGACTATAACTCCGGCAATCGTCAGTATTAAAGCGCCTTTTATAAACTTATCCCTGCTCAATAAATTCATCCTCTCCCATTTGTTGGGCCACAACCCTACTATAAATTATTTCCAAAGCGTTCCTTTCATTATAACAAAATATAGCAATAGTTAAAATAGTGACCTTACCGGCATAGAGAAAAGTAGCGAACTGACAGTCCGCTACTTAATTATCTGCAAGCTCATTACTGCGACATTTGTTTGGCCAAAAAACCAGCGGCAGTTTCAGCAAGTTTCATCTCCATTTCGCCCATTTGGGTATCAGGTTGCTTAGAGCAAATAATTACAGCTCCGATTGCATCGCCCTCCACGATAATCGGCGATATCACTTCTGCCGTAAACTTACAGACCTCACCTTCCTCGCACTCAGTTGCACAACCTTTGCAATGTTTGAGTTCACCAGGATTATTAATCAACACGGGCTTTCGCTCTTCTAATACTTTCTCAACAGCCGGTCCCAAAGGTTTATTCATAAACTCTTTTTTCGATGAGCCGGCAACTGCTACTATATTATCTCTGTCGGCTATCAACACAATATGCCCGACCGCCTCATACAGCGATTCTGCATACTCTTTGGCAAAATCACCCAATTCACCTACTGGGGAGTATTTTTTTAATATAACTTCACCTTCGCGGTCAACATATATCTCCAGTGGATCTCCTTCTCGTATTCTTAATGTACGCCTAATTTCTTTCGGTATTACTACTCTACCTAAGTCATCAATTCTGCGAACAATTCCCGTAGCTTTCACCAGTATCCCCCCTTTCAACATTTTTTGACATTGAATTTCAGTGATAGTATATATCCGTTATTCGACTTTTATTCATTGGACCATCGTTATCGACTCTGGATCAACAAGAGTCTGCAACATTTTTTCTAACCAGGTTGTCAAAGGCATCGCTAATTTTATAGCTCGGAATTGAATACTTTCCGGTGGCCCTGGTAAAATTGATACTCGGCCTGGATATTGCCTGCTAAGCAGCAACACTTTTTCTAAATTTACATTTGGCTCTCGCTCAAATACAAGCTTGATATTAGTTTTGTTTTGAGTAATCGATCGAATCCGCAAAATTCGAGCTAAAACCTTTATCCGGGCAACACTAAGTAAATTCATTACACTAATCGGCGGTTCACCAAAACGATCAATAAGATCATCTAATAGCTCAACGATTTCCTGCTCACTTCGTATAGCGGCTATCCGCTGATATATTTCAATTTTATGCATCGCATTATTAATATAATCCTCAGTGATATAGGCACTAATATCCAGCTCCAATGTAGGGTCTGAATGTACTTCCGGAACTTGACCGCTTTTAAGTTCATTAACAGCATCATCCAGCATGCGACAATACATTTCGAACCCAACACTTACAATATGGCCATGTTGCTGCGCTCCTAATAAGTTTCCAGCCCCACGAATCTCTAAATCCCGCATGGCAATCTTAAAACCGGCACCAAGTTCAGTGAATTCCTTAATTGCTTGCAGCCTTTTTTCAGCCACCTCGGTAAGAACTTTATCTTTCTGATAAGTAAAATAGGCATAAGCTTGACGAGATGACCTTCCTACTCTGCCGCGCATTTGATAGAGTTGGGACAACCCAAAAATATCTGCACTATAGATAATAATAGTATTTGCTTTTGGTATATCTAAGCCATTTTCAATAATACTGGTACATAATAATACATCATAAGTACCCTCGTAAAAATCCAGCATCGCACTTTCCAGTTGGTCTTCGGGCATTTGTCCATGAGCAATCTTTATTCTTACTTCCGGAACAAGTTCGTTCAAATGCTGATACATCTTTTCGATCGTTTGTACTCGATTGTAGACAAAATATACACTGCCGCCTCTTTTTATTTCCCGCCGAATTGCATCCCGAATAATATCAGGATGGTATTCCAGCACATAGGTTTGAACCGGCAGTCTGTCTTCGGGTGGTGTCTCGATAATGCTCATATCCCGGACTCCTACTAATGACATATGCAATGTTCGGGGGATAGGTGTAGCCGATAACGTCAATACATCAATATTTTTTCGCCATTGCTTAATTCTTTCTTTTTGTGCAACGCCAAACCGCTGCTCCTCATCAACAATCAATAAGCCAATATTTTTGAAAATTACATCTTGCTGCAGCAACCGGTGAGTACCAATTAACACGTCGACTTTTCCCATCGCTAATCTTCGCAAAGTCTCTGTCTGTTGCTTCACACTGCGAAAGCGGCTTATTACATCTACTGTTGGCCCGAAATCTGCAAAACGCATTGAAAAAGTCTGGTAGTGCTGCTGAGCCAATACTGTCGTTGGGACTAACACAGCTACCTGTTTCCCGTTCATTACCGCCTTAAATGCTGCTCGAATAGCTATTTCCGTTTTGCCAAAACCAACATCGCCACACAATAACCTATCCATTGGCTGCGTTTTTTCCATATCCCTTTTTACCTCAGCCAGCGCATTTAATTGGTCCGGTGTCTCCTCAAAGGCGAACGCATCTTCAAACTCTTGCTGCCATGGTGTATCTTTATCAAAAGCGTAACCCTCGGCCATTTCCCGTTCAGCATATAAAGATAGCAAATCTTTGGCCAAATCTGCAACTGCGCCTTTAGCCTTGGTCTTAGTTTTTTGCCAATCTGTTCCGCCCATCCGGTTAAGACGGGGAATCTGACCTTCGGCACCAATATATTTATGCAGCAAATGGACTTGATCAGTTGGAACATAGAGTCGGTCTTCACCGGCATATTTTATCAGCAGATAATCCTTCTTAACTTCCCCGACTGTCAGAGTCTCTACTCCGGCATATTTGCCAATACCATGATTAACATGTACTACATAATCTCCGATATTTATATCCCGAAAATATTGAATTTTCTGGTCTTTGGCGATGCGAATATGGCGTTTCTTCTTCTGCCGTCCGGCGATGTTGGCTTCGGCCAGTACGGTCAGTTTGGCATCAGGCAGTTCAAACCCATCGGATATGGTGCCAGGGCATATTAATACAGTCCCAGGAATTAAGTCAACAGGATCATCCTGATAGACTGCAATAATTCCCTTAAAACCTAAATTTCTTTGAATCGTCAAACATTTCTCTTTATTAGTCATAAGTATCACAATACAATATTTCTTTGTCTGCCAGTCTTTAATTTCATTTACCAGCATTTCAAATTGACGATGATATGATGTTATCTGCTTTGCCTGTAAGTGAACTATATTTTTAACAACTGTATGGGGTACTTTACCTAATAGCAACGAAAAGTAAAATACACTATTAGTTTTGGCTCTGGTCACTAATTCCGGCCAATTGAAAATTTGCTGTTTTAACTCTGGTCTCTCCTTGACATATTTGGCAATGTTCTCACGTATTCTGGTAGATTCATCAAAAATAATTACGGCATCACTGTCCAAATAGGAAAAAACTGCTTGGTCTTGTTGTTCATTGTTGTTGTCAATTACCGGAAGGATATCGACCTGTTGAATATTTTCCAGTGACCGTTGGGATATTGAATCGAACATCCTAATAGAATCCACTTCATTATCGAATAACTCAATGCGAACCGGTGCTTGCATATTCAAGGCAAATATATCAATAATGCCGCCTCTAATACTAAATTGCCCGAATGATTCTACTTGTTCCACCCGTTGATATCCGTAATCTATGAGCATCGCCGCAGTTTCTTCCCGCGAAATTGTCTTTTCAATTTCCAGCGTAAACCTGCGCTGTAAAAAACTGTCCTTGGCGGTTACTTTCTGAATAATCGCTTCCGTTGAAGCTAAGATAATCATCTTTTCGTGACGGGCAATTCGGCCTAAAACATCCATTTTTTTAGCCATTAGATCGATGCTTTTGGCTTCGGCTGTAAAGGTAACAATATCTACTGCGGGGAGCTCAGCAATCGATGTGTCCGGCAAAAAAGTTGTTAAATCACTCAAGAATGTACTAATTGATTCAGAATTACTAGTTATAATTATAATCTGCTTCGGTCTGTCCTGCCAGGCAGCAGCTAACAACATACATTTTTGAGCGCCTGATAAACCATATATCATGGTTTGCTGATTTTTATCTGCAAATGATTTTATTACTTGTAAACACGCCGTATCCCGTTGCAAGACAGATAAAATATTTTTCATATACACCTCTCGCCATGTCAAAAAGGGCTTTAGCAAATGCTAAAGCCCTTATAATTTTTACTATCTGGAAGTCTGTTTCCTAATCGGTTGAGATTCGGATTGTCCATTGGTTGATCCAATCAAAGCTATACATTCACCGCATATCGACACAACATACATGATTTCACTCATAGCATCGAATTTTATTATATCTTGCAAATCATTTCCAGTCAAGCAATCCATATCGAACTTATCATGCTCCGCCAGATCAACATCAATTACATCGATTAAAATTCCGCATCTTTCACATACATAACAGATTTTCATGTCCATCCCTCTTAAGGTCTAATTTTAGCTGTTATGATTATTATATTCCATAACCAATGAAATAATATCGCGGAAATAAAACCAAAAGCAATAGTTTGCGTTGCCTGAAAAACAGTGACGGTAACTATACCAAAACAAGCGTGCGATAAAATACTTAACAACATCGCTATGCCGGAGAACCGTCCACCAATCCGTAAGTCCCATACTCCTTCCAGTATTCCAAACAAGACATGAACTGCAAGAATATCCATTTTTAAAAAATATGGCAAAAATGTTTTTAATAATTCTTCAACAATTGGACTATAACTGGTAATAATCCTGACGCCTAAATATTTCAACAGTACCTGATTAATTACAAATGCAGCTGTTGCCGACAATATTGCAACTAATATCACCATGCTACGGTAATAAGTGAATCGGATTTTGGGGCTGTCCTCCATATCGCACTTCAAAATGAAGGTGAGGCCCGGTAGAATAGCCGCTGCTGCCCATATATCCCAATAACTGACCGCTGCTTACATATTCATCTTTACTGACAGCGAAATCTTCCAGATGGGCATACACTGTTTGACAATCATAGCCATGATCGACAATAATTACGTTACCATAGCCGGTTTGCCAGCCGGCATACTGCACTCGTCCATTGGCAGCAGCCTTTATTCCAGTACCGTAATTATTAGCTATATCTATACCCTGGTGCATTCTTCCCCAGCGCCAGCCAAAATAGGAAGTTATTTCTCCCTCCGCCGGCCATAACATTCTGGTCAAGCCATGCCGCGAGACCGGAATAATTCGCGGACGGGCACCGGGAATAAACAGTGTATCGGCAACTTGAAGATCAACAGATTGTTTTTTATTTGCTTCCATAATCAACTGAACATCAACCTGATAGTAAGTAGCAATTTCCCATAAGGTCTCTCCGGCAGCTACCGTATGTAATATACCTTTCTTCGGCAGAATTATCAGCTTATCCTCCGGATGAATCAATTCAGTCAAGCTTGGATTTGCCCCTCGCAGGCTGTCCACATCGATACCGTACTGCTCGGCTATAGCACTTAACGTGTCCCCACTATTAACAATATGAACCTTTAGAACACACCCGTCCTTAACATTTCTTTCGGATTCTTGTGGTTCAGCAATAATTGCCGAATGCTTTATTTCATGTGAAGAATCTGCTTTTATCTCGGTACTTGGCTCACTGCCGTTTAATTGAAAATTGATTAAGTTACCGATGATTAATACAGCTAACAAAAAAATCGCAGCCTTCTTAATACCATCAGAACACAAAAAAATCACCTCATAACGTCTATACTACTGGAGTTATAATTACCATAATAAAACTGTTTATACATTTACCAGTAAAACACGTCAAGGCTCAACATAAGCTATTTAATTTATATTATTATTATAGCTTGGTTATACATTAATTATGTCAAAAAAAAAGAACCAATAAGGTTCCCTTTAATACTACTTTTCTATATTACTTTCTATTCTTCTGCATCTTCTCAACGCTGTTAACGGCTGGGAAAGATGATTTAACATAATTATGATTTATTTAAATAAATAGTAAATTCGGTGGCGCCAATATTAATGATATCTCCGTCCTGAAGTTGCACTTTTGTCGTTATAGGCATACCGTTAACAAAAGTTCCATTTGTAGACGCTAAATCAGTCATAAACACCATCGAACCTTCTGACGTCAATTGGCAATGAACGCCGGAAAGCTGTTCGTCAGTTTCGATTACAAATTGGCTTAAATGTTTATCTCGGCCAAAAATAATTTTATCTTTAATGCATAGGTTGCAAGTCTCATTATCCTGCCCATTAAACAGGAGGGTTATCATCGTATCGCAAACTTCAGATTCGGATATAGCGGGAATTTTGGCTGTTTCGGGTTTGCGACGGGTTAGCACTATTGTTACCGCTGCCAAGACTAAAATGATTCCTCCGCCCCAAAATAACCAACCGAAAGTTGGCTGCTTGGAGCCGGTGTTTTGATTAGATGACGGAACTGTTGACTTAAACTTATCTTTTGACGGAATTCTTACATCAGTTGAATCAGATAGTTGCTTGCCGTCCAGACTGACCTGCAGTTCCATTCGTTGCACTGTATCAAATTCACTGATATTACTTGCATCAAGTGTAGCCACGAATCCGGCTTTTATATTTTTTACAACTTCCTGATAAATATCATTAATAGGCTTGGCCCCGGTTTGAAAGTAGGCCCCGCCTGAAAAATTCGCCAGTTCACTTAATTTATGCAAATGGTTCTGTTTGTGAACAGTTAATGGTGCTCGGTAAAATCCGATTGCATAAGTAGGCACCTTTTCTAAACGCATTTTTTCAAAAACCTGCTCTTGTTGGATGCTGTTATCATCATCATCTTCGCCATCAGTTAGGGTAATTATTGCTCGGCGCTGTGGAACCTTGACATCGACTACATGTCCCATTTCCATCGCTTTGGCCAAGCCTCTATACAGCTGAGTTTGGTCATCGGTAGCTGTAAGTTGATTGATTTTTTGTTTTAAAATCTCTTGCTCGTTACTGTAGGTCTGGACAACTTGGACGGTCGACCCAAAAGTAATAATCGCTACCTTGTCGTGTTCAGTCATAGTATCAACAATTAAATTCAGAGCGCCTCGCATTTGTGAGAATTCCGCTTCAGTAAGTGACTTTGAAATATCTACAAGAAATATATAGGCGACACCATCGCCGGATTCGTTAAAAGGTATTATGTCTTTTATCGCTACCGAACTGTTGCCGATTTTCGCTGACATCGATGAAGGATTTAGTTGTTGTTCAGGTTGTCCAAAGCTATTTAATACATCAAAATATACCTTAACTTGCGGCCAACTTCTTTCTACCTTTTTTATTCGCAATGCTGCCATACTACTTGCTAAACAAACATGTACCAGTAAAAGGAGGCATATTGTTACAGACAGCAAAATTTTAATACTTTTCATCCATTTAAACTCCTTCCCACCAGCTTAAAATGTTCCGTCAGGCGAATTTCAAATTCACAGGCATCTGAAACCCGAAATTTATCATAAAGCAACAGCTTTACGGCATTTGTAACTGGAAACCAAGAACTCTCAGTAACTAACTGATAAGATGTGCCGAATGTAGAATTAAGATCCTCAACTATTATTGCTTGGGGATCGCTATTATCAGGTGATATTCGCGTATGAAAAGCAGCTACCGTAGGCGAAACCAATACTATATTACTTACCGCCGGGTCACTTCCGATTATAATCCCATCTTGAGGCAGAATAAATTCCATTCCTGCATATTCACCAATTAATCCTACCAAGGATATGACCCGGGTCACCGCTCCAACTTCGGTAAGTCGGCTTGTTTCGATTAGTTGTTCCGTCCTCACACCGGAGCTGTCAAAGGCCATTATAAATATTGGGAAAACAAAAAATGCGGTGCCGAGTCCGAAAACCCAGTAATTTTTCCCCAAGCGGTCCGCAATCCTGCCAAAAATTATTACACATATTATTGGATAGGTAAAAGGTAAAAAAAATAATATGACATACCACACCGGTAATTTTATACTCCGGCAAAGCAATATCCATCCGTAGAAAGGCAAACAATAATCTAAATATTCTCCGCTATTAAATTTCCTACCAAGACGAAACAAAACATACGATTCAAAAAAATATAAAAAAATATAGGCAGTGAAGGTTACCGTAAAAACTAAATAAAATTTATTTAACATAAAGCGCCACCATGTGATGCCCGTCAATTATCACCGGCATTTAGCCGGTAATAATTGCGATAGCCGAATAATTATCAAATTCTCCCTTAGCATGTTCCAGCAACACTTGTTCCAAAGCATTCAGCCATTTAGCCGGTGATACAGTATCAGCTAATACCTTGACCATATCTTCTTCCTGCACTAATTCCCAAAATCCATCCGAACATAATAACATAGCGTCACCGACATGAACTGCTTGACTATCCTCGAGGATAGTCAAGCGTAGTTCTTTATTCTGGCCCAATGCCCTTATCAAGCGGTTCCGGTCCTCATGGTTACGAATTTCCGGCAAGGAAATCTTCCCCATATCAACAAGCATCTGCGGAACACTATGGTCTTTTGTTTGGAATTGCAGCTGGCCAGACCGGAAATAGTACAAACGGCTATCACCGATATGACCCCAGATAACGGAACGATAATCAGTCAAAACCACTACCATCGTAGTCCGCATGGAAGCAATAGTTTCGTCAGCCTGCTGCATGGCCAGAAGTTTATGTTGAGCGGCAATAATATATTTCTGCAGTAGTTCAGCAGAACAACCAGGCATTTCTTTAAACTCTCGCAAAACTTCCGCTACCGCTGCCTGGGAAGCAATTGCCCCGCCGCGGTGACCGCCAAGACCATCAGCGAGCACCCAGCATGCTGCTTGCGGCAGCATAACATAATCACAACAGTCTTCATTATAACGGCGTCCGCCTTGTTTTGACATAACCGCAGTGTCAAATATCATTAACTATTCTCCACACGTACTTCAAACAGATTTTTAGGATCACTCAAATAGAACCTATCTCCCGATTTTAGGCGGCGGTTATCACCAGATGCAATTCTTTCACCAGTTATCAAAAAAGTCCCATTAGTTGAGCGGTCTTCAACAGTAAATATTTGACTGACAGGATCAAACCGCACAATTGTATGCGTCCGGCTGATATCTTCTGCACCAGCCGAAAATACTAATTGTGCCAGTTGAGGATCGCGGCCTAAAATCAATGGTTTTTGTGTTACTTCTACCACACTGCCGGCAAATTCCCCGCGTAATCCGGCTAATACAGCTTTCGCTGCTTGTCTTGGTTTGGCCATAGTCTGGCCGGCAGCCGGATTAACCGGCGCGGACGGTGTGACAGCTATTGGAACCGGTGCTTGTTTTTTCCTGGTCATCATAACGGCGGCTCCGCCAACCAGGGCGATAACTGCCAGTCCGATCAAACTCAACGTCATTGTATTTCCGTACCAAGGTTTTTCCGGTGCAGGAGGAGGATCAACAGGTACTTTGGCATCTTTGCCATCGGCTGATCCCATAGTAGTAATACTGCTCGAATCATAGCGAACATTAGCTTTCTTTAGTTCTTCCATGATTTCTTCAGCCTGAATAGCATAATTCACACCAGTCTTGTGAAATCCCCAACTAATTAATCCAATAACACTGCCGTTTTCATTAAATACCGGTCCGCCGGAATTACCCGGATTGACTGCGGCATCAGTCTGATAAACATATACTTGCTTTTCAGTTCTGGTTATCTTGGTAACACCGCCCCGATTCACCGAGGCTTCATTGTTGGCCCAAACTTCTTCAACATCGGCATAGCCAGGATACCCAATCACAATTGCATTTGTAACGCCGGCTTGTACTGTACCACGGGTTGCAAAAGTGACTGAAGGCTTATCCAGTTTTTGTTCCAATTCAAATATGGCAATATCCTTAATCGGTGATACACCAATCAATTTGCCCCAAACTACCCTGTTCAACCCTAAAACAACACACGGCCTGGCACCTTTCATCATACCATCGACGACATGCCAATTGGTAACAATGTAGCGGCTGTCGCCGACGACAAATCCTGAGCCGCTGCGCCAAACACTGTTCTGGTAGTAAATTCCGACCCGGACGACACTTTCTTTCATGCGCTGAATATCAGCGGCAGCACCAACTTTCGCCGGAGTAAATACTAATAAGGATAGACTAACCAGCAAAAACGCAATCACACTGGTAATAATACGATAAGACCTAATGTTCCCCTTCATAAATCATTTCCACCCTTCAGATTATCATTATCATAGGTACCGCTATAAGTTTTCTGCAGGTATTTCCCTCCCTCACAGCCAAGGTACCGCCATTTATACTGATTTTTCAAGCGGTTTATCAGGGTTTTTTTTATCATCCTTAGGATCTGAATTATTCATGCCAGGTTTTTGCTGACTATCCGGCTGAACGGGAGCCGGCTCAACTTGTGGGTCTTGCTGTTCCTGTTTCGGCGAATGATTTTCGCCATATTTCTGCCAGGCAAAAACCAAGCCACTGATTAAGATGCCTAATACAAGAATCATCCATAATGGTTTCTTTTTATTCCTTAACTTCGGTCTAACTTCCGGGTTACTTACGGTTGGTTGTATACTGATTCCGTAGCCTAAGATGGCAACAGTAACATTATCCTGATATCTATATTCTTTTTCCAACACCCGCTTAACTAAAATATCAGCAGCCTTTTGTGGTGCTTCATTCATATTTTCAACAATTTCAGTCTCAGACAAAGAATTATACAATCCGTCGCTGCATAACAATACTCGATCGCCTTGTTCCAACTTAAACGGACTATCACTACGACAAATATGAGAAATAGTTTCAAGCCCCAAAAAGCTGGTTAATGCAGCCCGTTCAGGGTGGGTATCGGCAGCCTCTTGGCTGATGATACCTCGGGCAACTTTCTCGGCTAGTTCATTAGCATAGGTATGATCGGTGGTCAATTGAGTCAATTGACCGTCGCGAAACAGAAATATTCGGCTGTCGCCTACGGAAATCCAATGTAAGTATCCTTCATGAATAACCACGGCAACAGTTGTCGTTCCCACATCACCGGCCAATCCGGCTTGCCGGGCCATGGCAAAAATATTAGCGTTGGCCTGAGTAACGGCATTGGTCAATGCTTCAGCTATTGTCTCTTCGGAGCTCTTGGCGGAGTACTCGCTGATGATAGTTTCAACAGCCAGCGTACTGGCTTCTCGGCCCATCGCCAGTCCTCCCATGCCATCGGCTACTACCGCCAAAAAACCGGCCCGGGAAATCAACTCACTGTCGTTAATATCCAAAAAACCGAACGAATCTTGCTGTTCATGTCGCTTACCGATATTTTGCGCATTACCAGGCAAAACTGTGAGTAAATTGTGCTGGTCTTTCGATGACAATGTATTTTGCTTGCGCGTTGCTACCATTTAAAACTGTCCCCACAGAACGGAATAAACTGTAACGTTGTTTGTCCGACCTTAATCTTATCGTAAGCATTGATTTGCGCAAATGAATATAAAGGCTGCCCGTTAAGATATACTATTCCCCTGCCGCCGCCGGGCTGTAATACGAAAGTATTATTTTCCGGATCATAAGTAACAACAGCATGCTTTTCTTTAGATATTGAATCATCACCATGGATAGATATGTCATTACTATCAGCGCGGCCAAGAAAATTATTTTCACTACGGATTCGAAAATCACGCCCGCGGTCCGGTCCTTCTATACATACCAGCCAGCCGACAACCGGATCAATACCTTGCTTTTTCTGAATTAAGCCAATAGTTTTACCTTCATCCTGCGCCTTCGCTGCATTTTGCCGGTACCGGGGAACAGTAACTCCCACTACCTGGTTAGGAGGAGTCGAAAACTCTTCAGACCGTTTAGCTCTAGTCTGATTGGGAATATCGAGATTAGGAACACCGCAAAACGGGCAGGAGCTATGTTTGAGTGGATCGTAAAAATGACCTCTTTCACATTGTTTCATTTGCATAAAAATACCTCCAATATTTTATATCCATAATATTTTATCTTACTCAGCGAGTTAAGACTCCCGCCTCTATAGGCGGCGTCAGCTCAGGTGGAGTTGACTCTCCACCTGAGCCCCCGATGTTTCAGCTTTGCTGAAACGAGTTCACTTCAGTCTTTATATTGTTTTCGGCTTGGCTACTTGTTCCAGCTGTTCAATTGCCTGCTCAGCCTGTTCTAATTTGTCCTGTGATGCAACATAGGTTTCATTTGATACGGTAACCCAGTTAGGATTTCCATCAGATAAAGTCAGCGTTCCGTCTAAGTAATCGGCAAATATCCTGCTGGCCTTCTCCAGTGCCTCCAAAGATTGGCGCTGTAGTTCAATAACTTTAATTGCTTCCGGTTTATCCAGTTTTGGTAACTTGCCAACCTCCTGCTTAGCTCTGTTTTGTATATCACGGAAATTTGCTAAAGTACTTTCCATATTTCCCGGTACTTTTGCGTTTTCAAATTCATAAGACAAGTTTTCACAAATTTCCTGAACTCCCTTTAAAGTTTTAATTAATGCCAATTGGGCCTCTACTTTCTTCTTCTGCTCCAACGACAGCCGTTCTTGCTCCGCTGTCCGCTGTAACTGGGTCTGCTGTTCCGCTTGCTGACGGGCAGCAATATCATCCTGCTTCAATTTCTGCATAAAGGAATAGCCGCCAAATAAAATAATGATTACCGCTAAGGCAGCTGCAGCCATCATACTAAAGCGTTTCCCGGCCGGCGTCTGGATTTGTTGGATATATTCATTCATTATATTCTGAATTTGTTTTATCTTTTCTTGAATATCAAATTTAGGGGCTGCCGGTGGAACAGGCATTGTTTGCTGATAACCAGCTACCGGCGGTTTGGCTGCTGTTGCCATGTCCGGTACGGATGACCCCACCGTTTGCGGGAGCGGAGGCGGAGCGCTTAGTCCTGTCTGTTCAGTTTGTTCAGTTTGTTCAGTTTGTTCAGTTTGTTCGGTTTGTCCTAACAGTAAACCGATAAATTCTTGTACAGTCTGTGGTCGGTCATGCGGTTCCAACGATACCGCTTTCATTATGACTCGGCTTAAGTGTTCAGACACCTCCGGATTTATTATATGCGGAGCAGGTAGTTCATCTTGTACCATTCTTTCAGCAGCATCAATTAGATTTGATCCGGTTACCATGTGGTATAGAGTCGCACCACAGGCATAGATATCCGTCCAAGGGCCCTGTTCACCCCGGCGGTGGTATTGTTCATAAGGTGCAAATCCGGGAGTTAATACTACTGATAAACTACGGTTCCTTTCTCCCATTGCCGTTCGGGCTGCACCCAAATCTAATAAAATTGGCCGGCCTTCTACTGACAAATAAATATTTTGCGGTTTAATATCACGATGTAAGAATCCCCGCTGGTGGATTTCGCGTAGTCCGTCTAAAATTGGCAGCATAATATCGACTGCTGTTTTTTCCGGCAGTTTGCCGCCTTTCTGCAGTAAATACTCGGCTAAGGTAACTCCCTCATAATAATCCATAACCAAATACGCAGTTCCATTTTCTTTAAAGAAATTTCTGATCCTGACCACATTAAGGTGATCAATTTTAGCCATCGTCCGTGCTTCCTGCAAAAACTGCTCTAAGCCATAGTTAAACAACCCTGATTCTTCCTCAGAGTGGGAAGCAACCGTTAATTGATCTAAATCCCGGCTGGCTAGATCACGTGGCAAAAATTCTTTTATGGCAATTAGCGTCTCTAACTGAATATCTAATCCGAGATAGGTTATCCCGAATCCGCCTGGCTTTCCCAATACCTTCCCGACCATGTACTGCCCGTTCAAAATTGAACGATGCGGTAAAACCAATGGGCTACGCCGCAAAGACTCATCATAGCCGCAGTATGGACATAAATTGATATCGCCTTTTTCTTTAAAGCAACCTGGGCATAACATTAGATTTAACGACCTCCTGCTTGCGGTGTAAGTTGCCCAAAAACACAACTAACCTCTAATTTTTATGTTTAGTTTTGATTCTGCACAGTTTACAAATTTTCCTTCCATATTTTTCTGTATTCTAGGAAAAATAAAACCACTACAAGAGTGTAGTGGCCTAAAAAATCATCTTTTTATTAACAACGGCTTTCTATCATATTTATGAATCGCATCAACGAACCGCACCGTACCGCTTCTATAACGCATTGATATGGAGTGAGTACGAACTCCGCCGCCAAAATAATTAACTCCATGCAGCAAATCGCCTTGTGTTATGGCTGTTGCCGCAAACATAACATCTTCACCGCAGGCTAGATCATCAATGGTAAAAACCTTGTTAATATCAGTGATTCCCATATTTAATGCCCGTTGCATGTCATTATCATTTTCCGGCCATAGCCGACCTTGCATATCACCGCCTAAACATTTTAAAGCCGCGGCGGCGATAACACCTTCCGGTGCGCCGCCAATTCCTAACAACATATGTACTCCGGTACCTTCAATTGCCGCATTAATTGCCGGTGACACATCACCATCAGTAATCAGCTTGATCCGTGCTCCGGCTTCCCTTACTTCTTTAATGATTTTGGCATGCCTTTCCCGGTCCAGAATTACTACTGTCAGGTCTTCTACTTTCCGGTCCATAGCCGAGGCGACTGCTTTCAAATTTTCCTTTACAGGTGCATCTATATTTATTTTCCCGGCGGCTTTTGGTCCTACTGCGATTTTGTCCATATACATATCCGGGGCATGTAATAAGCAGCCCTGTGGGGCAATGGCGATTACGGCAATTGCACCTGGCAGCCCTTTAGCCACTAAATTAGTTCCTTCCAATGGGTCAACTGCAATATCTACCTTTAGTCCACCGGCACCTACCTTTTCACCAATATACAGCATTGGCGCCTCATCCATTTCCCCTTCACCAATAACTACCGTTCCATCAATATTAACACTGTCAAAAGCAGCACGCATAGCATCAACGGCTAATTGGTCGGCCCCAATTTTATCACCTTTGCCCATTAAACGTCCACAAGCAATTGCTGCCGCTTCCGTAACACGGACAAACTCTAATGAAAGTTCACGATCCATAAAATTCACATCTCCCTATTTTTTTGCATTTTTCCAATCCTGTAAAAATTTATCTATCCCAATCTTCGTAAGCGGGTGTTCCATCATTGCCATTATAACTTTGAACGGGATAGTCGCAATATGTGCACCTGCTAATGCAGCTTGTGTTACATGCAACGGATGTCTGATACTTGCAGCAATAATTTCGGTTGCGATACCATGTTTCGCAAAAATTGCAGCTATATCGGCGACAACTTGCATACCGTCTTGTCCAATATCATCAAGCCGGCCAACAAATGGACTTACAAAACTTGCACCTGCTCTTGCCGCTAATAGTGCTTGATTCGCTGAGAAAATCAAAGTAACATTGGTTTTTATTCCTTCTAGGCTCAAAGCGTAAACTACTTTTAGACCTTCAGCTGTTAACGGAACTTTAATAACTATATTTTTAGCTATTTTCGCTAAACCGCGCGCTTCTGTCAACATATCCGCAAAGTTTGTACCAACGACCTCAGCGCTGATGGGTCCGTTTATTATTGCAGCGATCTTGGCAATAACCGCCTGAATATCCTTTTTTTCTTTAGCAATTAATGAAGGATTTGTTGTAACACCGGCAACAATTCCCATTGCCGCTGACTGTTCAATTTCCGATAAATTTGCAGTATCTAAAAATATTTTCACAAATTATCCCCTCCTTTCTGCTGTGGTTATTATTTACGGTTTATAAAACCTTTATCTATGTACCCGGCACGAAAAATCAGCCGAAATGGGCTGTAAATGATTTGATGTGCCTTAGCTCCAAGGCACACCGAATTTTTAGATTCTGCTATTACATTTCGCTGCAGCTAAAAGAATTCCTGCCGCTGGAAAGACATCCAGTAGTACCTAGATGTCTTTTAACTTATTTTTAGAGCCTTCTTTTGATTGTCTAAACATTGACTGATTAATTGACAGAGAGTATTAATGTCAAAAGGTTTAGTTATATATCCGGACGCACCAATCTCTTGGGCCTGATTTACCATTTCCAGTTCACCGTAAGCAGTCATCATTATAACCCGGTCTTCTTGATCAATTTTCTTCAGTTCCCTTAATGTTTCAATACCATCCATCCCAGGCATTTTCATGTCCATCAGTATTAAATCCGGTTTATATTCTCTGACCGTTTGTAAGCCTTCATAGCCATTACCGGCCGTAATAACGATATACCCTTCGTCGCTTAATACTTCCACTAGTAAGCGACGAATACCAGGTTGGTCATCAATAACTAAAACCACTGATTTAGCTGTCGACATTTTTCCACCTTCTCCTTTGTGATTGTTTCCTTGTACAATTCATTGTATTCGCACAGAATGACAATTATCCTCCTAAAAGATGGAAAACATTATTTTTTTTTGTATATTCAGTATAATAACTTCCTAAAAAACTGAACGGTTTGATAAATAATTGAGCTATGATATATTTCCAGCGTATATTGGGCCTTATTATCGTCAACATCAAATTCAATGTCGTTTTGTAGCGTTGGCAAGTTCCAAGTAGAATTAATTACTTTTCCGTTTCGACAGACACTTATTTTGTATGCTTCCTTTCGCAAGTGCGGGGGATACTTGACTTTAACTTTATGTACATGATTAATATCCGCAGGAATATTGTTTCCTAATAATCTGATCCGATAAACGGACCTGCCAAAACCCTCCGCAATTCTTTCGCGATAAACCGCCCGCATGGTTGGTGAGTAATAATCTAGGTAGTCTGCTACTAATTGACTGGCTGTAGCAAATGTTATTTTACCACTGTCAACATATTTGTTTTTGACATAGGCTAGATGGTCATCAAGTTCAGCAAACTGTCCACCCTCCAGACCTTTCCAATCGCCGTCACCCATAAAAAACATCGCATGGGCAAACCCGACAATACCATGAACGCCAGGCAGTATGTCGCCAGCTTTTGAATAAGCCTTGACTCCTTCATCTACCTTTTTATTCATTTTTTTTGCTGAATGATAGTCTAACAATAGACCGGTCGGCTTAAAAACAACCAGGCCAATTTTTTTTAAGTCGCTAGTCCGTTTATTAATGTCATCAGTACCGGCCAGATATATTTCTTGACCGTAATTGGCCGAAGTACTTCCTCCTTGGTTGCCGTCAGCATCACTTGAAGCAAAAAAACCGGCTTGTAAATAGGCTCCAATACTTTTAGCTTCATCTTTCGACCCATTACCAAAATCAAATGAACCGGCGCGTGCGGATAAAACTTGTCCAATACCGCCGTCTGACAGCTCGGCCAATTCACTCTGATAATTAAACAGCAATCCGGCACGAGTATTGTACTGGTCAATTGTGCCTTCCTCACTAACAACATGGGCCCAGCCATGGCGCAAATGATTTCCCCAAAATCCATCCGTCTGCAAATTATAAGATATTAGATTACCGCTAAGCCTCGGATCATAATCGGAATGCATATGTATGGCATATTCGTGACCGCCGGCCGTTTGCATCTGAACTGACCGTTTAATGGCCCTCGTAAATTCTTGCCATTTTACCGATGGAGACTGAAGAGCTGACCATTGCGCCGCCCGTACCAGCGGCCAAGCTATATAGTGAGTCCATTTAGCTTGGTAGCGGTCGGCAATCGCATTAAGCTGCTCTGCTTTATGAATCATTTGTATCGTAAGTTCTTCAGAATCCAACCAGCCATTGGCATTGCCCCAAGCCGCACCGTAACCGGCGCTGTCGATTGCTTCCAAATCCTCAGTCATAACATAATAGATTTTGCCGGGACGGGTATCCATTACCTGAACGGATACAGTTGCCGTCATAATTTCACCGTTAATGGCAAATTTAACTTGCCATGGCTGAGAAAAATTAACTTCATCAGGGCGCTGGGCCTTTACCGTCCATTCAACATGGCGTGTTTCTCCCGGCAGCCAAGCTGTTATTTTCTTAATTCGGTCACTTTCGCTGATAATTCCAAATCCATATGGTTCTAATAGGCTAATATCAACTTTAGGAATATAATCCAATGTATTATTGGTAACGTTAGCCTGCAAGCGGATCTTATCTCCCAATTTCGCCTGTATCACTGGTTGTGCAAAAGCAAGATCAATTCCTTGGGCAAAGCTGGGAGCAATATGCATCGAAGATATCAATACATGCTGTCCGCTGGCAATCTCAACCTGCAGCCGGTATTTCTTAATTTTGTGCAAATTTATTTGCGGCAAATATTTACGAAAATTCTCTGCTGCCTTTTCGCTAAAATGAAGCCACTGGCCATCATAATTATAGCTTGAGCGGAGATCAAGATATTTCTGTTTTTCAGAATCCCGGCCAAACTGTCCGGTAATAACCCAAGTAATAGCACCAATTTGCTGTTTTTGTTCATCAAGAGCTTCCAGTACTACTCGTCCAACCCCTTGTGTAGAACGAAAGTGCAGCAATAAAGAAAAATAGACATCATCGGCAATACCTACTTCTCGATAATATACCATCCGGCCGGTTGGTCCGGCGGATAACTCCAAAGCATGAGCTTCAGGCAGAGAAGGTCCTTGCACAACTCGATAGCTATTACCTGCACCATGTTTTAACAATGCACCAGGTATTTTCCAGACACTCAAATCGGCGGAAGGCAATTCCTGTAGGCTTCCCGGTATTGCCGTATGTTGTGAAAACTGCATAATTAGCCTTATTAAAAATAATAGTATCGATATTAGTATTACTTTTCTCATCATGCTATTCCTAAAAATGAAATACTGGCAAGTAGTTTAGAAGTATTTATTAACACAGCTCCGCACATTGACCCAATTATTACCAACCCAATCAGGGTTAACAAGCACAACGTTGTTAAAATTGCAATTGATTTAAAAATACTGATGCTATAGGTATTTTTGACACTCTGCAAAACAAGTCCGAGTACCCATAGCATAATTAATATACCGCCGAGAGCCAGCGAAATAATTCGCAGATTGGCCGTCAGCAACCCGGCTAGCACCCAGAATGGCACTAAGAAGACCCTGGGAAAAGAAGCAAAGCCCATGCAAGCCGATAATCCGACAGCATTACCCACCAAGCCAAAACACTCGGCTGTCAAATTTATTAAAGCACTGGTTATAACCAAAATCGCAAAATTTACTACTGTAAAAATAACCGATATATATAACAAAACCGGACTGGCAGAATGTCTAAATACCGTTGCAACAACAGCAATAAGCACTAAAGCCTCTGCGACTGAGAAAGCGGTAAGTCCCTGTTTGATTTGCTTATTACCAGCTATTCGCTGCATAGCTTGGGACGGAGAAAATAATATATCATATACATTTTCAAAGAAACCTTGCATTTCCTCCACCTACCATTTATCAGGTAAAGCCAGCGGGATATTTACAAACAGTTGATTTTCTTTTATATAAGTTAGCAGCTCTTTTTTTACGTTAAACTTTTCACTGGCACCGAATATCATTGACAGCGGACTAGCTTTACCATATTCCTTTATCTGGGGAACGCCTGTTATACCCACCATTTTTGCTGCACCATCAATTGCATCATATAAATTACCCATTTCATCGACCAATCCCAGCTTAAGCGCCTGATTACCGGTATATATGCGACCATCAGCCAACTCTCTAACTCTGTCCCGGGTCAGTTTACGACCCTTGGCCACTACAGCTACAAACTGTTCATACATTTCATCGACCATAACTTGTATAATTTCTCGTTCCTTGTCAGTAATTGGTCTATCGGGTGATAAAATATCTTTATGCGGACCACTCTTAATTTTTTCTTGCCGAATTCCGATTTTTTGATAAAGTTCCTGCCAATTCGCATAAGGCATATACACACCGATACTTCCCGTCAAGGTAGAGGGATTGGCGTAAATTCTATCAGCAATTGCCGCGATCCAATAACCACCGGAAGCTGCAATATCCCCCATGGAGGCAATAACGGGTTTGCCTGACCGGCGCAGTTTCTCTATTTCTTCGCCTAGTTCCTGTGTAGCTGGGACACTGCCGCCCGGACTGTTGATTCTTAGTACAATCGCCTTTACTGTTTTATCATCACGAGCTTCGTGCAGTTGACGCATTACAGCATCCGTACCATTATATTCGTTAAGTAAGTTCTGAGACCTTCCTCCCATAATAACTCCATCAACATATATAACAGCGACCTTAGCCTGATTGGCAGCTTCACTGTGCTTATTTGATGAATAAAATAAAAGAGCTACAGATAACAGAAGAAATACGCCGATAAGTAAAACTACCCTGTTTTTCTTGAACATTGAGTTATCCTCCCTGCTTCAAGCTTAAATTCGAATGCCCACAATCCTGCTGGTTTGTGGGCTTCGGAAAATTAGCGTAATTTTTTAAATTGCAATGCTGAAGCGACAAAATCACGAAATAACGGATGAGGATTAGTTGGCCGGGACTTAAACTCCGGATGGAACTGCGTTCCTACAAACCAAGGATGGTCTGCTTTATTTAATTCAATAATTTCCACTAACCGTCCATTAGGCAACGTCCCGCCTATCACTAAACCGCTTTCAATAAGTTTATCCCGAAATGCGTTGTTAAATTCAAACCGGTGACGATGACGTTCATAAATTATTTCATCGCGGTAAGCATTATAGGTTAAGGTACCTTCCATGACCTTACACGGGTAGACGCCAAGTCTCATCGTGCCGCCTTTATTTTCTACTTCCACTTGCTCAGGCATTAGGTCAATCACCGGATTAGGCGATTCCGGATTAAACTCGGTACTATGAGCGCCCTCCAAGCCACATACATTACGGGCATATTCAATAACAGCACATTGCATGCCTAAACATAGTCCGAAATAAGGAATCTTATTTTCCCGGGCATAGCGGATTGCCCGGATCTTGCCTTCGATTCCGCGGTCGCCGAACCCGCCTGGTACTAAGATACCATCGACATCACGAAAATAATCGTTTAAACAAATCAATTCCGGTTCAATTTCTTCGGCATTTACCCATTTTACTTGTATTGCCGAATCGTTGTATATGCCGGCATGACGCAGTGATTCCGTTACACTCATATACGCATCTTGCAATGCTACATATTTACCGACAATTGCAATTGTTACCGTTTGGGAAGGACATAAAATTTTATCAACCATCTTTTTCCATTCAACCATGTCCTTTTCCCCGGCATCCAAATTTAATTTGTCCAAAACAATATTATCAAGTCCCTCTTTTTCCAGCATTAGCGGAACTTGGTAAATGCTTTGGGCGGTTTTATTCTGTATTACGGCATTTAAGTCTACATCACAGAACAACGCCAATTTTTCTCTCATTTCGGGAGATAACTCCTGTTCGGTCCGGCACACAATAATATCCGGATTAATACCAATACCACGTAATTCCTTAGCGCTATGCTGGGTTGGTTTCGTTTTTAATTCACCGGCCGCAGCGATATAAGGTACTAATGTAACATGAATATATAGTACATCATTTTTACCTACTTCTTTTTTTACTTGTCGGATTGCTTCTAAAAACGGCAAACTTTCAATATCGCCAACAGTTCCGCCAATCTCTGTAATTACTACATCGGCATTATCTTCTTTACCGACACGATAAATCCGTTCTTTAATCTCATTTGTGATATGGGGAATAACTTGAACGGTACTGCCTAAATAATCGCCTTTTCGCTCTTTATTTATAACCGATAAATATATCTTTCCCGCAGTAACATTCGAACTTTTACTTAGATTTATATCAATAAACCGTTCATAATGCCCTAAATCTAAATCGGTTTCTCCGCCATCTTCGGTTACAAAGACTTCACCATGCTGATAGGGACTCATTGTTCCGGGGTCCACATTTATATATGGATCAAATTTTTGTATTGTAACTTTCAGACCGCGGCTTTTTAGCAATCGTCCCAATGAAGCTGCGGTAATGCCCTTTCCAAGCGATGACACTACTCCTCCCGTCACAAATATATACTTAGCCATTTTTTCCCTCCTATAATTATATTTACATTTTCTCCGGAGCTTCAATGCCTAAAACTGCTAGAGCATTGCCAATAGTGATCTTAACCGCTAAAACAAGTGCTAACCTAGCTGATTGCAGTTGACTGTCAACTCCGATAATCCTGCATTGATTATAAAAACCATGAAATAAGCTCGCTAAATCATGAACATAGTGCGCCAATCTATGTACGGTCCGTTCTTGGGCAGCGCTGATTATTTCTTCCGGAAATTCGCCCAACTTTTTGATTAAATCAATTTCACACTCATTTGTCAATAGCTTCAACTCAGCTTGTTCCAAATCACCGGTGTCTATACCGACCTCCTGTGCTTGTCTAAAAATACTGCAAATCCGGGCATGCGCGTATTGAATATAATAAACAGGATTCTCATTAGATTTTGATTTGGCTAAATCCAAATCAAAATCTAATTGGCTGTCGGTAGAACGCATGATAAAAAAGAATCGGGCCGCATCTTTACCGACCTCTTCAATTAATTCAAGTAATGTTACGCTTTGGCCGGTACGTTTGGACATTTTTACTAATTCACCGTTCCGATACAAGCTAACCATTTGCAATATCATAATTTCCAATTGTTTAGGATCATATCCTAGAGAAGCTACTGCCGCTTTCATACGAGGAATATACCCATGATGGTCGGCTCCCCACAGATTTATCACCGTAGAAAAACCGCGTTCAAATTTGTTAAGGTGGTAAGCTATATCTGCAGCCAAATAGGTGGGAATTCCATTGTCCCGAATTACTACCCGGTCTTTGTCATCACCATATGCTGTTGATCTTAGCCATAAAGCTCCATCTTGCTCATACATGTAACCCCGGTCTTTGAGGATTTGGCAAACTGCTTGCAAATTGCCATTTTGATGTAAAGCTCGCTCACTAAACCATACGTCAAAATTCACACCAAACGCCTCTAAATCTTCTTTTAAAGCTGCCAGTTTTTCAGTCAAAGCTAGTTCTTTGAATATACTCAGTCGTTCCCCATCCGAAATATCCAAGTATTTTTGACCGTCACGGTTAATTATTCTTTGGGCTGTTTCAATAATATCATAACCGTGATAACCATCAATAGGGAATTCTACTTCTACACCGCACAACTCTAGATATCTGGCATTCACGGAAGCTGCTAAATTATCGATTTGATTGCCGGCATCATTAATATAAAATTCAGCTTGGACATCATAACCGGCAGCTTTTAGCAGATTGACCAATGCACTACCCACGGCAGCTCCCCGGCCATGTCCAACATGCAATGGACCGGTAGGATTAGCACTTACAAACTCAACTTGAATTTTTTCTTTGCTCTTATCCCCAACTATTCCGTAGGAGCTGCCGGCTCTAATGATTTCAGCCAGCATGGAATATAACCATTCCGGTTTTAAATAAAAATTGATAAATCCCGGTCCGGCAATAACAGCTTTGTCAAGCCACTCCTCTTGAATTCGGTCAACAATGACTTGAGCGATAATCTTGGGGTTAGCCCGGGCATACTTTGCTGCTTGCATTGCAAAATTAGTGGCAAAATCACCGAATTCTTTTTGCGGCGGAACTTCTAACACTATTGGTGGTAATTGATCTGCAGAAAAAACGCCGTCAGCAATTGCAGTATGAGCAGCCCGCAAAATCGATTCCTGAAGTAATTTTTTGACATCCATTTTTTACTTATCCTCCCGTACCAAAATTGACAATGTATTTACACTCTGAGCCTGTCCATCAATATCTAACTCGTATTCTATAAAAATATGATATCCGTTGTCAGATTCCTCTATAAACATTTTTTTGGTAAAAGCTCCAAGCTGCATTGTTCCATAAGGAGTAGTATATTCGCTAAAAGACTTTTTGCCAAGAGAAAATTCTTGTTTTTGTTGTAGGATACTTCCGGTTCTGATCAGTGTAACGCTTTGTTTATCTATTTTAAGCAGGGTCGTCGTTCCTTCTAAACCCGTTAACTCAGTTTCTTTATATGTAATATATATCTTTTCATTTATTTTGCCAATGTGTCCAAATGCCACCAACTCAATAGAATTGTCATCACCATTCAAGTCCTTTTGCACACCTTGCACATTTACAACAGCCTTTTTCATTTACAACTCTCCTCATAAACATGAATATATTATAGCTTAACCTTTGTCTGTTTGCCAATAGACCACATTGCTTATACGCATAAAACCGTAGCGCCACTTGCTCATGCTTTACAAGAACAAGTGGCGCCTCTATTGGATGAGGTGCGCTACACTACCTCTCCATTAATAATATATGCTGTAATGCTTAAAATATGACAAAAATCTATTATTATTCCCAAATTTTATTTATGGTCACACCAGGATAAAAATGTTTTAGAATTTGTTCAGCATTCCATCCTGCTTGCGCATAGGTATATGCCCCCCATTGGCACAGTCCGGCACCGTTTCCCCAGCCCTGACCGGTAAAAGTAAACTGACCATTATTATAGACCATTTCCGTAATTAATGTCGATTTCAGCCTGTCATAACCAATTTTTTTGCGAAATTCCGCACCGGTAACTTTGTTATCTCCCACGCCGATATACATGATTCTTCCTGATGATCCGGTCTCCAATATTTTGATATCGGCCGGATTACCCTTGTATCCTACAGCACCGGCCACTTCTCTGCCGGAAATTTTAACTATCCAGCGTTGCTGCTTTTCAGGAGCATTCTGCATGCAATCGTCTTTAACCGGCTGGAAATATGGCGTCGGTTCTGATATCTCCGTAAGGAAACTCTCTTCTTTTGTTGCTGCTATACCACCGTTGCACGAACTGTATATAGCGTGCACCAAAACGCCTGTATACAGTAGTATCTGTCCTCTTGTTCTCCTGACTGCCTCCCGAACATTATCATTTACCTTTTCCGGCGCGTAAGCCTGAAGTTCATTTTTAGATGTAGAAACATCTGCACCTCGCAGCCTGCGTATTGTTCCGGCTTCAATTGCTTTTAAAGACATTGTCCGCGAAGCAATGGCTTGAGCGCATAAAGCTTCCTGGGGCCAGCCAGGGTCCATTTCTTGAGCAACTACACCTTCTAAGTACTTTTCCAACATCATTGTTTGAGTATATCCCTTGTCTGCCAGCCACACAACCACCGATGGTTCACTTTTATATTTCGCGTTGTCAAACGGCGTTGCATTAGGTATCGGCTGCGGCATTTCCTGCTGTTTTTCCGGTTGTTCCGGCAACGGTTTGGGGGCAGGAGGATGCAAGAGTAAATATCTTCCCGCAATAGCAAGTAATATGACAATTACAATAGTTGCGAATTTTGTTTGTTGGTTACGCAGCATCCTCCCACCTCGGTGGTAGTATGCCTTAGTACATTGATTTATATTCTTATTCTTGTTCAAAACTCGGCAATTTCCAAATATCAATTTTCAACTCATTATGGTAAACATAGGCCCTGATAATTAACTTATGACGAGTATTATTAATAAAACGAAAATCTTTGTCGGTGTAGGTTGTTGCATCCCGTCCAGGCGGTACATAGCTTACCGGGCGGGAATGCCGATGCCGTTCAGTTACTCTTAGGCCTGCTGATAATACCGTATTATACAGAGTGGATGATACCTGACACATTCCACCGCCAATTCCGGTACCTTCTTGATTCTCATTAATATATATTGGGGCATTCTCAAATCCTCTTTCAACAGTAGGTTCACCAACAATTTTGTTAAAGGAAAATTCCTGCCCGGCTTCGACAATCTGATTATTGATTATCGCTGCCGTCAACTTTATATTATTTGTCCTGGCGTTGGTGCTGTTGCTGATTGTAGTTTTATATGCTGCTATCAATTCCGATTCTGATAACACTTGTCTTGTTAATTTTGGTGCAATTGTTTGATAAATGAGGGATACTTGAGTGTTAGGAGACGCCGCCAGAGCTTGGTCAATCGTATCATTTACTTGGACCATTCTGCCGGCCTTGTCTGCAATTATTTTGCCGTCGTCATCAAATTTAGCATCAATGGAAGATTCATTATTGGTTTGAGCTAAATCATCAATCAAACTTTTTAATTGCAGTTTAGTAATGCCACTAATATCGATACCCTCAAGCGTAACATTGTTGGCTACTATGGGTTCAGTTTTTTTCGGTGCAGGCGATTTTAGAATTGAACATCCGTTAAGAAATATAGAAAATACTAGGATCATGATAATATTATTTTTCATTCAAAATCCTCCTCATACACCTTCTGTTTTGTTTGGAATACTATGATATTGTCAATTAAAGCAAGAAGGTGATATGGTTGAACTTTCTACTGCCTCTACTAACTAAAATCAATGGAATAACCTGTCACTCCGCCGATATTAGACCCGGCTATTTGTTCGTTGCCATCAAAGGCCACCGGTCTGACGGAAATAGATTTGCCGAAGAAGCTTATCATAACGGTGCGGCGGCAATTATCAGCGATTTTCCTAACCAATTACCCCCACTACCAATTCCGGTAATCGCTGTTGAAAATGCCCGGCAAGCTTTGGCATTTTTGGCTAATCATTTTTATCAATGTCCTTCTGAGAAATTATCAATTACCGGTGTTACAGGCACCAACGGCAAAACAACAATTTCTTATATGCTTTGTCATATATTTCGCTGTGCCAGCAAGCGTTGCGGTTTAATAGGCACTGTACATATCGATTTTGGCGGAAAAACTGTGCCCAGCCAACTGACAACACCTGACCCGCTAACGCTTAACCACAGCTTGGCCGAAATGTGCCGGCAAGGCCTGTCTCATGCAGCTATTGAGGTTTCCGCCCAAGGCATGCAAATGCACCGTACAGATTTTATTAAACTTTCCTGTGGAATACTAAGTAATATTTGCCCCGATCATCTAGACTGCTACCATGACTTGTCCAACTATGTATTGGCCAAACTTAAATTTTTAGCACTGCTTCCCCCTACTACTCCGTTTATAATAAACATTTCAGATCCTAATTGCCGCGATATACAAAGACTTTCTACCGGCTATACAATTACCGCTGGTTTTTCACCTAAAGCCGATATTTGGGCCGATATAATATACCTTGGGGCCGATTGCAGTAAATTTTATCTGACAATATCCCGCCCGTTAGTTACAACCGGTAATCAATGGCTAAAGCCGCAATCTTTTTTGCTAGACCTGCCCTTGCCTGGCAAGCACAATATTGAGAACGCCCTGTTAGCCGCGGCAGGTGCTATGTTGCAAGATATATCTGCCGAAAATGTGCAAAAGGCACTCCGTTCGTTTACTGGTGTTGAACGCCGAATGAACCTATTTGATCTTAATGATGTAACTGTTATTGACGACACTGCCCTTAATCCGGGAAGCATCGAAGCTGTTTTTAGCAGTATCAGCAACATGTCATTTAACCGGTTGGTTGTAATAAATGCAATTCGCGGCAACAGGGGACCGGCAATTAATGCTGTTAACGCCCAATCGCTTTCCGAATGGCAGCTTCGCCAGCCGTTTGAGCTAATCGTTACATCCGGCAATGATTGTGTTGATGCGAAAAATCAAGTAACTCCAGAAGAAAAGCAAGCTTTCATTTCTGTTTTAAGACAGAATAATAGCAATTTTTCCTTTGTCTCCAGTCTGCCGGCAGCAGTTTCTCATGCTTTGTCAATTATTCAACCCCATGATTTACTGGTGCTATTAGGCGCACAAGGTATGGACCAAGGCAGATCGATTCTGGAAACTATTTATACCTGCAATCCGCCGTGTCCTCAGGAAGGTTATTTGGCTGCAAATTAAGCTATACAAACAGTGAAACTATTTTTTTATTCACTACATCTACTAGACCAAGGTCGGTCAGCTTCAAGCTGGGACTTACCGGCAACGATAGTGTGGCTAAGGACATGATCGGAAAGCTATGTCTACAGCCTAATTTTCTCATTGATTCAAGCAAACTCCTTACCTGATCTGCCATTTCGCCTGCTCCTACTTCGGCCATTAAACCGGCGATCGGCAGCGAAATTTCAGCTAATATTTCATTACCTTGAACCAAGCAAATTCCGCCGTTTATCGCAATTACCCGATTAACAGCCAAAGCCATTTCCTGTGCTGTATGGCCGATTACCAACAGATTGTGACTGTCATGAGCATAAGTAGTTGCAATGGCACCGTGCCGGATAATATCCCCGCCGACAAATCCGAAAGCACGATTACGATTATAGCCGTGCCGGTGGAATACCGCCGCTAACGCCCAACCGGATTTTTCCCATTGGACAATCTGTTGCTTGACCGGAAATTCTACCGTCATTTCTTCAGTATAGGTAGTATTATCTTTTACCTGCATAGCCCGGCAGAACACTGTGCCGCTATCTTTAGGAGCAGCTAAAATTAAATCCTTACTATCAACAGGCTTGATTTTGACACTCTCATAAAAGTGTGGAGGAAATTGCCTTATTCCATTGTTAGTGTTTAATACCGTTTTCCCATCAAAAACCAACTTGCCGTTTTTGTAAACTTGGTGAACATCAAATTTTCCGATATCATTCACCATAACAAAATCTGCTAGTTTCCCCGGAGCTATAGCTCCTCTATCCATCAGATTCATCCTTCTTGCCGGTGTGTAACTTGCCCAATAAACAGCGGTTTCCGGGCTAAGCCCATAGGAGATACACTTATGAATTAAATAATCTAAATGTCCTCGATCAATCAGCTTATCGGCAGCTACATCATCAGTAACAAGGGCAATATGCTCAGCTAAATCTGACTGTTGCAAAAAGCTGATGACTTCCGGTGTAATAGATTTGTCCTGGATTTGCACCATCATTCCCAACCGCACCCGCTCTTCGATAGAAGCTGGAGTCTGTAAGGTATGATCTGAATCCGGACCATTATACATGAAAGTCACTAGATCTAGACCACTATAATTTGGACAATGTCCTTCAATAATCGTCCGCGGAAAGTGCTGCCGTATTTGGGCAAGCAAGTCATGGATCGGCGTATTAGCTTCCTTAACTAATTGGACATAACTCATAACTTCGCCCAGACAAACTACTTGCGGATTGCCTGCCAACCGATCAAAATGGGGAAAACCGATCTGACTACCGGCAGTTTCTAAATCAGTAGCAGGCACACAACTGGGGACGGCATAAAAAATGTCACAAGGGCTGGCTAGGCCTGCAGCAATCATTGCTTCGATACCGTCAACGCCAAATACATTTGCTATTTCATGCGGGTCGGCTACAACAGTTGTCACTCCATGCCTAATTACTTCTCTGGCAAAGGATAACGGGGCAACCATAGTACTTTCAATATGCAGATGGATATCGATCAATCCGGGAATAATAATTCTGCCCTCACCATCTAATTGCTGCCGGATATCATATTCCTTCAAGTCGTATGATCCTACACTATAAAACCGTCCCTGGCTGATAGAAATATCTCCCGGTATAAATTTCTTTAAAAAAACATTATAAATATTCACATTACGAATTACTAAGTCAAGTATCGGACGCACCATATAGTCACTCCTTATGATAAACTTGATTTATTTTACCATAAGAGCCAAGCTATGCCCAATATTACCTGTATTATGAAAAACGGGATACATGCCGCTTTCTGGCATAATCCCGTTATAACCTGACGCAACTCTTTTATCATATACAGTGAGTTAATACTCCCGACTCTATAGGCGGCGTCAGTTCAGGTGGAGTTGACTCTCCACCTGAGCCCCCGATGTTTCAGCTTTGCTGAAACGAGTTCACTTCAACATTGCCAGCATTGTACCGGCTGCAACTGCAGTGCCGATAACTCCGGCAACATTCGGCCCCATCGCATGCATCAACAAAAAGTTGGAAGGATTCGCTTTTTGACCGACGACCTGCGATACACGGGCGGCCATAGGGACAGCCGATACTCCGGCAGATCCGATCAGTGGATTTACCTTGCCGCCTGTAGCAATATACATTATCTTGCCAAACAAAACACCGAAAACAGTTCCGGCCGCAAAGGCAATTAGGCCTAGTACAATAATTAATATTGTTTCGTAAGTCAAAAAGCTTTCCGCCTTCATAGTTAAGCCGGTGCCCACTGCCAAGAATATTGTTACAATATTAATCAGCGCATTCTGGGCCGTATCCGACAATCTATCGGTCACCCCCGATTCGCGGAACAAATTGCCTAACATCAACATTCCCATTAGAGCTGTTACCGGCGGCAGCAGCAAACTTACGAGGATAGCCACCGCTACCGGGAATACCAGTTTTTCAAATTTGGAAACAGGCCGTAATTGTTCCATTACAACTTGCCGCTCTTTTTCGCTGGTAAACATCAACATAATTGGCGGTTGAATTAACGGTACTAATGACATATAGGAGTAAGCGGCAACGGCAATCGCCCCTAATAGTTGGGGAGCCAGTTTAATTGCCAAGTATATAGCGGTAGGTCCGTCTGCGCCGCCGATAATACCGATAGCTCCCGCCTCTTTGACAGTAAACCCCAGCAACATGGCTCCAATCAGTGCTACAAAAACACCGGCTTGAGCTGCTGCACCCAATAGTAATGTTTTAGGGTTTGCAATCAACGGGCCAAAATCCGTCATAGCTCCTACTCCTAAAAAAATCAGTGGCGGAAACACTTCATGATGGATACCGAATAAAATTACCTGCATTACACCGGGATCTGTTTCAAAGCCGGTGCGGGGAATGTTGGCCAATATACAGCCAAAAGCTATCGGCGTTAACAGTAATGGCTCAAAACCTTTGCCAATAGCCATATACAAGAGAATAATTCCCACAATTATCATGATCAAATTGCCAGCCGTAAAAACTACATATCCGCTATCATTCCATACTGCTTGTAGTGCTACCGAAAATGCATCCAAAATGATTCCCCCTCACAAAAATGTTCATGCTTCTTTGCATAGTATGTCCAAATATTCGTCCCTCAATCGATATTTTTAATATTACTATAACTACTACTTACTTAATATGATCAAAACCCGTAGTATCTGTCTGCAGACTAGTTTATCCATAGTGGACAGGTCTGCATGTCCCGTAATATTGAAATACTTGCACCTACTTGTCCTTCCAAATTCAGTTAATACTTGCATAAGTTTTACATTAGATTGTATAATTTTACTGGCTAGTGAACTCGTTTCAGCAAAGCTGAAACATCGGGGCTCAGGTGGAGAGTCAACTCCACCTGAGCTGACGCCGCCTATAGAGGCGGGGTCTTAACTCGCTGAATAAGATAAAAAATTTGTTAAGGAGAAATTGATATGTCCGGACATAACTTTGGTATTATCTCAGCATTTTTACTGTACCTTGTTTTTTTCATTAGTTTAGGAATTATCTATTACAAAAAAGAAAGCAATCTGTCTGATTATGTACTTGGCGGCCGCCAATTAAACCCATGGGTAACTTCCATGAGTGCGGAGGCTTCGGACATGAGCGGTTGGATGCTGATGGGGTTACCTGGATTTGCTTATACATCCGGGATGGAAGCAGCCTGGATAGCATTAGGGCTGGCATTGGGCACTTATGCCAACTGGAAATTTATTGCTAAACGGTTGCGTCACTATACGCAAATCGCCAATGATTCACTTACGCTGCCTGATTATTTCCAAAATAGGTTTCGTGATAAATCGCATATTTTGCGAGTAGTATCAGCAATTTTCATTTTTATATTCTTTCTTATTTATACATCATCAGGGTTTGTTGCCGGCGGCAAACTATTTCACACTGTATTTGGGCTGCCCTATTTTTGGTCGCTGATTATCAGCGCTTCGGTAGTTGTTTTCTATACTTTTTTAGGTGGCTTTACCGCAGTTTGCTGGGCAGACTTTTGTCAAGGAATTTTAATGTTCTTTGCCGTATTAATTGTTCCGCTGACAGCTATGCAGTATGTCGGTGGATTTTCAGCAACAATTTCGGCATTAAATTCGATCAATGCAGAATTTTTTAACCCCTTCACTACACCTCAAGGCAAGCAAATTTCATTGATTTCCATCATATCCTTAATGGCGTGGGGACTGGGCTATTTTGGACAACCTCACATCTTAGTTAGGTTTATGGCCATCAGGTCAGCCGCCGAAATCAAACAAGCAACCCGTTTTGCTATGACTTGGGTAGTTGGCTCATTGGCTGCAGCAGTTTTTGTCGGTATGGTCGGCAGGGTCTATTTACCGGAAGTCCTTAGTGGTTCGGCGGTAGAAACTGTTTTTATGGTCATGACTAATAAACTGTTCTCTTCCTTTTTCGCCGGTATTATTTTATCAGCTATATTAGCAGCTATTATGAGCACGGCATCTTCGCAACTGCTTGTTACGGCCTCGGCAGTTTCTCAAGACTTTTACCAAGTATTGATTCGCAAAAATGCCAGTCAAGCAGAATTAGTCTGGGTTAGTCGCTGGACAGTTGTGTTAGTTTCAGTTCTATCAATCATTCTTGCTTTAAATCCCAACAGCTTGGTATTGGATATTGTTGCCTATGCCTGGGCCGGTTTTGGCGCAGCGTTCGGGCCAACAATTGTTATGTCGCTTTTTTGGCGGCGCATGACTCTGCTAGGTGCTTCAGCCGGCATAATTGTCGGCGGTGTTACTGTCCTCATCTGGAAACATTTTGGCTGGCTTGGCCTGTATGAAATCGTACCGGGATTCATCTTGTCGTCAATAGCCATATATGTTGTCAGCTTACTGGATAAAGAACCGTCAACCGAAATACAACGTGAATTTGACCAAGTTAACAATGAAGTAGCATAGAACAAATCAAACTAAATAAAACTCATCACCATTTGTTAACACAATAGGTGATGAGTTTACTTATAATAAGTCATATACCGCCTTAACTACGTCATGGGGGCGAATACTGTACATACATTGGACTTGCTGGTATCGGCATACTTTCTTATAGCATAAACTACAGGTATTATTACTTTGTAAAATGATGTGGCCCGGTTGAACCGGGCCGATATAGCGACCATCGGTCGGCCCAAATATGCTCACAGTCGGCACTGCCATAGCGATAGCCATATGCAACGGACCCGTATCGCCGGCTATCAGCAGCGAGCACTTTTTCAGTACGGCCGCTAGCTGCAGTAAAGATGTCGCGCCGGTGATATTGATAACTGGTGACCGCGAAACATTGCGTTGAATAGTACCGGCAACTTGACGGTCACTAGGTCCACCACACACTATATATTTAAAATCATTGCCTAGTTTATTAATGACCTCGCTGTAATACAGTGGCGGCCAATTCTTGCTATGCCAAGTAGTAACCGGATTAATAGCTATAACTTTTTCATTAATTAATTTATTATTTGCAAAAAAATCCTCAGCAAACTGCTGCTCAGCTTGAGAGTAATTCAATGTCATGGATAAATCTTGCGCTAAAGGAATATCTAGACCTTGTAAAACACTTAAATATCGTTCAATAATATGGCGATACTCTCTTTTCGGCGCCAGCTCAGTCATAAAAAGCGAATTAAATTCTTTGGTGCCCGCCAAACCGATTTTGACTTTTGCCTGACATAATTGTGCAATTATTCCAGTCAAAAATAACCCATGAACATCCAAAATAATATCATAGTACTGAGTTAACAACTTTTTTCGCAGCCCTTGCAGCATTTTAAGAGCAGTTAAATAGCGACCTTGATAAATATGATTATCAAACTCTTCTCTTGGCCAAACAACAACTTCATCAATAAATTGATTATAAGTTAATAGTTCCGCTGCAATTCTCCCAACAAGCCAAGTTATATGACAATCAGGCTGCTGCTGTTTGAGTATCCTGACAACCGGTGTACAATGCAGTACATCGCCAATTGCCGAAAGTCTGATAATTAAATATCGCAAGCTACGCATAGCATCATCCCGCTTAGTTTTGTTATTACTATCCCACCTAGTCTGATAAATATTAAAACTCTCACTAAATTTGTGAGAGTTTTAATATTTATCGCATGTTTTCCAAAAACTCTTCCAAAGCATCTATTAAAACAGGATGCCCGGTTACTTGATAGTACTGAGCTCTTGAGCCATATACATCTTCATAATCTTCAGTCGGGACAATAACTAATCCATCTTTTTTATACTCTTCCATCATTTGTACAATGAATTTTAAGGCCGGGGCTGGTTTGTTAAAATCGTCTTTTGCCGATATAATAACCAAAAATCTAGTTGTTTTTGGTGAAAAGCTTAATATGCTAACTGCCCAACCTCCAGGAATAGGAGGCATTTTTTCGGCAATTACATAATAATCTGTGCCAAACCCAACATATCCATCCATTACCTTGCTATATTTGACCCTGCCAACAGGGTAATTTTGCGAGGCAGCGTATTCTTGGAGTTTTTGCCCAATTTCATCTTGATAGATGGTACTCGGCAGCACGGTTTCCGCCAATATAGCACCATCTTCAATCTCCTTCACAAGCACATTGATTCCCCCTGACATTAATAATAGCTGTAGTTTGTTAATGTAATTCGCTGGCCGAGCAGAAAAACCCTGCAACTATATTGCGGCTACATTCAGCATTATTACTTAAATATCAATGGGTTGATTATTCAAAATTTGATTCATTGTTTTCATTGCGCACATTTTCCCGCACATTGTACAAGTTTCCTGCTGTTTCGGCATATTCTCCTCGCGATACTTACGAGCTTTATCCGGATCAATTGCCAAATCAATCATAGCTGCAAAATCAACCTTAGCCCTAGCTTCACTCATCTTATCATCCCATTGTTTAGCATTGGGAATTCCCTTAACAAGATCGGCCGCATGAGCGGCAATTCTGACAGCAATAATTCCTTCTTTCATATCTTCAAGCGTCGGCAACCGTAAGTGTTCAGCCGGAGTTACATAGCAGAGAAAGTCCGCTCCGTTAGAAGCGGCAATCGCTCCGCCGATAGCTGATGTTATATGGTCATAACCGGGAGCGACATCAGTAACTAACGGTCCCAATACATAAAAAGGTGCACCATGACATAGTTTCTTTTGCAATATCATATTTGCTGCAATTTCATTTAGCGGCATATGCCCCGGGCCTTCTATCATGACCTGAACCTGGCTTTGCCACGCTCTTTTAGTTAATTCGCCTAATACAATCAACTCTTCTATTTGGGACGAATCCGTTGCATCATTAATACTGCCGGGACGACAGGCATCACCTAGACTCAATGTAACATCATACTCGTGACAAATCGCTAATAACTCATCAAAATGTTCATAAAACGGATTCTCGGCATTATTTACTTCCATCCATGCAAATAGCAGGGAGCCGCCACGGGAAACAATATTAGTTAACCGCTTGTTTTTCTTTATTCTTTCCACTGTACTGCGATTTAATCCTGCATGAATTGTCATAAAATCGACGCCGTCTTTGGCATGTTCCTCCACAACTTTAAGAAAATCAGCTACTTTTAAATCTGCCAAATCTTTATCATGATACCCTACTGCATCGTAAATAGGCACTGTACCAATAATTGCAGATGTCTGTTGTAAAAGTCGTTTACGAAACTCTTTGGTCTTACCAAAACAGGATAAGTCCATTATAGCTTCAGCCTGCAGCCTTTGGGCTGCAATTGCCTTCTGAAGTTCAAGCTCCATATTGCAGCAATCATTAGACACTCCAATATTTACGTTTATTTTAGTCCGCAAACCTTGGCCAATGCCTTGAGGACAAAGAGTTTCATGTTTGACATTAGCTGGTATTACTACTTTTCCTTGCGCAATTAACTCCCGTAATGTATTAGCATCCACAAATTCTTTTGTCGCAACTTCTCGCATTTGTGGTGTGATTACGCCGTTAATTGCCTGGCTCATTTGCGTCTGTCCCATTTTTTTCCCTCCTATACTAAAACAGCTTGCTCAAGGCAAGCTGTTTTCTTTAAATTAGAATATGCTTTCCTCCGGCGGCATTATCCACGTCAGGTCCAAAGGGTTGGGAACTATATCCCTCTCAGCACAAAGCACCCCTAGCAATATATATTTTTGTCAGTCCGCTATTAGATTTGACCTAACATTTTGAGGATAAATTGAGCAATAACTGCCGAGCCGATATAAGTGCCAACGAACACCACACAGGACAAAACGACTATCCGCCAGCCGGCTTTTTTGAAGGTATCAAGATCTTTACCAATGGCAATACCGGCATAAGCCAAAATCGGCGTTGTCAAAGCCAAGAAACTAACTTTCTTCATGGCAGCATTGATAAAAGCTGCGCTGGGAACGCCAGGAAACGTAAGAATACAGGCCAAAGTTACAATATATGCTACACTGGGAATTCGCACCGGGATGAATTTTGCTAAAGCCACACCGGCAATTGAGATTAATATCAATATCAGCATTCCTGGGATTGCTTCCACAATGCCGTTTTTAAAACCAACCAAATTTCCGACTAGGGACATAACCCCAACAATCAGCATGACAAAAAAAGTATCTTTGACACTCATTATTTTGCAACCTCCTTAACTGGGGCTTTCCCATACTTAATTGCATACATTTTTCTATATAACCATTCAGACATCGGTAATGCCATCCACAACGACATATATAATCCGTCCAGACCGCTTAACATATTACTGGCTGCACCAAAAGCAGCAATTTGATCAGCCATTTGCGGATACATTGCTACAAGTGATCCTACGGCCGCAGTCATCATACTGGCACTGCCGACACCAGCAGCCATAGCTAAGGCATAAGGATGGAACGGCAGATACGCGGCAGCGAAACTGGCCAAAAGTCCAAAGAAAATTGTACCAAAAACCGTACCGCAAATATATACGCCCATTACACCCCGGCCTTCAGCACCATCTAACCCATAAACATCACCAATCAATGCTACATTCGGCTCGCGGGCTACGGAATGAGCTGCACCAATAGATTCCCGTTTTAATCCCAAAAATACAGCTAATGGAATACCAACAAATATTGTTCCCAAATTACCAAGCTCCTGTAAAATCAACGCCGGGCTTGAACTGATGATTTTAGGCAGTGACGGACCAACCAAAGTACCATAGCGAGCCATTAACAACATTAGTGTTACCGTAATTAAACTTCCGGCATCAGTCATATCTTTCTGATTTACTACCTTTAAAAATTTAGGACTTAAAAAGATTCCCATAATTAGAGCATACAGCATCGGCAGCAGCACAACCGTACCAACCCCGACTTTAAATTGCAAAATTCCGATAAGTTCGGCTGCAATTACCAGCGCCAAAACAATACCATGTACTTTCCAGTTTTTCACAATAATCCTCCTCTGTTAAGAATAATAATTTTCCAGCATTTGAATATATTGCTTCTTATTTAATAACGGAGTAAAATTTACTTTTATATTGTTCGCTGATTTTGCTCCATCATATAATAAATCAATAACAGTCATTGCCATCAGTTTAGCCGGCAAGATACAAGCGGCCTGATAATCTACAACATGAAAATCCCGCACATGCAGTAAACCTTGTACACCGCCGACAAATGGATGAATTGTCGGCATTAAATGGGAAACATCGCCCATATCGGTTGAAGCGCCAAAATGGCCGGCATTAATAATCTTATCTTCATCTATAAACTGCTTGGCATTCTCAGCAAAAAGTTCATTCATTTCGCCTGAACAAAACAACGGCAAGTAACCTGGTATTGTTTGAATAACGGTGCTAGCGCCAACCGCATCGCCGCCGGCTTTTAATGCACAGTCAACTTTGCGATGAGCAGCATCTATCGCTGCCATTGTTTTTGCTCTCACGTATGTTTCAATGCGAACATCAGCAGGAACCGAATTAACTAAATCGCCGCCTTTGGTAATAATCGGGTGAACCCGGACAATATCTTGATCCCTAAAGGTCTCACGCAGCGCATGAATTCCCATTAACCCTAACATTGCAGCATTCAGAGCATTAACACCCTGATCAGGTGCCTCAGCGGCATGTGCTTCACGTCCAATATATTGAATAGTTTTACCAATAAATCCATTGCTTGAATCGCCGATAGCTACCATAGCCTCCGGACAGTTCTTACTGGAATGTACCATCATGGACATATCCACATCATCAAATTCACCGCGATATATAAGTTCCTGTTTTCCGCCTAGGAAGTGGATTTTACCTTGTTCACGCAGTTGCATACGGTATGCAATTTCCACATACTCTTCGGCAGGAACAGCCATAAAAGTAACATTGCCATCAAGTTCTTCAGCGATTCCGGACTTACTTAAACCAACTGCAGTCCCAATCAATGCTCCCATTTGCAAGTTATGTCCGCAAGCGTGAGCTGCACCAGTATTAGCATCAGCCATTGGGCTATCCGGACAAATGACTGCATCCAACTCACCTAAAATGGCAATGTTCGGCCCGGTAGTCTGCTCTTTTAACTTGGCTTTAATTCCGGTAACCGCCAAATTATCCCGATAACTCAACTTAAGCTGTTTAAAATAATCAGCAGTCAAAGCAGCTGTTCTTTCTTCTTTAAAACCCAGTTCCGGACATTTCGCAACTGCCTGGACATAATTAATAATTTGCTCGGCATTTTCGTCAATTGCCTGACAGACTTTTTTCTTCAACAATTCTCGTTCCGTTTTCGTCACCCTCTTTATATAATAATTTATAATTTCTAAGTAATCATCTCCCCGGGCACTAAGTTTACATAAAGTCAATTTGATAGCACTTATTTTAATTCAATATTTATAAATAAAATCCTGCCATCGTTGCAAATTTTTATAACAATTGTCTTTTGTATACATACATTTGCCAAATATGTTTCCGCACTACAGTATAAAGAATAGATTTGCATTTTAATTTATTTATGCTACAATTAAGAATCATATTTTGGAGAAATGTAAAATTTCTTGTGACAAAGGTAAGGTGTAGTAATGTTTAAAGAAATTCGCAGAGACATTGAGGTTGTCTTAGAAAGAGATCCGGCTGCTAGAAGTATAATTGAAGTAATATTGTGTTATCCCGGTTTGCATGCTATTTGGCTTCATCGCATCGCTCACTATTTTTATAGACTTGGCTTAGTCCTTTTGCCCCGTTTAATCAATACTTTTTCAAGGTTCCTTACCGGTATCGATATTCATCCCGGGGCGAAAATCGGACACGGCTTATTTATCGACCACGGAATGGGCGTGGTAATTGGCGAAACATGTGAAATTGGCGATAATGTAACTTTATATCAGGGAGTTACGCTAGGCGGCACAGGTAAAGAGAAGGGTAAGCGCCATCCAACCGTGGGCAATAACGTGGTTGTGGCCAGCGGGGCCAAAGTCTTAGGTTCTTTCCGTGTCGGTGACTACGCTAAGATCGGCGCCGGCTCAGTTGTATTAAAAGAAGTACCTCCTGACTCAGTCGTTGTTGGAATCCCGGGTACCGTAGTAGTACAAAACGGCAAAAAAGTTGACCGGGAATATTCGGTCGATCTTAATCACAACATCCTGCCTGACCCCATTCATGAAACACTGGATCAGCTGTTGCAACAGATTCAAAGTCTGGAAAATAAGGTTGAGTCTATGCAAACGAAGATTAGCGATAGCCATTAAAAATAAGCTCCCGTCTTTGTCAATAAGGCGGGAGCTTAATATGTAAAATGAATATTTCCTATTTGGCAGCACCTAGCCTATAAGAAAAATAAATACTTACGGCTAGGCCAATTAATCCGGCCGCTATTACCGGATAGGTCCAAAAACTGCTGGGTACTGTCTGATATAGTCCAACTACACCAAAAACGATAAATATAATTGCCGCGAACCATTTTATAATTTGTTCCGGTATTTTTTTACCTAAAACTATACCAACAATTATTCCCAGTCCGTCAGCTACCATCATACCCGTGGTAGTACCCATCCAAACAGCAATTGCGGCACTATATTTCGCCGCTAAAGCTACTGTTGCTAATTGGGTCTTATCACCCATCTCAGCTATAAAAAAGGCAATGGCTACAGTCCAAAACGGACTGCGGCAAACTTTTTCATCCTCACTGTTTAATTCATCCCCGCGGATTGTCCACAGCCCAAACAAAATAAATGATAGCGCAGCAGTAATTTGAATATATGAAATAGGAATAAACTTTGTCAGATATGCACCTACGGCTACGGCAAACATATGATTAAGCACTGTGGCAACAAAAACCCCCCACATTACTGTTCGCCAGTTATACCTAACCGCAAAAGCCATAGCCAATAATTGTGTTTTATCACCCATTTCGGCCAGCACTACAAAAATTGATGATGCTAAAAATGCTTCCAATTATATCTCCTCCTTGCATTAAAAAGCGAGACACTTTAGTATAACCTTAATAAGGTCATACTAAAAGTCTCGCTGATTGGTAAACCACCAACGCCGCTGCCAGGTGATGACACCAGTATGTTGACAACGGCAAGTTAGCTACTCCCTTTTAGTTCATAATAATTCTACAGTGGAAATCCCGAACAGTCAAGTTATATAATTATGCAAAATTAAGATAAATTATTCACATTGTTGACATTTTCATGTGTTTAGTTATTATAATATTTATACAATCCAGGTGAAAGAGGTATGGTTTATGAACTCCAATATAAATATTCAAGAGGCAATTAAAGAGGCTAAACGCTGCCTCAATTGTGCCCATCCCTTATGCCGGACCGGCTGCCCGATTGAAAACGATATTCCCGGGTTCATTAAAGCTGTGGCCCAAGGTAATATCGGCCAAGCCAGCGCTATTATTGCCGAAAGAAGTAATTTACCGGCTGTTTGCGGACGAGTATGCCCGCATGAACTTCAATGCGAGGCACATTGTGTGCTGTCTAAAAAGAACTGCGGCATTCGTATTGGTATGCTGGAACGATTTGTCGCCGATTTTGTGGAGACAATGAATATTTGCGAACCGGTAAAAATCTCTTCCCGTCATGGTAAAGTTGCGGTAATCGGATCCGGCCCTGCCGGCTTAACCGTTGCCGGCGATTTGGCAAAACTCGGCTTCGAAGTTACTGTTTTTGAAGCCCAACCTGAACCAGGCGGTGTTCTACTATTTGGTATCCCCGGATTTCGGCTCTCTAAAGACGTTGTGAATCGTGAGATTGCCAAAATAAAGCGGTTGGGTGTTAACTTTAGAACAAACGTACTAGTAGGACCGGACATAACGATTGATCAAATGTTTGCCGAAGGATTCGATGCAATATTTATCGGAACAGGTACTGCCCTGCCAAAAGTTTTAAATATCCCCGGCTGTACCCTTCCCGGTGTCCTGACTGCTACTTATTTTCTAAGCACGGTTACGCTGTTTCAGTCTGGGCATCTAGAGGCCAAAGAAATACCGGTAACAACTGATGACAGGGTTTTGGTTATTGGCGCCGGCAATGTCGCAATTGATGCCGCGCGAACAGCATTGCGTCTTGGCGCCCAAAGCGTAACAGTAGCTTACCGCCGTACAGTTAAAGAAATAACTGCGTTGCCGTCAGAATATGAAGCAGCCGTACAGGAAGGAATTCAATTTCGCTGGTTAGTATCTCCATTGCGATATGTCGGAGAAATTAAGGTATCCGGTCTAGCTGTCGAACTACTTGAGGCTGATGTTGCCGGTGATATTCATCCTACCGGCAAGCAAGAAATAATTCCTGCCGACAAAATCCTGCTGGCAATCGGGCAACGCCCAGCTGCCAGAATTGTGTCGACCACTGAAGGAATTTCAGTTGACTCCTATGGTTATGTCATAACCAAGGAACGTCCTTATGGTATGACCACCCGGCCGGGAGTATTCGCCGGCGGCGATGTCGTACACGGCCCAAAAACAGTAGTATTAGCTATGAAAGAAGCAAAAAAGGTAGCTGCCGGAATTGCTATGTACGTCGAAGCAAAAAAACTGCTAGAAGCTTGTAATTAATATGGATAAAAAAAATGAGAGGCCAACGCCTCTCATTTTAATTTTGTCTTTATTTTGCCACGTCTTGCGGTCCAACCGGTGGTTTATGAATTGCTTCCCAAGCCTCTTTAACCAGCATTGCGGCTAAAATTAACAACACCACCGAAATACCGGACAGAATTGGGTTAGTAAGATTCTGCCAGATCAAAATGAACAATCCGGCCAATGTCGTTACCAGCATAAATACCATTGGAATCATAATAAAGTTTGCGGATTTGTTAAGACCGCGGATAACCCATACACCTAATGCCAACAAGGCCATCGCAGCAACCAATTGGTTGGAAGCGCCGAATACCGGCCAGATTAATTGCCATACCGGCGTAGAACCGCTCTTGAACAGAATCAGTACTAATGCTATAACCACACCGATGATAGTTGCCGAATAGCGGCCTAATTTCATATCGGACAATTCTTGCAGTTGGTATCTGGCCAAACGGGTGGCAGTATCCAAGGAAGTTAACAAGAAGGAGTTAAGTGCCAGCAAACCGAGTGACATACCGACTTTAGGATTAATTCCGATCAATCCGGCAAATTTGCCGATTCCTATGCCGTATACCACGGTAGGTCCGCCTTTAACAATTGTACCGGACATCATGATGGTACCTAACGCAATAACGGCAACCAAACCTTCAATCAACATTGCGCCATAACCAACAGCTACAGCATCTGTTTCTTTACGAATCTGTTTGGAAGTCGTACCGCTTCCTACCAATGAGTGGAATCCGGAAATGGCACCACAGGCTACAGTAATAAACAATAACGGCCAAATAAAATCGCCTTTTGGAGTTACAAACCCTTTAAATGCCGGCAGCGTTAAATTAAACTGACTGCCGAAAATCATACCAACCGCGCCGATAAATAATGAGAAGTACAGCAAATAAGAAGCTAAATAGTCACGCGGTTGCAATAACAGCCAAACCGGCAATACTGAAGCCAAGAAAATATATACAACTAATATATAACGCCAAGTTCCAAGATCGAGTTTAAATGTGGATTGAACCCAAGGAGAAGCTGATCCAAAGAATACCGCACCAAGAATCAACGGAACCATAACCAGCGTACCAGCTTTTAAGGAGATACCATACCGATAAATCATCATACCGAAGATCATTGCCAATAACATATATAACGCACCGGAAAATGCTACGGCCGGATCAGCGGCAAATGTCTGAGCAGCTAATTCCAAAAATACAGCAATAACCAAGGTAAGAGCCAGCCAGGTAAATACTAAAAATAGTTTTTTACCGCGGGCACCAATCCATTGAGAAACAACTTCGCCGACCGATAGACCTTTATGCCGTACGGACGACACAATTGCGCCCATATCATGAACGCCGCCGAAAAATACCGAACCGACTAAAATCCAGATATAAGTCGGTAACCAACCAAACATTGCAGCAGCAGCAATAGGTCCGACAATAGGACCAGCACCGGCAATCGAAGCAAAATGATGTCCCATCAAAACAGCCGGATGAGCCGGGCAATAGTCTAAACCGTCAAACATACATTGTGCAGGAGTCTCACGGTCAGGATCCAAACCATAAACTTCCTTTTGAAAATTACCATAAATCCGATAAGCTACACCAAAAACAACAACCGCAACCAAAAATAAGGTCATTAACATAACTTTCCATACCTCCCTTTAGCAGTATAATTGAACATCCGGTAAAGAATCTTGGCAACCACCTCCTTAAAAGAAATATAGTTACCTTTTCTCTAAATCAACCGCCTCCCTTTTTCGCAAATATTCAGAACCCTTATTGGTTAAAAATATAAGATCTTTAAAATCGCGCAATTCCTGATCACCCGGACAATAGCGAAGGACGGTAACCCACCCCTTAATTCCATACCAAAAGGCTCTGCGCTGCAGTTTTCCCGAACCTTCAGGATCAACAAGTAAAAACCGGTGATTCATCACGTCGGCCTGAGGCTTCCATTCATTCAAAATCAATCTTTCATCCGTTGGACCGTGATGCTTCCAAACAATATAATCGTCTGCATAGTAAGAAGCCACCTCACCAATTAAAGAATCTTTACGAAAAGTAACGCGGCGATATACTCCTTCCATGCCCCGCCAAGACCATAACTTAAAACCGGTTTCTTGCCACAATCCCATTAATTCTTTCACAATGACAAATCCTTTCCCGTATAGGTTATCGTAGATGCACTACTATAATTTTATTATTCTTACCTTGATTTATAATCACTATGCAAAATATGGAAAAGCTTATTTGCAAACAAGTAAATATTCCATATATAAATTTAAAATTCCTTGTTTTAGCTAATTTTTTTTGAAAAAATATTCAAAAAACCCTAATTTTTCCCACAATATAACGATTAGTTTTACTATAGCTTTAAAATGTTACGCTTGTATATAAATGTATCTATGATTAATGTGTAAAACGTAAATATATTGCAAGTTTATTTTAGACGTAACCCAATTATGTAACTTTTTATCTATTATCTTAAAACAAATGTGTTTTGTCAAATATATTTGTTCTTAAATAAATAAAAACTGCCCACGGCTGCAACAGTCAGCCGTGGGCAGAATAATTTTTAATATCAAGCTGATTCTTTGGCTTCCGAATCTAGTTTATCTTTAAATTGTTTTGTTTCTGATACTACTATCCCAGATAATGCAATAAGACCAATCAAGTTAGGAATTGCCATTAGTCCATTAAAAACATCGGCAATGTCCCATACCAACTTCAGGTTGGCAACAGCGCCTACTAAGACAAACATCGAAAATAAGATTCTAAACGGCAGAATAGCTTTTGTCCCGGCTAAATACTCAACACACTTTTCTCCGTAATAGCACCAGCCTAGTATTGTTGAATAAGCAAATAGGATCAAACCTATTGAAACAATCCAACCACCAGGGCCCGGCAGCATTTCTTCAAACGCAACAGTTGTCAAAGCCGCACCGGTCAATTTTCCGGTATTCCACATACCGCTCATAACCAAAACTATGCCGGTAATAGAGCATACCACAATTGTATCTAAAAATGTACCGGTCATTGATACCAGTGCCTGCCGTCCAGGCATATCGGTTTTAGCCGCCGCTGCTGCTATAGGAGCGGAACCTAACCCGGCTTCATTAGAAAATACGCCGCGGGCTACGCCATACCGGATTACCGTACCAATAGCTCCTCCGGCAACTGCCTGGCCGCTAAAAGCATCTTGGAATATAAGTGCAACAGCTCCCGGCAATTTATCCATATGCAATATAATAATTGCTAAGCCGCCTATTACATAAAAAACAGCCATGAATGGGACAAGAAAACCTGTTACTTTACCAATGCTTTTGATTCCACCAATTACAACCATTGCTGTCAATACAGTAAGAACCAATCCCGAAACAATTGGCGATACATTAAAACTTTTTTCAATAGCAAGTGCTACAGAATTAGATTGTACCATATTGCCTATTCCGAATGCCGCCACAGCTCCAAAGAAAGCAAATAACCAGCCAAGCCACTTCAAGCCCAATCCATTAGCCAAAAAGTACATTGGACCGCCGGCCATCTCGCCTTTCTCATCTTTTTCACGATACCGAACAGCCAGAATTGCTTCGGCATATTTTGTGGCCATACCGAAAATCGCCGTAACCCACATCCAAAATACCGCTCCCGGCCCGCCGGATACAACTGCGGTTGCAACACCGGCAATATTGCCTGTACCAATGGTTGCCGCCAATGCCGTCATCAGCGACTGGAAATGGGAAACATCTCCTTCAGAATCATCCGAATCTTCATGTTTCGAAAAAGCCAATTTTAATGCGTACGGTAGTTTACTAAATTGTAAAAATGATAGCCGAAATGATAAAAATATTCCTGTACCAACTAAAAGTACTAACAAGGGGGGTCCCCAAACAATGTCACTAACCTTCCCAATAATTAAATTTAATAAATCCACAATCACCTAATCCTTTCTAAGCAAATTTTTTGTATTTATAGGGTACACAATTATGTATGTGATTGTAACAAACAAATGTATTTTTTTCAATACATCTCAGGCAATTTTACAATGTATACTTAATTATCAGTATAATATTACCTGCCAAATAGTATAATACATTGCTTACAAATTTGCGCAATTAACTCCTAATTACCGCAAGCAGTACTACAAAAAGGAAGGAATCGGCGAGTACTGCCGATCTCTTAGCTACTGATTAAAAATCTCACCCCAGATTTACCCAGCCTTGATATACCGCACCGGTCATAACATCCATTGTTACCGGTTCGTCATCCATTAACAGTTCTGTGGCTTGCTCAGCACCGACAATTACCGGTTTTCGCAAAGCCAGACAAGCAATAGCCGCGTGCGAGGACAGTCCCCCATCTTCAACAATTAGGCCGGCTGCTTCCTCAATAATTCGCATATGTTCAGCATCTGTTGATTTTATTACCACAATTCTATTTTTTACTTTCCTCTTTATATCAAAAAAGTTCTTAATAACTACAACCCGTCCGCTGACTACTCCTTGCCCGATTCCTTGACCCTTAACTATGATATCCCCAACAACCATTAGGTATACTGCATTTCGAGCCTGCAAAACATCCATATGACCAACCACGACCACAACCCTATCGCCATGATGGACATAATTGGCCTGAAGTGCAGTATCCATATATAATTGGATAACATCATCATTGATCAATCTATTTCTTGACCGCAAGGGATAGACCCCTCGGACCATGCGTAACTGTCTGACAACCTGAGTGTTAGCAGATATGGCAATAATGGGAATTTCGATTCGAAATTTAGACAAGATTCTAGGAATGAAACCGGTATCGCTGGGCACTAACAAAGCTTCGGAATTCATTGCCCTCGCAGCATGAACAGCCGTTGAACACAGCGACCCTATCACTTGATTTGAAATAATGCGACTATACTTGCTATTGATTGGCGCTAAATCAGCTTCACTGTCTTGCAGCATCTGCTGTGTCTGCGCCAACCATTGAGCTATTAGCCCCTGCTCGTCATCAGCAAAACATAAAAAACAACCGTCAAAGTCATATTTTGTAATTGCAGCACTAAATTCACTCCAATTAACAGTACCAATTTGGGAGATGCTAACAAAAATGGGTTTACCATAAATCCTGCATTCATGAAATATCTTATCATGCTGTTTGGCAAATATGGTCGTCAGTTGGGAATATTCCATTACTACTCCGTCGCAAAGCTTTATGAACTCTTCGACATCAAAGTCTTGATTTTCAAATTTGACGAAAAGCTGCACTTTTGAATCGTAATCCTCAATTATTTTTCTCACCGGCAGGATTTTATTTACATCACTAATATTGTATATGTAAAGAAAGTCGACCTGTTGCAGCAGTACACTATCGATATGGTGACAATAGCCGCCGTCCACTTCAGCGATTAGAGCCGGTGTATAATCGCAATCATGAGCTGCTTGCTGCACAGCGCGGATGTTTTTTTTCCAATCGTTTTTTTCAGTTACCGGCAGAATTAGTCCATCCAACCCCATCATAAATATCCGTTTCAATTGCTGAATAGTTAATAAGCTATCGGCTTTTAGGGCAATCTTAGAGGCAATTTTGTTGATGCATTCGGGAGAATAAGCCATATGTCCCGAAACACAATAACCCTTTCTGCATTTTTCAATTAATCCGATATATTCTAACGTGCTCAAAACTTTTCTTATCGTTGCTCTGTTTGCGGAAAATAACCGGCACAATTCCATCTCGCCGGGAAGCCTTTCTCCACAACGCAAATTTTTATTTTCTATTTCCCGCCGCAAGTGGTCAACAATACCATGGGTTTCCTTGACTGAAAGTATCTGTTTTTGATAATCATCCACTTCCATGTCCTCCCCTATGAGAAATTATCATATTTCATAAAAAATTCCTTTGCTGTGTAACCATACAATTGTATATAATATATACTACTAAACTAATTGTTTAGCACATTTAAATCCGAAATCCTGCCTGCAGCATATATAATTTTTTAAATTAATTGTAATAATACGCGTTTTTATTATTTATTCATAAGGAGGCTACTTGTTATGACTGAAAACCCGTGGGGCAGCCACCCAAAATCAGTATATACTAATTTATCCATACCTGAATTAGTTGAAATGGCTATATTGCGTCACGAAGCAAAATTGACGGCGTCCGGAGCACTACGTGTTCAAACCGGTAAATACACCGGTAGGTCTCCCAATGACAAATTTATTGTCGACACTCCCGAAGTACACAATACTATCTGGTGGGACAATAATAAGTCAATTTCGGCAAATCAATATGCAGCTTTGTATATGAAAATTACTGAATATCTTAAAGACAAAGACCTTTTCATTTTTAACGGATTCGCCGGTGCTGAATCCGCCCATACTTTACCGGTTCAGGTCATCAATGAATATGCCTGGCAAAACATCTTTGCCCAGCAGCTATTCATCCGGCCGAATGCTATTTCGCAGGCTAAATCTGGACAACCGAAGTTAACTGTTATTGTCGCACCTGGCTTTAAAGCCGATCCTGAAATAGACGGAACAAACTCCGAAGCATTCGTTTTAATTAATTTTACCGAAAAAACAATTATAATCGGTGGTACTCATTATGCCGGTGAAATAAAGAAATCGGTGTTTTCGGTTATGAATTATCTGCTTCCGCGAAGTGGTGTACTTTCCATGCACTGCTCGGCAAACGCCGGTCCCGATAACGATGTAACTCTCTTCTTTGGATTGTCAGGAACAGGTAAAACATCTCTGTCCGCCGATATAAACCGATCACTGATCGGTGACGATGAACACGGCTGGAGTGATGACGGCGTTTTCAACATTGAAGGCGGCTGCTATGCAAAGTGCATAAATCTAAGTAAGGAAAACGAGCCACAAATTTGGGATGCAATACGATTCGGCACAGTGCTCGAAAACGTTTCCATAAACGAAACATCTCGTCAGGAAGACTTTGCTAATGATAGTCTGACCGAAAACACCCGTGCCGCATACCCGATCACCTACATTCCCAACAGCATTTATCCCGGTTCCGGACGGCACCCCCGCACCATTGTTTTCTTAACTGCCGACGCTTTTGGCGTTTTGCCCCCTATAGCCAAACTTACACCTGAACAAGCTATGTATTACTTCCTATCCGGCTACACCAGCAAATTAGCCGGCACTGAACGGGGGATAACCGAGCCGCAGGCGACCTTTTCGGCCTGCTTCGGCGCTCCTTTCCTGCCCTTGCCCCCATTGGAGTACGCAAAACTATTGAGAGAAAAAATATTAGACCACCAAACCCGTGTTTTCCTTATTAATACCGGCTGGCAAGGCGGCGCCTATGGAATTGGTAAAAGAATCAGTATCCAATTAACCCGCCGAATGGTATCGGCTGCTATAGGCGGCTATCTCGATTTTGTTGATTACACCATCCATCCCATATTCAACCTGGCTATCCCAACTAAATGTCCAGGTGTCCCCGATTCGCTCCTGCAGCCGGCGAGTACCTGGCAAGACGAAGCTGCTTACCGGCAACAGGCTTGCCGTCTGGCTAAATTATTTCACGACAACTTTGCATCTTTCGCCCATATGCCTACCGAAATTATTCAATCAGGCCCCTTTCCACTCGACAATAGTTGCGAAATAGATGCTTCATAAGAAACTATAAGCCAAGAAATATCTCCCGGATCACAGATGGAAAAACGTGGGAAAACCAGAGACAATTAGTCTCTGGTTTTCATTTGCTATAATCCATTTGACGGGCTATTTTCTCGCGTGCTGTTTCACCGGCTATTTTTCCACATAAGTAAAGCCCCAAATCAATTCCCGCCGTTACCCCACGCGCAGTTATAATATTCCCTTCGTCAACAATCCGTTCGTGTTTGACAGTTTCACAATACTTAGCCAAATCTTCATACGCACTCGGATGGGTCGTTGCTTGTTTACCGGCTAAAAAACCACATGCGCCCCACAACAACGATCCGGTACATACGGAAGCTTTCAGCGGGCAACTGGCTGCTGTTTTTAACCAGTCAATAAAACCTTTATCATTTACTAGGCTACGCGTACCAAATCCACCCGGTACAATAACCAAATCGTAGCTTGATAGCGATTTCCCGACCATATTCGCCTCAAAAGACAATCCCGAACTGTCTAAAATTCTATTTTCCCGGGCACATACATCCCATGATAAATCAGGTATGAACCCCATTGTTTTCAGCCGGGTCACCGGATCATACACACCAATAAAGTCAAGTGCTGTCAGGTCATTAAACACTACAAACCCGCATTTCATTGTTATCACCTCCTGTATCAGCTAATCAACTACAGAATAACCAACCTCTTCAATTGCTTGTACTAATACTTCCCTATTTACATTTCCTGCGATTTTCGCTTGCTTTTTTTCCAGATCTACCGTAACAGTAGCTACCCCTTGAATATTTCGCAAAGCCTTCTCAACAGCTATTTTACAATGTCCGCAGCTCATTCCTTCGATTCGCAAAATATGTTCCATCAATTTTCTTCCCCTCTCTTTAGTTAGTTTATTTTGATATAGTATTTCCCTTGGCCCACCCTCATATAAGCTACAAATAAAAATCCTTTTACTATCCAAATTTGCTCTTACTGTCAAAAATCCTTTTTTAAAAAACTATTGACACCCGAAGCGGTCAGTGGTAATATAATTTCATAATTCAAGGCAAAGAGGCCTTCGCAGTGTACTGCGAAGGCTTTTATATTTTTCACAAGACAAAGGCGTCTAAAAACTTTTGGTTTTTAGACGCCTTTTGATATAAATAATTACTTAGGAGGGACAATATATGTTAAAAAAGACCGTTTCCATGTTTGTTGCTTTACAATTGATAGCTGCAGTTGCCTTTGCCGCAGATGAACCAACGGTCAAGAGCAACGCCGTGGCTATCGATACAGTATGGGTTTTGATTGCAACTTTTTTGGTTTTCTTTATGCAGGCAGGTTTTGCAATGGTCGAAACCGGCTTTACCCGGGCAAAAAACGCTTCCAACATTATTTTAAAGAATCTAATGGATTTTGCCGTAGGATCCCTGATATTTTTCCTAGTTGGTTTCGCACTAATGTTTGGAACTGATGTCGGCGGATTGATCGGCAGCAGTGGATTCGCAATGAATGATACTTTCAAACATTTAGATCTTTCCATTCCATTATGGGCGTTTGTAATGTTTCAAACAGTGTTTGCCGCAACAGCCGCAACAATTGTATCAGGTGCTATGGCCGAAAGAACCCGTTTTATCGCCTATATGGTTTACAGTATTGTTATATCAGCTTTCATCTATCCTGTCGTAGGACACTGGATCTGGGGCGGCGGCTGGCTGGCTAAAATGGGCATGATTGACTTTGCCGGCTCAACAGTAGTTCATTCCGTCGGCGGCTGGGCCGCGTTAATCGGTGCGTATCTTATCGGTCCGCGGACAGGCAAATATAGTCCTGACGGAAAAGTTAAAGCTATTCCCGGTCATAGTATTACTTTAGGAGCTCTCGGTGTATTCATCCTTTGGTTTGGCTGGTTCGGATTCAACCCCGGCAGCACATTATCCGGCACAACTCCTGATATCGCACTTATCGCAATGACTACTAATTTGGCTGCGGCAGCCGGTGCAGTAATGACCATGATTTATACTTGGGTAAGACATTCAAAACCTGATGTCAGTTTAACATTAAACGGAGCACTGGCCGGACTTGTTGCAATTACAGCCGGTTGTGCGGCCGTAAGTCCGGTAGGCGCAATAATCATCGGTTTAGGCGCAGGAATATTAGTAGTATTGTCCTGCGAGTTTTTTGAAAAAGTACTCAAAATTGATGACCCGGTTGGTGCAATATCGGTTCACGGTATCTGCGGCGCCTACGGTACAGCAATGGTTGGTTTATTCGCTGTCGACGGCGGATTATTATACGGTGGCAGCAGCAAACTGTTAGAAACCCAGCTTACCGGAATAGCAGCTGTTTTCGCCTGGACAGCCGTCACTGCCTTCATTCTGTTTAGTCTAATTAAAGCCACTATTGGTTTACGCGTCAGCAAAGAAGAAGAAATCATCGGATTGGATATCGGTGAGCATGGAACAGAAGCGTATGCTGACTTTACTGTGAAATTAGATACTAAATTATTGCTTAATGATAAAGAAGTTACTAATCCTTAAAATTGAAATAAAACTCTCCTTTTTCACAGCCCAACCTTCCTTTTGAGCGCTAGGTCTTTGACCGGCGCTCCTTTTTTTAGACAAAGAAAGCCAGTGAAATATCTTGAAACAGGCAAGCCCTACTACTCTGTCGGATTCCTTCACTAAAATATCCAAAAAAATATTGTATACAATTTGACAGCTTTTTATACAGTATTTATAATGTAATTTACAACCTATGGTTCATAAATGAATACACATGTTTTTTCCATATGTACATTATTTGATTTTTCTGAATTATTCTTAATAACCTGGTCTCAACTTTAAAGATTATAAAAGAAAGTAGGTAATGGGAAGATGAGAAATATTGGGCTGCCTCCAAAACAAGGTCTGTACGACCCTCAGTTCGAACACGATGCCTGCGGCATCGGGTTCGTAGCCCATGTTAAAGGGCAAAAATCCAACGATATATTGCACAAGGCCTTATCCGTATTAATTAATATGGATCATCGCGGCGGACAGGGAGCAGATACTTCTACCGGCGACGGTGCCGGAATCCTTATGCAAATCCCGCATGACCTTTTTGGTAAGTCCGGCAGTCTCCTAGGTTTTGAGCTGCCATCAAGCGGTCATTACGGTGTCGGTATGATGTTCCTTCCGCAAAACGAAAACGAACGGGAATTATGCCGCCAACGTTTTGAATTTATTGTTACACAGGAACATCAAGTATTACTCGGCTGGAGAAAAGTACCGGTGGATGACACCATGCTCGGTGTAACCGCCAAATCATCGCAACCTTATATCGAGCAGGTATTTATTGCGCCAAGCAGAGAAATTCGCGAACAGCTAAAAACAGATGAACAAGCCTTTGAACGAAAACTATATGTAATTAGAAAATTAGCCGAAAAGCAAATTAGAAATTTACTGCTGGGCGAAGCCAAAGAATTCTATTGCGCCAGTCTATCATCCCGTACGATTGTGTATAAAGGAATGCTGACGCCTGAACAATTGGGGCAATTCTTTCTAGATCTTCAAGACCCCGATACGAAAACCGCATTGGCACTGGTCCACTCCCGCTTCAGCACCAATACTTTTCCCAGTTGGGAAAGAGCTCACCCCTACCGTTACATTATACACAATGGCGAAATCAATACACTGCGCGGCAATATTAACTGGATGAAAGCACGCGAAGCCCTTTGCCAAAGTGATTTATTTAATGGCGATATGAAAAAACTATCGCCGGTTATTGATGAAAGCTGCAGTGATTCCGGTATGTTTGACAATTGTTTGGAATTTCTGCATATGTCCGGTCGTTCTTTGCCTCATGCAATGATGATGATGATACCGGAACCTTGGACCAAACATGAAAACATGTGTGATGCTAAAAAAGCATTTTTTGAATATCACAGTTGTCTGATGGAGCCATGGGACGGTCCCGCGGCAATGGCCTTTACCGATGGTCGGGTTATCGGCGCATTATTGGACAGAAACGGCTTGCGTCCCGCGCGTTTTTATATAACCGAGGATGATCTGGTCATTTTAGCTTCGGAAGCCGGAGTTTTAGATATCCCCGCCGATAAAATCATACGCAAAAACCGTCTGCGCCCTGGTAGAATGCTGTTAATTGATACAGTTGCCGGCGAAATTTTAAATGATGACGTTATAAAAAATAAAATTGCCAGTGAAAAACCTTATGTTGAATGGGTCGATGAATACATGATCGACCTGGAAAACATTCCGGCCCGTCCGCTAACCGCGACATTAGATAAAGAAACTTTGCAAATTTATCAGCATGCTTTTGGCTACACCTACGAAGAATTAACCAAACTCCTGCGTCCGTTAACGCAAGATGTCATTGATCCGGTCGGCTCAATGGGCAGTGATGTACCATTAGCAGTGCTATCAAGTAAGCCCCAATTATTGTACAATTATTTCAAACAATTATTTGCTCAAGTCACCAATCCCCCCATTGATGCCTTACGGGAAGAAATTTATACCGATACTGGTATTACCATCGGACCAGAAAAGAATCTACTCCAACCAACTCCTGACAGCTGTCAGCAAATACGAGTCCAAACACCAATCCTTAGCAATGAAGAATTTAGTAAAATTCAGAATCTGCATCATCCGGCATTCAAGGCTAAAACTATCCCGATATTATTCCCGGCTGGCCAGGGTGGTTATGGGTTAGAACGCGCGCTTACCAAGCTGTGCCAAAATGCTGACCAAGCGGTTAATGACGGTTATAATCTGTTGATATTATCTGATCGGGGCATCGACAAAGAACATTCCGCTATTCCGTCCCTGCTGGCAGTTTCCTGCTTACACCATCATATGATTCGCAACCGTACCAGACTAAAAACAAGTCTGATTTTAGAATCAGCCGAACCGCGCGAAGTACATCACTTTGCCCTGTTGATCGGCTACGGAGCCAGTGCCGTTTATCCTTATCTAGCATTTGGAACAATTGAAGATATGGTGCAGCGAGGCTTGATTACAGGAGTTAGTACTGAACACGCTCACAAGAATTATATTAAATCCGTGACCAAAGGCCTGGCTAAAGTATTATCAAAAATGGGAATTTCAACAATTCAAGGCTATATGGGAGCACAGATATTTGAAGCAGTTGGAATTAGTTCTAATGTTATAGACAGATACTTTACTTGGACACCTTCCCGCATTGGCGGCATCGGTCTGGCCGAGATTGCCGAAGAAACACTAAGTCGTCATTCGCGTGCCTATCCTGCCCAGCCCGGCCTGCGCACTGAACTTGATTCCGGTTCAGTCTTTCAATGGCGGCAAGACGGCGAACAGCACATGTATAATCCCGAAACAATCACAACGCTTCAACAGGCTTGTCGCAGCAACGACTACTCCTTGTTTAAGCAATTCACCAAGCTATTTAATGCCGAATCAGGCGACGCCAGTGTTTTGCGTCAATTGTTAAGGTTCCGGCAAGATGTTACTCCTATAGCACTGGAGGAGGTCGAGCCGGTAGAAAGCATTTGCCGTCGTTTTAAGACCGGTGCAATGTCTTATGGATCACTTAGCCAAGAGGTCCACGAATGCATTGCAATCGCCATGAACCGTATCGGTGGCAAAAGCAACACCGGCGAAGGCGGTGAAGACCCGACCAGATATACAGCCGATGAGAACGGCGATTCGCGCCGCAGTGCAATCAAACAGGTTGCTTCGGGAAGATTCGGTGTATCCAGCCACTATTTAGTCAATGCCGATGAGATTCAAATCAAAATGGCGCAAGGAGCTAAACCCGGCGAAGGCGGACAACTGCCTGGTCGAAAAGTTTATCCTTGGATAGCAAAAGTAAGAGGTACTACGGCGGGTGTAGGCTTAATTTCGCCACCACCACATCACGATATCTATTCTATTGAAGACTTGGCGGAATTGATCCATGATTTAAAAAATGCTAACCCCCGCGCCCGCATAAGTGTAAAGTTAGTTTCCGAAGTAGGCGTTGGTACAATCGCTGCCGGTGTAGCTAAAGCCCGTGCCGATGTTATTCTAATCAGCGGCTTTGACGGAGGCACCGGCGCTTCACCACGCACCAGCATTCGCCATGCCGGTCTGCCATGGGAACTTGGCTTAGCTGAAACCCACCAAACCCTTTTGCTTAATAATTTGCGCAGTAGAGTTGTCATAGAGACCGACGGCAAATTAATGACCGGCCGTGATGTTATGATCGCGGCGTTACTGGGAGCTGAGGAATTTGGCTTCGCTACTGCTCCACTCGTTGTCTTAGGCTGCGTTATGATGCGAGTTTGTAATTTAGATACTTGCCCGGTTGGAGTTGCAACCCAAAATCCTTGCTTGCGTAAGAATTTCTGCGGAAAACCCGAATATCTGGTTAATTACATGCACTTTATAGCTCAAGAAGTCCGTGAATATATGGCTCAGCTAGGGTTCCGCACCATTGAAGAAATGATCGGTCAAACACAGCTTCTCCAACAAGACCTATCTAATTTAAATACCAAAGCCGGTACGATAGACCTATCTGCATTACTATATCAGCCAAAAGTCGCCAGCGGCACCGGACGCTTTTGTCAAATGACCCAAGACCATCATTTAGATAAATCATTAGATGTTGAAAAACTCCTTGATTTATGCAAACCGGCCCTTGAACAAGGAACAAAGATTGACGCCACACTACCTATCCGCAATACCAATCGGGTTGTCGGTACAATCTTAGGCAGTGAAATTACCCGCAAATATGGAGCTGAGGGTCTGACGGAAGATACGATTAACCTTCACTTCCACGGGTCAGCCGGACAAAGCTTTGGTGCTTTTTTACCTAACGGCGTAACAATGTCACTGGCCGGCGATGCCAACGATCATGTCGGCAAAGGTTTGTCAGGCGGAAAAATCATTATCGCGCCACCAAACGAAGCAAAATTCAGAGCCGAGCAGAATGTAATCATCGGCAATGTTGCCCTGTTTGGCGCTACTGCCGGCGAAGCATATATCCGCGGAGTTGCCGGAGAACGGTTTGCTGTTAGAAATAGCGGAGCCTGCGCCGTTGTCGAAGGTGTCGGTGACAACGGCTGTGAATATATGACCGGCGGCAAAGTAGTCGTGTTGGGTAAAACTGGCCGAAACTTTGCTGCCGGCATGTCCGGTGGTGTTGCTTATGTTCTGGATAAAGATGATGCTTTCCTAACCCGCTGCAATACCCAGATGGTAGATGTTGAAAAACTGTCCGACCCCCACGAAGCTGCTGAAGTTAAGAATCTGATTGCCAGCCATGTACATTACACTCAAAGTACCTTTGCCCAAAACATTCTGGACAATTGGGATACAATACAACATAAATTCTATAAAATAATACCTAAAGACTACAAGCGCATGTTAAAGTTTATTGCTGACTTCCGCCGGCAAGGCCTGCATGATGAAGATGCTATAATGGCTGCTTTTGAGGCCAATAAAAATGACCAAACCCGTGTAAGCGGCAATTAGGAAGGAGTGATTATCATGGGTAAACCTACAGGTTTCGTAGAATATAAGTCAATAGTATCTTCATGCCGGGATCCTTTAGCTCGCGTAAAAGACTGGCAGGAAATTCAAGAAACTTTTGATGAACAATTGCTTAAGCAACAGGCTTCAAGGTGTATGGAATGCGGTACTCCGTTTTGTCATACCGGCAGTCTCATCAATGGCAAAGTTTCCGGCTGTCCACTCCATAACCTGATGCCGGAATGGAATGATCTGGTCTATCGTGGGCTTTGGCAAGAAGCTTTCCAACGGTTGAACCTCACCAACAATTTTCCAGAGTTTACCGGTCACGTATGTCCAGCTCCCTGTGAAGGTGCCTGCACCGCAGGATTGGTAAGTGATCCGGTAACAATTAAAAATATTGAACTTCAAATCATTGAACAGGCCTTTGCCCAAGGCTTTATAAGCCCCCGGCCGCCACAAGTACGGACTGGTAAGAAAGTTGCCGTTATTGGCTCCGGTCCTTCCGGTTTGGCCTGCGCGGCTCAGTTAAACCAAGCCGGACATTCAGTAACAGTTTTTGAAAGGTCGGACCGGGTCGGTGGTATATTGATGTATGGAATTCCCAACATGAAACTTGATAAAAAAATTGTTCAACGACGCATTGACTTACTGCAGCAAGAAGGCGTAAACTTCTTAACCAGCATGGAAGTCGGTAGTAATTGTGATGCATTATCTATTCTGCGGGAATTTGATGCTACCGTACTATGTATCGGCTCAACTAAACCCCGCGACTTAAATGTCGAAGGCCGCGAATATGAAGGAATACATTTCGCGATGGACTTTCTTTCCCATAACACTAAAAGCCTGCTTGATTCGGACCATGCTGATAAGAGTTACATTACTGCCGAAGGAAAAGATGTCATTATTATCGGCGGCGGTGACACCGGCACCGATTGTGTTGCCACATCGCTGCGCCATAACTGCCGCAGCGTAACCCAATTTGAAATAATGCCATGTCCACCGACGACCCGTAGTGTTGACAATCCATGGCCGCAATATCCAAACGTTTATAAGCAGGATTATGGCCAACAAGAATGTTCGGCAATATTTGGCTGTGATCCACGCCAATACCAGATCGCAACTAAAAAATTCGTCGGCGATAAATATGGTCAAGTAAAAGAAATTCACACTGTACAGCTTGAATGGGTAAAGACCGATAATCGCTGGAACTGTCAAGAAATTGCAGGTACTGAAAAAGTCTGGCCGGCCCAACTCGTAATTCTAGCGATGGGCTTTCTGGGACCGGAGGAAAACTTACTGCAACAATTGAATATTCAACAAGATCCACGTTCAAATATTTCAACCTCCGCCAATTCCTACGCAACTAATATTCCCGGCATTTTTGCAGCCGGCGATGCCAGACGCGGGCAAAGCCTAGTAGTATGGGCTATTAGTGAAGGACGCAGAGCAGCCAAAGAATGCGATACTTATCTTATGGGCCGCTCAGATTTACCTTGATTTTACGAAATGGCAACTGTCAAGCTTAGCGACTTTGCCATTTCTTTTTTAATTACGATCATATTTACTATTAGTGCAGATGGGCACATTTTTTGCAAATGTAAGTCCTAAAGGTTTAGGGCTTTTTTATTTTTCCTCTCCAGCTTATCGCCAACCACTATCTTTCTGTTTGCCTGAAACCGGCTCAATTAGTTTAATTATCTTTCTTTGCCCGCCTAGAAATGATAAGATTAATGATATCGTCGTGAATATCCACAATAGGAGCGTGCCAGTCATATGATGACAAATTGTATATTATGCCCCCGACAATGTCATGCCAATCGTACAAGCAGGCAATTGGGCTTTTGCCGGGCAAGTTCAGATATTGAAATTGCGCTGGTTACCCGACATTTTGGCGAAGAACCATGCATATCCGGTACCCAAGGATCGGGAACAGTGTTTTTCTCTCACTGTAACCTGGGCTGTATATTCTGTCAAAATCATATTGTCAGCCATACCGGCAAAGGCGCTAAAGTAAATGTTGCCCGCCTAAGTGAAATTTTTATTGAGCAGCAATCACTGGGCGTACACAATATTAATCTTGTAACACCTACTCATTATGCTCCACAAATCGTTACCGCTCTCCACGCTGCAAAAAATATGGGGTTGAACGTTCCCATTATCTATAATACCGGCAGTTATGAATTATCCTCCACTATCCAAAGTTTAGACGGCTATATTGATGTCTATCTACCCGATCTTAAATTTTATGATGATAAATACTCCCGCACTTACGCCCAGGCACCGGACTATTTCAACAAAGCCAGCCAAGCCGTTGAAACTATGCTGCAGCAAGTTGGTTCGCCTTGCTTTGATGACAACGGATTAATCACTAGAGGTGTCATTATTCGTCATTTAGCACTCCCCGGGTTAGTACAGGATTCCAAAAAAATTCTTCAATTCATTCACAATACTTTCGGCGATTCGGTATATATAAGCCTGATGAATCAATATACGCCGATGCCTGACTGCAAAAAATTTCCGGAAATTAATCGCCCCATAACTGCTGCTGAATATGATGAATTAGTCGATTATGCATTATCAATAGGTATAGAAAACGGTTTTATCCAAGAAGGCTGCACTGCCTCGACCGATTATATCCCTGAATTTAACCTGCAAGGCGTTGAAAAAAAGCATAATTCGTGAGAATTATGCCAGTAATTTTAGCCATTTTAATAAGTTTGGCGTAAATTCAATTATAATTTTTTGTATTCATAGTAGGAATACCCGACCAAAAATAAAATTACGACAGTAACCGGAATTGCGATCATAAATCCGGCATACCCGCCCATTGTTATTCCTGTAAGCATAAAAATTGCTATCGTTTTAAACAATATTCCAGCCAGATAATGAGTTTTTCGCCATACTGCTTCATTTTTTAATATCCAGGGGGTCCGAATACCTATGAACGGATTTGGCTTGGAATTCTCCATAATAGTACCTAAATAAAAAAATAATATACTTATCGCCGGTACTATCCATGCAGCTATCTGAATGTAAATCCCGCTATTCCAAACAATTGTTAAAATGTGTATATATAACAGAATACACAGCAATAATACCATAAGATTGTCTAAACTATTTATTACTACCGGTTCCAGAGGTGGCTCAGCTTGCTTGGCAAGGTGCGACTTTACAAGCTTAGTTATCAGAAAATATAATCCCAACGACAGCACTGGCATTAATAATAAGGCAAATCCTTTCCACATGTATCCATCAGGCTGCCCGGAGAAATCCCAATGGGTAACCATTTGGTCCGGCATAAGCGGATATGCATAGATGGCACTGACTACTGAAAATATAATTACTACAATTAGACAAGAAAAACTTTTTTTCATTTTACACCAGCCAATTCTTTAAATTTATATCAATAGTATACACAAAAAAACAAATACATCAACTAAAACTTTACCGGATCTTTGGTTCAGTTGAATGCCCGTTTAGCTTCGCCGGTCAGAAGAATACACTTGCTTAACCTGGGGAACAATGAGAACATAGCGTATATTTCCCAATTATCAGGCAGGAATATATAGAGAGAACAAGAATTATAGGGAATGGAGGGATATTATGTCATCGACTTTACCAATCTATCATTCTATTGCCTTGGATATTGCCCAGCGAATCATCAATGGCGATTTCCCTGTCGGTACCAAAATCTCCGGTCGTTCATTGCTGGCCGGACAATATAATGTTTCACCGGAAACAATTCGTAAGGCTATATCGTTATTAAAAGATTCTGCCGTTGTTAACGTTTCGCAAGGCAAAGAGGTGCTGGTAACTTCAGTAGATAAGGCCTATCATTTTATTGAGCACCATAAAAGCATGCATTCTGTCTATTCACTTAAACAAGATTTAGAAATCCTTCTCCTACAAAAACAGGAACTTGATAACAGGTTTGAAGAAGTGCTAACCCAAATAATCCGCTATTCAGACCGGCTGAAAAATTTAACACCTTATAATCCTGTCGAAGTAACCATTCCTGAAGATTCACATGTTATCGGACGAAATATTGCCGAAATCAAATTGTGGCAGCATACCGGTGCAACCATTGTAGCTATACGCCGCGGAACCGAAATCATCATATCGCCGGGTCCGATGGCTGTGATTAACCCCTTAGATAAATTGGTCATTGTCGGCAATGAAGATATCGTACAAGAAACAATAAGATTTATCAATAAAAAGATTACTTTAAATTAATTATAACCCACTTAAAAAGCATCTCATTATTTTTCTAATGTGATGTTTTATTTTTTTGCCATCACAAACAAACGATTTTATTATTATTTAAAAGTTGTTTGTTATTTAAAGAGTATATATAATCTGCTGCTAGGAAAAATAGTAGATAAGAAAAAAACTAGGAGGTAGCCTCGGTTGATTCGATTTGAAAATATATCAAAACAATACAAATCAGATTTCCATGCCCTAAAAAACATAAATCTACATATTAAAAAAGGTGAACTTATTGTATTGATCGGACCCAGCGGCTCCGGTAAAACCACTACGATGAAAATGATTAACCGGCTTATAGAGCCATCGGCCGGTAAAATTTATATCAATGGTCAAGACATACATGCCCAAGATCCCGTACTGCTGCGCAGGAATATTGGCTATGTGATCCAGCATATTGGGTTACTGCCGCACATGACAATTGCCGAAAACGTTGGTTTAGTACCTCGTCTGCAAAAGCGTGACCCGCAATCATATCTAAATCGGGTTCACGAATTATTGGAAATGGTTCATCTTGATCCCAAAATATATGCAACTCGTTACCCTTCCGAATTAAGCGGTGGTCAACAACAACGGGTAGGAGTTGTAAGAGCGTTAGCTGCCGATCCTGATATTATCTTGATGGATGAGCCCTTCAGCGCTCTTGACCCGATTAGCCGCGAGCAATTGCAAGACGAATTGCTTCGACTGCAGGAAACTATTCATAAGACAATTGTATTCGTCACTCATGATATCGATGAAGCCATCAAAATTGCCGATCGGATTTGCCTGTTGAACCACGGTGAAATTGTCCAAATCAATACGCCTGAACAAATCCTCCGTCATCCGGCCAATGATTTCGTGCGGGCCTTTATTGGTGAATCTCGTCTAAATCAGGTTGTTAATTTGCCCAGTCTGCAGGAAATCATGGTTAAGCCCATTGTTTCAAGGCCTAATCGTGGATTAACCGAGGCTATAATTATTATGCAAAAACAGAAAGTCGACTCTTTACTAATAGTGGATAAAGACAATAAACTGCTGGGGGTAGCCGGTGTGTGGGAAATACATCAGCATTTCCAGGATGAATCGTTAACTTTAGCTGATATTATGACGTTAAATGTACCAACGGTAAACATTAGTGAATCATTAGCAGATGCTATCCAACTAATAAATCAGAATAAAGTAGCCTATCTACCGGTACTCAATGACCAGTCCGAACTACTGGGAGTTATCACCAGAGCCAGCTTAGTCAACTTCATGGCCAAGCATTTAGAAACCAGATCACGCCAGGAGGGGTTAGCATAATGTGGATTTTAGACTTTTTCAAATTGGTTGCCAATCGTTGGGATGATATTGTACTGGCAACAATACAGCATATCGAATTGGCGCTGCTTGCATTAATTTTATCTAATTTAATCGCCATTCCTGTCGGTATTTTGCTAACTCGCCATCGCAACTGGTCTGAAGCGGTAATTGGCTTTGCCGGAATATTCCAAACGATTCCAAGTCTGGCCTTGTTGGGGTTTATGATTCCTTTGCTGGGTATCGGTTATATCCCGGCCATTGTCGCGTTAACTATTTACGGTGTGCTGCCAATCTTGCGTAATACTTATACCGGAATTGTCGGCGTCAATCCAGCCGTAATCGAAGCCGGTATCGGCATGGGCATGACCTCGCGTCAAGTTTTATTTATGGTCGAACTCCCCATGGCTCTATCTATCATTATGGCCGGAATCAGAACTGCCACCGTCATGATGATCGGAGTTGCGACCCTAGCCGCCTTAATTGGCGCAGGAGGGCTGGGCGACCTTATTTTTCGCGGCATTGCTATGGTTAATTCCGAATTAATTCTGGCCGGAGCTGTACCGGCAGCCTTGCTGGCAATTATCTTTGATTATGTACTAAAACAGTTTGAAATCAAGGCCCAGCCTCGTGGATTGCAGAAAAAATGATTCGAAAGGAATGGTGTTCTTAATGAAAAAAACTGCTTGGTTACTACTTATTTGTATGTTGGCGGTGGTCATCACCGGCTGTTTAACTTCCAAAACCGCTGACTCTAACCGAATTATTATCGGCGGCAAAAACTTTACGGAACAAGATATTTTAGTATACCTTATGAAATATATCATTGAAGACAAAACTAAATTAACGGTTGAAACCAAACCATTTTTAGGTGGAACTAATGTAGTTGCTCAAGCTTTAGAACGCGGCGACGTACATATATATCCAGAATACACCGGTACGGCGCTTATTAACCTTTTGAATCTTCCGCTAATTAACGATCCGCAAGCTGTATATGATAAAGTCAGTCAAGTTTATAAAGAACAAAAGCATCTTATTTGGCTCAAGCCCTTCGGCTTCAATAATACTTATACTCTTTCTATGCGTTCTGACCAAGCCAAGCAATTAGGAATTGAGTCATACAGCGATCTCGTAAAACATGCCCCCAATCTTACGTTAGGTTGTACGCAAGAATTTTTGGAACGCCCTGATGGTTATAAAGGTCTGCAAAAAACTTATGGCATGAATTTCAAAAGCACTAAAGGATTAGATCCCGGATTAACATATTCCGCCGTTCGTGATGGCAAAGTTGATGTTATTGATGCATTTGCCACCGATGGACGGATTCCAGCCTTTAACTTAAAAGTTTTGAAAGACAATAAGCAGTTTTTCCCACCATACTATGCTGCTCCGGTCGTTCGCGAAGATATCCTGAAAAAGCATCCGGAAATTGCCGATGCACTCAATTTATTAGGTGGCAAACTTGACGATCAACAGATGGCCCAATTGAATGCCAAAGTTGATTTAGAAAAGAATGACGCCAAAGATGTTGCTAGAGACTGGCTAAAACAACAAGGGTTGATTAAATAATTCTCATACCTTTAAACATAGCGAACAAGCCGCCGATACAATCTGGCGGCTGTTCGCTATGTTTTCACAGAAGCTTCCTGCCTAACAGGACCTCGCTATCCTCATTCTTTAATTACAACAACGGGAATCGTTGAATAATTAATTATTTTAGTCGTAACGCTGGTATGAAAAAAGCCCCTTAGACCACCCACTCCATGTGTTCCTACTACGATTAAATCAACATTATTTTCGTACGTATATGTAACAATACTTTCAGCAGCATGTCCGCGTAAAGTTTCCGTACGAAACTTTGGACATTTTTTCTCGGCCGAACAACACACTTTCCCGAGTATAATATTACATTGTTTTTCTCCCTCTTCAAAATATTCTTGAACTTCATCTACTGAAGAACTAAAGTCGGGTGGCTCTACGACCGATAAGGCAACAACTTCCGATCTAGCTTTGCTCCCATACACACAGCCCATTCCAATGCCTTTTGGCTTGCGGCTGAGCCGTCATAAGGAACAACAATTTTCTTTATATCCACAGCCCTTACCTCCAATATATGTTATTACCATAAGATTATTTGATCCACGGAGCCGGGAAAAAATAGCGCTGAGCAATTAAAGTAGGAACAACTGCGCTTAAAATGACCGTACCAACCAGTGCACTATACTGGCTGCTGTCGATTAGATTGTTGTTTAATCCATATAAGGCCGCAATTGTGCCGAAAGTTAATCCGGTACTCATTAGCAGTGAGGTATATATTCCCACCCGTTTGGGATATCTAAACAGTAACATCGACGGCAGTACGCCGGCAAACTTGGCCACAACTTTCAGCAACAATAATACCAAAATTATACTGATCATGTTATATACAGCCGGTAAGGACACTAAAATACCGGCTTTAATAAAGTAAAACGGTGTAAAGGCTGCAAACATAATCGCTCTAAGTTTATGCAATGTTTCTTTATATTGATTAAAAAACCGGCCATGGCAATGCCAAAGATAAAAGCCGTTAAAACTGGCTCACTCTGATTGACAACAGCTTGATAAGCTAGAAAAGTAAGTATCAAAAATATAAACTTAATTTCCGGTTCACTGACTTGACCGCCATATTTTGAAAAAATCCTGCGGGCAAGAGGAAGAGCCACAAAAATAGCTGCAAATAAAATTGCTGCCAGCCAAAGCATCTTTACTGAAAACCCGGTAAACAGAATTCCTAAACCAATTACTGTACCAAAGTCAGTAATAAAACACGCTGCTAAAATTGACTGCCCCAGCTTTTGATGTGATAACCCGGTTTCAACCATTACCGCATATAACACGGCAACTGATGTAGTCGATAAAGAAATACCGGCAATTTTGGCCGCTGCTACGCTCCAGTCAAAAAAATAATGAGTTATAGCAAATATCAGTACTAGCGGCATTAATACCGACAGCAAGCCAATAACCAAACTTTCTTTCAGTCCTTCGCGCAGTAACTTGGGATCAATCTCCGCTCCCGCTAAAAAAGTTAAAGTTATTGCACCTAGTTCGGCCAGAAATTCAACCCAATGAGTAATCTCAATAGTAAATAGGTTGCCGGCGATAATTCCGACAATGGCCTCCATAAGAGCAACGGAAATACTAAATCGAACGGAAAGAACACTTGCCAGCAACGCTAATAGTATCCAATGACTTGCGATCCAAAAATCCGTCTTCATCACCTCCTGCGGTTAATACCTGAAACATCTAATTTGCTGCAACGTATAATTTGAACAGAGCCTGAGTTCCGCTATTTTCTTCCCCTTGAGCAGCAAGCTGTTCATATAGTGACTTGGCTAGTTCCAGTCCGGGCATTTGCAGCCCCATTTCCGTTGCCGATTCCAAAGCAATAGTAAGATCCTTAATAAAATGTTTTACATAAAAACCGGGAGCATAATTATTCGCCAACATTCGTGGCGCCAAATTACTTAGTGAAAAACTGCCGGCAGCACCGGCCTCAATGCTTCTCAAAACAGTAGCCGAATCAAGTCCGGCATGTTTGGCATAAGCCATTGCTTCGCAAACCCCGACCATATTGCCGGCAATTGCAATCTGGTTACACATCTTGGTATGCTGGCCGGCTCCGGCACTACCTTGGTAAACAATATTCCGCCCCATCACTTTCAAAATCGGTTCAACTGTTTGAAAAATAGTGTGATCCCCGCCTGCCATAATTGACAATTTAGCCTCACGCGCGCCGACATCGCCGCCTGAGACCGGTGCATCAATCACGTAAATACCTTTAGCTAAACCCTCCCGAAATATACGCTGCGCTAATTTGGGCGAAGAAGTTGTCATGTCGATTGCAATTGACCCACGTACGGCATTCTGTATTATCCCTTGACTGCCTAAATAGACTTCTTGAACATCCGCCGGATAACCTACCATTGTAATAATAACTTGGCACTTGCGGGCCACCTGTGCCGGACTATCTTGCCAATAGGCTCCTTCTGTAATTAAGTCTTGGGCTTTTTCTTTGGTACGATTATAAATTACTACCTCATAGCCGGCTTTCAACAAATGGCCGGCCATGCTTTTTCCCATAACGCCCGTTCCAATAAATCCAACTACTGTTTTACCTGCTTCTATTATCATGCCTCCACCTCCGATTGATTATTATTTTCAACATAATTCTGAATTAGGCTGCATAGTATCGTAGGATATTGCGGTTCCTGCCTCGATAGGCATCAGCTCAGGTGGGATTAACTCTCCACCTGACCCCCGCTGTTTCAGCTTTGCTGAAACTAGTTCATGTATCGGTCATAGTCTTATTTTATCACACCACGAAATAGTCTGAAAATATGCTTTAACTACCATACTATTTTGTTAAGCACAGTTAATCGAACGCAACAATCAAATTATCGGATCACTTTATAAAAATTTAATAACCCGGCAGGTCTTTTTAAACGAACAACAAAATAAATACTTGATGATAATATTTACCAAGGGGGCATTTGGATGTCAACAAAACAACTTGCTCAGTATACTGTTGATCTAAAATACAGTCATCTTGCTAAATCAACACAAGAATCTGCCAAGAAGTGCATATTAGATTGGCTGGCCTGCTGCATTCGTGGTTCACAGGAAAAACCTGCCGTAATTCTGCAAAACTGGGTGCAGTCCATTGGCGGTCATCACTATTCAACGATATTTACCCGTCAGCCATGGCAAGCGCCGTCTGCTTTAGCTGCTTTAGCCAATGGTGCAGCTTCTCACTCGTTAGACAATGACGATTTGCATAATGCCTCGATTATTCACTTAGGTACAGTAGTCGTACCGGCAGCTTTAGCGTTAGCTGAGCAGCTCGGTTCTTCCGGCCGTGATCTTTTGTGTTCCGTCGTTGCCGGTTATGAAGTCGGCGCCCGTGTCGGAGAAGCTGTTAATCCCGACTCCTACTTCTTCTGGCATACCACCGGTACGGCCGGAACCTTCGGATCAGCTGCCGCTGCAGGCAAACTATTAAATCTCGATGTCGAACAGACTGTGCATTGCTTTGGTTCGGCCGGTACCCAAGCAGCCGGACTGTGGGAATTTCTCCGTGATGGAGCAATGAGCAAAACTTTGCATGCCGGTAAAGCGGCCCTGAATGGTATTTTAGCAGCCCAACTTGCCCAGCAAGGCTTTACAGGCGCCCAACAAATACTAGAAGGACCAAAAGGCTTCTGTTTCGCAATGACGGACAAGGCTGATCTATCCAAACTAGCCGACCAGTTGACCTATGATCATTTTAAAATTGACGACAACTCGTTTAAACCATATGCTTGCTGTAAGCATTGCCATGCTGCCATTAATGCCGTACTTGACTTATGCCGGCAGCATAACCTGTCTTATAATGATATCAGTTCTATTCAGGTCAAGACTAATGCTGTAGCCGATAATCTGGTTAATAATCCATGCCCTGAAAATGAGTACGGGTGCAAATTCAGTCTTCAATACTGCGCTGCCGCTGCTGCCCGTTATCATAAGGTCAGTGTCAATGAATTTTTGCCGGACAAAGCCACTGATAAAGAATTACGCCGGATCATGAAAAATGTTACTATTATTGTAGACCCTCAACTTGATGAGGAATACCGCCGTAATCCCCAGAAATGGTCCGCAGACGTTATTATCATTTCCTTAAACGGTAACACTTACCGAAAGTTTATTGAATATCCTAAAGGAGATCCACAAAATCCGTTTACCTACCAAGAAGCAGAAGATAAATTCCGAGTATTGACTCACGGAATATATCCGTCCGAAAAAGTGGAACAGCTTATAACGTTAATTGCAAATCTAGAAAATTTAAACACTTTGACCAACGCCTTTGCCTTTTTATCACTAAAATAGCATAATTTTATAATGATTAAAGGAACTTTCGCCTAAGCTAACTTAGGAACTGCAATCCATAAATATGCGTAACAAATAAAAAGTAGGATTGGCAACTGTTTAAGCATTAACAAGTTTGCCAATCCTTTTAATCTTATTCAGCGAGTTAAGACCCCCGCCTCTATAGGCGGCGTCAGCTCAGGTGGAGTTGACTCTCCACCTGAGCCCCCGATGTTTCAGCTTTGCTGAAACGAGTTCACTTTAAGTTCTGTACATCATGCTATGGATTAATAGAATAATAAAAAGAAATTGCCGTTCACTCACTTAACTATAAGAAAGACTTGTTTAGCTAATTATACTGATTTTCTATTTGTTATTTTATATATTTCAAACCAGATAATACTAATTACACCAGCCAGCAAACACCAGAAAATATCAATGGCATGCAGTTGGGCCAAGCGAAACATTGCTTGCAGCATCGGTAAATATAACACAATTCCTAAAAATATCGTTGCCCCACTGAGTACAAACCATAACGCCTTATTAGATTTACCTAAAGTACTTATAATAGTATTCGACCAAGACCGATTGGTGAGAATCAGTCCAAGGTTGGCGATAATCAACGTAGCAAAGGCTAAGGACCGCGACTCATTTTCGCCCATTCCCCGATAAAGTGCCAAAGCAAATACAGTTAGAATAATAATTAACACGCTAACTCCCTGCATTATACTTAAGATTATGACTCGGTTGTTCAGTAAATTTTCGTTGGGATTACGCGGCGGCCTATTCATAATGTTTTCTTCTGCTGATTCAGCCTCAAATACCACCGAGCAGGCCGGATCAATTATCAATTCCAAAAACACCACATGCATTGGTAATAATACCAACGGCCAGCCAAATATAACCGGAAACAAGGTGAGGCCAGCGATAGGTACATGAATAGCAAAAATGTATGCCATAGCCTTCTTTAAGTTATCAAATATGCGCCGTCCCATTTTTACTGCTTGCACAATCGAAGAAAAATCGTCGTCAAGGATAACAATTCCGGAAGCTTCCCGGGCAACATCCGTTCCCCGTCCGCCCATCGCAACTCCAATATGAGCAGCCTTTAAAGCCGGAGCATCGTTGACACCGTCACCCGTCATAGCCACAATTTCACCATTGGCCTTCAACGCCTCAACTATTCTAAGTTTTTGTTCAGGCACCACCCGCGCAAATATATTGACCTGCTTAATTCGCTGCTGTAGTTGGCTATCATCTAATAATTCCAGTTCGCTGCCTGTTATTATTTGTTCGATACTTGATAAACCTATTTGACTGGCAATACTGCGGGCCGTACCGGCATAATCGCCTGTAATCATAATAACTCGAATTCCGGCATTATAACATTCTCTTATAGCCGCCGGTACCGTTTCCCTGACCGGATCAGCCAAACCCATCAACCCTAAAAACTCAAATACAAAGTCGTGCTGCTCGTCAGGCAGCTCTGATTGAGTAAATTGCGATTTGGCAATCCCCAGAATTCTCAGCCCCGCTGCCGCCATTTCCTGGATCTTGTTATTCAACTCTTCCAGTTGCCGGCCATTCAAATGGCACAAATCGGCAATTGCTTCCGGAGCACCTTTAGCGGCAATTACAAAATCCGATCCGTTTGGTGACTTCCAAACATGCGATAAGGCCAGCAGTTCCGGCGATAGCGGATACTGATGAACCAAGCTCCAATCATAATGCAAATGTTCGGTATTACTCAAATAATGTTCGCCTAATTGTTTAAAGGCTTTTTCCATCGGATCAAAAGGATCTTTTTGGCTGGCTAAGATGCTAAATTCAACAATCTCATGTAAATCTTCCGGCATCGGATGAGGTTCCCGATAATCGATATCGTAAAATTTCCCCTGCACACATACTTGCTTTACCGCCATCCTATTTAAAGTTAAAGTTCCGGTCTTATCGACACATAGTACTGTAGCTGAGCCCAATGTTTCTACAGCCGGAACTCTTCGCGTCAACACCTTTTTCTGTGACATCCGCCAGGCGCCTAACGCCAAAAAGACAGTTAAAACGACCGGAAACTCCTCCGGCAGCGTAGCCATTGCCAGTGTTATACCGGCTAATAGACCGTTTAGCCAATCGCCTCTGGTCAGGCCATACAAAACAACGACGACTACACATAGTGACAAACCAAACGCCGTTAATTTTTTAACGATATTAGCAGTTTCTTTTTGCAGTAATGTCTGTTCTTCTTCCACCGACTGCAAAGCGCGCCCAATTTTTCCGATTTGCGTATTTATGCCGATTGATAAAACTTCAGCCAGACCTTGACCTTGCACAACTAATGTACCGGAATACAAAAAAGGCAAATCATCTCCACCCGGTGCCGAAACCGGCAATATCCCGTCCCACGGCGCTTTGCGAACAGGTACTGATTCACCGGTCAGCAGACTTTCATCAACCGAAAGATTGACACCGGCCAGTAATCTGGCATCCGCCGGAACCCGGTCTCCTTCAGCAAGCACGATAATGTCTTGGCGGACTACTTCCCGTCCCGCTATTCGCCGCTGTTGCCCATCGCGAATAACTAAGGCCCGCGGACTTGATAAATCTCTCAATGCTTCTAACGCCCGCTCAGTTTTACGTTCTTGGTATACAGTAATACCCATCACAACCAAAACAAAACTAAGCAGCATAATTGCCTCTTTTAAATCGCCCAGCAAAAAATATATACTGGAGCACACCACTAACAGTATAAACATCGGTTCACGTACAACTTCCCACATAATCTCAAGTAAACCCTGCGTTTGGGCAGAAGGAAGTTCATTAAATCCCTCGGCAGCTAACCGCTCTTGAGCTGTTTTTTCCGACAAACCTACCACTGTCTTCAAATCGTAGTTACCTTTCAAGTCCGGTTTCCCTCCTTGATGTCATTAAATTAATATATAATAAACCTGTGGGAGCCGTTACGACCGATCCCACAGGTTATACCTGCTGCTCTTGCCCGGCATCTATCATTGTTCACGATAAAATGCCTGATCAATATTATTAATTATTAACACAAATTCATCTTACAACGTACAATTTGTCCATGTCAAGGCAACTCAAAAAAACGCCGTATCTTACCAGGCATGAAAGAGTCTAGCTTTGCCTGCTGCAACATCAGTCTTCATCCATTTTGCTCAGTCGATGTTTTAACTGTCGGCTTTTCGCCCGCTTTCAACTTACCAAGCAGTTCCGGCAACATATCTACTAGATTTTCGATATAAGTAGATTTTTTGATTTGAACAACTTGAACATAATCCCCCCTTATAACAATAATAGCGGTTGCCGAGAGCCGGGCTCCGGCTCCGCCCCCGGCTGCGCCCGGCTGATCCTGTTGCCGGTCAGCGCCGGTACCGGTTCCGATTCCGAAGGTAATATCTACCACCGGAATAATTGTAGTATCACCAATTGTTATTGATTCACCAAATACCGTTTTGGCATTGACCAGCTTTTCTAAATTCGCAAAAAAACTATCTACATTGCTTGCAAAACTCATTTTTCCAATACCTCCGCCCTAAATATTTTTTTACTTGTCGATATGTATATCTCATAGTAAGTTTAAGTGTCAGCCAAAGCAAACCACCGACATTACCCGTACACCGGACAGTTATTTTGCCGTCTAACTCTGCATAGCAAAAATTTGGGGTCACCTGCAGGTTTTCAGTATTAACGGCTGGAGCAATCATATTAACAAATGCGCATGCAACCCCGGTTAAATATGGATCAGAAAAACCAAACCGCAAACAACCACCGCAACTGGTTGACATTACTTGTAAATAGTTCCAGCAAAATTCAATTCGGTTCCTCCACTGATCTGTGCTTATGGTTGGCCTTACCAAATTCAAGTTAGGCCACGACTTGGTTGATTGGTTCGTAGTAGTGGGATGTTGCGATAAGAAAATCTTTTTAACCGCAAGCGGACCAATATATAACCGTCCTATAGTACTATCTTTAAAGCGTATGCCAATACCCAAGGCAGTCACCATCACTGACCAATGAATTTTATCAGTGGCCCCAAAAACTGCCATTACTCTAATTGAAGACATCCCCACCATTACGACCAAACCCAGCACAATCACCAATGTCAGAATCAATTCCGCTCTCCTTCCCATTGCTGCTCACTATAAAAACGCCTGAGTCGTCATATACTCAGGCTTAATCAGCAGCTTTGTTCATCATTAAATTAATTATACTTTAGGGATATTGCGGCCATAAAATATTTCAGCCATTTCCTTCTTTAATCTTTGCTTGATCTTTTTCTTTTCGCCAGGCAGCAAATCTTTTTTAGCCGTACCAAATAAATAATTATCCAAATCAAACTCTTTTAAGATCATTTTGGTATGGAATATATTTTCCTGATATACGTTTACATCAACCATCTGATATAAATCCCGCGTATCATTGGCAATGTAATTTTGAATAGAATTTATTTTATGGTCAATGAAAAACTTTTTACCGCGCACGTCGCGCGTAAAACCTCTAACCCGGTAATCAATTATCACAATATCAGAACTAAAACTGTTAATTAGGAAATTAAGAGCCTTCAGCGGTGATATTTCCCCGCAGGTCGATACGTCAATATCAGCACGAAATGTTATAATTCCTTTATCCGGATGACTCTCGGGATAAGTATGAACAGTAATATGACTTTTATCTAAATGGGCTACCACCGCTTCGGAGAGCGGGTCGTCCACCGTTTCAAATTCATGGTCCTGATCCACCGTCAATTTCCCTTCCGAAATCAACATTGTTACACTGGCTCCCTGCGGCTCATAATCCTGCTTGGCAATATTAAGAATATTAGCTCCGATTATATTGGCAACCTCAGTTAAGATGTCGGTGAGCCGTTCAGCATTATACTCTTCATCAATATATGCAATGTAATCATGTCGATGCTGAGGAGTCTTAGCATAGCAGATATCGTACATATTAAAGCTTAGTGTCTTGGTAAGATTATTAAAACCATATAGTTTTAACTTTTTAATTGACTTTATTTCCATCATTCTCTCCTTATAATACAGGTTAATAGTTCTATTTTTATCAGAAAAGAAGAAAACGAAACATACTTTAGTATAAACTTGCGAAAGTCGCTTAAATGCCAATTCTACTTAACTTCATTAATTCCTGCTATTGCCAGTCAACATTCAGCCACATTCAGCAAATACTTTACGGGAACATTTCGCACATACACAACTGTCAGTCAAAGTCTTAGCATAATTAATTGCCGCATCGGTATGGACGAAGAAATGCTGATCAGATATTTTTTCGTATAATCCGGTTCGCTTCATCAGTTCTTTAGGCTGGCGGCTTACCCCGGAAAGCAGCACAACTACGCCGCGATTGTGAAATGTATTTATAACATCAGCCAGCCGCTGTTCACCGGTTAAATCCATAAACGGAACATGCGACATTTTTAGAATAAAAACTTTAGGCTGATAGTGGATCGCCCCCAGAATGCTTTGCGAAAACATTTGCGCAGCACCGAAAAACAGCGGCCCTTCGATATTAAAAATACTAATTTGCTTACAGGCCGGATAATCAATTTCTTCTTCGGCTAATTCCAACCTGCTGTTGGGATCAGGCAAAACCTTGGTTACTACCAGCATATCGCTCATACGTTTGGTAAATATGACCATCGCCAGTATGATGCCGACTTCAATTGCAGTTGTCAAGTTTAAGAAAACGGTACATAAAAAAGTAACCAGTAATACCTTATTATCGTTATTGCTATGCAGCATAATATGTTTAAATTGCCGGTACTCACTCATATTCCAAGCTACGACCATCATAATCGGAGCCATACTGGCTAAAGGAATATTAGAAGCATATGGGCCCAAAAACAACAGAATTGCCAGCACAAATATTGCACTAAAAATAACGGAAATTGAAGTTTTGGCCCCCATCCGAATATTTGTTGCCGTACGGGCAATTGCCCCGGTTGCCGGAATCCCACCGAATAATGGGCACAGAATATTTGCCAGACCCTGTCCGATAAGCTCCCGGTTACTATCATGACGATCTCCGGTCATACCGTCGGCAACTACTGCCGATAACAATGATTCTATTGCTCCTAGGGCAGCAATGGCAAAAGCGGGACGTATCAATAATTCAATTTTTTCTCTAGATATTTCCGGCAAACTGAATTCCGGCAGACTGTTAGGTATAACCCCAATCGCCGAACCAATTGTAGCTACTTTATCCGGGAATAACAGATGAGCGATTAAGGTCGATAAAACCAGTCCAACGAGCGAACCGGGAATACGGGGCAAATAACGTGGTGTTTGAATTATAGCGGCCAAACATACTATACCTATCAATAAACTATATGCATTGAATGTGTTAATGTGAAGTACAATTTCTTGAACATTAGCGTAAAAGCTTTCATGGCGCTGCAGCCCGGTCAAACCTAAAAAATTAGGTATCTGCCCAACAAAAATATTTACAGCTATGCCTGCCGTAAAACCAACAGTTACAGGTCGTGGAATGTACTTGATCAGCGAACCCATTTTACATAACCCAAGGGTTATTAAGATAATCCCCGCCAAAAAACCAACTATCAGTAAATTTTCATAGCCGTAGGTTAATACCACTGATAATAATAGAGGAATAAATGCTCCGGTTGGACCGGCAACTTGGTAGCGGCTTCCGCCAAATAAGGCGACAATAATTGCGCCGATAATTGTTGTATATAACCCATATTCCGGCTTAACACCGGAGGCAATGGCAAACGCCATGCCCAACGGTAATGCAATAATGCCCACCGTAATACCGGCCATTAAATCTTTGCGCACATCTGACTGTAAGTACCTGCTTAGCGGTAGTAAACTTGGTTGAATCAAGATGAAAATACTCCTTTCAAAAAGGAAAGAGCATAGCCATCATTATGTAGCTACACTCCAGGCTTTTATTCGTCTTAATGTAGTTCATTCCGCTGCAATGCGGTAAGTTGATTAATATCGATTTTAGCGAAATGCATTTTTTATTATAGTACTTTCCAAATTGAAAATCTACTGCAAATAATTAATTTTTTGTTAAAATTTTAAGACGCAAGTACAACAGTTACCGTTCACCAGCAATATATCATAATCAGCTATTCTCTGGCTTTGCCGGTCAGATGTTCAATAATAATTTTAAAAACCCTGGTTTTTTCAGCAGCTCGGTGGATATATTCCTTGCCGGCTTCTAAATGCTCAGGCGCATACTTTCCCACAATATCTAACAACGCATCCGTCTTTTCTTGATTAAAAACTTCAACTGCTGTTCCAAAAGCAACTACGCTTTCATAGCGCATACTAAACATTTCCGGTAAGGGTTCAGCTTGTGTTACTACACAAAAGGATACTCGATTATTAAAATCAATATTGTCTAATTTTTGTCCAACTGTTGCACAATGAAAATACACACCGCCGTTTGTGTACACGTAACTCAGCGGCACACCATAGGAATATCCGTTTTCACCGAACGTAGACATTATTCCATAACTGCCCTTTGTTAATATTGCCATAGCCGCCTCGGTACTTAACTGCCGGTCTTCTCTTCTTATTTTTCTAAACAAATATTCCACCCCACAATATATAGACTTTATGTATTAAATTACTCATCGATTAAAACTTTCCTCTATCTGCCAGATAGTTTCATTGCAAAAATACCCCCGAAGCTATGCGCTCCGGGGGGATGTTTATTTTGCGTTTTGATGGGCTGCTCCATTGGCTTTTGCTTCTTCCGCTACAGCCTGTTCGCCGCGTTTTATTGCTTCGCGAACCATCGAGCCAATTTCTCCCGTTGTAACATCGTCCCAATTACCATCCTCGACTTTAGCACCGAAGCCAAGGTCATGCGCTAATTTATCTTTTGTTTGCTTAGACATAACTTTACCCATCTTCTGCCACCTCCGTTATTGTAATTAGGAAGCATAATATAGTATTAACAGTTATATCTTAATCATTCATTATAAAATATGGATAAGTACCAATAATTGATTTTTGCTGCTCGTTATATCACCAGTTAAGGCAACTACATATTATTATTAATTGTACACTGTACCATGCCGTAATTAATGTCAGCAAACTAGTACCGTAATATGAATTATGGAAAAGGTTTATAATGGTTGATCATTATAAACCAGCTTTAAATAATTATCAAATTCAAATATCTCCATATCTATTGTATTCGTTTATGTGAAGAAGTTCAAGAACAACTGCAGGTATATCAGAACCATGCAGGATAGAATCTCCAAAAGCTGGCAACTTAGAAATGGATTAAGCTACCCTCCTTTGACCTGCATTGATTTTGAAAGGGTCATTTCCCTATCTATGCAAGAGCCCCGTCTCTCGCGTATTACGAAAGACGAGGCTCTCGACACTCTGTCAGCCGGCGCTGGTTGCGCCGGCTTATTGACTATTTATTTTTCCATACAGCAGCCGTTCCACATGTGGGGATTGTTCATGTGCTGCTGCACAATGTCCAGCATTTCGCCGAAATTATCAATTTAAGTAAAGCCCATTAAACCCTGATGTAAAGCGGGGTTGAGGATCATAAACCCCAATTCAATATTGTCATAATGGCTATGAATTTTAGCACCATCCCAACCATACTCTAAAACCAAGTATTACTGGCTTCGTTCAGGTCTATTTCTTTTTCTGTAAGAGTCAACGCAGGACCGTAACATTGGCAGTGCGCTCAGCTACTCTCTTGCGTATCGTATCCAGTAACTTATCCTCAACCCGTTGAGTTGCAGGCGGCAAATCGACATCATCCTCAATTCCAATTAACAGCCGCCCGCCTTGGGCGGTAGCAAAGGCAACACAGTCCTTGGCGAGCTCAGACCAGTCGGCAGTCTTGCCAGTAACAACTCTCAATGACTTTTTGTCCATCAATTGACCCTCAGTGCTCATAACTCCCTCCCTCCCTGATAACACCGTTACCAACCCGCTTACCCTACTGAAATAATAACATAAACATATCCCTCACTGGATGCTCAGTAATTGTTCCATCTTTGTCTATCCTGTACACATATGTATAATCTGCGATTTTCCGCAAATCCTCGTAATAATCACGAGAATAAATAATGTCATTTCTATCCTGCACTATGATAAATCGCGGTTCACCATTGTATCTTTCTGAATAAAAATCTACTAATGCAAAAGCATTAAACATCTTAACCCCAGATCGTCCATGGTGTTGTTCATATTTTTCCACTATATCTTTATAATCTGAGGGGAACACCCTTGTAGCCGTATTGTTAGGCAATAACTCTACTTGGGCTATTTCCTTTGGCGGCTTAAGTAAAATATGACGCTGCCGATCTACTTCAGAGAGCCGTTCCTCTTTGCGGATTTCTATATCAACCAAATTTGCATTCATTTGATTGATTAACGCTATATTTTTGTTTCCCTCATTGTCTTGTTGATAGGCAGTTAGTTTGTCCATCACTTCGTTATACTGCAATTGAAATGTCTTCGCCAGAAAACCGCTAACCTTTTCTAGTTGTGTTTCCCGTTTAGCTTTTATTTTGTTTTTTAAAGCAGCTGCAATGCTGTAAACGGCAGGCAATACTGCAGGATCACTCTTTTTTTGCACAAGTACAGCTTCCTCGGAAAACGCAGCTTGAAACATCCAGTAGGGGTCCAGTACCTCCATTTTGCCATTCGGCCGACGAGCTACATATACTAGCTCATTGCTCAGTTCTGCCCCTGTCCCATCCGCTACCGAAAGATTGTAGACATATACGTCCAAATTCTCGCGACAAGGATACTTAATCATATATCGTTCAAAGGCAAACTTTTGTGCTTCCACCTCTGTGAGTTCCAGACTCAGTTTATATAAAGGATGATCGTGATTGACCAGCACCGTATCATCTGTTTCACTGTCGGCATATCCTGTGAATTTGTAAGACTCTCCAATGTCATTGAGCAGAACCTTGTTCTTGCGGGCAAAGTCCCGCACAAACTTGGGTAATCTATCAATCCGCAAGACCTTATCTTCATTGCTGCCATGTAAGCGCACTCTCTTTTGCGTCAGAATGGTTTTGCAAAATTCAGCATAGCATCGCGGCGGAATATGGTTGACCATTAATTCATGCTGTGCTTTTCTCAGTCCACTAATCTCCATCTCTTCATTGGCCAGGTTTTCTGCTTTATATATTTCCAGCAGGCGCTGGTGTTCATCAGAAAGCGTTTTCTCCATCCCGGCGATGATGTCATCCAATGTTACCCTGTTCAATATGGCATCCTGCATTAACGTAGGGAGGTCATAGTAGCGATCTTCCAAAACCTCACCAATGAAATCATAAACAAGATCAGCCCCTAAATCTTCGCGCATTTGCTCTAGTTTATTGAGAAGCTTAAGCATAACGTCGCCTTCGCGGGTGTTGGCTGCTACAAGGTTAAATACGAACACCTCATTGCGCTGACCAATACGATGAATACGACCCATCCGCTGTTCCAGTTTGTTGGGATTCCAAGGAATATCATAGTTAATCATCTGGTTACAAAACTGCAAGTTAATGGATTCACCACCAGCATCAGTAGCCAACATAATAGGATAATCCTCTTTGAATAATGCGACTTGACGGCGCCTTTCTTCAATGGAATGACGGCCTGTTATCTTGGCGATGCGCTCAACCTTGGTCGACAGCTTCTCTTCCAAGTATAACAGCGTATCTACAGATTCAGTGAAGATCAGTATCTTCTCACCCTTGTAAAGTAATCCCTCCGGCCCAAAGATAGTACTTTCTAGCTCCTCATACTTACGCTCTACTGTCGAGTACTTCAATGCCTCACACTTTTCCACCAGGTCGGTAAGCACTTGAATTTCTATTTGTAGTTCGTCGAGATTAAGACTATCAGTGGCTGCTTCTAGCCTATTGTCCAGATCCTCTTGAACCCTGTACTCCATCTCATCATAGTCATCAATATCAGTACCTTCTATATTTGCCAATAGCTTCTTTCGCTCTTCCATAGTTTTTGCAAATAAATCTTGCAGCTTCTCACGCCGTCTTTTGAGGGATAGATAAATTGCCTCAATAGACGAACTAAGACGGCGCTGCAACAGCATCATAGCGAAAGCAGTGCTATTGTTGCCATTATTGATAGCTTTGTTGAAATAGGTACGCACGTACGCTGTGACATCTTCATAGAGCTCTTTTTCTGCTGTTGTTAGATTGTATTCGATAGTCTTTGTTGTACGCTTAGGAAACAAAGGCGTACCATCAAAATTCTTGAGATTTTCTTTTAGGCGGCGGATGATAAAGGGATTGCTCTTATCTTTAAGCGACTCACCAGCGGCAGTATCTGCAAAAACATCTCTATCCAGTAGGGCCATAAAATGGCGAAAGTTTTCCACATCACCTTTATGCGGTGTCGCCGTAAGAAGCAAACAGTTTTCGACCTGGCGCAGTAATAGCTCGCCCACCTGATATAGCTTGGTGCGGGCAACTTTCTTCTTCGTCTTGCCTTGGGTATAGGCCGCCATTTTATGAGCTTCATCAACAATCACGAAGTCAAAGTCTGCTTCATTAAGCATCAACCGAACATCATCTCGAATGGACCAAAACATAGAGGCAAGGCATAAATCGTTTTCGACAAAAGGATTATGCTTACGGCTCTTCATGACTTCCCGATTAACAATGGTAAAATCCAAGGCAAATTTCTCTTTCAATTCATCCTGCCATTGCGTCAGCACCAACGGCGGAACCAATATCAAAATGCGCGATATACCATGGCGCGCCAAAAGTTCTTTAATCAGCATACCGGCCATAATCGTTTTACCGGCACCAGGGTCATCTGCTAACAACATTCGAGTTTTGGGCATTTGCAGCATTCTGTTGTAAACCGCATCGATTTGATGAGGCAGCGGCATTAAACCCTTGCCACCAAGGGCCCTTTTACCGGAATACTTTTCTTCGTTTAATAAAGCATAATACTGCAAAAAGTGTTGGATCATCTTGGCTGAAGCAGCGCCATTATCCCTTTCGGCTGCATTTAGCTTCTCGAAAGTGGCTACTTCTTCTTGTTCCAGCACTAATTCGTAGTACCTTCGGCTCTGCCGCCCTAAAGCTTCGACGATATACAATTCCTCTCCCAGCTGTTCAAACTTTTTCAATTCCACCGTTTCAGGAAAGTGCAAACTTTTAATAATATCTCCCACTGAAAACACAATATCTACCTACTCTCTAGGCCAAACTTACCATATATGTATCCACGCCTTGTCGCTCAAGTTTAAACCGCTTGGCATCTATTTCTGATATATTGATCGCGTATTGGAATGGGAACATGATATTCTGGTTATTTAACATATTTATCGGCATAGTCTTAAACTCACTAACCCTGAGCAATACTTCAATAAGCCAGTTCTTTAGAGTGTCATTTTCAACTGTAACCTTTGCGGGTAATGTGTAGACATTTTTTGTTTTAAGCTCAGTAATACCCCAAGCCTTAATACTTCCTAACACCGCACCTAAAGCAACCTCTACTCGCCTTCTATCACCATAAAGCAGTTTAATTTTTCGCCCCAGTTGCTGACTGGGAGCTTCATTCTGCAGCTTCAGGAGATAGCCCATTTCGTCTGCCACTGCTCGAAAAAAAGGATAGGCAATAAGTGTCATCCCCCAATGAAGGACTAGCTTGTCCTCTGCTGACACGTGGGGGAATAACTCTAGCGCTTCTTGCTGCAGTTGACGGTGCTCTTCAGCAACTAAACACCATATCTTCATAAGCATAGTAATTGCGTTTTTCCGGGCCTTATCACCTTTAATTTCACTTATTAGATATTCATCAAGCTTAGTGTACATATCATTTTTAGCTGTATAGCGCAGCTCGCTGGCTGTGAAACCTAGATGAGCGAGCTTGATTTTTTGATCAAATCCTACTGGTTTACTCATGTTAGCAGTATTCATTCCTTCCTTTGGTCATTACTTTGATAAATGGCACAATTACTTCTTCGATGGACATACTGCCATGACTGATAATTTTGTCACCTTCTGTGACGAAAGCCGACTCCACTGGCGCCAGTAGTGTATGCATATCCGGCGGCAGACTAAGACTATCCCACGGCACGCCGTAGTAAGAAGCCGCTGCCTTATCGCGTAGGGCTTTGCTGTTATAGACCCGTACTCGTTCCCCGCGCGTATGAGCCAGCACTCCTTCCATAATCTTGCCTGCCCCGGTACATTCCCTGTTACCGTGATCGGATGTAATATAAACTTCATAGCCTTCACGAAGCAAACTGTTAACCATCTCCTGTACAAAGCCGGTATTAAGCCATATTTTTACTTCTTCATAAAGGCCACAATTGCCCTGTAGTGCCCGATGTACTAACTGGTCAATTAAGTCCACTACGATGGCCTTCACCTTATTGGTCGGCTTGACAGTGCTATATGGTTCATATGTCAAGGGATAGTCGGCAATTTTGATATAATCTACATACATGCCCAAAAACCCTTGACTCTGCCAGAAAGACTGCCATTGTTTGGCTTCCTTGGCTGTTGTGTTAATAGAGGCGGCATATGCTGCTGGTCGTTCACCCGTGAAGATAGCTTGCCGTGACACAGAGGTAATGGTGGGAATCCAAGCATAGACAAAGCGTTCATCAAGTTGAAAAGTTTGCTTTAAAACACGGCGGATTTGCCGCCACTCAACAATACTCATGCCATCTAGCACGATAAGAGCCATTTTCTGACCGTGATTCTTATATGCTAAGTAATGTGGTATATGATGGAGCATAATTGGATATGGTGCATAGGGCAAGTTGTGTAGGTTGTTATATTCAGTCAAAACCCATTCCGAAAAAAGCCTGTCAATCTGCCGCTGAAGCTGGGCAAAGTTAGCATTTAACTCGCTGTCTTTATCGTTACTTAAAGCAATGATTTTCTCCTTGATCTCACCAAATACCTCTGCGGCCTGCAGCCATTCAGTATGCTTCATTCTCTCATGAAGGGATTCGGACAGGCGAAAAATCTGCTCCAATAGCCGAACTCGCTGCTCTCCAATTGCATCATACTCGACACCAAGACCAATCCACTCAGGCAGATGATCTTTACTATCCACAGCGACTGGTCGCAGTTTGCCGCTTGCGAAGAGGTCATCTAAAAACGGGCGCACGTGTTTACTGGCTATGGGATATTCCGTTTCGATGGCGGTCAACCCTTCGGGCATTTCCTGTACGTACTGCGGCCTGTTTTTCATTGAGACAATGAAGTTAGTCCACTGCTCCTGAAAGTATTGCAAAAAGGCTTCTTCCGAAGTCAATATTTCCTTCACGGGTATACGAAAAGAACCACTGGTTATTCTTAAATGCTGATCCAGGTAATCAGCGATCATTTGGGGCACTTGTTGTCCGCCGCTAGATAGCACTAGCACCAATAACAGCTCCATAACCTTACTGGGACTGTATACTTGATCTATGTCAATATGATACAACGCTTTAAGTAAGAAGCGCATGGTCTGAGTATCACTAGAAACTCCAGTAAACTCATCGTATACGGCAGCAATAGCATCCAATTCAGCCATGCTTAAGTTTTTCACTACAGCAGCAGATAACTTAGGAAATAGTTTAACGATACTAACGTCTAGCTGCGTTCCCTTGCTAAGAATATCAAAGGGAAGATCTTTGACTGATGATACCGCTACTCTGATAACAAGATGGAAGGATGCCCTAGACAAGGCATCCCGATAGCGACTCTCATAGGCATAACGAAAAGACAAGTGATCATCATATTGCACAACTTCAATACCTCGTTCACCTAACACCTGCAGCACTTGCTTATCCTCTAATAACCCGTCCGGATCGGCTGCAATTGTCAGTGCCGGTATCGGATCAGTAAAATACTTTAGTATCTCTTCGCGCCAATTTTTCAATCGCCATCTTCCTATCTTGGTGAATTCTATACACCCATACGAATTTGGGCATTATCATAATACATTAGCAGTTTGTCATCTTCCTGCAATACTGCTTCTGGCAGTTTAGAACCAATGTCAACAATAGTCTTGAAATCTTTTTCGCCCCATGCCTTTTTAAATCCGGCCCTGATTGCTTCCAGACGAAACTGCTTAAGTTTCTTCTTGGATCGACTGATTTCCTCGACGTAGGCAGCAAATTCTTTTAAAAGTGACTTCTCGCGCAGTTTATCCAGATCGGACTGCTTATTGGGATCAGGTACATACCAGCGACTTTTGGCTTTACTCTGTAGTGCAGCATTCTCTTTATCTAGCTCCCGCATATCTTTATAATTTGTGCTCAAGTAAGTATGAATTTGACTTGGCACAGGACCAGATCCATCATATTGAAGGAAGTTTTGTTCTAGCAAAACATCTAATTCAGGGAGTAGTTCGTACTTAGCAATATGCTGGATTTCTCTCATATAATTAGGATGCAAGTCTTGACGCGTCTGGGGCTTATTCAGTAGTTGCTGCCGGAGCCACTCAATGGCAGAGTTTTCATCAGAAACGAATAGGTTCATTGCAACAAAATCTTTTGCTACGATGCGTTTTTTATCATATTCAGCGACTTGACTTTCCAAGAATACCATACCATCCCGCATTGGGAACCGTTGCGCCACACCCTCTTGAAACTCGATTGAGGAAAATGGTACATCTAAGCCATTTTGCACGTAATAGGAGACCATCCTGTCAAATAAAATTCGTGGTGTTCTTTCAACTATTAAGTCTGCATAACCTTTTCTACCAATAAAAACTGGAAGCTGTTCAAGATGTCCTCTGACAAATGACCAAACAGAATCATTATACTGATCTTTAATTGATTCTCTCATCTCATCAGACGGCTTGTAAGCAGATATAACCAAGTCCTGTTTTACCGCAGTAGTGGTTGTTACCGCTTTGAAGCTGCCTTGCTGTTTGTCGAGTACGGACACATTGGCAATAATAAAACCTGCTTCACTTAAAGCAGTTTGAATACTATTCCAAACCGCGGATTGGGTATTCGAAAACTCAACTGTCATCCATCTGCCAGGCTTGAGCACCCTATAAGCTTCTTTCATACATTCTGTCAAAAGCTGACGATACTCATTGATTCCTTTGCCCTGGACACTGTTTTCAATAGCTTCCATCTCATTATTGGTACATATCCGCAACCACTGTTCCCATAATGAACTTAACTCCGAGTAGTTAAGGTTTGCTCCAAACGGTGGGTCAAGAAAAATGTAGTCAACTGAAAGCTGGCTTTTATCCGTCATTGATTTTGTACTAACTAAGCTAGGACTTTCTATTCTTTTGAATGCATCAATAAGTTTATTTAGCTTATTTTTGTATGCAATCAACACCGACGCCTCAGATATTTGAGATCCAATGTAGTAAGTTCCACTCAAAGGATTGTAAGGAAAGGATACTCCAGGTCTATATCGATTTAGCTTGCTAATATTGATTAACTGAGAATTAAACCATAATAAGGTAGTAGCCGATTTACATCGACTTCTTATTGCAGAAAGAATCCATAAGTTTCTCTTAGTGTAAAAGTGATGCACGTGAGTCAATCCGATAGCATCATTACGCCTCGTCTCTTTGCCTGCCATCATTCTTTGACATGGATACCAGTAAGGAATTTCAGAGTTCTCTATTTTTTGTAGGCAATTCAAATCTTCATGGTCAAGTGTCTTTTCGAACTTCTTTCCGGCCACTGAATAGTTGATGGAAACTGGAACTTGTTTTGCTTGGCGAATTGTCTCTTTAAGGACACTGTCATACTTCATAGTCCAAGATCTTTCCATATTTCTTTTAGTTAAAGTAGCTTTGCAATGAGAACAAGAAAATGTTTCATTTACCTTGCCATCGCTCACGGCTACTTCCCAAAAAACAACCTCTCGTGAGCATTCTGGGCAAACAAAAACATCCGACCACACAACATAGTTAATTCTGCCCACTTGCCCGTCTTTATGTCTAGTTTCGTACATCCATCCGCACTCAGCCTCTACCTCTTGTAGAATTTTTGTAGCTTCTATTTTGAAGTCATTGACATTGACTGGCGCATTATAGTTATACGCAATAAAACTCGCAACCGGCGATAAGTCATTAAGGACAGCGTGACGTGTGCCAAGCATTGAAAACGGTATCCACTGCTTTTTTCCCTCCTGAGTATTTACTTCCTTCAAAATAGTACCATCTTCTCGAATCTGATACCCTAATTCCGCCACTGCATCCCGATTACCACACATCTGAGCAGCTACACCAGTCATGCCAGTCCCGCAAAAACCATCAAATACAATATCGCCTGGCTCAGTATAATGCAGGATATAGCGCATTATTGCCTTGTGTGGCACTTTCGTATGGTAACTATGCGCATTATAAATAGGATCATTTTTTCCTTCGCTCACATCGGCAGCAAAAGGCTCCCGATGATATTCATATCCTTCTGGTTTAGCGGGTTTCTCTTTCTCCCACTGCGCAACAAAATCTGCAATCCAGGGATTAGGACAAGCCGTATAGTACGGCGGGTCCGATAGAGCGAGGATGTCCTCATCCTCGCCTATCGGGAAGCCTTCCAGTTTCTTTAACTCAGGTAATTTCTTTCTCAGTTCTTCCGTAAAGTAAGCCCGGCGCTCTGCGTCGTTTGGAAAGGTGATTCCTAAACAAGTAACCGGTCCTTGCTCTTTGTTGCTATTATCATTAATCAAGACACCCTGTTCCTGAATATCCTTCTTCATGCAAACTACCTCCAATTAGTGCTCCAACATAATCCGTACTCTACTGGTCTGGTGAGTACCGACCTTCTTCTTTAGGAGTTCCTCAAAACGGAGCCGTACGTCTTCTACTGACATAGGACTGCCGTTACCCATCATAAATTTTAAATCATCCCACTTAATTTCAACCTTCTCTATACCTTGCAATAGCAGCTTGATGGCGTCAATAAGCTTATTGTCAATGGGGAGACTGAATTCACCTTTGTGCAGCAGTTCTTTTACTAAGGCTTGCTGCTCCTGTTCTAATAAGCCGATGTTGGCTTGTACCTCGGTATCTTTGAAGTTATTCAAGAGATGCTTTGTCCATGATTCCAGCATGTTCTGCAGCTCTTCTTCATAGTGGGCCAGACTGGCATTCTTCACGCCCAGTTCATCTTTCGGGCGGAATTTGCAGTGGGGGCAAAAAGACTGCTTATCTAGATCAGCCTTGGTCAAACTCCAGCATGTCTTGAGTGCAGTTAGGCTCTTGACCATACTCTCGAAGTGTCCTTTAGGCAGCAAGTCTATAGTAGCAAGCTGTTTCAGGGCTGTGAACCGGGAATCGTTCAAAAGTGCATTCTTACGGTTATCGTCAGCGGCGTTCAGTCTTGCTTTGGCGTGTTGCGCCAGATAGATGTCTTGATACGTCTTCTTCACTTCTTGCAAACGAGCAAGTTCAGCATGGCAACTATGGCCTTCTTTTAAGGCATCCAACAAATCTTCGAGCACAATTTCGGCTTCTTCCTGCCATTCATGATCTAGCGGTAAATGTTGTCCGGCACTAATGAGATAAAGAGCGGCTGGGTTAACTTCAGCCACCTTCTGTTGAATTTGGCGTACTTTATTCAATAATTCAAGGCTGCTGCGGTGAATATTTATCTCATCCACGCTAAACCGGAAATTATTCAGCTTTGCCGGGGCATTGAATACTAAGAGTGCCTCCAGGAAACTCTTCAAGCCGGTCAAAGTTTCACTGTACTGTTGTTGTTCCGCTGTTGACAGCACTACTCCTTCCCAGCAGGGTATGCCAGTTTTTACGACCTGGATAGTTGTCACTACTTCGTTAAGAAGGCTATTTACCCGCTGATTAAGCTGAGTAACACCACCATGTAGATATTGCTCTTGCAGTAAGCTGTGCGACAGTCCCAATAGATCAAACAAAGCTTTTAACGCCGGCAGCGGTAAGCCTGTCGGCCGTTTAATATGGCTAAAGGAGCTGATCTCGATTGGGGATAACTTAATCAGTTGGTCAAGTTTCATAGCATCATACTGTGTACCGTTTACGGTCAACACAATGTTGCCATTGTACACCAGGCCCACCAACACGACGGCAAATAATTCAGGTTCTATACGGAACTGATAGGTTAGCTCCACATCTTGTGTACCCTGCATGGTGTAGATGGTCTCGATTATCTCATTGCGATTGACAACCTGCCCCTGACCTTTTTGATCTAGCAGTTCGATAATCCATTTGGCATAACCGGAATCTGTAACTTTAAGAGTATCTTCTTCCAACATGACGAAGCCATCCAGCACGGCCAGGCCACTTTTGGTCTTGGCGCCAGCATAGTAGCGCAGAGCGTCTTGAATATAGCCAGGCATATTATCCTTAGTCATAACGGTTGATAGTTTGGCAAAATGGGGATAGTCTGGATACTTATCTTCAAAACACGTCGCCAGACAGCTTGTTGCAACATTGTCAATAATCTCTTTAACAGTTGACTGAGCCGGTATGGCCTTTGTCCAATCTGCAATTTTTTTGCTTACCCCCTTGTATGTAATCTCAAACGAGGTAAGGAAGTTATTTCTCAGCCATTTTGTCAGCTCTTTTAAATAATCTCCAGCCTTTTGCTCATATAGTGCTTTCGTTCCTGTTGCGGCACTTGATGCCATTTCCTTACTACCAGCATATAATCTCAACCATCTGATAAATACTTCATCTTTTGCTTTTAGCTTGAAGAAAATCTCGTCAGCGCGTACCTCGTCTTTGTATTTGGGTGGATCAAAGGGTTGCAGCATATACACGTAAAAATCTCTTTCCGGCTGTGCGGTAGACCGATCATTAGGCGCGCCAAAAAACAGGTAACCTTGACGGGTGACCTTGCGGCTCCACCACGGCAGCTCGTAAGCCCAAATACGGTAGCCCGTGACAAAGGTATTCTTAGCCCTATCGGTTAGTTGTTCCAAGACCTCGAAATAGTATCGATCTAATTGATTGCCATTTAGCGTTTCAGATTTCTGCTCAATTAGGTCATCTACAGCAATATCTTTATTTATATCAATAAAATACTGCCCATTCGCCTCATTAAATGAGATATACTGCCAGCTAACTGTTTTCAATATTTCTTTAAGAACTGCTTCGATTGTCGAACGTAAAAACTCGGCATCTTGCTCTGGCAGCTGCGTATATAAAAAGAGTGTATCTCTTAATTCTTCCGAAGTAGCCCCAAGCTTTGTGTAAATATCACCGGTAGTTAGTCGATTAACCGATAGCGCCCTAACAATTCGCAGGGCAACCGGCTTGTAGACTGGTTTCGTAAATGCATTTTGTACTCGGTCTTGAAGAATTTTGGATTTTTCCATAACCTTTCGGATATCGGGATTACTTTTTAAGGACATATCGTTTTCAATATACTGCCAGTAACTATCATAGGAAACTAGTCCAGGATTATCTTGCGGTACATCTTGACTTATAAGTTTCTTCATTTCATTACTGATGGTTTTGAGAATAACACGCTTCTCGGCAACAATTACTTTTTCAAAAGTTGATAAGTATGCCGGATGAATCGGAAAAAGATCTACATATTCTTCTAAACGTTCGCTAAGCTTATCGTACAGCGAAGAAAATTGTTGAAGATGTTCACGAATTAATGCTCTTTGCTTTTCATCTTTCCTCAGCAGCCGCTTAGATACAACATAGGCTATATCCTCGCGAACAATACTTACCTGCTCGAATCTTTCTTTTACTTGCTGAATACGGTCAGCTACAAACTGAAATTTAGGATTATCAAATAACATCTCCTGAATGCCCGCTATAAAACGAAACCGTGTAAATCGGCAAATCTCACCAATTTCACGTAGAAAACCTAAGTCCAGACGGATTTCCTGTTCATTCCTACTTCTAAGGTAATCAAGCAATTCATCAACAACTACTAGCAGCCCCTTGTCAGGGTAAATTTCATTAAATTTGCCCATCATTTCAGTAAGCGCATGTTTATTGGTACGAACTTGATCCATCGGCGGAAACGTAAACTCAACCCCAAGATCCGCAAGACTATCCATTAGCTCGCCACAGATAAAATCCCTTAACGACATGGTGGTTGCGCCAATTTCCGAACGTATAACTTTGAATTTCCCTTCAATCTCCTTGGCCTTGTTAGCAACACGGCTATTATTGATTTTTTCACTAACATTTACGTTTTCCGCAATAGTTGAAATAACACTCATTAAATGTGATTTACCTGTACCATAGTTACCAACAACAAATAATCCTTTGTTGTCGGCAGATCGTTCAAACTGAAGTTGTTCGATTACATATTCGTCGATCATTTCAGCCATACGATCTGAAATTACATAGGTTTCTAGCAGGTTATAGGCATAGTCTTTCTGTGATGCTTCACGCAGTTGTACAATTGACTCAATAGGTTCAAAATGAATTAGCTCACTATACTTCATAAAATTGGCCTCCGTCTCTTAGAAATTGATGACTACTGCATCCGGATTATTGTATTCACGGTATTCCCTATGCCAAGGTTCTGCATAGTATAAAGTCTGATCGACATATGTACCCGGCCACAGAATTATAATGGTTCGATCCTTACTCATGTCTTCAAACAGCCGTAGAGCATCGACCTGCAGCTCTGGTAAAAACAGAACTTCTAGGTTGCTAAATACAATAATTTGATCATGACTGTATTTTTTGATTATATCGTTGACATATCTTGATGCTAAAGTAGTTCTTCTTTGGCTGGGTAAATCCTTAAGCTTTGCACTCATTTGTAAGCTAAGATTGATATTTATAAATCCAATAGCTTCAAAGTCATAATCTCTAGTCCTGCTTGTTACAGTTACTACAATCAAACGGTGTCTTCTTTCGGTAATGGAACATAAAACATTTTGTAGTTTGTATGTAAAGTCGCCACAAATCATTCTGCTGACACCAATAGTGCTTTCTTCAGAACGACAGTACCGTCATTCTCAATCGTAAACAAAATCCGGTCACCGGCAGCAATCTTTAAGATTTCGCGGACTTCCTTGGGGATTGTCGTTAACCCTTTCTGGCTTAGTGTGGCAACGCAAACCTTTTTTTCAATATCTTTCATATTGCTTCACCCTAGTTTCTAAGAATATTAGATACTTCGATAAATCCCTTACAATTCCTGTATCTACTTCCGAAATACTTAGTAGACAATTCATGTAAAAAAAGAGGATGGTGTTGCAGCACCAATCCTCTTCACTAGTACTTATTTTCAGTTATGCCCTTACAAAACGGGATATAAACTCTTGCATCGGTTCATCGAATAAGTCAAGATCTTCTTCGATACTGGCACTAGGCGGCATATTGCACGCCCCGCCGAAGTGAATACCGCCATGTCGATCAGGATTTTTTAGATACTATCGATCTGCAGACTGAAATTAACAAGGAAAAATATCAGCTTAGGCAAATGATTATAGAGCACGTCTTTGGCACAATAAAACGTAGCTGGGAGCGTACTACTTTCTGACCATGCGGAAGCTGTCGGTCAGCGGGGAGATTGCTTTGTCCGTTTTGGCCTATAACTTTAGGCGAGCCATAAAGCTATTAGGACTGAAAGAAATTTTTAAAAGACTGCGGGAAAAACGAGAACTAGCCCTGGGATAAGGAAGGCTGCTTCTCATTTTTTATATTCAAGTATCAATTAGTGACGGTGCGGAAATATTTACTAGTAAAAAATCATTTTTACATTGAAATATCAAGGGAGTTTTCACACGGCCTGCCGTCCCAGCGTCCTTATTTTCGGCTAAAATGAGTATAATATAAATAATAGCCAAATCTTCATTGCTCCCAAAACACGATTCGGCTATAATATAATAAATTATATTTTTAGACGATGAGGTGAATTTATGAATTATATACATAGAGCAATGGAGGATACGTTTTTACGTCTCAGCAAAGAGTTCCCAGCGCTATTGCTCACCGGCCCAAGACAGGTTGGTAAGACAACCATGCTGCAAAAACTAGCTAAAGAAGAGAATATAGGGCGGGAGTATGTAACACTGGACGATTTGACGGAACGCCAAATGGCGAAGAACGACCCGAAGATGTTCCTGCAAATCCACAAGCCGCCCGTGTTTATCGATGAGGTACAATATGCACCAGAACTTTTTACCTATATCAAAATACACGTTGACCAAAACCATCGAGCCGGTGACTTTTGGTTGACTGGTTCGCAGGTATTTAAATTGATGGAAGGGATACAGGAATCGCTGGCTGGGCGTGTCTGTTTGCTGCATATGGCTCCTATGTCACAGGCAGAAATCTACAGAACTGCCACTACACCTTTTGTGCTGGATTTGGAACACCTGTCACAGCGAATAAAGAATCGCACTCCTATTGATACGCCTGCACTTTATGAGCGTATCTTCAGAGGCGGTATGCCTGCTCTTATCAGCGGGCAGTATAGCGACTATCGAGCAGTTTATTCCAGTTATATCAGTACCTATATTGACCGGGACGTAAAAGAGCTTTCCGGTTCTATTGATTCGCTTAAGTTTATGGAGTTCATTA